>ATWQ01000014.1 GCA_000421325.1 alpha proteobacterium SCGC AAA536-K22
CAGTTGCTATTCTTTTTTCAACTCTACCTTTTATATAAGGACAAGCTGTTGCTTTTGTTAGCATATAAATTGGTTGTTCTAATACACTTTTAGGTATTCCAGCGGTTGCCTTCTTCCCGAAAATAGAAGATGCATTAAAAACACCTGGTGGGAGAGAGGCCCTCAACAAAAATAATTTAATCTGTAAAGCCATTAAAGTTTCTAAAAAAATAAATCCTGCATTAGGTGTTATTTGTGACGTTGCCCTTGATCCATATACTGATCATGGTCATGATGGTATTATAATTAATAATCATATTGATAATGATGAAACTTTATCAATTCTATGTAAACAAGCTCTTGTACAAGCTGAAGCAGGCTGCGATATAATCGCGCCAAGCGATATGATGGATGGAAGAGTTGGTCTAATAAGAGATACTCTTGATAAAAATGGTTTTACAAATGTTTTAATTATGTCATATGCAGCGAAATATGCGTCAGCTTTCTATGGACCTTTTAGGGATGCTGTTGGGTCTACTTTATCTCTATCAAAAAAATCAAAAAAAAGTTATCAAATGGACCCAGCCAATTCTGATGAAGCTTTGAGGGAAATAGCCCTTGATATAAGCGAAGGTGCAGATATGATTATTATAAAACCTGGAATGCCATATTTGGATATAATTTTTAAAGTAAAACAAGAATTTAAAATGCCAACATATGCCTATCAAGTATCAGGTGAATATTCTATGATAAAAAACGCAATCGAAAAAGGATGGTTTGACGAAGATAAAATTATTTTTGAAAGCTTAATAGCTTTTAAAAGGGCAGGATGTAATGGTATTATTACTTATTTTGCTCCATTCGTGGCAAAAAAGTTACTTAATAAAAATGATAAAAATTAATTTTATAAGTCGTAATTAAGATCATGATTGATGTAAAACCTAAAAGTGTATTAGAACAACCAATTTATATGCTAACAAAAGCAACAGCTTGTCCTTATATAAAAGGTAGAGTTGAAAAAAGAATAGCAACTGACATAACATATAATAATAAAGTTTATAATGAACTAGCATTAAATGGTTTCAGAAGAGTTGAAAACTGGATGTATAGACCAGTTTGCGATAACTGTAGTGCTTGTAAATCATACAGAGTGGATATTAAAAATTTTGAATTAACTAAAAGTTTAAAAAGAATTAATAAAAGTCTTGGAGCAATAACCTTCAAAATTATAAAAAATACAGCTACCACAGAACATTTTGATCTTTTCCAAAAATATCAATTTGAAAGACATTCTGGCGGGTCTATGTCAGATATGGATGAAAATGAATTTATATCAATGATAGAAACATCTCCAATAAAAACAAAGTTGATGGAATTTAGAGACTCTTCTAAAAATCTCATGGGGGTAATACTTTTAGATATTGATGATGTTAACTTATCTGCTGTATATAGTTTTTTTGATCCTAAACTTAGTAAATTAGGCATTGGAAATTATATGATTTCACAATGTTTAATATTCGGAAAAAAAAATAAATATAAACATTTATATTTAGGTTATTACATTGGCGAAATATCTAGCATGTCGTATAAAAGTCGTTTCAAACCTGGTCAAATATTAGATGGAGGTGATTGGCAAGACGTTATAAACTAACCTCCTATTGCAGCTCCATCACTTCGTAAATCATAAGCTCCCTCTATCAATCCATTAGGTTTATTTACAATTGCTCCTGCATGCCCCATAATTTCTTCAAAATCTCTAACTTTTTCAGTTATATGTCCCATCGATTTTAGCTTTTGAAAAGTCTCTTTAGAAAACCTACCTTCAATTTTCAATGATGTAGTCTCTTCTCCCCAAGTTCTACCTAGAAGCCATCTAGGTTGGTTTATAGCTTCTTGCAAATCTAAATTTTGGACGGCGTATCTTGAAAATATTGTTGCTTGTGTTTGAGGTTGCCCCTCACCTCCCATTGTTCCATAAGACATTACTCTGCCATCATCAAATTGCGCCAGAGCAGGTTGAATTGTATGAAATGGTTTTCTACCTGGGATTAGCTTATTAAAGTTATCTAGATCTAAAGAAAAGCTTATTCCTCTGTTTTGCATTGTTATTCCAGTTTTAGGTAAAATTAATCCTGATCCAAATTCCCAGTAAATACTTTGAATAAAACTTACAGTATTTCCATATGAATCTGAAGCACCCAACCAAACTGTATCACCACCAATACTTGCTTCTGGCCAAGGCATAGCTATTTGAAAATTAATTTCATTAGCTAAGTTTTTAATATAATCTTTACTAAGAAATTGATTCACATCTTTACTCATATATTGAGGGTCACATACATACTTATCTCTTATTTTAAATACAACTTTTGTTGCCTCAACAATTGTATGTATAAAATCAACATCATCTTTATAAAGAACAGATAATTCATCTAGCACACCTAAAATTAAGATCGAAGCTAATCCTTGAGTGGGAGGTGGTAGATTGAAAAGTTTAGTATTTTTGATTTTTAATTCTAAAGGCTTAACTAAAGAGGCATTATAGTTATTAAAATCAATTTTACTTAAAGGAGAACCAAGATCAGATAAATCAGATATAATGTTTTTAGAAATCTCACCTATATAAAAATCATCCAATCCATTTTGGATTAACTTAGAAAATGTTTTTGACATTGCTGGAAAAACTAATTTATCTCCAACTTCTGGTATCCTACCATCCTTGAGATATATTTCTTTAAACCCTGGAATATCAATGAGTTGAGATAATTTAGACTTTAAGTTATTTTTTAAAGTATTTGTAACAGCAATTCCATCTTTTGATACTTGTTCAGCATCATATAAAAGACGACTTAAAGGAAGTTTTCCTCCCAAGTTTTTTGCGCTGAAATCATGTGCTAACTTCCAACCAGACACTGCACCAGGAACTGTCAATGCAGACAAAGCACCACGTGAAGGAATTTCATTAAGACCCTGTTTTTTATATGAATCTATAGATGCATTTTTCGCAGCAAAGCCACATGCATCAATAGCAGTTACCTTTTTATTTTTATCTGATATTAACCAGAAATTATCTCCACCCATTGAGTTCATATGCGGATAAACAACAGATATCATTGCGGCTGATGCAATCATTGCTTCTATTGAATTTCCACCCTCTTTTAAAATATCTGATCCAGTTTTTGCTGCTAAATGATGAGGAGCTACCATCATATTTTTAAAAGACGTTTTTGAGGATTGCATTAATGAACCTTAAAAATTAAAAGTACAAAGACAAATCTTTATGCAAAGTTTGACAATATAAAATTTCCTTAGCTTGTTCAGGTGGAATTTGGGCTTGCTTTCTTAAGCCTATATTTCCTCTTGTTAATTGTTCTAATGATATTAATGAAGGTAATAGAAAAATTTTACCTTTTTCTCTCCATTCATTTTCGGTTTTAAAAACTTTAATTGCCTTAGAGTAGTATTTATTAATTTTATCAACATTAGTCTTTTTGCGTTTTAATTCTTTTTTCATTTTAGATAATTGGCTAGTAATAGTGTAAGTACCACTTATTTTTTTTAAGCGATTTTCTAATTCAGACACTAATTTTATTAATACGCTTTTGTTGAAATCAACTTCAATTTTTGAAATTTTATTAAAATCAACTTCTAAACTCTTTAATTTATCACTGTCCTCAATTGAAAAAATAAATTTTTGTAAATCACCATACCCTTTGTCAGCTAATCTTCTATACTTCATTTTGGTGACTGTCTCTTTTTTAAGGTAATTATTAAATTGTTTATATGTTTCTTTCCAATTATCAGGTTTTTGTAGATTTAGATTTTGAATATTTTTTTGCTCATTATCAATTTCTTCACTAACATCCAAATATTTTTTATTTTCTTTCACTTCATCAATTGTTTGAAGTAAAGATTTAAGGTTTTTGATTTTTTCTTTTGATTTATTAATTTTAAGCTCTAAAAATCTTACATTGTCTCTTATTGGCTTATAATCTAAGGCTAAGAGCTTAATTTCATTATTAATTTCATATACTCTAGGCAATAACAAAGATGATTCATTTATATTTTTAATACTTTTTAATAATCTGTTTTGATTTTTTTTACCCATGAATGAAATGTCAACATTCTTTATTTTAGTAGAAATTGAAATAATTTCTGGTGAAATTATTTTTAATCTTTCAAAAACATAGTCTTGCATGCAAGACTGTAGCTTTGGGTTCATTGGGGGGGGGGGCTGAATTACCTAATAGAGATAATCTAGTGGGTAAATAATTTACAATTGTCTCAGCGTAACCAACAATAATCATTGCAAAAATCTGCAGGGAGATAAATGGAATTACTCCCTTATACATACTTATTGTAGTAACAATTTTTGATGCAACACCCCTTAAGTAGAAAAGGGCAAACCCAAAGGGTGGCGTTAAAAAAGAAGTTTGTATGTTCAAGCCAATCATTACACCTAACCATACAGCAGTAATATTAGCACCTGGATCCATAAGTAATATGGGCGCAACAATAGGGACCACAACAACTGCAATTTCAATAAAATCAAGAAAGAAACCAAGTACAAAAATAACAATCATTACAATTACAAACTGGCTCCAAAAACCACCAGGCATTCCAACCAAAAAATCTTTGACAACTTCTTCGCCACCAAAACCTCGAAAAGCTGCTGTTAACATTGCAGCACCTAATAAAATAATAAAAACTAGTGAGGTGGTTTTTGCAGTTTCAAGCATTACACCGTTGAGTGTGTCTTCAATTTTAAAAGCTCTCCAAGCACTCCATCCAATAGCAACTAACAATCCAATTGTTCCAATAATTGCTAGAACAACCCCAATAACATCGTCATTAGTTTGAACTGATCTTATATTGACTGTATATATAGAAGTAACAATGCCAATAAATATAATAGATGAAATAGCAATTATAGATGGATAAAAACTACCTTTTTTACCTGAAGTAAGTCTATATCCTGCCATTATTAAAGCACCAACAGCTCCAATAGCACCTGCTTGATTCACAGTTGCTATACCTCCAATTATTGAGCCTAAAACTATAAATATTAATGTTAAAGGTGGAATTAATGATAACAAAACTTTTACTACAAAACTTTTATCTCTTTTTCCTTGAAGAGGAACTGCTGGTGCTAAATCTGGCTTCAAATAAGCAGCAACTAATATATACATCATATAAAGTAAAACTAAAACTAAACCTGGTAGTAATGCTCCCATGAACATGTCACCTGCACTTGTAGAACTTACACCAAACTCAGATGGCATTGTTAAATTTCCAGTTACCTCTTTATACATTCTTTTTCTTGCCATATCCGCAATGTCTACAGCGCTAGATAGTTGATCGGCCAATATTATCAATACAATAGAAGGTGGGATTATTTGCCCTAAGGTACCAGATGCTGCAATTGTACCTGTTGCTAAACCGTGAGAATATTTATTTTTAAGCATTGCAGGTAAAGAAATCAAACCCATAGCAACAACTGTCGCACCAACAATACCGGTAGTAGCAGCAAGAAGTGCACCTACAAAAACGACTGAAATACCCAGACCTCCTCTAACAGCTCCAAATAACTGCGCCATAGTTATGAGAAGGTCTTCAGCTATTCGCGATCTCTGTAACATTATTCCCATAAAAATGAATAAAGGAATAGCTATTAAAGTATCTCTCTCAACTTCCCAATAAATTCCTCTAAAATTAGTAATACCGGCTGTAAGCCAATTAATTGGTCCACCTTGAACAAAAAATGCGGACGTATCTTGTTCAAATATCAGGCCAAAAATTCCTGCCAAGGTAATTGTAATAATGGCAGAGCCTGGTAAAGCAAAAGCAACAGGATAACCTGAGCCAAGAGCAAAAGCCATTATGCCAACTAAAATTAATAAAAACAAATATTCCATATTAACCTATAATTAATGAGATAGATTTTCTTGTAATTCTCTCTTACCTTTTTCGTTTCTAATATCAGCAAAGCTTTCAAATAAATAACTAGTAAATTGTATCATCATAGAGATTGCAAAAACTGCAAGGAAACTGGCAAGCCAATATTTAGTATACATACCAAAACCTGACTGAGCAGATTCAAAAGTTAAAATGGGGTTAACTATTACGTTTGTTTTTTCCCACATACCTAAAAGTAATATCGTCCAACATAAAGTCATACCTAATAAAATGCTGCCATATGAATTTACTATACCCTTTGTCTTTAGGCTAAATTTAGAATATAAAACATCTACTCTTACATGGCCGTCTTCAAATAACGTATAAGCACTAGCAAACAAAAACAAAGCAGCGTACCAAAAACGAACAATGTCACCTTGAAAGGCTTGTTCATAAGAAAAAACAAAACGAGTAATTACAATTAACAACTCAGCTATTACAACTAAGAAAGCTAACCAGGTAAACGCTATGTTTTTAATAAAATATCCAATAATAAAACCTATTAAAACTAATGGAATATGTACATAAGGGCCTCTAAATTTTGACCTACCCAGTTGCGTAGCTAAATCTTTTCCAACAATATTAACTAATAAATCTTCTACTCTTAAAAATGAAATAATAACATCAGCCAAACCAACAAGAACTACTGCCCAAAAACAACTTCTTATAAAATAATTTACTAATCTATTGAGATATAAAGAGTCTTCTCTAATTGATATATTTTTAAATTTATAAGCAAAATAGAAAACACCTAAAATTGCAATACAATACACAAATATTTCAACAAAAATTTGTGCATATTGAACAAAATTAAAATTGTTAGAGTTTTGAAAAATTGAAAAAATTACTGGCCAACCTAAACCAAGACTTAGGTATGTGTTGATAACAAATGCTATCATTGTTGTAACCATCAACCATCCAAATGACCTTACTAAAAAATACATATTAACATTGAGACTTTTAAATTATTATCTTAATTCTAAAATAATATCAGGCATCATAATGATGCCTGATAAAACGCTTTAGCTTAACTTTCTATTCCTAAAGCTCTGTTCCTTTGCTCATAGTATGGACCTTCTGACAGGTTTTTCCATCTACCAACATCATCACGTGCTTTAGCAAAACTAGTATAAATTTCATTCGCTAAGTCACTATGAGCCTGTACTTCTTCGAACACTGCTTTTGCACCTATAGCCCAAGTATCATACAACTCATCACTAAATTTTCTTACTTTAACGCCATGTTCTTCTATCATTTTAGTTAAGTAAGTTCCGTTATTTGCATTATATTCAGCTGCGTTATAGTCATTATGTTCATGAGAACAAGCGGTTATAACTTGTTTATGAGTTTCTGATAAATCATTCCAAAATTTAGCATTAAAACCAAATGAGTTAAATCCTCCTGGCTCATGCATTCCTGGGTAATAATAGTATTCAGCTGCTTCATAAAATTTCATTGCGTAATCGTTCCAAGGACCAACCCACTCACAAGCATCAATAGCACCTGACATCAAATTTTCATAAATTTGGCCACCAGGAAGTGATACTGGAGAAACACCTACTTTTGCCATAACATCACCACCTAATCCAGGTATACGCATTTTTAATCCTTTAAGATCTTCAGCAGTATTGATTTCTTTTTTAAACCAGCCACCCATTTGCACTCCAGTGTTTCCAGCAGGCAAACACTTTAATCCAAAAGAACCAGCTAACTTGTCCCACAATTGTTGTCCACCCATATGATGTATCCATGCAGCATTTTCAGTATAAGTTAATCCGTAAGGTACAGATGTAAAAAATGCCCAGCCTGGATGTTTGCCTTTCCAATAATAATCTGCAGCATGATATGCTTGCGAGTTACCGGATGCAACCTCGTCAAATGAGTCAAATGCTCCTACCTTTTCACCTGCGGCAAAATACTTTGTAACTATTTCACCACCAGATACTTCTTGAACCCTTTTTGCAAGTCTCTGTGCACCAGTTCCTAAACCTGGAAAATCTCTTCCCCAAGTAGCAACAATGTTAAGTTCAACTTTTTTTGAAGCTAGAGCTGGCGTTGAAAGTGATGATGCTGCAACCACACCAGCTCCAGCAGCAACTCCTGCTTTTGTAATAAAATCTCTACGTTTCATGAAAAAACTCCCATATTGTTTATTTGGTTTTAATATTTTTAAAGTTATTGTTTATTTAGACATATATTTTGATAATTTAATAGAAAAAAATTTATTTAAAAAAAAAAAAACCTTCGTAAATTATTTACTACCATTTTTTAAAAAAAAATGCCTAAAATATCTACAATATCTATGTTAATTAAAGACTTAAAATGATAATTAAATTCAGCGCTTAATTGAATATTGGAGGCCTTGGGAAGCCATTAGGCACCATCCTCCCTGCACCACCTCTTTTTCCCTCCCAAGTCAAGAGTTCTTTCTCGGTTCTTTGTCGACCACCATTCATTTTCCAACTAATACCTTCTTCTTTTTTAAATGTTATAATATCTGATAAAGTACCATCTTTATATCTTTGAAGTATTACACCTTTTCCTTTATTTAATTCAGGAACTTCTTCAATTGAATAAGTAATTAATTTTCTGTTATTACCTACTATAGCAATTGTATCTCCAGTTATTTTTCTACAAATTTTTGCTTTATTATTACCTTTGACATTTATAATTTGTTTCCCAGACTTGGTTTGCGCAACTAAATTAGTAGTTTTTATTTTAAAACCATGTCCAGATTCAGAAGCTAAAATAACACTTCCTTCAAAAAATGGAAAACATGATATAATTTTGTTATCTCCCTTTACATCTATTGTAAGAGAAACAGGTTCACCAAAACCTCTTCCACTAGGTAATTTATTCGCTGGAACAGAAAAAAACCTTCCATTATCTGCGAAGAAAATAATTTTATCAGTAGTTAAAGCATGTATTCTAAACTTTTCCTTGTCTCCTTCGCGATATTTCAATTCCACATCACCATGTAAATGATTTTTTTGAGTTCTAACCCATCCTTGCTCAGATAAAATAATTGTTAGCGGTTCTCTAACAACGAACTGATCTTCATTAAAATCTTCAACATCTGGTAATTCTTCAATGTCTGTTTTTCTATTTGATATATCTTTAAATTCTTTTTTAAGATCTTTAATGTCTGAATAAACAACTTTCCATTGTTCATCTGCATTATTAAGAATGCCTTTAAGCATTTCTAATTCATTTTGCAAATTGCCAAGTTCTTTTTTTAATTCAATCTCTTCTAATTTTCTTAAAGAGCGTAAACGCATATCCAAAATTGCATTTGCTTGTATTTCATTAATTTTGAAAAAAGATATTAACACCTCTTTTGGCTTATCTTCTTCTCTAATTATTTCAATAACTTTATCAAGATTTAAATAAACAGTTATATAACCATTTAAAATATTAATCCTACTCTCAATTTGGGATAATCTATGCTGACTCTTTCTTTGAAGTATTATCTGTCTATGCTCTAGCCAACACTTTAATGTTTCCTTAAGAGATTTAACTCCAGGAATATTTTTATCATCAATAACATTTAAATTTAAAGACACTCTTGTTTCTAAGTCAGTTTTCTTAAAGAGAGTCTCCATAATCATTTCAGGTAATAAATTTCTACTTTTAGGCTCAACCACCAACCTAATAATCTCTGTGCTTTCATCCCTGATGTCAGATAACATAGGAAGTGTTTTATTTTCCATTAATTCAGCAATTTTCTCTAACAATCTACTTTTTTGCACTTGATAAGGTATTTCAGTTACTATGATTTGCCATTGACCACCTTTTAATTTCTCGACAACCCACCTAGCCCTTAATTTAAAGCCCCCTTTTCCCGTTCTATATGCTTCTTCAATAGACAATTTGGGCTCCACCAAAATTCCACCAGTCGGGAAATCAGGTCCTTTTATATAATTAGAAATTGTAGTATCAGATGCATTAGGAGCTTTGATTAAATGAAGAAGTGCATCTACTAATTCACTTATGTTGTGGGGCGGAACAGAAGTAGCCATGCCAACAGCTATACCTTGAGAGCCATTTGCTAAGAGATTAGGAAAAGCAGAAGGTAATACAACAGGTTCTTTTCCTTCATCATCATATGTTACTCTGAAATCAACAGTATCTTTATCAATATCAAGAAGAAGCAACTCTGCAGCTTTAGTCATTCTTGCCTCTGTATATCTCATAGCTGCTGCATTATCTCCATCAATATTTCCAAAATTTCCTTGACCATCTACCAGTGGGTACCTCAAAGCAAAATCTTGAGCCATTCTTACCATTGACTCATAAATTGCTGCATCACCATGAGGATGAAATTTACCCATTACATCACCTACAACCCTTGCAGATTTTTTAAAGCTAAGATTGTGATTTAACTTTAATTGGAGCATTGCGTACAAAACTCTCCTATGCACTGGTTTCAAACCATCTCGAACATCTGGTAAAGATCTAGATGTTATTGTTGATAATGCATATGATAGATAACGTTCAGAAATTGCCTTTGAAAAAGTAGTTGAGTTAATATTTTCTTCGAGTAAATCAGGTTTTTCCATATAAATTCTCTTTTATAAATTATAATTTTTCAATTAGTTCAACAAACCGAATTCTTGGTTCAGGCAAATTGATTGCTTTGTTGGTATTTATAGATAACAGCAATTTATTTTTAAAGAAATAAGATGTAATATTTAAACCAGCTAAAATTTCTTTATAAAAATTTGAACCTATTACTTTCTCCCCTCCTAAAAAAAAAGGTAATAAAAGCAACTTAGGAGCATGCTTGCCAGCACCTTCTTTAGAAACTGCTTTTCCAGTTTTAGGGCTTACAAAGTATAAATTAGTCTGAGCACCTGTTACAGCACATCGATTTAAGTCCAAGGAAAATCCAATAGATGATAAAACACCAATTTCCCATTTAACATAGCCCTCTATCCAATGATCATTTTTTCTTTGATCCTGCAATGTAAGGAGATTTATGAAAGCATTAGACGCATTGAATATTTCAGAATAACTTTGTCTTTCAGGTAAAACTTTTTCTAATACGGAGCACATTGAATTCAATGCTTGCAGTTTTAACTTTTCGTCAAATATTTTTCCAGAAACTGACGAAATAAGTTCAATTTTAAATTTTCCCATTTGTTCAATCAGTCGCGCTTTCCAGAAAACATTTACTAGATTACCCGGCTGAACATCAGCTAAAACACTTTTATTTTTATAATAATTTAACCAACCTAAATAACGTCCATGATTTTCGGTTAGAATATTAATTACAAGTCCCTTTTCGCCATATTTTTTTGCAGATAAAACTATTCCTAGATCATTCCATTCAGGCATTATAGTTTAAACCAATTGAAGAATATTTAGATGGATCTTCCATCCAATTTTTTTTAAATTTAACAAATAAAAACAAGTGTATTTTACTATCTAAAAGATTTTCTAAATCTTTACGAGCTAGGATACCAATCCTTTTTATATTTTGACCTCCCTTTCCTAATATTATTGGTTTATGACTATTTTTATTAACATAAATATTTTGCTGAATATTTATACTTTTATCTTTGTTGACATCCCATTTTTCAGTTTCAACCATTAAATTATAAGGCAACTCTTTATTTAAATTCTTAAATAGTTTTTCTCTTGTGATTTCTGATGCTAAAATCGATAAGGGTAAATCTGAAATAGTATTATTGTCATACATAAAAGGATGTATTGGCATTGAATCCGCTAAATATTCAATTAATTCATTGCATCCACTCCCATTTAAAGCAGAAACTAAAAAAACTTTTGCAAAATCATATAAACTTTGAATATGTTGTATTTTTTTTAATAATTGGTCTTTTGGCAATAAATCAATTTTATTTAAAACTAATATTACATCATTTTTTATCTTAAATATTTGATTAATTACATCTAGGGTATTATTTTCAAAAGACTTTGTTACATCATGAATAAAAATTACTTTGTCAGAATGTTTTAACTCTGACCAAGCAGCAGACACCATGGCTTTATCTAATCGTCTTTTTGCAGGAAAAATACCTGGAGTGTCAATTAATATAATTTGACTTTTTGATAGATTATCAAATGTATGCGTACAGATTCCTCTAACACAAAATCTAGTAGTCTGAACTTTATGAGATACTATTGAAACTTTTTTTCCTACTAATTTATTTATTAAAGTTGACTTTCCAGAATTTGGAATGCCAAGTATGTTAACAAAGCCAGATTTAGATTCTAATTTATTCAAGTTAAGTATAAACCACTTCTTTTCAAAAAGTTTTAACTCTTAAAATACCTAAAAGTTTCAATGCTGCTGATTGTTCAGCACTTTTTAAATTTCCACCTTTAGCAGAAACTGTTTCAAAGTTTTCAATATTAACTGAAACTGTAAAAATTGGACTGTGATCGTCTCCAGATTTATTTAAAATTTCGTACTTTGGTAATTTTTTATATTTATCTAGACAATATTCTTGAAGTATAGATTTAGGATGTTTAATTGGTTCAGAAGAATTAATGACTTCGCCAATGATTTCATCAATTATAAATTTTTTACAGTCTGTTAATCCAGAATCTAAAAAAATTGCACCAATTATAGACTCAACAACATCGCTTAAAATAGATTCATTATCCTTTAATTTATCACCTTTTTGTGTTTTTATGTAATTTGAAAGTTGTATTTTTTTTGAATATTGTAAAAGATATTTCTGACTAACATATTTTTGATAATGACTATTTAATAGACCTTCATTTGCTTCTGGAAAAACATTAAAAACATATTCAGCTAAAACCAGACCTAAAACTCTATCGCCGAGGAATTCTAAACGTTCATAATTTTTTTTATTACTTTTACAAATCTTACTGAAATAACTTGAATGAATTAGTGCTTCTTCTAATAAATTAATATTATTAAAATTATATTTAATTATTTTTTCAAGTTGATTGGTAATCACTATTCAATGGCCTTACCTATTCGAGAAAATCTAATCGACTTATGCCACTTCCAAAACTCAAAAATTGACGCAGAACCATTATGAGAGAAAAATATAATCTGTGCTTTACCAATTAAGTTCTTTTTGGGAACAAAACCAACCTCAGGAGTTCTACTATCTCTACTATTATCTCTATTATCTCCCATAAAGAAGAAATGACCATTAGGAACTTTAAACTCAATTGTATCGTCAAAAGTATCATTATCGCTAAATTCAATTATTTGATGAGAATTTGTGTCATCAAACGTTTCTTTATATTGAGTAAGAACTTTTTCATCCCCAAAAATATTTTTCATAATTCCAATATTAGTTTTCACTCTTTTTATTTTTTTTGAATTAATAAATAAGATACCTTTTTTAACTTGAACTGTGTCTTTTGGTAGTCCAACTAATCTCTTTATATAATCAATACTTTCATCACCTGGTTTTCTAAAAACAATAACATCACCTCTTTTTGGCGCTTCGTCTAAAACCCTATCTGAAATTGGAACCACTCCAAAAGGAAAGCTATATTTGGAATATCCATAAGAATATTTAGAGACAAATAGATAATCGCCTACTAATAAAGTTGGAATCATTGAACCTGAAGGGATGTTAAATGGTTCAAAAAAAATAGACCTAAAAAAAATCGCAATAGATCCTGCAATTAAAAGAGTTTTCAAAAGTTCTTTAATAGAATTACTTTCTTTCTTCTTTGCGACACTCATTAATCTATCTCCAAGAAAATAGCACTTTAATAATTTTCCCTTATGCTATAACTAACCAAATGGAGCAAGCGAAATTACGACAAACGCAATAACGTATTGCCTTTCGTCAGATAAGGAAATATCAAATTTAAGCTTTCCTTTAAGTTCGTTTTCCTTTTCTTTTATATATCTTTCAGTTTTGCCTGAAAAAAATAAGTAAGGTTTTCCATTTCTATCATTAAGAGTTTCAATCTCTTTAAATATTAAACCCTCACCACGTTTAGGATTAAAAGCTTTCCAGGTAGCTTCTTTAGCTGCAAATCTTTTACCTAAAAAATATTTCAAATCGTTTTTTTTATTTTTAATAAAACTAATTTCATTTGATCCATATATTCTATCAATAAACTTTTCATTTTGTTTATTTAAAATTTTATTTATCCTTTCAATTTCAAGAATATCTGTTCCAATACCAAAAATCATAATGAAGCTTGCTTTATAATATTACGCATTTTTAAAATTGAGTTTTGTAGCCCATTAAAAATAGAATCAGCTATGATAAAATGCCCGATGTTTAGCTCTGTTATATTTGGTAAAGCAGCAATTGAAGCAACGTTTTCAAATGTCAAACCATGTCCTGCATGACAGTTCAAACCAATTTGTTTTGCAAAAAATGAATTTTCTTCTATTTTTTTTAATTCTTTATCTATGTTTTTATTTTTGGAAAAAGCATTTGCATAGGAGCCTGTATGAAATTCTATAGTTTTGATTCCCAAATCATTAGTTGCTTTTATTTGCTCTTTATCTGGATCAATGAAAACTGATACTTTAATTTCAGTTTCTAAAATTGATTTCAATACATTGCTTAATGCCTTAAAATTTTTAACTACATCCAAACCACCTTCAGTAGTTATTTCTTTTCTATTTTCTGGAACAAAACATACAAATTTTGGATTATATTGAGTTGCAATTTCTATCATTTCTAAATTAGCCGCAATTTCCAAATTTACAGGTATATTTAAGGTATTTAAAATATTTTTTAAATCATTTTCATTTATGTGTCTTCTATCTTCTCTAACATGAACAGTAATGAGATCTGCACCTGATTCTTCGACAACCTTAGCTGCTTTTATTACATCTGGAAAGTCACCACCCCTTGCATTTCTTAATGTAGCTACATGATCAATATTAACTCCTAGCCTAATATATCTATTCACTATAATTACCTCTTAGTATTTATACTTTTATATTTTTTCTTTTTAGATTTTTTGTAAGAAGAAACAAAACTATACGTTAGAAAATATGTTGTTAACCAAACTGGTATTGCTAAAATAGCTCCACCTAATAACATTGGAAAAAAAATATCATAAGTTTGAGTTATTATCATATCGAAATTAATTTCATGATTAAATTCTTTATGTTTAGTTGAAGTAAAAAAAGCCCCAACTTTATAAATTAACCCCCAAATAAAAGGAAACGTAATTGGATTTCCTACTATAGTGCCTAACAAGGCTGCTATAAGGTTGCCTCGAATTAAGTAGGCAAAAACAATAGCAAGTATAAAGTGAAGTCCTAAAAGAGGTGTAAACGATACCATTGAACCACAAGCAAAGCCAGAAGCAATAGCATTTGGAGAAGCAGGCAATCGAGCTAATTTTAATTTGTAATAAGATATAAATCTTTGGATTTTAATCACAAAGTTTTTATATAATTTAGTAGTGTTAATTATTTAATCGCTCCATTTAATCTTTACCTCTTTCAATACTTTCTACAAACTGAGATAATCTCATTGCTGCAATTATTTGATTTAAATGGGTGATATTTTTAACTTCCAAGTCAATATTAAATTTATAATAATCTAAATCTCTTGAAAAAACTTGAATATTAGAAATATTTCCTTCATTTAAGCTTATTATTTTGGTAACGTCCGCCAAACTACCTGGCTCATTTGCTAAAACTGCAACTAAACTTCCTTTATGAAAAGATTGACCTTCTCTATCCCATGATAGTTCCTGCCATATTTCAGGCATATCGTTAAATTTTTCTAAAGCGAAACAATCTAAGGCGTGTACTGTGATCCCTTTACCTGTTGTGACTATACCTACAATTCTTTCACCTGGCAATGGATGACAACAATGTGCATAATGAATAGCCATTCCAGAAACCACTCCTTTAATTTTCATACTTTCTTTAGAGAGCGGTTTTTTTAAAGATGGTAATATTTTTTTTGAATTTTGTTTATTGGGATACAAGAAATTTAGAACTTCTCTTGAATTAATGTTTCCTTTACCAATCTCTATTAATAGCTCTTCGACATCAGATAAATCAAATTCATTAATAACTTTTATTAAACTTTTTTCATGCATCCTTTTATTCTGTTGCCTATATTCCTTTTGGAGTAAAGCAGTACCTAATTGTAAAAATTCTTTAATTTCTCTGTTTCTTATAAATCTCCTAATAGCTGACTTAGCTTTTCCGGTGATACAAGTTTCAATCCATTTTGGATCTGGAAAACCATTCTTTGAGGTTAAAATTTCAACTTGATCACCATTTTTTATTTCAGTAGTTATTAATCTATTTTTGTTGTTTATTTTAACACCAACAGCCGCATTTCCAACTTCGGAGTGAACTGCATAGGAAAAATCAACTGCATTTGCTCCTTTTGGTAAAATAATTAAGTTACCTTTAGGTGTGAAACAAAAAACTTGATCATTATACATTTCTAATTTTGTATTTTCTAAAAATTCTTCAGGCTCATTACTCTCTTCTAGAATTTGAATTAACTCTCTTACCCATTTGTATTTTATACCTTCAGACCATTTTTTTCCTTCTTTATAAATCCAATGAGCAGCTACCCCATTTAATGCAAATTCATTCATAAAAGAGGTGCGAATTTGAACTTCAATTCTTGTTTTTTTGGGTCCCATCAAACTAGAGTGTAGTGACTGATATCCGTTACGTTTTGGGGCTGATATATAATCTTTGAAGCGTCCCATAATTGCAGTATATTGTTGATGAAGTATTCCAAGACTTTTATAACAAGAAGACACATCATCAACAATAACCCTAAAAGCCATAATGTCAGATAATTGGTCCATACTTAAATTTTTATATTGCATCTTTTTCCATATTGAATAACTGCTTTTAACTCTTCCAATCACTTTAGAATTTATATTATTCTTTTTTAATATATCTTCGATTTCTTTGGTAATGAAAGGAATGTTTAATTCATCTTGCGAATAAATGAATTTTAAACGTTTTAAAATAGATTCTCTTGTTTCAGGTTTTAAAATAGCGAAACATCTATCTTCTAACTCTCTTTGAATCGCATATATTCCAAGACGTTCGGCTAAGGGTGCAAAAATTTCTAGCGTTTCATAACAAATTCTTGATCTTTTCTCATCATTTTTAATTCCATCAATAGTTCTAATATTATGCAATCTATCTGCAAGTTTAACAAGAAGAACTCTAATATCATCTGAGGATGCTAATAAAAGCTTCCTAAAATTTTCTGCTTGTGCAAAACCAAATTTTAAATCTAATTTTGATAATTTAGTAACACCGTCAACTAATCTAGAAATTTCAATTCCAAATTCGTCACTTATGTTTTGAATCGTAATTTCAGAATCTTCAACAACATCATGCAGAAGCGCTGTTATTATTGTTGAAGAGTCTAATTTCATTTCAACCAAAAAATTTGCAACAGCTAAAGGGTGAGTAAAATATTCTTCTCCGCTACCTCTGTATTGATTTAGATGGGCTTTTTTTGATAAAAGATAAGCTTTATTTAGAGTTTCTTGCGAAACTAAATTATCATATTTTGAAATTCTTTTATAAAGTTGAGAAGCTGTTGTATTCATTTTGGACATAATACTTCATAAAATAATTATATCCACAAATAAAATTATAATTTAAAAAATTAAATAAGTAATATTAATCTTCATTTTTAAGAAATTCTTCAGAGACATCAACAAAGGAACCATCTTCTTCTGAATTCATTTTATTAAATATTAAATTCTCATTAGGCTGATTATCTTTCTCATTTTCGTTTAAATAAGCTGCAAATTCTTCTTCTAAAGAAGAATCATCTTCTAAATTAATGTCTTCTTTTATTAAATTTTTTTGCATGGATCTGATAAATCGTTCCTGTAAACTGTCTGCATCAACAGCTTCTGATGCAATTTCACGAAGAGATACTACTGGATTTTTATCATTGTCTCTTTCAATTTCGATTGCCACACCATTAGAGATTTCTCTAGATCGTTGAGCGGCTGCTACAACTAAGTCAAATCTATTAGGAATTTTTTTTATGCAGTCTTCAACAGTTACACGAGCCATGATATTTCTCCAATAAAATTAATAAAGTTCATATATAAAATTATATAAAAAATCAATCTAATATTTTTGTAATTGAATATTCTTCTAGTTTTTGTTTATCTAATTTTTTTAAAATTTCTAAAACATTGATTTTTAAAATTGGATGGATCCAATTTGGTTCTATTTCAGCTAATGGTCCCATTACGAATTTTCTTAGATGAGCCCTTGGATGCGGTATAGTAATTTTTTTATTTTGAAGAACTTTGCTTGAATAGTCTATCAAATCTAAATCAACAGATCTTGATTGATTAATTAGATTTCTTTTTCTACCTAATTTTGCTTCTACTGCATGTAAAGATTTTAAAACATCATATTCAATAAGTTTGGTACTAGCGATAATTACACAATTAAAAAAATTTGGTTGGTCACTTTTGGGTATTGGCTCTGAATTATACCACTTGGATTGTTTTTCAACTTTAATTGAATAGTCCTTAAGTGAACTAATAGCATTGTTACACACTTCTAAAGGATGACTTCCATCCTCTGAATATATATTTCCACCAATACCAATGATTATTTTATTAGACACCATAAAAACATAAGAAAGATATATAAACAATTTACAAGTAATTTAATTGTTATTTTTTAATAATCTATGTTTTTCCCTATCCCAATCACGTTTTTTTATTACTTCTCTTTTATCAACTTTCTTTTTTCCTTCAGCAATTCCAAGAGTAATTTTAGCTAATCCCCTTTTATTAAAATATAGGCTCAATGGTACAACTGTACACCCATCTTTTTTAATTTGACCTAAAATCTTATTTCTTTCCTTTTTATGAATTAACAACCGTCTAACCCTTTTGGGTTCATGGTTTTGACCAGACGCCGCGGAGTTATACTCTGGAATATTGGAGTTTATTAGAACAATATGGCCAAATTCGTCAGTTGCATATGATTCAGCAATACTTGCTCTGCCAAGTCTAAGGCTTTTAACTTCACTACCTAATAATATGATACCTGCTTCTATTGTATCTATTATAGCATAATCGAATTTAGCTCTTCTGTTCTCAGCCACTCTTCCATGTGATATGCCTTTACTAATGTTTTTTTTCATTTTTATTCTATAAAACTAAAGTAAACCTACTTTTTTAAGAGCATCATGTACATTTTTCTTACTTGTTTCTTCAATTTCGACTATGGGTAATCTAGCTTGAGAAGAACATAAACCTAACAATGAAGCTGCATATTTTAATGGACCTGGACTAGTTTCACAAAATAATGCGTCATGTAAGGGCATTAATTTATTATTAATTTCTTGAGTAGTGTTAATGTCACCTTGTTTCCAGGCGTTATGCATTCTTGAAAGTAAATTCGGAGCAATATTAGCCGTAACAGATATACAACCATGTCCTCCAGCTGCCAAATAAGGTAGTGCTGTTCCGTCTTCACCTGAAAGTTGTATGAAGTCCTCACCTATCAAATTTAATAATCTTGTTGGCCTTGCTAAATCAGCAGTTGCATCTTTTACACCAACTATTAGATCATTTTTAGCTAGTTCAGCCATAGTATCATCAGACATTTTTATTACAGAACGTCCAGGGATGTCATAAATTATAATTGGTTTATTTGAATTTTTAATAAGTTCATTATAATGAGCTAATAACCCAGACTGTGTTGGCTTATTATAATAAGGCGTTACGACTAAAAGACCATCTGCACCTGCTGCACATGCATGTTTTACAAAATCAACTGCTTCAGAAGTAGAATTTGATCCAGCACCAGCAATTACGGGTACCCTACTANTAGATTGTTCAATACAAACTTCTACAAGTTTTTTGTGTTCATCATGAGATAAAGTTGGAGACTCGCCAGTTGTTCCAACAGGAACCAAGCCATGAGTTCCATTTTCAATTTGAAAATCTATCAGATTTCTGTAAGCATTAATATCGACTTGATTATCCTTAAATGGCGTTAAAAGTGCCGTATATGAACTATGAAATAACATTAAAATAACCTCGCCATAAAAAATTTAATTTGTATATCATAATCATGTCATTTAAATTTAACAAGTTATACTAATAAAATTTATCTAGGAAAATATTGATGATTAAAGACAATGTATCGTATGAATCAATTTCAAGAGCGGCTAGAAGATTAAGAAATCATATTGTTAAAACACCATTGTTGAAATCTCAATATGTCAACCAAAAATTAAAAACTAACCTTTTTTTAAAAGCTGAAAATCTTCAAACTATTGGAGCATTTAAATTTAGGGGCGCTATGAATACTATTTTGCAACTTCCCGCTAGTGTTAGTAAAGTAGTTGCGTGGTCAAGTGGAAATCATGCACAAGCAGTTGCTGCTGCAGCCAAAATAACAGGTCGTGAAGCAACAATTGTAATGCCTAAAGATTCTCCCCAAACTAAATTAGATGGAACTGCTTTTTGGGGTGCAACCATAGTTAAATATGATAGAAACACTGAAAACAGAGAAGAGATTGGAAAAGCTATAGCTCAAAAAAATGATGCAACTATTATTCCACCTTTTGATGACGTTAATGTTATAATTGGTCAAGGCACAGCAGGCATAGAGTGTATAGAACAATTAGAAGAAATTAATGTTATACCTGATATTGTTTTATGCTGTTGTGGTGGAGGTGGATTGATTGCGGGAATTAGCACAGCAATAAGAGCTAAATTTGAAAAAACTAAAATTTTTTCGGTTGAACCTGAAAATTTTGATGATACTAAAAAATCTCTTGAAAATAATGAATTAATTTCAAATTCAATGAATCATAAATCAATATGTGATGCTTTATTAGCCGAAAAGCCTGGTAATATAACCTTTGGTATTAATAAATTAAACTTAACCTCTGGATTGTCAGTTACTGACAATGAAGCATTAAAAGCTATGAATGCAGCATATAAACATTTTAAAATTGTTCTTGAACCAGGAGGAGCTGTAGCGTTAGCTGCTGCTATTTCAGGAAAAATAGATATAAAAAATAAAAATGTTCTTGTGATAGCTTCTGGAGGAAATGTTGACAAAAATGTGTTTGAGAGTTGCTTAAAAACAGAGACTATTTGAATTATGTATTTAAAAATTTTATAACCTTTTCTTTAAGAGGTCTTCTTCTCTCAATAGGTTGCTTTATTTTATCACCAATATAAATAAACCCAGCAATTTTATCAGTTTTAGGATCACCACCAATTTCTCTTATCATGATTTTGTTATAAGAATACCATTCTGTTAACCATTGGGCAGCATAATCCAAAGATTGAGCTGAAATAAGAAGATTTGCGCAAACGGCTCCTGCAGACAATTCCATTTCCCATAATGGTATTTTAGGATGTGAAACTGGTTTCGACAAAACTCCTATAACTACGCTAGCTCTCATAAACCTATTTCTTTCATATTCAATTTCTTCTTTGGAAGCGTCTGGATTATTTAATTTAAATTCAGGTGCTAATATTTTATTACCAATTCTGTATCTTGCCTCATCTTTAATAACAGTTAAAGTCCATGGTGTTAATGCACCATGATCAGGAACTCTTATACCACAAGCTAATATATTATTGAGATCATCCTCAGTGACAAAACTGCTATCCATATTTTTGGCTGTTACTGACCTTCTAGATTGAAGAAAATTTATTACATCTTTCATGAAATTATCTAAAAATTAAGCTTTACTTGTTAAATATAATGATACAAACGTATCTACTGATGACACATTTTTTTAAAATAAACAATGTATAACGACCCAACAATTGTTGTAATTATAATTTTAGCTGTTTTAGCAGGTGGACTTATTAAGGGAACTCTTGGATTTGGAATGCCAATGGTAGCTTTACCTATTATTGCTTTTGTAATTCCAGCTACAACAGCAATGATAATTTTATGTGCACCTATATTATTGACAAATTTTTTGCAGATAAAATTCAAACAAGGTATTAGCAGTTATCGCTTTTTACCAATGATATTGAGTTTAATTATTGGTTTAATTGTTGGTGCTCGTTTAATACTAGAGATTAATTTAAATACAATAACTCAAATAATTGCGGTTTCAATAATTTTTGCTGCATTAATAAATTGCTTTGGATTTAAAATTCAAAATCCAAATAAAAGTCGTGAGAGAGTAATTACTAGTATTATTGGTTTTGGGTCTGGGATCTTAGGTGGACTCTCAACTTTCTACGGGCCACCTATGCTTGCATATTTAGTTGCATCAGAACTTCCTAAAGAAAAATTTGTTAGAACTGTTTCCACAATGTATTTTGTAGGATCATTCCCACTATATGGCTCTTTAATTTATTATGGTTTTGCCACTAAGGAAGATATATTTATGAGTATGTTTTTAATAATACCAGCTTATATTTCACAACAAATAGGAACAAGGATTAGGGATAAAATTAATCAAAAACAGTTTAGGACTTGCATTCTGGTAACATTGATTATACTAGGAATTTCACTTTTTATTAAGACAACATAAAAATCTACTTTTTAAAAAATGCTACAAGTTTTAGGCTTAACGAAACAAAAGGACCAATAAAAACTGCGAATATTATTGTACCTATTCCTAAAGTACCCCCCAGAAGCCAGCCTAGAAAAACAACAAAAAACTCAATGCTAAACCTTATTAAACTTATTGGTTTATTATAATTATTAGATATACCTGTCATAAGTCCATCCCTTGTTCCAGGTCCAAGATTTGTTATCAAATAGATACCACTTCCAAATCCAACCAGTAAAGTTCCAAAAAAAGATAGAAAAATAGGATGAAAAATCTCATTTAAAAAGTAAAGAAATGGAATTGTCCCCCCCATTGTGAGTGCTATAATGAAAATATTCATTATAGTCCCCAATCCTGGCTTAAGTTTTAATGGCAACCAAAAAATCAAAACAATACAGCTAATTATAAAGGTAGATAACCCTATACCTATATTTATTATTTTAGCTACTCCTTCTGCTAAGACAGTCCACGGAGTAACCCCATTTTGAGAAACAACCAAAATACTTTCTCCTAAACCAAATATAAATAGTCCAAGGCAAAGAAAGAAAAAAGTTTCAAATTTAGGAAAAAATATGTTTGGTTTTTGGGCGCTCCAAGATGTCACGGGAACTGAACTAATTAAAAATATTTTTGAGAATAGTTTCAGGTCATTATTAAAAATTTTCATATCATTTTAAATTTATCTGAACTTAATATTAGATCTATTCAATTCTTTTATACTTTTACATCCCATTAACTTCATGTCTCTTTCAAGTTCACTTTGATATAAACTCAAAGCACGTTCTACACCTTTTTGACCAGCAGAAGCCAGAGCATATAAATACATTCTGCCACCCGAACAAGCTTTGGCACCAACAGATAACGCTTTTAAAATATGGGTACCCCTTTGAATGCCACCTTCACAAATAACATCAATTTTATCACCCACAGCATCAACAATCTCTGCTAATTGATCAAATGGTGCTCTAGCGCCATCCAATTGACGACCACCATGATTGGAAACCATAATTCCCGTACAACCAATATCTACAGCTTTCTTAGCATCTTCTACACTCATAATACCTTTAAGGGCAAAATGTCCTCCCCATTTTGAACAAAGTCGTTCTGCATCTTTCCAATTCATTGATTGGTCCAACATTGATGAAAAATATGATCCAATTGAAGTTGCAGTATTAGTTCCTTCACTTACGTGATCTTGTAATTGGGGTAATTCAAATTTAGGTTTAGTTAAATAATTTATTGCCCACATTGGCTTAGATGCAAAGCTAAATAAACTAGATAAAGTTAATCTAGGAGGAGATGTAAATCCCGTTCTTAGGTCTCTTTCGCGGTTACCACCTGTAATAGTATCAACAGTTAATGCTAAAACATCAAATTTAGCAGCCTTAACTCTCTCAAGCATACTGTCATTTAACCCCCTATCTTTATGGAAATAAAATTGAAACATTTTTGGGGTTAAAACTATAGAAGCAATTTCTTCAACGCTTACTGTTCCTAAAGATGAAACTCCAAACATAGTCCCGAATTTCTGAGCTGCTTTTCCAACTGCCCTCTCACCTTCATAATGAAATAACCTTTGTAAAGCTGTTGGAGCACAATAAAATGGTAAATCAAGTTTTTTACCAAAAATAGTTGTTGATAAATCAACATTTTCAACACCTCTTAAAACATTAGGAATTAAATCTGCATCATTGTAAGCTGCTGTGTTTCTATTGTAAGTAACCTCGTCGTCAGCAGCCCCATCAATGTAATGAAAAATTGGCGAAGGTAGGCGTTTCATTGCTAATTTTCTAAAGTCTTGAAAGTTGTAACAATCGTTTAAATTCATTGAATATCCTTTACATACATCATGGTAATAAGTATTTTTAAATTATTATATATTATAAGCTTTATGAAGAAAAAAAACATATAAGTTTTTCAAATTTTGTCTATTCAAATTTTATTAGGAAAAATCATGAACAAAATTAGCAGAGTTGAAATACATGAATTCACTCATATTGCAAATAATCTTGGTCTTTTGACTAATGCAAATACTATAGGTGCGGTTGGCTATGCAAAAGACCAATTTATAAAACTAGATAAATATGCAATTGTTATAGAAACCAAAGACGGATGTAGAGGAGAATACGTTACCCATTGGGGAGGAAATCAAGTAGCTTGCGCACAATCAAAAATGTTAGCTCCCAAATTATTAGATTATAATGCTGATGAAAGAGAAAAAATCTATGACGACTTTAAAAGGGAGCTTAGACAATTTGATCATATGGGTCACGGTCCTTTAGATATCGCATTGTGGGATTGGGCAGGAAAAAAATTAAATTGTTCAGTTGGAGTATTACTTGGAAGTTATAGGAAACGTCTTCCTGCATATGCTAGCACTTATCATGGTGATAGAAATGGAGGACTAGATTGCAAGGAAGCCTTTGGTGATTTTGCTGAGCAATGTTTTGAATTGGGATATAAAGCATTTAAAATCCATGGTTGGCATGAAGGAGACAGAAAAGAAGAATCTGAGAACGTTTTACATGTAGCTAAAAAAGTAGGTGATAAGATGACCTTAATGCTTGACCCTGCATGTCAACTTAGAACCTTTGCTGATGCCCTATATGTTGGAAGAGCATGCGATGAAGCAAACTTTTTTTGGTTAGAAGATCCTTACAGGGATAGTGGTGTGTCAGCTTTTTCTCATAAACGTCTAAGAGAGATGTTAAAAACACCAATTTTACAAACAGAGCATATTAGAGGTATAGAAACTAAGTGTGATTTTTTAATTGCTGGAGGGACTGATTTTTTAAGATCTGACCCTGAATATGATATGGGAATAACAGGCGCAATGAAAATTTCACATTTGGGAGAGGCATTTGGAATAGATGTAGAAATACATGCTTGTGGCCCTGCTCATAGACATGTAATGGCCACAACTAGAAACTCAAACTACTACGAGGTAGCTCTTGTTGGACCTGATTGTCCAAACACTATGGCCCCTGTTTATAAATGTGGTTACACAGACATGATTAATTGTATCGATAATGATGGTTATGTTTCTGTTCCTGATGGGGTTGGATTAGGAGTAAAATATGATTGGGATTTTATAAAATCAAATACTACAAATTTAAGTGTATACGAGTAAAAATAAATGTCTGAAAATGAAATTTTGGTAATTCTTGGCAATCAATTATTTCCTATAGAACATATTAAAAAAACTAATGTTAATAAAATATTTATGGCTGAAGACTTTGGCTTAACTACTGAGCATAAGCATCATAAATTAAAAATTTTATTGTTTCTTTGGTCAATGAGACAATATAGGGATGATTTAGTTAAAAATGGATATGAGATATTTTATCATTCTATTGAAGATGATAACTTTAAGGATAAATTTGAAGATAAAGTTTTAGAAGTAATTAAAAAGATGAAGATCACTTCAATTAAATTTTTTGAAATTGAAGATCATTTTTTTGAGACAAAATTTAATAATTTCATCTCAGAGAACAAACTTGATTACGAAATCATCAACAATCCAATGTTTCTTACCTCAAGATTAGAATTTAGAGATTTTTTAAAAAGTCAAAAAAAATTAATAAGAATGGCAAGTTTTTATCAAAAAATTCGTCAAAAAATGTCAATTTTAATTGATGAACAAAATAAACCTGTAGGCGGAAAATGGTCATATGACGAGGATAATAGAAAAAAAATACCAAAAAATATCGATATACCTAAAATACCTCCAATCCAAGATGACAAAAAATTTAAATCATTAAAATTAAAAATAAATTCTTTTTTTTCATGACCATCCAGGGTCAACAGATTATTTGTGGATGCCAACAAACAGACAAGAATCACTGATTTGGTTAGATAATTTTTTTGAAAATAAATTTTCAAATTTTGGTAATTATGAAGATGCAATAAGATCGGAAAATAATTTTCTTTTTCACAGTGCCATTAGCCCAATTCTTAATATGGGGTTATTAACTCCAGACGAAGTAATCAAAAAAGCTTTAGAATTTTCTAAAATTAAGTCTATTCCTATCAATTCTCTAGAAGGGTTTATTCGTCAAATTATTGGATGGAGAGAATTTATAAGAGGTATCTACCATAATAGAGGTAATGAAGAAATTAATTCAAATTACTGGAACCATCAAAAAAAATTAACAAAAGATTGGTATGAAGGAACTACAGGAATTGATCCATTAGATGATGCAATTAAAGATTGTATTAAATTCGGATATACCCACCACATTCCTAGATTAATGGTGATATGTAATATTATGAATCTATCTAAAATACATCCAAATGAAATTTATAAATGGTTTATGGAAATGTTTGTAGATTCTTCAGATTGGGTAATGGTTCCAAATGTTTATGGGATGGGAACTTTTGCAGATGGAGGTATATTTGCGACAAAACCATATTCTTGTGGTTCAAATTATATTTTAAAAATGAGTAATTATAAGAAAGACGACTGGTGTGATATTGTAGATGGATTATATTGGAAGTTTATGAACGATAATCTTTCTTTTTTCAAAAGTAATCCAAGACTTGCAATTTTAGTAAAATCCTTAGAAAGGATGAATACTGATAGAAAAGAATTAATCTTTGGGAAAGCCAATGATTTTATTAATACTAAAACAATTAAATAGTACTTCACAAAAAAAAAAAAATTTATAAAATAAATGCATATTTATAAAGAGTGATTTTATGTCAAATCAAATCCCTAGAATAGATTATTATTTGTTATGTAATAATAACAAAGACGATAATTACGAAGAACTAAAGAAATTGAGAATTGCTGTTAATGAATATGGTTTTTTAATAATGAAAAACTATCCTATTAACTTTAATAAACTTGAAAATGTCTTTACCTTATACAAAGATTTTTTCAAACAAAGTTTTGAAGAAAAAAATAAGGTAAACATGTCCAAAACTTCTTCAAATAGAGGATGGGGTGGCATTAAAGCTGAACAAGTTAACTCAAATTTTAATCCCGATAATAAAGAAATATTTGATTGTGGACCAAACATTAACATTGAACATAAATTTCAAGATTTACCCTATTATTCAAAAAATATTTGGCCAGATAAAATACCTTCATTTGAAAAAAACATTATGGATTTTTACAAAATATGTAGTCAGATTTCAATTTCAATTTTGAAACAAATTGAAATTTCACTTAACTATTCAAATAATTACTTTGCAGATAAGTTTGATCTTCCTATGGCACTTCTAAGATGTAATTATTATCCAAAAAGATCTGAAGATCTCACAGATATTGATTTTGGAATAGCTCCTCATACCGATTACGGCTGTTTGACACTTTTATTTACAGACGGAACACCAGGGTTAGAAGTAGAATTGCCCTCAAAAAAATGGGAAGCGGTAACTGCAAAAAAAGACGAAATTATAATAAATTTTGGAGACATGCTGGAAATTTGGTCAAGTAAAAAAATTAAAGCTACACCCCATAAAGTAATAGGAACAAATAAAGAGCGATTTTCAATACCTTTTTTCTTTAATCCTCAATACGATACTATTATCTCGGATAAAAGAAACCTCTTAGCTGGTGAATATCTTTCTCAGAGATACGATGAAACTTACATTCACAAAATCACATGATTTATTTTATTATCTCAAACCATCTTCACCTAAAATATCTTTTGCTTCTAACCCACCCATTCTATTGTGAACTCTAGGTCCTTTAGTCATTGCGATACAAAACATAATTTCATTAGCTCGTGGACTATCTGTTACATTTACTTCATATGCATCAAAATGACTTCTAACATAAGCTGCATTGGTATGCCCCAACGGAATGTCAATTGAAGATCCCATGCCTGCTACTTTCATTGCTGAAGGGACTATTGCTTTAGAATTACTGAGTCTTTGTCGCATTGCATATCCACCTGGCACATGCCATAGAGCAGTATGCTCTAATTCACCATTTTCACCAGCAACAGCTGCTTTTCCGTATCCATCAATCCCCTCAATACCACCTAAAGACGATATTAGTCGATCAGTTAAAATCAAACCTAGTTCTTTAAGGTTTTCCATTCCTGATTGTAAATCTTTATGATATACGCCTGCATAAGGATTAGAAACAATAGCAATAGCAGCCCCCCTTACCCTTGGTATAGTTTGAACAGGTCCATTTTCATGAAAAATTTCTTCTTTTAATAAAATTACTTTTCTTAATTTGAATTCCATAAAATATCCTTTCTAATTTTAAGAAATCTTTTTTTTGAAATGAAAGTATTCTTTAACATTTCCAAAAAACATCCAGTATAATAAAAGAGCTTCTAATACATTTTTAAACCATTCAAATGGATATAAATATCCATAATTAATTTCGTCCCCTCCTAAAACAATAATAATAAAATTAAATATTAAATATATTAAGAAAAAATAATTTCCTAAAGGTATAAAAAAATAAATTAAGATAAAACTTGTCAAAGAAAAAATAGACATAAATATTGTTAAATATAACTCAAACTTATTGTCTAAGTAAGCATTTATAACACCCTGGTCAACAAAGCGACTTAGGCCATAATATTTTTCAAAGTTAAAAATATTGGGAATTAAAGATATTAATATCGATATGAAAACCATAACTAAAAGTAAACGTCTAAATGATAATTTATTAAAATCTTCTTCATTTCGCATTAATTTATTTACCTAAATATTGTTTCTTATTATTAAGTTAAAATTTTTTTGGAATATATATTTAATTTTTAACCAACCTAAATACTCGAGGTAAATAAATAGTTAAAAAGACACCTCTTAAAATTAAAAAAAGAAGAAAGCATGAATATAAAGTTTTTAAATCTAAATTATCTGTAATAAAATATTCTAAAATTAAATAAAAAATAATGGATGAGAAAATTATACAATTTCTCATTTCCTTAGCTAACGTTGCCCCTATAAAAATACCATCTAATTGAAAGGCCAACATTGAAATAAAAGGTGTTATGACAACTAATCCCCACAATTCATTTGTTAAATTTCTTAAAATTGTTATATCCGTAAAAAGTGCAATTATATAGACGTTTAACACATACAAAATCACTCCTATACCAATTGAAAAAATCAAAGCTAACTCTGTTGTCGTTCTAATTGCTTTAAAAATATTACCCTTATTTTTTGATCCTATTGATACACCAACAGTTGATTCAGCGGAGTGAGCAAAAGCATCTAAAGAGTAAGATGACAAACTAAAGATAACTAGTAAAATTTCAATAGTAGCAAGTTGATCAACACCTATAAATCCAGCTTTTTTAATAACATAAGCTTGAACGGCAACTAATAACATAGTTCTTAAAAATAAATGTCTACTAATTAAAAATAAGTTTATAAAACCAACCAAATCAACTATTTTATTAAGTTTAAATGAACTAAAATTAAGCTTATAAAAGTAATTCATGAAGATTATGATTGATAAAATAAGCCCAGAACACTGAGCCAAAACACTTCCTAAGGCAACGCCAAATATACCATAATCAAGAAAAACCGCTAAATAGAGTGACGCAGTAACATTTACCAGATTAATTGTAACTAATTGTAACATAACTGATTTTGTTTTTTGCATTCCAAAAAACCAGCCCAGAAATACAATATTTAATAATCCTGCTGGCAAGCCAATCATCCTAACAAATAGATATTCTTTATAGAATTCTTGGACTTGTTTATTAGGTGTTAAAACAAAAACGGATAAGTCATATAAAAAGTTTTTAAGCAAAAACAATATCACACCAATTGTAAAAGCTATAATTAATGGTCTAAGTAAGCTAAAGAAAACTTCTTCAAAGTCATTTGCTCCAAATTTTTGAGCAACAATCCCAGTAGTCCCCATTCTTAGAAAATTTAAACCTGCATACATAAAGTTAAAAACAATTCCACCTATGGCAATTGCAGCAATATAAATACTATCAGGCATATGTCCCATAATAACAGTATCTGTTAATCCAACTAATGGTATTGTGAAATTTGCGATTATCAAAGGCCACGACAAAGACCATATATTTTTTCTATTAATAACCATAATTTAATAGAACACTAAAAATAAAATATTTATAAAACATTCGTTAGTTTAAAATTTCTTGAACTTTAGATAAGCTTGCTCTGGATCCATTCCACTTAAAATTGCTTTTCTCATTTCACTTTCTGTGAACATTACCTCTTCAGTTTTGGTTATCACCTCTTCAGCAACCTCTTTAGGTATGATTACCGCTCCATCCATGTCAGCAATTATGAAGTCCCCTGAACAAATTGTAACACTTCCAATAGTTATTGGCATGCCAAGAGTGTCATATTTCCATCTTTCTACTATATCTGCTGCAGTGGATAATCTACAAAAAACTGGGAATTTTGCCTCTATTATTTCTTCAACATCCCTACAATGACCATCCATTAAATAACCTTTAGTTTCTTTAACCATTAGAGCACGAGCTGATAGCTCTCCCATTAAAGCAACAGAATGTGTATTAGGTTGACACACAATAACTTTTTTATTTGGAACTTTTGATAACACTTGCGACCACAACAGGAGTGATTCATGCCTTGAAAGTGTATAGTCAATATGACCGGAAACAGTGTAAATCTCTCCAAATAATTTTTGCCCCCTTTTTAAAGCCTGAATTTCTGGAGGAAGAACGCAATTACCAAATCCTTTTTCCCTCAGTACGTCGTGAACAGCGCTAGCATAACATTTTGAAAGACGCTCGGTTAATTTATCCACTTAAAACTCCTAAGATGAACTTTAGTTAATTGAATATTATTAAAAAGTATGATTTATAAAGACAATGAATACTATAATTAAATTGTTATTACTTTTTATTTTTGTACTTACTACAAAATTAAATGCCCAAGAAGAGTTTACTAATTTAAATTGTTATAATAATAAAAAATCTAATTTATTAGAGTTTAGATTTAAAAATGAAGAAAATGATTTATTTTCTCATGTTTACAAAAAGGTTAAAGGAAACTTTATTATTATTGGCGAAGTCGTTGGACAAAAATCCTCATCATTTATTTTATTTGAAGATAAATATCAGTTTCTAGGTGTGGATTTTGCATGGCACCTAGATAAAAATACAAAAAAATTAAGGCCAGTGTTATTGAGCGAGGGAACAATAAAACTAAAGAAGATGCCTGAAGAATTTTATTGTAACGTTTTTTAATAAATAATTTTTTTTTAAAAAATATATCTCAAAATTTTTGATTTTTTCAAATAATTTAATAACAGAAAGTAGAAATATGAAGTTTAATGACCTGAATTTTATTGAGGGAAAATGTCAATTAGATTATAATTATTATGTTTTAAGTTTTACTCAAATTATTGATCAAAGTTTATATGAATGCGCAGTTTTTAACAGGGCAAAGTTGCCTGTTGACCTTCCAGGTGTAAAAACAGAAAAAATTAAAAATAACACATGGGTCAAAATAAAATTCACGAAAAATGATATTGAAGATATGATATTAAAATTCAGGGCAATAACTGGTATAAAATATCCAAAACAATTAGAAAAAAGTGATTTTTATAAAGATATTTTCTAAAAGTATTTATGGTTAGAATATATAATATATTTATTTAAATATAAAATAACCAAAACATATACCTATTAACAAACCCTCAAGAAAACTAAGCCATATAATTTGATAATTTGTTAGTCCTGTTAGTTTTTGAACTTTTTCTATTAAGCCCACATGCCAATTTTTAAATCTATTCTCCATTTTATTACCTCAAAAATTTATAAAGTTGAAACTTTGTTGTTTAGATTATAAATCTAATCAGTCTTATTTCTTTAAATTTTTAAGTCCTTGTAATTTTTAATATTTTAAATTTGTGCCATTAAGTTACCTTATTATATACAGAATTAAGACTTAATTTTTGAATAATTATTAATCATAAAAGAAATGTTTTTCATTTATAACCTCCTAGTAGCATTAGCTGTGGTAACAGCTAATGCTTATTGATGTTAATTAAATTTCAAATGGCTTTTACAACCTCTAATTTTACTTTTTATTTAGTATTATTTTAAGTTAATATGACTGAATATTATTAGTTAATAAGATAATTTTAATTTATATTTTACAAAAATCTTTTACCTTTTTTAAATATTCTGGAAAGTATTTTGAAATTTCAGTTAACTCAAATGAAGATAGAATAGTTGTATTTGGTTCTCTTTCTAAGAGAAATTGAAAGCTATATTTTAAAAGTTCTTTTTTGGATATCTTTTTAGAGGTAAGACTAAAATAAAGTTCATCAGATAAGGTTACTACGTGTTTAGTTTGCTGATCTCCATAAATTATAATTTCAAACTCATCATTAGATAATTGATTTATTAATAGTTCCAAATTTTTTTAACTCCATCTATTATTAAGAACTCACTATTTTCATATTGATGTATAATCATTTCAACTGCCATGTCTTCATTTTCAGCTTCGACAATAAGAGAGTTATATTTGGTCTCTTTTTTTCCATTTAAATGTTTGAATTCAAGACGAAATTTCACTTCAAAATCAGTTTTCCAATTACTCATAGGTTAACTGTTTTCCGAAGTTTTAGAAAAGATATACTAATCATTTTTATAAAAAGTAGCTTCTTTTGTTAAAGTTTCTAAAAAATTAGATGATACTGCTGTTGCTCCTATCACTTCCCCATCATTTAAATCAATTTTAAGACCTTGTTCTTTAAATGATTCTATAATTGGACCCGCTACTTTATTATGATCTTTCATGAAAGTTTTATGATCTGGGAAAATTAGAAATAAAGTTGCAATTACATCTGTATTACTGAAGATTAATTTCATTAACGTACCACCTTTAATGCCTTCAGAATCTGCCTTAGTGTCAGTATAATTTACAAACATATCTTTTGACATTTTATCCTTAAAAGTTATTTTTATAGTACGTACATACATTAATTAAGTCCTTAAATTTACATTTCATTTCAGTTATTTAATCAAACTAATTTTGTAAGGTAAAGTTTTTAACAAGTTAATTTATTTTAAAAGTTAATTAATCTTGTAAAATCTTAATTTTTTATTAAAAACAATTAAATTATTAATTTAGATTTTACAATTAAATGACCACATTAAAAAATATTATAGAAAATAAATTTTTTATAACTTTTATCACTTTGGTGATAATGATTAACGCAATAACTCTTGGACTTGAAACAAGTGCTGAAATCAAGTTGGAGTATGGTGGATTTTTATCAATAATAGATAAAATAGCATTAAGCATTTTTACAATAGAACTAATTGTAAAAATCTCTGTGTATAAATTAAAATTTTTTAAAGATGGATGGAATCTTTTTGATTTTATAATAGTTGTAGTGTCTTTAATTCCTGCTTCAGGTCCGTTTTCAGTCTTAAGAGCTTTTAGAATCTTTAGAACTTTACGATTACTTTCGATAGTCCCTTCGATGAAAAGGATAATACAAGCAATATTTATTTCAATTCCTGGAATTTTATCAGTCGGAACAATAATAGTTTTAATTTTTTATATTTCATCAGTTTTAACAACCACTTTCTTTGGTCAAAGTTTTTACGAATGGTTTGGAACGATTGGCAATTCAATGTACACATTGTTTCAAATAATGACCCTAGAAAGTTGGTCAATGGGAATAGTTAGGCCAGTCATGAAAGAATACCCTCTTGCTTGGATGTTTTTTGTCCCTTTCATTTTAGTTACAACTTTTGCAATTTTAAATTTGTTCATAGGAATTATAGTTGATGCAATGCAACAAATATCCAGTGATGGCAATGATGTTAAGAAAATATCAGATGAAGATATGTACAAGAAAATTTCCTCATTAGAAAAACAATTGAAAGAAATCAAGAAAATTCTAGACAAATAATAAACTAAAAGAACTTAAATGACTTTTGAATATAATAAAATTAATGCGAAATGCATGTGGTGCAAAAGAACAAAAAATCCTCATCCTGATTTTTTGAAAGAAACAATTCCTACCAAAATATTTGAATCAAAAAAAGGTCGAAAGATTGAGCTTTGTTTTAGTTGTTTTGAACAAGAAAGAGAAAATTCAGAAAAACAAAAAATTGATTTTGAAACACTTTTAGATACTAAACTTGAAGTACTAAAGCTCTTAAATCTATAAATTTAATTATTTCATATAGATAGTCGTTTATTTTATTAACTTAAAATCAAGCTTTAACAAACAAATTATTATTAATAAATATTAAAAATTAAAATATCATATAGAGGACTTTTTTATAAGTTTTAAAATATCAGGTCTTATTTGTTGTATATTTATAAAAGGATTGATTAAGATCACATAATCTAAATTTTTAAGAGCTTCACTATAGTTTTTAAAAAACATATTAATTTGAACAAGACCAGAAATTGCACCAAAATGTCTAGGCTCTAATTGTAGAGTAAGTTGAATATCATTTACAGACCCCAAGTAATCGCCCATCAAAAACTTAATAGTGGCAATTTTATTTATTGGCTCTGCCCAAAGTGGTTCTTTTTTTGATAAATTTTTAAATATTTGAAGAGCATCTTGTAATTCTCCACTTTGTAATAAATTTACACCCCTTTGCATTTGAATATTACTTGTTTCATTTGAGCCATCTGTAAGCCAGTGTTTCCAAATCTTATTTTCATATTGTTTTGCTATAGTTTTGTCAGGGGAGTTTTTTAATTTAAAAAAAAGATTATCTAAGTCAGAGGCTAAAATATTATTAAAATAAGAAAAAAATATAACCAAAAAAATATTTAAGATTGTATATTTTGAAATTAAATTGATGAATATTTTTGTATACTCAAACATTTAAAAAAACAAACAAAATTGAGACGACTTTAGAGTTTGCATTATTAGTAAATAACATCATATAAAACGATCCCTCTATTTGAAAAAACTTTCCAAATTATACCTGTCTTTTTTTTGAATTCTATCTCTGCTTCTCTAAAAATTTTCTGACATTCAACAAATGCTTTTTCATCTTTATATTCCCATAAATGTCCTAATCTTAAAGTTCCCTCTTTATTCCAGATTTGAGTAACAGTTTGTCGAATAGCCCCTGCCTTTTTAAATTTCTCAAATTTTTCGTTCATAATAATTTCCCATTCTGTTTCTCCAACTTTCATATCACTCTTAGTTTGAAAATCAGAAGTTATATAACTAATAAGTTTGGATTCTGGCATAATTATTACCTTTATATTAATATAAAATTTAATGTCATTTTTAGCTCACTTAAACTCAATTTCAACAAATGAAAAAGAAAAATTATTATGATTAATTACATTGTGGTTGACACCTCGACTTCTAAAATAACTTACACCTTCAATAAGTTCTGATATAGAAACTTCGCCATCATGGTTCACTATTTTAAGTTTTCCATCTTTCATTGGAACAACTACATAATCATATTCGTGAATATGTTCACCTGTATCTTCTCCAGGCTCAAATGACCAGCGTGTAACTCTTGTTTTTTTATTATCAATCATAATTTCTGATTTAGCCATATGAACACCTATATTAAATAATCAAAACCAAAAGTTTTTACTTATACATTCTAACATATCCGGTATTTTGAATTTGTTTTTACTGTTAACCGTTAATATGAAAGGTTTTAAATTTTTTGTAACCATATCTATATGCCATGCAAAATTTAAATCTTTATCTATTGTGTTGTCCTCAAATAATATAAATGACGACACTTTTTGCCCAACAACATTCCCAACTTTAATAAATTCGCCATTTACTCTTTTATATGCTGTTGCATATACATAGTTTTCATCATGTTTAAAAAAAAATTCTACTTTACCTTTAGCAATTGAATTATGACACGAAATTCCAGAATATGGTTCAAATGCAAAAGATTTAAAATTAAAAAAACATATAGCAAAAATTAAGGTTGTAATTCGTGACATTTAATCTCCGATTAAATAAATTTACTTGGTATAAAAACTATCATATTGAGATAATTGTATATAATTATAAATTTATCAAAGATTTTCAATTTTTAAGTTTTAAATTTAATACATATTAGAATAATAGTTAAAATTATTATTAAATAACAAGAATATCTTATAATTTTTTCAATTTTATAAAATAATGAGATATTAAGTTTTAGTTTCATAAATTTTTTTTAAATAATCATCAATTTATTTTAGTGATGTGTTTTTTGTTCCTTAAGCATTTCTTCCATTACAACTTTTAAGGACTCAAAGAGGTCAATAGCGACAATTTTTTCTTCTTCAGATAAGGATAGAAATTGTTTGTCGAGTTCTTTTTTGGCTGTACCCTTTGATTGTAATTTGATCCAAACTGGATTTCGTTGTATTTCTTCAAGTGATTTATATTTCATTTAAATTATATCCGTTAATACTAATTACTGCTATATACATAATCAAAATAAATATTTCATTATTTTTTTAAAGTGAAGTCTTGATTACTATATTTTACCTATTATTCTATCTTGATGGATCAAAAATTGAATTTATTTAAAATAGAATTAATACCTGACAATACAGAAATAAGTATTTCTGAAGATGAAACTATCCTTACAGCTTCATTAAGAAATGACATTCAACATCTTCATGCTTGTGGTGGATTAGGAATGTGTTCTACTTGTAGAGTGGAGATACTTTCCGGAGAAGAAAATTTATTTCCAAAAAGTAACTCAGAACAAACACTATCAGATAAACTTGAATTACCTTCTAACATTCGCTTGGCATGCCAAACAAAAGTTAAAGGCAATATAAAATTAAAGAGGTTATTACTTGATCAAAAAGATCTAATCTTATCTAATCAAATGACTAAAAACTCAGTTGGGTCAATAGGAAGCACGAAACGTCTAGCATTAATGTTTGTTGATATAGTTGCTTTTACTCCATTAAGTGAGCAATTACCATCTTATGATGTTATGTACATTCTAAACAGATATTTTGATGATATGGGCACTATTATTAAGAAAAATGGAGGTGATATAAATAATTTCGTTGGGGATGCTTTTCTTGCTGCTTTTGGCATAGATGATAAAATTGATTCAGTTTATCGTTGCACTCAAGCAGCACTTGAAATTTTAAAAGATGTTGACGTAAAAAAAGAAGTGTTCTTAGATAATTATAATATTAATTTTGATGTTAGAGTTGGTATTCATTATGGAGAAGCAATTGTTGGCATGTTAGGCAATGCTGGCAATCAAAGACTAAGTATTATTGGTCAATCAGTTAATATTGCAAGTAGAGTAGAAACTGCCAATAAAGAAGCAGAAACTAGATTATTAATTTCTGAGGATGCTTTTAAAGAAATCGAAGAGCGTGCTGAAGTCGAAGATTTTGTAAGAGTGAAATTAAAAGGTTCTTCACAGAGATCTACATTATATGAAATTTCTAAATTGAAAGGACAATCATTAGTATCCACAGATAAAAAAATATTTGAGTCTGGTATGTTTTGGGATAAAATTATGCTTTCTGAAGATTTAAAAAATGGTGAGAAAAAGAAAGTGAATCTTGATGAAAAAGAAATTTTATTAGTTAGAAATAACAATAGTTTATCTGCTTTTTCTAATCTTTGTCCTCATATGAATTTACCACTGGAAATGGGGCAAATTACTGAAGACAATGAATTCTTATGTCCTTTCCATGATAGTAAATTTTGCTTAAAAACTGGAGCAGTTAAAAAATGGGTTTTATCTAGTGCAGAGTGGATGCCTGATGAAGCAAAAGAGCTTACTAAAGCTATAAAAGAGATCCCTTTGGATCTTTTACCAGTTATGGATAAAGATGACTACATATGGTTAGGTTTAAAATAAACTTGGAATTTTTTCAAAAGTAAAATCAAATTTACATAACATTGTTTTCTGTAACAATTCTTGAAATATAAAGGGATATAAAAATGACATCTTCAAAACTAATAAATTATACAACTAGAGAATTTATGTCTGAAAACGAGCTTGAATTATATGCAACTAAACAAGATGAAATATTTAGTCCTAAAGTAATTGAGGAATTTAAAAAAGCTGGAATGTTAAGAAGAGTGTTAACTAGAATTTGGAATAAAGAAGGCGTAGCTAGAGTTGGAATTTTATTTGAATACAAAGACGAAAAAGCATTTGTTGCATGCCAAACTTTATTAGATAAATATCATGCCCCTAAAGTAAAAACTTTCATTAACAAAGTTGTAGGTAGTAGAGGAATAGTTTTACATGAATTTACTTCTGAAGATTTTCAATGATTAAATTATTCACATAATTGAGAGAATATACCAATTTTTTAATAATAAAACATCACAAGCTATATTAAGATTTAAGCTTTAAGTGAATTAATTAAATCCTGTTAATCAGTTAACTTAAATTTAATCAAATAAATTGAATAGAATAATACTATCACCATAAAAATATCTAGAATGTAAATTGGATTACTTATAATATCAGACATTCTTAAGATTGCATATAACAAGCTAGACAATCCTAATATTATACCTTTTCCTTTATTATTTTTCATATTTTTTTAAAAATTTCTGGACATAAATTAATCATTTACAAAAGAAGCAGTAACGTTTCCAAATAATGATGATTTTACCTCAATAACTTCTTTATCATCTATAGGAATTGGTAACCCATAAGCACCAGTTAAAATTAAATCTCCTTTTTTTAATATATTACCAATTTTGGATTGCTCTTTGATTAACCATTCTAGTTCAGATAACATGTCATGAGGCCATTTCTTGTTAGACCATGTGTCTATAACTTCATTATCAAATATTAATTTTAAATCTGTAATTTGCAGTATTTTTTTTTTTGTTATTGGGTCACCAATAACAACACCAGCATGTATTGCATTGTTAGCTAGAAGTTCCGCGCCGTAAGGTGGTTCTCCGTTATACACAAGATTATGTATTTCGATAATAGGATGGATTGTTTCTATCGATTCTAATATATATTTAAACGAAGCTAAATTAGGGTTTATATCCCTATTAAGTATAATACCAAACTCAGCTTCCATAGCCGGATTTGCATAATTTATTTTTTTTAATATAGAACCATTTGAATGTAATTCATTTTTCCAAAGACGCCCCCAAGCAGGTTGAGTAAAACCCATTTTATTTTGAGTCTGTTTTGATATGCATCCAATTTTATAACCTATTACTTCTTCACCTCTTTTTACTCTCAAAGCAGTGACTGCCGATTGTATTAGATGAGCGTCTTCATTACTCATTCTAATTTTATCTTTAAAAATTGTACTTGGATTTGCCGCGTCATAGTCATCTAATATTTTTTGAGCGTACGTATCTATTTGACTTTGCATTAACATATTTATAATTACTTAATTATTAAATTTAAAATTAAGTATAATTTAAATTTAGTAAAAAAAAAGTATAGAAAAGGATTATCTTAAATTCACTTATTTTTAATGTCTTTATTTTTAAATTTACTGTCACAATTTAAAAATAATTCTACTGAAGATCTATTAATATATTCTTCACATTTACCAAAGGAGTTTAAGAGTAGTTTATTTTTAATAAGATTTTTTTTTAAATCTTCAGATTCAGTTTTTGTATCATTAGATAAAACATTCTTTGAAAACAAAAAACACAACAATATTAAATTCATAAATAATATTTTGTTTATTATGTTGATTTTTAATAACAAAGAGTACTATCAGCCTCAGTAGAAAGTATTAACAACCTGTCAGGCATTGCAAATTCAGCATTAAACCCATTTAACAAGCTATCATCATAGCCTCTAGCTTTTGCTGACATTCCAGATACATATAATTTAATTTTATTTTCTTTTAAAAAATCTAGATGACTTTTTAAATCGCCTGTCCCCTGACCAACAACTTCACCTTCTTTTTTAATGTTAAGGAGATGAACACCATCTGCTGCTAAAAAAATATTAACATCATTTTGGTTTTTAAAAGCGGTAATAGCAACAAGCATTCCAAGAGTGACTTTGTTTTTCAAGTCAGGCCCACTATGAATGTGTATTAAACATTTTGACATATTTATTCCTTATTAAAATTTAATTTTATCATAAAAATTATTTTTATTTAATCACAAAATATGATTAGTTTTACATATGTCTAAAATTTGAACATATATAAAAATGTTTAAATCATAGCCTATTCAGAGCTTCTTTCGGCCCACCCAGCAAATATTTTTTCTAAAACAACAACGATATAATATAAAGCTATGCCCAAAATGGCCAAAGCAATTAAAACAGCAAACATAAGAGGATAATCAGCATTTGTTTTTCCACTATCAAAAAGAGCACCCAGTCCCCTACCATGTGGAGAAACTATCTCCATTAGATTTGTTCCAATAAAAGCTAAGGTAACGGCAACTTTTAAAGCCCCAAAAAACTCAGGTAATGTTTTAGGCAAAGCAATTTTCCAAAATATAATTGATTTAGACGCCCCTAAAGATCTTAAAATATCTCTGTATTCAGGTTCTAGTGTTGATAGCCCAATTGAAATTGATACAGCAATTGGAAAAAAAGAAATCATAAACGCAATTAAAATAGTGTTTAAGTCATGTTGCCCTACAAACATTAAAGCAATAATGGGAACAACTGTTGCTTTAGGAATTGCATTAAAGCCTACCAAAAGAGGGTATAAACCTTCACGTAAAATTTTTGAAAATCCCATAATCATTCCTAGGAACACACCCAAAATTACCGCCAAAAAAAGACCTGCAACAGTCCTCCAAAGAGTATCCCAACCATATTGAAAAAAAAGTGCTTTAAACTTCCAAAATGCAGGCCATATATCTGAAGGCGAAGCCATCTTATAATTTGGCCAACCATTTACCCAAACTATGAATTCCCAGAATAAAAGAAAAATGATAATTGCATATAATGGTATAAAAATATGTCTCATTAAATTTCTCCTTGCTGAACCTGAGCAATTTCGATCTGTTTTCTAAGATTTTTTAACATTTCTATTGAATTATCTGAAAACAGGCTATCAAGCTTTGGGTTTTTTAATTTTTGTGTTTGCAAAGAGTGTTGATTAGTAGCTGGCCTCCCAGACAAGACTACAACTTCATCAGCTAAAAAAATAGACTCTCTTAGATCATGCGTAATGAGAACTCCAGTAAAAGGTTCCTCTAGTCTTAATTTATGCATTACTTGCCATAAATCTTCTCGGGTAAATGCATCTAAGGCTCCAAATGGTTCGTCTAAAATCAAGACTTCTGGTTTATGAACTAATGCTCTACATAATGAAGCTCTTTGACGCATACCACCAGAAAGTTCTGATGGTTTTTTTTCTTCAAAACCCTCTAAACCTACCAAATGCAATAAAGACCTTGCACGTTCCTCTTTTTCAATTTCACTCAAATTATTAGGGACAATTTCTAATGGCAACATTACGTTCTTTATTATACTTCTCCATTCTAATAAAACTGGGTTTTGAAATGCCATTCCAACTATTGGTTTAGGACCAAGAACTTTTTCTCCATTTAAATAAACGTGGCCGTTATCTGGTTTTAACAAGCCTGAAATTAATTTTGTAAGAGTTGATTTACCGCATCCTGAAGGACCTACAACTGCTGTAAAACCATTTTTGGGAATAGTGATATTTAATTTTTTTAAAACAGGTAATAAACCTGTATCAGTCTTATAAGTGTGTGATACTGAATCAATAATTATAGCATCAATATTAATATTTGATTTCATAACTAGGCCTTAAAATAGGACTGGATTAAATCCAATCCTATTTTATAATTAATTAATATTTACTTCAACTTAAACCCACCCTTTGGGAGATAAGCATCAGTAAAATATAATTTGGCATTAGGAGTAGTTTTGTAATTATACGTTTCACTCAACTGATTAATTGCTTTTTCAAAACGAGCGTAATCAATATTACCCATCCCATTTTTAGCTACATAATCAGTCATAACATTTCCAGACAATGCCAATTTAAATCTTCTTTCCTCTAATTTACTATCGGCGGCTGGATTTCGCTTTACTAAGGATTCAATTGCGGAGCTGGGATTTGCAACTGCATCTTTCCAACCTTTTCCTATAGCTACAAGAAATGATTTAACTACATCACTATTTGCTTTTGCATAGTCTGTATTCACAATTATAGCATTTCCATACAAATTAAGTCCATGATCAGCCATTAGAATAGTTGTTACGTCATTTTCTGGAACACCTAAGCGTACCAAGTTCAGATAAGACGAAAAAGAATAACCAGTGACTGAATCTACTTTCCCTTCAGCTAGCATGGGCTCTCGTGTTGAAAACCCAACAGGTTCAACTTTAATTTTATTGATGTCTAGACTATTAGCCTTAGCGAAGGATGGAAATTGAGCCCATGCACCATCAGGTGGAGGCGCTCCTAAAACTGAACCAATCAAGTCAGCTGGACTGTTAATCCCTAAGGATTTCCTTCCAATAATAGCAAATGGTGGTTTGTCATAAATCATCATTATAGCAATTACAGGTGCTCCAGGATTTTGATCTAAAAATTTTATTAATGAATTAATATCAGCAAAACCAAATGGAAATGCTCCAGTTGCAACTTTAGGAATTGCAGCTAAAGAACCTTTTCCAGGTGAAATCTCTACATCTAAACCAGCAGATTTAAAATAACCTTTATCAATCGCATTAAAAAATGGGGCTGATGGGCCCTCAAATTTCCAATCTAATGTGAATGGAATTTTAGTATCTGCAAAACTTTTTATTGATAAAAATATAAACAATAAAAAAGATATTAAAAATTTAAACATTTTTTCTCCTTTAAATTTTAAATTTTAAATTTTAGTATAATTAACAAGTTAATCTTCAACAGCTATTAAATTAAAAAGTATAAAATTTTAATCATAATGATTAAAAATTGTTCAAAAATCTTTATTAATTTTAAAAACCTTTCTTTATACAAACAATTAGTTAACATGATAATGATAACAATAATCATTTTAAAAAGGATAAATAATGGCAATAGTTTCTAGAAGAATTTTAAGACCAATTTTAGGTAAAGCGAAAATAGCATTAGAAAGGGCGACAAAATATAAAGATATTATGGTCTCCAGTGGGGTAAAGGCCAGATTGGGAACATTTGTTGGTGGTGAATTGAATAGCTGTATTCAGTTGACAGCTATATATCCTGACATGACTACTGCTACTAAATCATTTACAGAATTGAGCAAGAACAAAGACATTATTGATATGATGAGCAAAAGAGATGATGATCCTTCTGGTCATTTAATTGGACCCGAAGTATATAGAACCATATATGGTGCACCGTCACCAGAACATAGTGTTTTATTAATAAGAGAATATGAAGTAGATAGAAAGTTTCTTCCTAAGACTATAGAGTTACTTTCTGAGGTGGAAAATATTGGTCAAGATGAAGATACAAAAATTTTAGGTCTATATCCAATAATTGCTGATAAAATGGATTCATTATATGTAGTTTATTATTATTCTTCGTTTGAATCTATGGGTGATATTATAGACAGAATTGGTATGTCCGAAGCTTTTCAAAATGTCGTAAATAAGGCAAATGAGATTGGAAAATTAAAAGCCTCTAACGTAGTTAGAATGTTTTAAATTATAATATTAAATTGATGGGCGGTATGACATTACTAACCATCAATTTTAATTTAAGTATAAAAAATTTCTTTATTATTAAAAGTTAAATGTCTTTGAACTTAATTAATACCAAAATAGTTTTAAAAAAACATCCTAATCCGTCTGTTACTGAAGACTTATTTGAATTAAAAACTGAAGAACTGAAAGAGTTAAAAGATGGTGAGTTTCTTATAAATGTTAAGTATGTCTCTATAGATCCTGCAATGAGGGGTTGGATTAGTGATGTTAGAAATTATTCTGAGCCTGTAGCTATAGATGGATCGATGAGAAGCTTAGGTGTAGGGAAAATTATATCATCTAAGGACAAAGATTTTAACGAAAATGAGTATGTTGTCGGTTGGCTTGGTTGGCAAAAATATGCAGTAGTTAGTAAAAGTGCTATACAAATAAAAATTAATCCAAATGAAGTCCCTTTATCAGCCAACCTTGGTGCATTAGGTCTTAATGGAATTACAGCTTTTGCTGGCCTTGTTGACATATGTAAACCTAAAACAAATGAAACCATTGTTGTTACAACTGCAGCAGGCAGTGTTGGTTCAGCTGTGGGTCAAATAGCTCCAAATGGAGTAGATTATTTTTTTGATAATGTAGGCGGAGAACAATTTGACGCTGTCATGGAAAATTTAAATATTAATGCCAGAGTTGTAATTTGTGGAACTATTGGGATGACTTCATATCCTATTCCTAATGGCCCGCGAATTAATCGAACTTTACTCGTCAAACGAGCTAAAATCGAAGGATTATTAGTACTAGACTACTTTGATAGATATCAAGAAATATATGATCAACTAGCACAATGGTTTAAAGATGGTAAATTAAAAAATAAGGAAGACATAAGTGATGGACTTCCTAAAGCACCTGCATCTCTAGTTAAAATTTTAAACGGTCTTAATTTAGGAAAACAATTGGTAAAAATATGAGGTTGTTTTTAATTTCTTTCACGCCAAGCAATGTAAGATGATGAACCTACAATAAGTAAACCTCCTAACCATAAACTGTAAGGCGTACTTTCTATAAAAATTGTATAGCCAATTAAAATTGACCAAACTAATTTTAAAAAATCTAAAGGCAATAAAACTGCTAATTGTCCTCTTTTAAAAGCACTATTTAAAAGTGTCTGGGCTAAAGTCCCTGAAATAGCTATAAAAAAAATAATTAAAAATTGACTTATGTTAGGCATTGTTAAGTAAGGATAAGCTGCCACAAACGTTGGTGGTATCATTCCAACACCCGCATATAGAGAAATAGTAATAGCAGAATCTGTTTCAGTTAATTTTTTAATGAAAATAAGAGAAATTGACCAAATTAAAGCAGAAATAAGTATTAAAATACCTCCTAAGTTAATTGAAATATCTGGTCTTAAAACTACCAATGTACCTAAAAATCCTACAAGTAAAGCTATTACCCTTCTTTTTTTTAATTTTTCTTTTAAAAATAAAAAAGCTAACAAAGTCGTAAAAATTGGAACTGTTAAATTGAGAGCCGTTACCTGAGAGATTGTTGTTAGAGTTAAACCGTAAAAAAAACATAACATTGCAATTGAATTAGTAATAATTCTATAAACTTGTAACTTTGGTTGCTTAGTTACAAACACTCCCCTACCTTCTCTAAACATCATTGGAGCTAAAACCACAATAACTAAAGCACATCGCAAAAATGTTATTTCAAAAATATGTATTTCTTCGGATAAATATTTTGCTGTACTGTGCATCACAACAAAACTGAAACCTGATATAATCATTAAAATTATAGATATAGTTGTGCTTGAAAATTTATTAAAAAAATTAAACAACTAAATCCTTCATTTTTTTGAAAAAGCTTCAAGAATTGGGCAGTTTGGCCTATCGTCACCATTACAATTATTTGCTAAATAATTCAATTCATCACGTAAGTTTTTTAATTCATTTAATTTTTTATCGATTTCAGAAACTTTTTCTAACGTTATTTTTTTTACCTCTTTACTAGGCCTATTTTGATTTTCATATAGCGATAAAAGTTCTCTGCATTCATTGATACTAAAATTAAACTTTCTTGCTTTTCCTATGAATTTTAATTTTAAAACATCTTCTTCACTGTACTCTCTATAACCTGTCAAAGAACTTTGGTTTGGTTTTACTAAATCTATATTTGCATAATACCTTACAGTTTTAACTGTTAATTCTGATAGTTTTGAAGCCTTACCAATATTCATATTTTTCTCTTTACCTTCCCCTAAGTGTAAGGTTTATAAAATAAAGTTAAGAGGTATTCATGTCAACATAAAGCTCATTAGGAATTGATTGGAATTGCAAGGTCACTTGGTCTAAAGCGTCTAAAAATACTTTTTGGTGTTTATTAGGTTGTTGCATTGGCGATTTTGGTACAATTGGATATTTTCAAGTTATGGAAATAGACTGGCCGGTATCCCTGATTATGACCTTGGCAGTCATAAACGGTATCATCACATCAATTATCCTTGAAACAATTATTTTATCAAAACAAATGTTATTTAAATTAGCTTTTAGGACAGCTGTAGGAATGTCTTTAGTATCAATGATCTCTATGGAAGTTGCTATGAATATAACAGACTATATGTTAACTGGTGGAGCAATTCTTACTTGGTGGGTAATCCCTTTTATGCTTTTTGCAGGCTTTATTACACCATTACCATATAATTATTGGCGCCTTAAAGCTCTTGGTAAGGCCTGTCATTAGATGAAATTTAACTATTCCATTAGACCTTCTTTAACTCATTCAATAGGTAATGAAAATGATTTCTAGAAGACAATTCATTAAATATTTATCATATAGCTTTATTGTTACTAAACTTAATCCCGTACTTGCTGATAATAAAAAAATAATTAAGTATAATATTATTGCAAAAAAATCGAAGTTTAGCTTTTACAAGAATTTTTATGCTAACTTGCTTTTATATAACAATGTTAATCCTGGGCCTCAATTAAATGCAAATGTTGGGGATGTTTTAAAAATTGAATTTACTAATAATTTAGATGAACCAACAAGTATTCATTGGCATGGAATAAAAAATATTAATAAAATGGACGGAGTTCCTTACTTAACTCAAGATCCAATCCAACCTGGGGAGACTTTTTCTTATGAATTCCCTGTAAATCATTCAGGAACATATTGGTATCATGCTCATTTTGAATCTTGGCAACAAGTTGCAAGAGGATTGTATGGACCTCTAATAATAAAAGATAAAATAGACGATAATTTTGATGATGATATAGTAATTTTGGCTGATGATTGGAGGCTAAATAAAAATTATCAAATCGATAAAAAATCTTTTGGCTCATTAAGAGATTGGTCACACGCAGGAAGAATAGGTAATTGGTTTACTATAAATGGGGAAAAATCACCAGAATACAAAATTTCAAAAAATGGATTAACTAGATTAAGATTTATAAATGCTTCAAATGCACGCGTTCTTAAATTTAGATCTAGTTTAAATAGTAATAAAATTATTGCTGTTGATGGAATAATAGTAAAGCCTTTTAAAGAAGAAACTTTTACTGTAGGGCCAGGTCAAAGAATTGACATGTTAATAGATACAGTTAATATTTCTAAAGTTGATTATTTTGAAATTAGTAATAAAAACCCACTTAAAGCTTTTAGCTTGAAAGTGAAAAAGGCTAATACAAAAAATAGGGAATTTACGAAAATAAACTTTAGTCCAAATTATAATCTACCAAAACTAAATAAAGCAAAAACCATTAATATCCATATGCAAGGTGGTGCAATGGGCAATCTTACCAAGGCTAAAATTGATGGCGTTGAAAAAGATTTTCGTGCTCTTGCAATGGAAGACAAAAAATTATGGGCTTTTAATAAAGAAATTGGTAATTACGAAAAACTCCTTTCTTCTGTTAAAAAAAATGATGTTGTGATTTTGAATGTTTGGAATGATACTAGGTGGTCTCACAGCATGCATTTACATGGTCACCATTTTTTTGTGAATTCTAAAGAGTTTACAAATTATAATAATTATCTTTTAAGAGACACTTACTTAATACAACCAAATGAAAAATCTAAACTTATTTTCTTAGCTGATAATCCAGGGAAATGGCTTTTTCATTGCCATATGCTAGAACATGCTGCATCAGGCATGGTTAATTACATTAAAGTAACATAAATTATTTTTTAAAAATTAAATGATTGTGAAATTAAATTCAATAACTTATGAGTAATTTATAGTTAGTCACTATAAATCAGCCATAGAAACTTATTAAAAAAGTTATTAATTATATGATGAATTTATCTACAGAAAAAACACCTGATCAAAAATTAAGTAATTTCTCAGTAGATAATGTATCTGCAGTTAATATTACCCATTTAGCCACAGACAACCTAAATAAAGTTGCCATTGCCTGTGATGAATTAAATCAACAAGCTGGTTGTAATAAAGCAATTCCGCACGTAGCAGCTAGAAATATTAAGGGTGAAAAAGAATTAGAAGTTTTTTTGAAATTTTGTAAATCAAAAGAAATTAATAAAGTACTAGTTATTGGAGGATCTATTCCAAGAAATAAAAATAATATTTTCCAAACTGATCAAGAGATTGCAAATATTTTAAAAAAATCAGGAATTAGTGTAGATTGTGGAATTTATCCTCAGAATGAAACAGAGGTTGAAATCAGGGCCAAACTTAAAATTTTTGAAAATGCTATTACACAAATGTGTATGGACTCTAAGGCAATAAATAACTTACCTTTATTAAGAAATATTCGAATAGGTATACCATCTATGTGTAGTGTAAAAGGTATATATAAGTATCTAAAATTGTGTGGAAATGATAGTTATAAGTACATCTTTAAAAATTGGAAAGCCATAAACTATTTAGGTAATGATGGGATTAAGGTTGATAAGTTCATCCAAGAATTAAAATTTTCTAATTATCATATTTATAATTTTGGAAATTTAGATAAAACAATACGTAAATTGATATAATTTATCTCGAGAATTTTAAACCAATAAAAAATGCTAAACTTAATAAAGTTATATTAATTTTCTCTAAGGCTTTTAACTTTTACTTTAATCCAAAGTATACAATTCTCTTCTCATAATTTTACCCGTGCTAGTTTTTGGGACGTCTTTAACAAACTTAATTTTTCTTGGACATTTGTATGCCGCTAAAGTTTCGCGACAAAAATTAATAAGTTCTTGTTCGGATATTTTTGTATTTCCTTTTAAAACCACATAGGCTTTAGCTATTTCTCCCTTAAGTTCATCTGCTTCTTTCCCAACAGCAGCCAAAGCTACATCAGGGTGATTTGCTAGAACACGTTCTATTTCAGCAGGATATACATTATATCCTGCAGTCAAGATCATATCTTTTTTTCTATCAACAATATAAACATAACCATCATTATCCATTTTTCCTAAATCACCAGAGTGTAACCACCCGTCTGGTCCTAAAGTTTCGTTTGTTTTTTCTTTATCACCAAAGTATCCCATCATAGTAATAGGACCTTTTACCATTAGTTCGCCCACCTCTCCTCTTGGCATGGTTTCAGAAGAATTTTCAGAGTTAACTATTTTTAATTCACAATATGGCATTGCGCACCCTATTGAACCGTGTTTATTTTGACCATAAAGTGGATGCGTAGATCCTAAACCTGCTATTTCTGTCATTCCCCATAATTCTATTAATGGAACCTTAAAAGCTTTTTCTACTGCTTCCATTGTAGCAACTGGCATTGTTTGACCACCTACGTAACATCTTTTTAAACTAGAAAGATTTGCATTTTTAAATTCTTGATGATTTAGCATAAACATAAACATTGTTGGGACACCGTCAAAAATAGTTGCTTTATGTTTTTCAATATCTTTAAAGACACTTAATGGATCAAACGTTTGATGTAAAACTAATTTAGTTCCAAACATCATCATTCCAGTCATCAAAACATTTGCATATACGTGAGGACAAGGAAGTGCACTCACAACTACATCTTCAGGTCCACGCATATGTAATTGGCTTGTCATAGCTCCATTAATAACAACAGATTTATGTGACTGCATTGCTCCTTTAGGATGACCTGTGGTTCCAGAAGTATATCCTATAGTAGATAAATCTTCAGGAGAAATATTAGGCATTTCAATAGGTTTGGTTTCCTTTTCTATTAGATTATTAAACGCCTCAGCTCCTTGTGGCGCTTTTCCAAATGAAATAAGAGTACTTACACTAGTCTCATTTTTAATGTTTATAATTGATAGTACTTTATCCGAGGACGTTATTATTGCTTTGGCTTTACAATCATTTACAACATGCTTTATTTCAGATGGAGTAAGCATAGTATTTACAGGATTTATTATTGCGCCAATTCTTGCAATACTGAAATAACTGACAATCCATTCCCAAGAATTTGAAGCATAAAGTGTTACAACATCTTTCTCTTTAATACCTAAAGAACTTAGACTTGAAGAGAATTTTTCTATTAACTTTGAAAGTTCCTCAAATGTAAAACTCTTACCTTCAAAACAAAGTGCTTCTTTATTTTTAAATTTTTTAGCAGCAACAGTTGGCATTTGCCCAATATGATCAATCATTGCTTCTACCCCCCCAAATTATCTAAAAGGGTTCCATGAGAAACATCATAAGTCAATATTAGAAGTAAGATAACAACTTTGCTCCACCTCTTAGTAAGTTCATAAATGGGTATGTGTACGTGTTTATATTAGTAAAGAACTAACTTCGGTAATCTTTAGTTACTCTTATTATTCGATCAAAGTGGTTATAAAAATTATCTATTTTTATCTTTTGTTAAAAATATATTTAAAGTTAATGCTACCAACATCTTTAAATAAAGTAATATATACTTAAATATAATTTATAAGTCTCGGGAGATATATATGACTGAAGAAAATAAATGTGGATGCGGAAGATCACCTACTGGCAAATGTATTGGGTGGCATGCTTTAAGTGAAGACGAATATATAAAAAGAAAAGAATCTTATGATGTTAAACAAGCTCAAAAGAAGTAACAAACTAAGCTAAGCATATACTAAAATATACATTTCTGCTCTAATTATAGCATAGATAATTACAACTAAAAAACAACCCTACGATATAAGCCTAGTTAATGTGCATTGGTCTATGGTTCTTAGTTTTTTAACAACATATCAATATGTTAACACGTTATATTGGTGTGAAATGGTGCGCTCTGAGTGAAGTTATGTTCATCTACAGTGCACCACTTACAGGTGAACTTTAGCAATAGCCTCAGTTTATGTATTCCTGAATCTGTGTCAACAGGCACGTTTTCTTTCACAGTTTCTTTCACAGTAAAAAGTCGCTACTGAGTACAGGGGGTTCTGCTCACCTTCT
>ATWQ01000015.1 GCA_000421325.1 alpha proteobacterium SCGC AAA536-K22
AAGCTTTTGTCATTGACGGATTCATGGATTTTGCTAAGCTATTGATATAGTTGGAGTTTAGACTAAACCATTGCTCTGGTTAGGCATCACACCTCATCTCGAGCGCACCAATTCTTTCTTTTTAATATCAATTAGTTAAAAGAATAGAAACTAAATACACCTCAGAGAATACTCAGTTTTGACACAGATTTGACACAGTAAGGCAGTAAAATGTACAAACATTAAATAATAAACCTGTGACAAAATAAGGGTTTAAAGGGGTCAGCTGGATAGAGCACTAGACTTCGAATCTAGGGGTCAGGAGTTCGAATCTTCTCGAGCGTATCAAAAATGAGGCCGGCTTATGGTTTAGTATCTAAATTCCTTAAATTAATTTTTAGTAGCTTGGAGAATTTAAACAACGTTGTATAGAAGATCACCACATTACTTGTATAAAAAAAGGACATTATTACTTCATAATGTATATGTAATCAGATTTACAAACAAGGTATAACAAAAATAGAATAATTGTTTCTTTAATAACACCACCAGAACAAAAAATTATCTGATTGTCTTGAAACTCATTGGAACAAATTATGAATAAAATTATTTCATACTAAAAAACTTAACCTTAGTCATTTAAACTAAACGCACTTTCGAAAAGAGTAAGCATGACTGTGAGGCAGGATCTTACTACTGGACAAGCCATCATCACAAACAACTTTTCAATGCATCTGCATGTCTATTGTAAAGATTTTAATAAGTTCTCCGCTAGACAGAATTAGGACACGAAACTAGCAGGTTTTCCTCCTTCCGAGCCCATTAACCGGCTCATATTAGAAGAAGCTCTTCTATAATCATAAACTTATGTGATTTACTTGGTAAGAGATAATTTTAGCCTTTGTACGTTAGGTATTGATTTGATAAATGTCTCCAAATCCACATCACCATCAAAAAGAAATCCAGGTACACCTGCATACTCAGCAGCCATTAAGTCAGTTTGCTTATCGCCCACTAAAAAACTGTTCGTTACATCCACATTCCAGGTCTCAATCAAATTTGTAATCATGCCTGGATTTGGTTTTCGCCAAGGATGATTATGATGACGATATTGTTCCTCAATCGCATACTCGTGATAAGGACAAAAGCGAACATCATCAATGTGGCCATTAAACTCTTCTAGGTCGTAAAAAATCTTAGCCATGACCGTATTATAAGCTTCCACGGTGAACTTACCCTTGGCAATTCCAGCCTGATTCGTTACTATAAAAACAAAAAAACCAAGCTGATTTAGGTAATGGAGAGAGATTTGCACGACACAATAAAGGCAAGGCAATTTTTTGCATTGAACAAAAATGTTGGTATGCATATGAAGAAGGACGATGGCTAAATCAAACAATGTCTGTTTTTAAAATGGCAGAAAAAACAACTAAAGATATAAACGCTGAAATAGCTAGTCTACCAGATTTTTCGGATCAAATAAAAAAATGGGCTAAAAACTCAGAAAACGTTACGAGACAAAAAGCGATGTTGGAAACTGCAAGACATCACTTGGATACTAATTTTAATAAATTTAATAATAATAAATTTTTATTTAATTTAAATAATGGCACTTATGATCTCAAACAATCAAGGATAAGAAACCATGAACCAAAAGATTTAATAACAGCAAAAACAAGTTTTAATTTTGATCCTGATGCTAATTGTCCTGAATGGATTAAGTTTATTGATCAGGTAACAAATCAAAATATTGATCTTCAAAAATATATCCAAAAACTTTGTGGATATTGCCTAATCGGAGAAAGAAATGAGCAGATTATTGTCTTTATTGTAGGTCCTGGTGCCAATGGGAAAAGTGTTTTTATAAATACACTGTCACATGTTTTTGGTGATTATGCAGGCGTAATTAACGCCAAAGCGCTTATTTCTGGAAATTATGGATCTATACCAAGTGACATTGCTGGTTTGTACGGCAAAAGATTAGTAACTTTGTCTGAGTTTCCTGAGGAAGCCACATTAAACACAACTCTTATAAAATCAATAACTGGTAATGATAAATTAACAGCTAGACATTTATATCAGAGTTGGTTTGAATTTTACCCCGAGTTTATGTTGATGTGTGCAATGAATCAAATGCCTGAGATAAGAGAAGATGATATAGCATTTTTTAGAAGGCTAAAACTTATTGAATTTACAAAAACTTTTTCAGAAGAAGAGATGGATAAAAATTTATCTAACAAACTTAGGAATGAATCTGAAGGTATATTTAATTGGTGTTTTGAGGGTTACCAACTCTATAAAAGTGAAGGATTAAAAGATGCTGAATGTATCAAAACATCACTTAAATATTATATTGAACGCAATAGTCCTCTTATTGAGTTTTTTAAGCAACATATATTAGTAACGAATGAAGAGACTGACAAAATTTCTATTAACAGTATGTGCGATTATGCGAATGAGTTTTCAAAAAGTTTGTATGGAACAATAATTGAAAAAAATACAATATATAAATTTTTTAAATCTCAAGGACATTTTCCAAAACAAAAAAGGATAAGATCAGAAAGAATACGATGCTATCTAGGGTTAAAATATATATCATTAAGTGACGGTGAAGTTCCATTTTAGTGTCACACTTGTCACAAGGGATTAGGAACTTTTTTATATATATTTTTTTTTATACAAAAAGTTAATAAATAGCAGTGACATTTGTGACACTTATCTTGTTATTTTTTGAACAATCCTAGCATTATCCTAGATCCATGGTCCTTGGATGATTTTACTTTTATCATGGTTTAAAGACCCAAAGATAACTTCCTTGTGAAACAAAACTATCGAACACTCATGATACCTTGAACCAAGAACCAAGGACCAATGCCCATGTATCACCGTACTAAGGGTGGTGAAAAGTTATGTTTTATTAGTTTTAATTTAAATAATATCAGAGTTTACAAATTTAGAAAAAGGGTTGTCGTCAATATTAAAATGTTTCCTTAAAACAAATTCATATATGGACCTATAATCAACTTTATAATTAATATTATTATTCCACAAATTACTTAAATCATCATACTGACCTGTGATACCTCCTTCAATACTTCCACCTAAAATAAAATGGGGAGCTGCCATACCATGGTCAGTACCTCTAGATCCATTTTCGTTAGCTCTTCTTCCAAATTCAGAATAAGTCATAATAAGAGTATCCTTCCAAACTCCAATATCCTTAAGAGCATTTATTGTAGATGAAAGAGAGGTATCTAAATCTCTTAATAAATTTCTATGAGTGTTTGATTGATTATTATGCGTATCAAAACTGCCTAGTGCTACTTTGTAAACAGGAATATATACATCAGAAGCAATTAAATTACATACATTGGTTAATTGTTTACCTAATTGACCACCTCCAAACGAGTATTTGTTTTTAACTTTACTAAATTTATTAGTTAAGGTTTTTAATAAACTTGAGTTTTCTTTTCTTTTTTTTATTATTTCATTTAATAATCCAAAGCTTTTTCTTGTATCTACTGGAACAACAGTGTCTCTAATTTCAATTTCCTCTGGCTCTAAACCTATAGCGGTTGGTCCTAAAAACCCATTTTGTCCACCTCTGAAAATTGAATTTGAGTTATCCAAAAACATACCTTTTGCATCTGTAGATAATTTGTTACTATATTTGTTTAAAGAGTCTACAAGCCACCCATTTCTATATTGTTTTTTGCCGTCTCCACCTGTTTCCCATATATCAATTGATCTAAAATGTGATAAAATAGCGTGGGGATATCCTAAATTTTGAACGATCTTAACGTTTCCATTTTCATATGTTTTAGCAATATTTTTTAAACTATAATGAAGTCCGTTATCTTCAGAAATTGTCAGTATTTTATTTTTTTTTATTCCAATATTTGGCCTTAATCGATAATAGTATTTCTGATTTAATGGAATAACTGTATTAAGCCCATCATTAGCTCCTTGAAGTTCAACTAAAATTAAAATTTTTCTATTTAATTTTGACCAAACAAGCGAAGGAAATCCTGAAAAAAGAAAAGTATAACCTGCTAAAGATAAAAACTCCCTTCTACCTTGAATCATTTTAATTGGTATCCTTCGTGACTTAATATATTTATGTAATCCTCATTATTAAAACTTAAATCTAAATCAGGTAGTAAAATTTCAGACAACTTTAAATCAATATTATGAATTTTGTTAGTATCAAAGTGAGTATCAAATGTTTTGATGCTGTGCATTTCGTAATAATTTAGTCCGTATCTTTCAATTCCACACTTAAATCCATTATCGTTTTTTGATAAATTATAGGAGTTAGCAGGATATGAAAATATTTTTGTAGAGTGTTTTTTTGAGTTTTTGTTGAGAATTTTTTTAACTTCTTTAACTCTTTCACTTAAAAAAATTTTAGCTGCCGAATTAGTCTGAAGTCTAGTATAATATTTATCTTTTTCTAGAACATGTTCCATTGACAAAAGAAGATGATATAATAGTTTTTTAGTAATACTATTTTGTTTATTAAATCTTTTCATTTTGGGACCTGTTGGGAAAGAACTTGAGATATGTCTGGTCGCTCTATATTCTGAAAAAGAACCTGCATCCCAGTTACTAATAATTTCAGGATAACTATAGCCATGATAAAATTTAAACCTGTTGAATTGTTTATAGCTTTTATTACTATTTTTATCTGTACCAAACTCTATCTCAATGCCTTTCCATTTTTTCCCCATAAATTGCACGTTATAAAAAAATGTTTTTAAGCCAACAGAATTTCTAGTTTCAAAATCATCTGGTATATAACCTAATAAAATTGTTTCAACTACAAACTGTTCTTTGCTACTTTTATCAAAAAAAGCCTTCAAATCATTATTATATTTATCACTTTCTTCATCACCAAATAATTTCGCATCCATTATATTTTCTTCTTTATTAAAAATATTTTGAAAAGCTGACGAAATATGCTTTATTCTTGAATTCAATTTTTGTCCACTTAGCCAATCCTTACCTACTGACCAGCCCGCAATATTTGGAGGGTTAAATAATTTTTGTCCAGATGTCTCCATTAATTCAATTAAATTATAATGACTTTTAACATCTTTGCCAGACACGTTAAGTGTTCTAGCTGTACCGTAAAATAATTCAAGAGGTGATTTAACAAGCGATAGTTTATTATTCCAAAAACTTTTAAGCATTAATACGCCTCTAAGCATTTCAGATATTTGATAATCATGCTTTCTAAAATGTGATACTAAAAATGATAAATCTTGAGTATTTGGTTTTTTTAAATCCACATATTCTTGGTAAAATTTTAAGGCAATATACTCACCAAAAGATGGATGGTTAGTTAAAATTTTAAAAAACTCTTCATCATTTTTATATTTTTTTCCAAAGGCTGTATAAGTTTCAGCTGATTGTTTGTATTGGTATAATTTGTATTGTTCCGTAATATGATTTATAGAGTTTCCAGACAGATGCTTTGCAAAATTTTTTATGTCATTTTCAGTATAATTACCTTCGCCCAAACTAAATAATTCAAAAAATTCTCTAGCTAAATTTTCATTTGGATTTCGAGCAAAGCTTTTTTCATTGTTCAAGTATACTATCATTGCTGGATCTCTAATAATATTCTTAAGAAAACTCACAAAGTTTTTGTTGGTATTATTTCTTATTATTTTTAGATGAGTATAAAAGGAATGTTTTTGTTTATACATGTTAAAATTAACTGAAAAATGATTAAGCCAGAAAATAGCTAATCTCTCATATTGCGGTGTTTTGCTTGATACTAATTTTTCTAGCCACGTTGTCTTTAGGGATAAAAGAAAGGATTGATCATCGCAATTAATACGATGAGCTTTTATTCCACGTTGCATAAAACTTGTAGGAATTGCTTCATTAGTCCACCTAGGCCATATAGTATTGTCTTTGTATTTACTTAAGTTTAAAACAATGTCGTTTATGGCTTCTCGCCTTGACTTGCCTATATGTAGTTTAATTCTATCAACTGGTGCTCCAAACCCAATTCTTTTCTCTAGCCTAATTGCCTCTTTTTTTGTTATAATTTTATCTAAGTGACTATCCTCAAATTTGTTCAAATCAAAAATAAGATCTTTTCTAATTTTAGGTTTTGTGGTTGATAATGATTTACTACTGGTTATTATTCCACCTTTAAAAGTGGTTTTAGCAAAGACATAATTGATAGAATAGGTAGAGGACTGAATTATTATAAACAAATAAAATAAAACTTTAATCACAATAATATTCTCCTATATATAAGCATATTATTATCATAAAAACTTATTGTAAAGATTATATCAATGAGACATTTTAGGATAATAAATACATCCCACCATCTCCACCAACCCATCCTTGAACCCTGGTCCGTGTTCCATGGACTACGGTCAATGGGAAGATCACCCCCTGACCATTGACCATTGTTGATTAGGAAAAGGGTGCAGTAACCCCGGATCATGGGCTTTATCTCTTGTAGACAAGGTTGTAGACAAGCTTTTGTCATTGACGGATTCATGGATTTTGCTAAGCTATTGATATAGTTGGAGTTTAGACTAAACCATTGCTCTGGTTAGGCATCACACCTCTTCTCGAGCGCACCAAAAACGTCCGTGGACAGTGGTTAAGTGTCTGATTTTCATGAATAAACGATTCCCTGACCAAGGACCTTTAACTAAATCTTATTCATCCAATCATATTTAACTTCTAACGTATATCCAGATCCATAAGATTGGCCTACAGTTTTTGTTGACCAACCTCCAATCGCATCAACAATATCAGAGGGACATTGGACGGCTCTAAGTCTATCTCTTAAGCTATGTCTAAAAGAATGAATTACGCAATCATCTGGTATTCTTGGCTTCAGCCATTTGTTAAGTCCATTACTTGCTGAGTTAGCATTGCACTTTTCATCGTTTGTGTACCTTGGGAAAGCAAATTGGTTGTTTTCACTTATGATTTTTTTTGCTGCCCATAGAGAAGCTCCTATAAGAGGAATAGTTCTATTACTCCCTTTGGTCTTAAGTCGTCTCCATGGGTGATTGATTATGTTAACATGAGGCATTTCTGTACTTAATATTATATCACTTGTGAGTAAACCAACTGCTTCTGATAAACGCATGCCTGTGTCACTAATCAAGGCAATTAACCACCTGTTGTCATCGTTTAAGTTTTTACATTCAGTTTGAATATTTCTTATAATTTTAATTGGAATTGGGAGTCTAATTTTTTTCTTATTGTCGTCTGGAATGAATGTTCCTGAAAATGGATTTTTCATATTAATACCAAATTCATTTACAGTGATGTTGATCACTGCGTTGATGGACGAAAATATACGTTTAACAGAAGAAGTGGATAATCCTTTTTTAAATAAGAAATCTCTGTACCTTGCAGCATCAATAGACTTTAAGGAGGTGATATCTACGTCACCAAAGCATTCTATTGTATAAGATATATTTCTTAAAGCAGTTCGATGAAAAAGCTCACCTTTACCAATACCTTTTAACTTGATGTAAGTGTCTAATGCTTTACTTAGTTTTACTGTTTCTGTTTTTGATTTTTGGTTATCAAGAAAACTGAGCTTTAATTCTTTGGTGTGGAACAATTCTAATCTTAGTGTGTTCCAATAAGTTTCAAGACGATCAGTTAATTTATTAGCAGATTCTATAGCTTTTTGTTTTGACGATGTTCGTAGAGAAATTACCACTCTATTCTTATTAAATTTTGTTTTTAAGTCTGATGGCACCTGTCTTGTGAAGTAATAAATACCATTTCTTTGATATAAATAATGAGGTGATCTTGTATACATCCTTGTCTACAGCCTCCGAGTTCCTAAAAATTAATTCAAGGAATTCAGACACTTAACCACGGTCCACGGATGGTTTTGGTGCGCTCGAGAAGATTCGAACTCCTGACCCCTAGATTCGTAGTCTAGTGCTCTATCCAGCTGAGCTACGAGCGCATTTGTTAAAAACTAATCAATAGTTATCTACTTAAAGAATTATAATCAAGTAAGAAATAAATATTATAATTTTGTAAATTTTGGTGTAATAAGCATTATAAAGATTTTTAAATGAGAAAAATGAGCAATATAAACACATATGATAAATCATTTCCTGTCTCTTGGGAAGAACTTCATAGAAACAGCAAAGCTCTTGCTTGGCGACTATCTGATATGCAACCTTTCAAAGGTATTATAGCTGTTACAAGAGGTGGTCTTGTTCCTGCAGCAATTGTAGCTAGGGAGTTAGATATAAGGTTAATAGATACAGTTTGTGTGTTATCATATAATCAACAAACAAAAGGTGAAGTTAACGTCTTAAAAGAATCAAGTATAGCAAACAATGGACAAGATTGGTTAATAGTAGATGACCTAGTTGATACGGGTGAAACTATAAAAGCTATAAGATTAGATTTACCTAAAGCACATTATGCTACGGTTTATGCTAAACCCAGTGGAAGAGAACAGGTGGATACATTTATAACCGAAGTTTCTCAAGATACATGGATATATTTTCCTTGGGATATGGAAATGAAGCCTGCTCCTACTATTTCAGAACGAACTCAAAAATAATCATATTGACTATCTAAGGCAAAGTGTCTAATAAAATAGTGAAAATTAATTAGAGGCTGTACCCAAATACAGAATTATAATGAAACGAACATTCCAACCAAGTAATTTAGTTAGAAAAAGAAGACATGGATACAGAAGTAGAATGTCCACAGTTGGTGGAAGAAATGTTATCCGTAATAGAAGAGCAAAAGGCAGAAAAAAGCTTTCTGCTTAGTTAAAAAGTCAAAGTTAAACTTATTTATTTTATTTAGTTAAATATCTCCAAGAGTTGATAAAATGAAAATCAAAACCTTAAAAAAAAGGAAAGATTTTGTATTATCCAACAAGTTTGGACAAAAATCGTTTAACAAAAATTTTATTCTCCAAAAATTTAGTCCACCAGATCAAAATAATCTAGATCTAATGTTCGGCTTCACTGCTACAAAAAAAATTGGGAATGCTGTAAAAAGAAATAGAGCAAAAAGAAGAATGAGGGCTTTAATTTCAATATTTTTGAAAGAAAAAGCTTATTGGTTTGATGATACTTGCACTTATATTCTAATAGCTAAAAAGTCATTAATTAAAGCATCTTTCTTAGATTTAAAAACTGAAATGAAAGAATGTCTAGATAAATTATGATAAATAAGTTTTTAACATTTTCTGTGATCAGTCTTATCAATTTATATAAATATTTGATTTCCCCTTTGTTAGGTAATAATTGTAGATTTTTACCTACTTGTTCAGAATATACAAAAGAGGTCATTATTAAATTTGGATTGGTGAAGGGAACTTCTTTAGGTTTTAAGAGAATTATAAAATGTCATCCTTGGGGGAAAAGTGGTCATGATCCAATTAAATAATTTAATTTTTTCATTTCTTTAAATAATACGAACTTTAGGGTAAACAAGAATATCTTGTATCTAAAATATATTTTAAATTAATTATAAATTAAGTGAGATAAAATGAATCCAGAAACTCGAAATTTAGTTGCAGCAATTTCTTTGTCTATGGCTGTGTTGATTGGTTATCAACTTTTATTTGTTGAGCCTAAAAAAGAACTTTATCAACAAGAGAATATTGTAAAAGACAGTGATGACACTTCAAATATACCTATGCCACAAAATTTAGATAATGGAATAATAGCCTCAGATAATACAGAGCCAAAATATTCAAATAAGCCTGTACCTAGAATATCAATGATTAGTAAAGAAGTATCAGGATCCATATCCCTAAAAGGTGCAAGAATAGATGATATTACTCTCACTCAGTATAAAGAAACTTTAGAACCTGAAAGTGAATTGATAAAATTATTATTAAAATCTAATAGTAATTCCCCATATTTTATTGAATTTGGATGGAGTAGCCCCGACGGCATAAAAGTTCCAAATGGTAAATCCTTATGGAAGTCATCTGGTAATCTTTTAACACCGGATAAAAATGTAACACTTAAGTGGTCTAACACAGAAAATATTACTTTTTATCAAGATATCAGTATTGATAACAGTTTTATGATAACAGTTAACCAAAGGGTAGAAAATAATTCTAATAATTCTATAACATTATACCCGTATGGTTTGATAAGAAGAGCAGGTGAGCCAGAAACGATTGACTTTTTCGTATTACATGAAGGTCCTCTTGGGGTGTTTGATGGAACTTTATCTGAAAAAAGCTATGGAGATCTAACCGAGGCAGGAAAAAAAGGAATAAACATTAAACCAAATGAATCGGGAGGTTGGATTGGACTAACTGATAAATATTGGTTGACTGCTTTGTTGCCGGATCAAAATGAGAAATATAATTTCACTTACAGAAAATTAAATTCTAATGGTGGTCAATATCAAACAGATTTTTTAGGTAAAGCAGTAACTGTTGCATCAAAATCAAAAGGTGAGTTTTTATCTAGGACTTTTGCTGGAGCCAAAAGATTAGCTCTATTTGATGATTATGAACAAAGATATAACATAAAACACTTTGATTTAGCGATTGATTTTGGTTGGTTTTATTTTCTTACTAAACCATTCTTTTATGCTTTGTCTTGGGCAAATGATTATTTAGGTAACTTTGGATTAGCAATTTTAGCAATTACAGTAATTGTAAAATTATTATTTTTCCCATTAGCAAATAAATCATATAAAAGCATGGCTAAAATGAGGATACTTACACCACAAATTCAAAAATTGAGAGAAAGAGTTGGAGATGATCGTCAAAAATTAAATCAAGAGATGATGAATTTGTATAAAAAAGAGAAGGTTAATCCTGCTGCAGGGTGCTTACCTATTTTAGTTCAGATTCCAGTCTTTTTTGCACTCTATAAAGTTTTATTTGTCTCTATCGAAATGAGACAAACACCTTTTTTTGGATGGATTAAAGATTTGTCTGTTCAGGATCCAACTAGTGTTTTTAATTTATTTGGACTATTACCTTATGGTACATCTATGCTCCCAGACTTTTTAAATCTTGGAATATGGCCTTTGTTAATGGGTGTGACTATGTTCTTACAGCAACGATTAAACCCAACACCGCCAGACCCAATTCAGGCAAAGATTTTTGCCTGGATGCCAGTTGCATTTACATTTTTATTAGCAACCTTCCCTGCTGGGTTAGTAATATACTGGACATGGAATAATTTACTTTCTATATGTCAACAATGGGTAATAATGAATAAAATGAACAAAGAGTCTAAATAAGAAAGTTTTAAAACTTGTTATATGAAGACGTAGAAATTGAAAAAGCCCGTAAAATATTTTCTGGTGAATGCAAGTTTATTGCTGCTGCCCTTAGTCCAAATGCTATTCCCTCTGAAGAGGGCAACGAAGTTGCATTTGCAGGCAGATCTAATGTAGGGAAAAGTTCGCTTGTCAACGCATTAACAAACAGAAAAACTTTAGCACGTACTAGTCAAACACCTGGAAGAACAAGGCAATTAATATTTTTTGATCTTACTTACCAAAACAATAAGCTTAGATTAGTTGATTTGCCAGGATATGGTTATGCCAAAGCTCCTAAAAAAGATATTCAATCTTGGACATCTTTAACTGTAAAATATTTAAAGGGTAGACCATCACTTAGAACAGTATGTTTATTAGTTGATTGCAGGCGAGGAATCGGAAATTTTGATAAACTTATAATGAAGGAACTAGACGAAGCAGCGGTTGGTTGGATTTTAGTTCTTACAAAAATTGATAAATTAAATATTGAAGAAATTGAAAATATTAAAGACGTATCAAACAAAGTTATATCTAAACATCCAGCCGCTTATCCTGAAATAATGATTACCTCTAGTCTTAAAAATAATGGTATTGATTTACTAAGGACATATTTGGCAAGTTTTGCATAAAAATGATAAAATGATAATTAATTTAAAATTTATGATATTAAGTATAATTATAATTTAATAAATGGTTAAAATATTGAGTGAAAATAAAAATAAAATTCAATCTGAATGGCTAAAAAAAGCTGACTTCCTTACTGAAATATTACCTTTTATGAAGCGTTATGCAAATAAAGTGATAGTTGTAAAATTTGGTGGTAATGCAATGGGCAAAAAGGAATATGTTGATAGTTTTGCTAAAGACATTGTATTATTACAACAAGTTGGAATGTTACCTGTTGTTGTTCATGGGGGTGGTCCCCAAATAGGAGAAATGTTATCTAAATTACAGATAAAAACAGAGTTTATAAATGGCCTTAGAATTACAGATGCTGCTACTATAGATGTGGTTGAAATGGTTCTTAGTGGTGTAACAAACAAATCAATAGTTACAGCTATTTCAAATTCTGGAGCTAAGTCAGTTGGAATTTCAGGTAAAGATGGAAACCTGATTACTGCTAAAAGGTTATTAAAAGTAGATAACAATTCTGATTCGAATGTAGAAAAAGCGATTGACTTAGGTTATGTTGGTGAACCTGAAACAATTGACCCTCAGGTTATAAATGCCCTTATTAATGAAAAAATGATTCCTGTTATTGCACCTGTTGGTATGAGTTTAGAAGGACAGACTTATAATATAAATGCTGATACTGCTGCAGGAGCGATTTCTGCAGCAATGAAAGCTTCTAGAATGATTATGTTAACAGATATTTCAGGTGTTCTTGATCAAAATGGCAATTTAATTCCAGAACTAACAATCACTCAAGCTGAAGATCTCATAAATAATAAGATTGTTGTTGGAGGTATGATACCCAAACTCAAAACATGTATTGATGCAGTTCGAGGTGGAGCCGAAGCTTCAGTAATTATGGATGGAAGAATGTCTCATTCACTATTATTGGAATTATTCACAGAACATGGAGTAGGTACTATTATACGAAAAGATTTAAATTGAATTTCAAAAAAAGTTAAAATTAATGAATAATTTGCAGGCTATGGATTTTGAAAAAAATTACGATTATTGGATTTTTGATCTTGATAATACTATTTATGATTTTAACTTAGGATTATTTAGACGAATTTCTCAAAGAATGACTATATATATAAAAGATTTTTTCAATCTAAATCATAATGAAGCTCTCGAATTACAAAAAAATATGTATAAAAAATATGGTTTGACACTAAGAGGCTTAATAATTGAAAAAAAAATCGATCCAGAGCCATTTCTTCAATTCGTCCATGATGTAGATTTTGATGATTTAAAAATAGATAATGAATTAAAAAAATTATTAAGTAAAATCAAAGGTCACAAGTCTATTTATACTAATGCATCATTTAATCATGCTAAGAATATATTAACGTCTATGGGAATATTTGAAGAATTTGAAATAATTTTTGATATAAAAGATTCAAATTATATAGCAAAACCAGATCATAACTCTTACTTAATGATGAAAGCGAAACTTGGATTAAATGATAAGAATATAAATAGAAGTATATTTTTTGAAGATACGGCAAAAAATTTAAAACCTGCTAGTGAGCTCGGTATGAGTACGGTTTGGATAGAAAATGATTTCAATAGAGATGAGGCCAATATTTTAAAGGAATATATTAATTTCACTGGATCAGATATAAAATCTATCCTAAGTAATATGCTAAATTCTTAAACCAAAAGTTATAAAAATTTAAATTGAAGGACATACAATGGATATTGAAAAAATAAAGTCAATAATTGATAGAGTGTTTGATAACAATGAAGACGTTAACCCAAGCACATCGGGAGAAGTTAGAGATTCTATTGAAACTGCTTTGGATTATTTAGATAAGGGTGAGTTAAGAGTTGCAGAACCATTAGGGAGGAGTAATTGGCAAGTAAACCAGTGGCTAAAAAAGGCTGTATTATTATCTTTCAAAATAAATGATATGAACGTGATTTCAGGTGGACCACAAAGTGTAAATAATGATCCAGCTAATTGGTGGGATAAAATACCATCCAAATTTTCTGGATGGAATAAAGAAGAATTTAAACAAGCCAGCTTTCGTGCAGTTCCAGGAAGTGTTGTAAGACATTCTGCTTTTATTGCACCTAGTGTCGTTTTAATGCCTTCTTTTGTAAATATTGGTGCTTATGTAGATTCTGGGAGTATGATTGACACTTGGGCAACTGTCGGATCTTGTGCACAAATTGGTAAGAATGTTCATATATCAGGTGGTGCAGGTATCGGTGGGGTCTTAGAACCTATTCAAGCAGGACCAGTCATAATCGAAGATAACTGTTTTGTAGGTGCAAGATCTGAAGTCGCAGAAGGTGTTGTAATTGAGACTGGTGCAGTCTTATCGATGGGTGTGTTTATAGGTGCTTCAACAAAAATTATCGATAGGAATACTGGTGAAGTTTTTGTTGGAAGGGTACCAGCATATTCTGTTGTAGTACCTGGTTCACTCCCTGGAAAACCTTTGCCAGACGGATCACAGGGGCCAAGCTTGTATTGTGCTGTTATAGTTAAGAAAGTTGATGCTCAGACTCGTTCTAAAACATCTGTTAATGAATTGTTAAGAGATTAGATATGGATTTTTATGTCTGATAAAATAAATCCCGTAGAATTAACTTCTGAGTTAATTAGATGTGAGAGCATTACGCCAAAATCTGACGGATCTATTGATCTTATTATCTCTTATCTAGAACCTTTGGGATTTACTTGTACAAAAATTGATTTTGGAGAAGGTAACGAAAAAGTTGAAAATTTATATGCCAAATTTGGTAATTTAGAACCTAACATTTGTTTTGGTGGACATGTAGATGTGGTTCCAACAGGCGATATTGAGAATTGGTCTATAAACCCATTTGGTGGAGATGTCAAAAAAGGTAAAATGTGGGGTAGGGGTGCTGCTGATATGAAATCTGGAATAGCTTCATTTATTGCGGCTGTTTCAGAATTTTTAAAATTCAATAAAGATTTAAATAATTATGGAAGTATCTCCCTCATTATTACCAGTGACGAAGAAGGTAAGGCAATAAACGGAACTAAAAAAATAGTTGATTGGTTAATAAGTAAAGGAGAATCAATATCTGGTTGTATTGTTGGAGAGCCAACTAATGTTAACGAAGTAGGTGATACAGTAAAAATTGGAAGAAGAGGAAGTTATACAGGTTCTATAATTGTGAGAGGTATACAAGGGCACGTTGGATATCCTCATTTAGCAGAAAACCCAATAAATTCTTTACTGAAAATGTTAGAACCTTTGTTAAAAGTTTATTTAGATGATGGAACCAAAGAGTTTCAACCTAGTTCTGTTATGATTACTAGTATTGATGTAAATAATGATGCTAGTAATGTTATTCCAGGAGAAGTTAAAGCCAGATTTAATATAAGGTTTAACACTTTGCACTCTATTGCTTCACTTACGGACATGTTAAAAAAACAATTTGATTCTATTACAACAAAATATGAATTTGAATATTTTTGTAATGCTGAACCATTTCTTACAAGTGATGAATTACTTAAATCAACACTTCAAAAAGCAATTCAAGAAGTTGTAAAACTTAATCCACAAAATTCTACTTCAGGTGGTACCTCAGACGCTAGATTTATTACTAAAATATGTCCAGTTATAGAATTTGGCCTAGTTGGAAAAACAATGCATAAGGTAGATGAAAATGTTGAGGTAAATGATATTTTAAAACTAACAAATATTTATAATACGTTTTTATACAATTATTTTGGAGTTAAAAAAATTGATTAATCCACCTCCTAGTCCTTTGGTTGTAAAGGATGGTTTTGTTTCAGCTTTTAAATTCATGTCAAAGAAAGATACCATTAGTAGTGTTTTTAACTTAAATAGTAATAGTTTTTGGGATAGCTGTTGGATTGTATTTTTTGTTAATGCAGTTGTTTCAACACTTGCTTCATACGGTATTAAAGCTAACCTTGATGGAGATTTTCAAAGTGGGATATTGCCAAGATTACTTTTAATTACAGTAATAGATATTTGTTTGTTTTCAATATTAGTTAATACAATTTTTGAAAAAATTGGTAAAGGTGATGCCTTTTACAAATTTATTATTCCGTTTAACTGGATACAGTCTTTTCAAGCAATTTTAATGCTTTCTTTTGCTATATTAGGATTAATTTTACCTCCATCAATTTTTGTTTTTTTTGGAATTGGTGTCGTTATTTGGGTAACTTTTTCTCTCTGGAGGATTGGAAAAGAAGAGGTTGGTTTATCTGGTTGGGGGGCAACAGGAATGATTTTTTTATCAGTCGTTATAGAAGCAAGTCTAGGTATGTTTTCTAGATCATTATCAATGACAATGTAAAAGCTAATTATATAATTGGCTGTCGTATATAATTGGCCACGTGTCATTTAGTAAATTCTCTGGGTATTTAACTCTTTCTAAATAAAGACCATCTGCTGGAGCAGTGGGACCTGCTAAATTTCTATTTTTACCTTTAAGAATAGTTAAAATTTTTTCAGGGTCCCATGTGCCATCTCCAATTTTAACAATAGTTCCAGCAATTATTCTTACCTGACTATGCAAAAAGCTTTTGGCAGAAACTCTCATTATTACTTCTTCACCCTCACAAGAAAAAGATACTTCATCTATAGTTCTCACGGGAGATTTAGCCTGACATTTTATAGTTCTAAAACTTGTAAAGTCGTGTTTCCCAATTAAATATTTAACTCCTTCTTGCATTAAACTGATATCTAATTTTTTTCTAAAATGCCACACTTTCCCTTTGTCTAAGCCAGGTGGAGCAGCGCGACACAGAATTCTATATTTATAAAAACGTTTTATCGCACTAAATCGTGCATTAAATTCTGCTTTAACAGGTTTAGTAGAAATCACTCTTATATTACTGTCTCTTAATAAAGAGTTGAAAGCAGAGATAATATAAAAAGGATGTCTTGATGTTAATCTATGACCTTTTGGTAAATTTATATGAGCAATTTGACCAAGGGCATGTACTCCAGCATCGGTGCGGCCTGAGCCTTGAATCTCAAACTCTTCATTAAAAATATTTTTTGCTGCGTCTTCAAGACTACTTTGTACAGATATACCTTCATTTTGTTTCTGCCAGCCAACTAGATCATTGCCATTATATTCAATCAACAATGCGTATTTAATAGTATTATTAATTTCCAAATTTTTCACCAATATGAATATTTTTAGAATTTAAAAAATCAATGGCAGAAATAACTTTCTTTCCAGATTTTTGGAGAGCTTTTATTTCTAAAGCTGATTTGCTTCCACAAGCTATAATAATTTTCTGATTTGTTTCAATTATAGTTCCTGGTTCAGAACTATGAATAATTTCACTAAGATCTGTCTTGATAATTTTTATAATCTCATCTGAATATTTAGTGTGCGTGCCAGGAAAAGGACTAAATGCCCTAACTTTGTTAAAAATTTCAACGGCAGTTAATTTCCAATCAATCTCAGATTCATTTTTTTGAATTTTATTGGCATATTTAATACCATAACTTTTTTGAGTTATGGTTTGAACAACGCCGTCTCTATAATCTTTAATAGCCTGAACCAGTAACTCTGCTGTAAATTGTGATAATTTATCGTGGATTATTGTAGAATCGTCATGTTTATTAATATCAACTATTTCAGATGAAATTATAGGTCCTGTATCCATACCTTTTTCCATTAGCATAATACATGACCCGGTCTTAGTATCACCAGCTTCTATGGCTCTTTGAATTGGAGCTGCCCCACGCCATCTAGGTAATAGACTTGCGTGGCCATTTATACATCCATATTTTGGAACTTTAAGATATTTTTCGGGAAGAAGTAAGCCATAGGCTACAACAACTACAATATCTGGTTTCAGCAGATTAAATTCAGAAAATATATCTTCATCTTTTAAAGTGATAGGATTTATAACATTCAGATTTAATTCTCTTGCAGTGATCTCTACAGGAGATTTTTTTGTTTTCATTCCCCTTCCATTCGGACGGGCAGGTTGAGAAAAAACAGTTATGACATTAAAATTAGCTGCAACTAATTTTAGACTAGGGACTGCAAAATCGGGTGTTCCCATAAATATTATATTCAATTATTCCTCATGTTTAAAAATTTTAATTTTTTGTATATTCTTTAATAGCTTTTTTAAGAATTATTTCTTTTTTTAATTTAGAGATATGATCTATAAAAAGAATACCATTTAAATGATCTATTTCATGTTGTATACAAGTTGCAAGCAAACCATTAGCCTCAAGAGTTACACTTTTTTTATTTTCGTCTATATAGCTCACTTTCAGAGACGATGGCCTTTTTACATTTGCGTTATATCCAGGTATAGATAAACAACCTTCTTCTCTTTCTTCTATGTTTTTACCAAAAGAAATTATTTCAGGATTAATCATCTTGATTGGAAAAGGTTCAAGTTTTTTGCTCTTAATTTTCTCATTATACTCTTCTTCTGATATGTCTTTAGGCTCAAAGTTATTTTTTCCACAATCCATCACAATTAACCTTTTATCAATTGAGATCTGAGTTGCAGCTAAACCTATTCCATTAGCATGGTACATAGTCTCCAACATATCATCTAAAATAGTTAGAATATTTTTATTAACATCAACTACTAGTTTTGCCGTAATTTTTAAAAATGGATTAGGTACCTTAATTATTTCCATGATGCTCATTTGTAAGATAATCCTTATTATATATTATTTTATAGTAGTTAATTTATAATCAATTTGTAATATTATACTATTTACAAATGGAGTTAAAATGGATTTCAAATATTTAATAATATTTTTTATATCTCTTATAATTCTCTCAATTATAATTTTTTTAATATGTAAAACTTATTTTCAAAATAAAAATAATATTGATAATCAAAGCGTCTCTTCACAAGATGAAATAAGTCAAATATCTGAATTAAAAGGAGCGGTTTCTCAACTAAGTAGTACTATAGAAGAAAGGTTAGGAAATTTTGGATCATCTATAGGTAATAGCCTAACCCAGCAAACGCAAAGTACCCAAAAATCTTTGATGGAAATGCATGCACGATTAGCCGTAATAGACAGAGCCCAAGAAAATATAAATTCTTTATCTAATCAAGTGACTGATTTGCAGAATATTTTATCAAACAAACAATTAAGAGGTGCTTTTGGAGAGGTTCAGCTTGAAAATATTGTAAAGGATGCACTTCCACAAAATGCGTATCAATTTCAATACACGCTTATGTCAAATAGCAGAGTTGATTGTATAGTTAAAATGCCCGAGCCCCCTGGCCCAATTTGTATAGACTCTAAATTTCCGTTAGAAGACTATAAAAAATTTACAAGTGCTACAAACGATCAGGAAAAGAAAGATAATTTAAAGTTATTTCACAATGCAGTTCAAAAACATATAAGAGATATTTCTGAAAAATATATTTTACCTGGTGAGACTGCAGATTCAGCTATAATGTTTTTACCAAGTGAATCTATTTATTCAGAAATAAATATAAGATTTCCTAAATTAGTTAATGAAAGTAGAAATAAAAAAGTATATATGGCAGGTCCGGATAATTTAATGCTTCTACTCCATACCGTTAGGGCAATTCTGAGGGACGCGACAATGAGTCAAACTGCTGGAAAAATACAAATTGAGGTTGATAAATTAGGTAATGATTTAAACTTACTATCTGATAGAATATTTAAGTTAGATAAACATTTTGATTTGGCAAGAAAAGATTTGGATGAAATAAAAATTTCGCATAGGAAAATTGAAAATAGAGGAAATGTAATCACTTCAATCGATGTTAATGAAAAAAAACAATTAAGTGATTAAGCTATAACAGGTTTCTCGCCTTTAAAGCTTGTGCAATTGTTCCATCATCTAGGAAGTCTAATTCTCCTCCAACAGGTAAACCATGAGCAAGTCTTGTTATTTTTAAATCTAATTTACTTAATCTTTCTGCAAGATAGTGAGCAGTTGTTTGTCCATCAAGCGTAGCCGATATTGCAATAATCACTTCTGTAAATACTTTAGTTTCCAATCTTTTTTCTAAAGAATTAATGCTTAGTTGATCAGGATTAATACCATCTATAGCTGATAAAACCCCACCTAAGATATGATACTTTCCATTATAAACATTCGATCTTTCTAATGCCCATAAATCCGCAACAGTTTCAACAACGCATAATAAGTTTTGATTTCTAGATGAATTTTTACATATGTGACAAATATCATTTTCGTCAAGATTTCCACATTCAATACATTTTTTTATATTATTAGCAACATTGTTCATATCTTCAATAAGAGGAAGAAGTAATTTTTCTTTATCTCTAAGTAAATATAAAACTGCTCTTCTAGATGATCTAGGTCCTAAACCAGGAAGTTTAGAAACTTTTTTTATTAATTTTTCTAGAACTTGTTCTGACATCAATATTTTCCAAGTATAATCTTAATTAGAGTCTTTATCTTCAATAGAAGTAATTTCAGCTTGAGGAAAATGTTTAAATACCTCTGCAAAATGGGGATTAGATTTTATTTGTTCTTTATTTTTATCCAATTCACTATTTTGTTTTTCTATAATTGTTTTTTCACCCTCTTCTTCAGATTGAGATATAACCCAACTAGTCTTAGTTATATTTTCTAGAGTTGATGATAATTTTTTTAAGATTTCTGAATCTGTATTATCTTTCAATCTTATTTTAATAAATCCTTCAGAATAGGATATTAAATGTACATTGTTTATAAGTTGAGCGTGAAGTAAAGCCTCCTTATTTACCAGAAGTAAATTTAACATTTCATCAAACGTTTTAGGAACATCAACATTTTTTATTTGATTTTCATAAGTTTTTACTTCGTCTAAGTTGTTTTCAATATTAGATTTTTTTACATTTTTATCATTGTCGCTATTTAAATTAATTTTTGTTTGATTTGATATTTTTTCTAAAAACTCAATAGGGTCGGGCATTAACGATCCATAACACAATTTAATAATTGCCATTGAACCTGCTTGTTGTTCGTTTGGAGCATATCTTAACTCTTCAACGCTTTTGATTAAAATTTGCCATAATTTAACTAATTTTGGAAGACCATGTGAGGAAATTTCAGAGATGCTTTTTTGTAAAGCTTCAGTAATATTTGGATCAAACTTAATAACACTTATTCTAGATGCTAAGTGACTAATTTCCAATAAATTTGATATAATTTGGACAGGTTGAACTCCATTTTGTAAAATATTATCATAGACTTTAAGAGCTTCCTCACACTTATTAAGAAGACATAATTCAAATAATTCTAAATTTTTTTCATAACCGCCTAAGCCTAACATTTTTAAGACAATCTCATTTTTAATGTCGTCTTGGCATAGTGATGCAGCTTGATCTAGTAATGATAATGCATCTCTAACAGACCCTTCACTCGCTTTACATATTTGATAGATTGAATCATTTTCATATGAAATGTTTTCGGCTTCGCAAATTCGATTTAAATGAATTGTTAATGTCTCTATATCAACTCTTTGGAGATCAAATTTTTGACATCTAGAAATTATAGTAGCTGGGATTTTTTTTATTTCTGTAGTTGCAAAAATAAATTTAACATTTTGTGGGGGTTCTTCTAAAGTTTTTAACAAAGCATTAAAAGCTGCATTGGATAACATATGTACTTCGTCTATTATATATACTTTGTATCTTGCGTTATTTGGCGAATACATAACTGAGTCAATAATTTCTCTGATTCCATCGACACCTGTCCTACTAGCTGCGTCAACTTCAATAACGTCAAGAAAATTACCTTTATTTATTGATTTGCATGGTGAACAATTATTACATATTTCAAAAGCTGGTTCTTTTTTATTCCCATCTGCAACGCAATTTAGAGCTTTTGCTATTATTCTTGCCGTCGTAGTTTTGCCAACACCTCTTATGCCCGTCAGAAGAAAAGCATGTGCCAATCTCCCATTATTAAGGGAATTACTAAAAGTTTTTACAAGTGTATCTTGTCCAATTAGTTCACTAAAATCATTTGGACGGTATTTACGAGCTAAAACTCTGTAATTTTTTGTTTCAACAATATTAGTTATCTGAAATCTCGTTTTTTTCAAACTTTAAAACGAAGGGCCTCACAACCCGCTATCATTGTTACGGCTGCTTCCTTTCGGACCTGACCGGATTGGCAAGAATTACGTCCGTGTGACCCTTCACAAATATATATGTTATAAATCATAATAATATGCAAGAAAATCTATGTTTTTAAGCTTAATTTTTTCTTGTTCGGCTGTAAGTTCCAATAATTTTAACTGAATTAGGTTCGCTATAAAAATACATCTCTTCTAAAGCGTTTTGCATAGCTTTAGTTTCTGGATGTCCCTCCGCATCAACATAAAATCTTGCAGCGTTCATTTCTTTGCCACCTATATAACTCTCAAGTTTTGTAAGGTTTATTCCATTTGTAGCAAATCCTCCTAAAACTTTATATAATGCTGCTGGAACTGATCTTACTTCAAAAATTATAGTCGTAACTGGTATTGATATCTTGATTGACGGTACCTGAGGTTTTTTTGCCATTATTAAAAATCTAGTAGTATTGTGTTCTGCATCTTCAATATTGCTCTTTAAAATCTTTAAGCCATATATATTAGCTGACATATTAGAAGCTATTGCAGCAGTTGAAGGATCTCCTAATCTTGATATTTCTTCAGCTGCTCCAGCTGTATCAATATGTTGAACAGGTAATAGTTTTTGTTTTTTAATAAAATTTCTACATTGAGCAAGGCCTTGAGCATGACTCTTAACGTATTTTAAATCGTCTAGATTAGAATTTTTAAGACCCAATAAATGATGATTAACTCTTTGGAAATGTTCACCTACAATAAACAAACCACTTTCTGGGATTAAGTGGTGAATATCTGCTACTCTTCCTGCCAAAGAATTTTCAACAGGAACCATTGAATAATCGGTTATTCCATTTTTAGTAGAATTCAACATATCTTCAAACGAATTACATGCTAAGGTTTTAGAATTTGGGAAGTACGCCTCACAAGCCATATTTGAATACGCTCCTGCCATACCCTGAAAAGCAATTACTAAATCATTTTTTTCGTTATTCATAATTTATCTCTAATTTTTTTGTTCATTTTAATTATATGAATAGTTAAGATAAGTCTCTAAAATAATTTTCAGCTTTCTTCAAATCTAGATCAGTATCTACACCAATTGGGTGTTCAGAGGTAACTATAGTGTATATATTTATTCCAGCCTCCAGGGCACGAAGCTGTTCAAGCTTCTCTGATATTTCAAGTGGTGAAGGTTTTAAATTTATAAATCTCTCTAATACATTTCTTTGCCAGGCATAAATACCTATATGATGCCATATATTAGTATTACCAGTAGGTATACAAGCTCGGCTAAAATACATAGCTTTTCCAACATCGTTTAGCTCAGGATTATCCTTTGAGAAAGCTGTTGCTACCTTTACAACAGATTGGTCATGAAATTCTTCTGGCGTTGCTTTTACTATAACAGTGGCAATTTCTTTTTCCGGATCGGTAATAACTTCTGCTAATTTTCTTATCAAATTACCTGATATATTAGGGAGATCACCTTGTAGATGAATAATTTTTTTATATTTCTTATGAGGATCAAATATTTCAAGAGCTTCAAAAATTCTGTCAGATCCACTCTCATGTTCATTTGAAGTCATTAAAACTATGCCTCCATAATCTTTAATTGTATTTGCAATTAATTCATCGTCAGTCGCAACAACGATAGGAATATTTAGGTTCGCTTCTTTTGCACAATTGTATGTATGAATTATTAAGGGTATTCCGTTAATTTTCAGTAAGGGTTTTTTGGGTAATCTTGAGGACCCTAATCTTGCAGGTATCATTATAATGGTGTCAGAAAAACTCAATTTAATAACTCCTCAACTTACTTTAATGATATCTTATATTTTAAAAAACTAAATAATTAGATTTTTAAACTTTTATACTTGATGAAAGCATTTCTTGCATGTAAATAATTAAATTATTAAATATTTTAACGGATTAATTTATGGACGCTTTAAGAATTAATAAAATAGCCGCAGCATTATTGTCAGGTGTTTTACTCATTATGGTTTTTGGAAAAATTGGAAATATTCTTGTTGATCCTAAAATAGATATCTCTAATGCATATCCAATAGAAGTTCCTGAAAAAAACCAGATAAAATCAAAAGTAGTTGAAGAAGTTGTGATTGAGCCTATTCTTGCTCTTTTAGCTACCGCCAACCTAGAAAGCGGACAAAAAATTTCAAAGAAATGCGTTGCTTGTCATGGTTTTGACGCTGGTGGTCCAAATAAAGTAGGTCCTAATCTGTATAATATTGTAAATAAAGATCAAGGCAAAGCTGACTACGCTTACTCAAAAGTTTTAGCATCATTGTCGGGTAAATGGTCTTACGAAGAATTAAATAAATTTTTGTATAAACCTAAATTATATTCAAAAGGAACAAAAATGAATTATGCGGGTTTATCTAAAACAAAAGATCGAGCTAATTTAATAGCCTGGCTCAGAACAAAAAGTGATAGTCCAGTTTCTCTGCCTTAGATTATTTATTTTTGCTTAGTCCTATATAGAGGTTAAGTTATGAATGAAGCAGAATTTAAAGAAATTTCAGATTTTTTAAATTTGTTAGCAGATGCTTCAAAAAAAATTACTCTAGAAGGGTTTTTATCAGATAAATCGTTGCAAATAAAAAATGATGGAAGTCCCGTTACTGAATTTGACAAAAATTCTGAAAAGATTATGTGTAAATTAATATCAGAAAAATTTCCTGATCATAATATATTAGCCGAAGAAGAAGGATCCAAAAAATTAGATTCTGATTATACATGGATTTTAGACCCTATTGATGGGACTAAGAATTTTATTATTGGAAGACCTTTGTGGGGAACATTAATTTGTTTAGCTTTTAAAGGTCTGCCTATAATTGGTTTAGCTGATTTTCCGGCTCTTAATGAAAGATGGTTAGGTTTTAAGAGTAATTGTTTGTTAAACAACTCTAATTTTAAATCAAATCATCTATTTACTAATAAAATATCAGAAGCAATTGTTGGTTCCACAGATCCGAGTCTGTTTTCTGAAGAGGGCCGAAAAAAATATCAAACCTTGATTAATGCCACAAGATATCATGTGTGGTCTGGGGATTGTCACAATTATTGCTTAGTTATGAAAGGTGGACTTGATTTAGTTGTAGAGCAGGGACTAGCTGCATATGACATTTTACCTCTTATTCCAATACTTAAATCTCAAGATATAATTATAACAGATTGGAATAGTAGACAGTTATCTCTTAATAAAAATTTTTCTAGTAAATATTCAACAGTAGTTGCTAAGGATACTAACGTATACAAATCTACAATAGATATTTTGAAATAAGTGCAAGACTGTATTTATTTTTTTTGACAATATTTTAAAATCATATTTACAATATTTCTTAATCCCATTGCCTCACCACCAACAGGAAATCCAGGCCTTGAAGTAGTGTTCCAAGCCATTAAATCAACATGAGCCCAATTAGTTTTTTCATTGACAAATTTTTTAAGGAATAACGCTGCAGTTATGGCTCCTCCAGTTCCAGATGATCCAGTACTACTCAGAACACCGTAATTTTTTTTAAGTTGTGTTTCATAAGATTTAAACAAAGGCAGTTTCCACATGGGATCAATCTGTTCTATTCCTTCATTAATAATATTATTGCCTAATTCTTCATTGTTTGTAAATAATGCAGGTAATTCGGTGCCTAATGCAACTCTTGCAGCACCTGTTAGCGTAGCAAAATTAATGATAAAATCATGTTTAGTTTTACTTTCCTGACTATATGTTAGAGCGTCAGCAAGTAACAATCTACCTTCTGCATCAGTATTCCCTATTTCAACAGGAGTTTTATTCCTTGAAAAAACGACATCTAATGGCCTCATAGATTTTTCAGATACCGAGTTTTCAGCTAGCGGTAATATAACTCTTAAATTAACATTACAATTTATTGACATTAACGCATAGGCTATTCCAAGGACAACTGCACTACCACCCATATCTTTTTTCATTAATAGCATGCTATTAGACGGTTTTAGATCTAATCCTCCACTATCAAAAGTAACCCCTTTTCCTATTAATGTAATATTGGGAAAATTATTTTTTTTATTTTTGCACCATTGTATATTAATAAGAGCAGGTTTGTTTTCTGAAGATCTTCCAACAATATTTATCAGTGGAAAGTTTTTTTTAAGTTGATCTTCTTTGTAAGAAGTAATTTTTGGAGAAAATTCTTTTAAAAACTTTTTAATAATTTTTTCATAATTATAGGGTGTTAGAATATTAGGTGGCAAGTTTATCAAATCTCTTGTTAGAAAAATACCTCTAATTTCTGCAAAACATTTTTCTAATAAAACTTTTGAAATGACGATTTTAGCTTGACGTGAGCATAAAGTTCTACTTTTAGTTAAATTTTCTTTTTTCTCCTCTATAGAAAAATTGTAAAATGATAATCCCCATCCAAGAAAAAAATTATACTTATCGCTATCTTCAAACATAGATACAAAGTTAGTTTCCCACTTTTTATCAGGCAATTTTCTTGATAGCTTCGCTGCTTGGTCAATAATACTTTTTTTTGGTTCTTTTAAAGCTCTAATTATAATAATAGCACCAGCAAGAGAACCATTCTTATCTGGGAAAAATCCAAAATTATCTTTTTCTAAATCAAATGCAGATTTTAAAAAACGTTTTTGTTCAACATTGACTAGATCTGTTGAATCTAAATATTTTAAATCACTAAAAATATAAAGAGGAAGCGATTTAATTTTTTTATTTTCACAAAATCCAAGTAACTTTTTATCAAAACTATATAACATTATTTTATAACCTTTATTTATATTATAAAATTATAACATTACTTTAAAATTATGGTATTTCTATTTAATTAATTAGAGCATGTTTTATGAAAAAGTTATGGAATATTAATAATTATTTTAAAGATTTAACAAAGTTAAATATTTTAACTTTAGGAACTCTAATATTTCTAATTCTTGTTGCTATTTTTTCAGGACAGAACTCTATTCCTCCAATAGATAGAGATGAAGCTCGTTTTGCTCAAGCTAGTAGACAAATGGTTCAGAGTAATGATTACGTAAATATAAAATTTCAAGATGAAATCAGAGCAAAAAAACCAATTGGCATTTATTGGCTTCAAGCATTTTCAAGTAAAGTTTTTGGATCAGAAGAGATAGGATCTTTCAGGGTACCATCTTTGTTCAGTTCTTTAATTTCAATATTGTTTGTTGGTTTTTTAACAAGATTAATCTTTCCTTTATACCAAACTATAGTAGTCACGTTATTGTTTGCTTCATCTATTACTTTTATGGGTGAAGCTCATTTAGCAAAAACTGATGCAACTTTATTATGTCTAATATGTATCCAACAATATTATTTACTTAAGCTTATATTAAATGAAAATACATCGTTTAGAGTTAAATATTTATACCCAGTAATTATATGGTTTACTTTCTCATTTGGTGTATTAGTGAAAGGTCCTCTTTCATTTGCAATTTTAATTCCTACAGTAATACTATTTTGTTTTTTTCAAAAATCTTTAGATTTAATTAGAGTTTTAAAACCTATTCTTGGAATTATTATTTGTGCTTTTATAATTCTACCATGGTTTTTTGCGATTGAAGAGGCGACTCAGGGAGTTTTTTTACAAAAAGCTTTTAACGAGGACTTTTTTAGTAAATTACAAAGTGGACAAGAAGGTCATGGAGCTCTACCAGGAACGCATTTGTTAATTTTATCAATAGCAATATGGCCAATAGCCACATTTTTGCCATGCCTAATATTATTTTGTATACAGAATAAAAATAACATAATTGTTCAATTTTTAGTAAGTTGGATAGTTCCATTTTGGATTATTATTGAAATAATCCCAACTAAACTTTTCCATTATTCATTACCAGTCATTCCAGCAATAGCAATTCTAGCAATTGGTGGCATGTTTCAATTTAAATCTAACATAAAAAAAATTCAGAATACTTTATTAAAAAAAATCATATACTTTTCTTCAGTTTTATTTGGTTTGGGTGGCGTTTTTATGGGTATAGGACTTTTCTATACTTGTTACAAATTCAATGTAGAAAAAGACTTAAGCATTACATTTCTAACATTTTTAATCATATTAATTACAATTTTAGTTTTCTTTTTATCTCTTCTATTAATTTTTAATATTAGAGCTCTTAATAAAATAAGCCAAATTTTTTTTTACAATCTTCCACTTTCAATAATAGCTTTAGGAGCAACGTTCAATATTATTAATTTTAATTTTATTATACCAAAGCTAGACTATTTATTCCCAAGTAAAACTCTTGCTAACAAGATAGAGCTAATTAACCCTGAAACTATAACTTCTGCTGGTTATCATGAACCAAGTTTAGTTTTTTTGTTAAATGGGAATGTTTTATTATCTAAACCTCATGAAGCAGCTATATTTATGGCGGAGGGTAAAAAAAATATTAGTTTGATAGAAAAAAATTCACTTAGTGAGTTTTTAGAGGCAATACAAGAGTTAAACTTAAAAGTAAAAATAGTTGATACTATAAAAGGATATAATATAGCTAAAGGAAGACATGTAGAAATAAATATTTTTGAAAATCAAAAGTTTGACCAATCGAATTAAAGTAGCTATTGATTGCTATTATCTCAATTAGAACAAAATTAGTAATGACCAAAATAACTGAAATATCTGTAGTTATCCCTGTAAAAAATGAAGCGGGTAATATTGATCAGTTAATAAAAGAAATTGCAAAATCATTAAAAACAACAAATTATGAAATAATCTATGTAAATGACGGTTCTGTCGATAATACAGAAACAGAATTAAAAAATAATTTAAAACAAAATAATAGATTGAGGGTAATTAGTCACAAAATTAGCCAAGGCCAATCTGCAGCTTTACGTTCAGGCGTTATAGCATCTACGTCCCCATTAATAGCAACTCTAGATGGAGATGGACAAAACGATCCTTCTGATCTTAAAAAAATGGTTGAACTTATTAAAAAGTACAATAATGAACTCACTTTAATTGGAGGTGTCAGGATAAATAGGAAAGACAGCAAAACAAGGTTATGGGCATCTTCTTTTGCAAAATATTGTCGATATTTTTTACTTAAAGATAAACACCCAGATTCAGGATGTGGTATAAAAGTTTTTCATAAAGAATTATTTATAAAACTTCCTTATTTTGACCATATGCATAGATTTTTATCTGCTCTTGCACTTAGAGAAGGAGCCAATGTTTTAGAATTTGATGTAAAACATAGAGAAAGGATAGTTGGAAGTTCCAACTATACAAATATAGGTAGGTTATTGGTTGGAATTTTTGACGTTTTAGGGGTGATTTGGTTAAGAAAAAGAATGCCTAAAAACACTTCCTCTAGAGAAATATACAAATGATTAGAGATTTCAAATGAACTTCATTTCTTTTTTATCAATTCAAATTGAAAAAACAGCTCTTTATTTAAATGATATTATAATATTTGTATTACCATTTTTAGAGCCGTACTTAACTAATCATCCTGAAGCCATAATGATAACGATTGGTTTTGGTGGACAGGCTTTATTTGCTACTCGTTTTATAATTCAATGGCTCAGTAGTGAAAATGCTGGAAGATCTGTTATACCCTTAGCTTTTTGGTATTTTTCAATATCAGGAGGATTAGTTTTATTAACCTATGCAATTTGGAGGCAGGACCCTGTAATTATTGCAGGTCAGTCAGTTGGCGTTTTCATTTATGCAAGAAATCTATATTTTATTAATAAAGAAAAAAAGAAACCAATTAATTAGTTCTGAAATAAAATAAGCCAGACCATTTATAATTTAATTAATTTGAAGCAATAGTTAATTGAATTCGTTTTTAATTGGTCTCGATAATAGTTTTTTTATTATTTCATCTATATTCGCTTCTCTATTTAGTATTTTTTTTATAGAGGTCATTATAGGTAACTCTATGTTAAGTTTTTGAGATAATGCAATTGTAGCATGAATTGCATTCAAACCCTCTACCAGCTCTTTTGGTGGCTCATTGTTATTTTTCACAATTTTCATTCCATACGCCATATTTCTTGAATGTGGACCGCTACAAGTTAGAGACATATCACCGATACCAGCTAGACCAAAGGCAGAATTATAATTTCCTCCTGCTTTTTTAATTAATTCAGATGTTTCGGATATGCCTCTGGTAATTAAAGCAGCTTTTGCATTATCACCTAATCCTAAACCTTCAATTATACCAGCCCCAATTGCGATTATATTTTTAACAGCCCCTGCAATGGAAACACCTTTTGGATCATTACTAGGATATAATCTAAGATTTGAGTTGTGGAATAATTTACAAATTGAGTTAGCTTTTTCAATATCCTTATTTGCAATGACAGCTGCTGCAGGTTGATTATTAGCTATCTCATCAGCAAAGGTTGGTCCTGTTAATATAGACAAGGTCATTTTAGGAAAATCACATTCAACAACCTCAATAAATGTTTCTCCTTTATTTGTTGCAAAACCTTTTGATGTAATAATAACGTGAATGTTTTTATCTGATAACAAAGCTATTTGATTAATTACATCTAATACCCTTTTACTTTCTGTTGTAATAAAAATTAAATCACATTGTTTAATTATTTTATTTTTATCCACCGAAGCTTTTATCAAAGGGCTTAACTTAGTTTGAGGAAATTTTTTTGATACATGATTATTAATATCTGCTTCTCTAATCTTGTCAGAAACAATAAGTGTTGATTTGTGTCCAAGGGAAGCAAGAGTGATAGCTAAAGCTTGACCCCAGGCTCCACCACCATAAAAACATATATTTGAATAAGAGGACATTTAAGCTTTTACTCCATTTTTACCTATTTTAAGTTGTATAGGATTTATGTAATGTGCCTCTGGATCTAATGGCCACCTTGGTCTTGGTTTGAAATCTAAATTAGTTTCACCTTCACGATTATACTTTTCATAGCCAGCCCAAGCAATCATTGCGCCGTTATCAGTACATAGACTTAATGGAGGTGCAAAAAAGAGTACATCAGTTTCTAGGCATAGTTTTTTTAACTCCTCACGTATGAATAAATTAGAAGCAACACCGCCTGCTACAACTAATTTGATTTTAGTTTCATTAACTATCATCTCTTTGAATTTGCTAATTGCAAATTTAGTTCTATCTACAAGACAGTCAGATATTGACTTTTGAATGCTTGCACATAAATCCTTTACAACAGTTTTATTTAACTTGTTTCTAGTAACAGTTTGATTGAAAGCTGTCTTTAATCCTGAAAATGAAAAATTAGGGTTTTTTGAATTATACATTGGCTTTGGTAAATCAAAGCTCTTATGATCACCATCAATGGCCATTTTTTCTATCATAGGTCCTCCCGGAAATCCTATGTCTAGTATCTTTGCTGCTTTATCAAAAGTTTCTCCAGCAGCATCATCAAGAGTAGAACTTAACCTAACATATTTTCCATATTCCAACACCGCTATTATTTGTGTATGTCCTCCAGACACTAGAAGTAATAAATATGGATATTTTACATTATCGGTTAAACGAGCAGTAAGCGCATGTCCTTCAAGATGATTAACGGCAACATAAGGCCTATCAAGAGACATTGCTAAAGATTTAGCAAATACCGTTCCTACAATCACACCTCCAATCAAGCCAGGACCACCTGTTGCTGTGATTAAATCCATATCTTGTAATTCTAAGTCTGCTTCATCCAAAGCTCCATGAATGGCATAATCTATATTCGACAAATGATCTCTTGCAGCAATTTCAGGAATAATTCCACCATACTTAGTTAAATTTGAATTTTGATTAATAACTATATTAGACAAGATTTTTTTTTCAGAAGTTACTATTCCAATAGCCGTGTCATCACAACTCGTTTCAATCCCTAAAATATTTTTACAATTTTTCTTGCTCATCAAATTTCCATAGAAACAAAATTTTAGTATAAAATAGATTTTAATCTAAATAACGCAAATATAAATTAATATTGTATCTTTTAATATTTACTATAATTGTATTAAAAATGTTCAAGTCAAATAGTAAGTCCTAATTAGTTAAAGTTTGATAGAATTAAAATGAAATTTAAAATTAGAATTGCTTCTCGTAAATCAAAGTTAGCACTATGTCAGGTAGAAATAGTTAAAAGTTACTTTGATTTAGGAATTGAAACTGAAATATTAGAGGTAACTACTGCTGGTGATCAAATTTTAAATAAATCTTTATCAGAAATTGGAGGAAAAGGTCTTTTTATAAAAGAGCTAGAAAATTTTATTTTAGATGGTTCTGCAGATATTGCAGTACACTCTATGAAAGATATGGAAACAGAGATTGCTAAAAATACTCAAATATCAGCTGTTCTTCCAAGAGGTGATAGAAGCGATGTGTTATTGGGTAAATACTCAACATTAGATGATTTACCTTATAACGCAGTCATTGGGACTAGTTCTGTTAGAAGAGCGGCTTTTACTAAATCATATAGACCAGACTTGGTTATAAAACTTTTAAGGGGAAATGTAGGAACTCGTATACAAAAGTTAGAAGATGGACATTTTGATGCAATCATTTTAGCTCAGGCAGGTTTAGATAGATTAAAAATTAGTGTTGGTACAACAATACCAAAAGAAATAATGCCACCAGCCGCAACTCAAGGAGCTATTGCAATTCAATCGACTACCAATAAAAACAATCAAAATGAAAAAGATTTAAATAATTATTTATTTAGTATTAATGATAGTAAAACATATTTTGAAATTTTAGCCGAAAGAAGTCTTCTAAAAACCTTAGATGGTTCGTGCCGATCTCCTATATCGGCAAGTGCGTATGTTTTAGAAAATGATCATTTAAAGTTATATGGCGCAATTGCCAGGCCAGATGGTACTAAGGTAGTTAAATCTGAAATAACAGGATTAAAAAAAGATGCAGTTTTGTTGGGTAAAAATTTAGGAATAGAAATGATAAGTAGATCAAATGGTGAAGTTATATATAAATAAAAATTAAAATGAAGGAGTTTTATATTACTAAATTTGATCAAATAACTTTGATACTTAGAGAAGCTAATGATGCCAAAAAAAACTCAGAATATCTCACTGAAAGAGGTGTTATTTCTAAACCCTTTCCAATAACCTCAATAAAGTACAAAGATTATAGTAGTTCTAAAATTCTTAATCATAAATACAATTATGCTGTAATAACAAGCCCCAAAGCTATAAAAGTTTTAGATAATATAGTTTCAAATAATAAAACAGTATTTTTAAAATCTTCTAAAATTTTTACTATCGGTCTAGAAACTAAGGATAAACTTAATAAAATTAGTTTTAGTAACGTACTCAATGCAAATAGTAACTCAGAATCTCTAATCGAATTAATATTAGAAAACACTTGTCAGAGTGATTTTGGTTTATGGATTGCTGCTAAAGACAGAAGTATTGAGCTTAAAGAAATTTTAACAAAGAGAAACAGAAAAATAGAAATATTGGAGGCATATAGAACTTTACCAATTTTAAAATTATCTGAACCAATCAAACAAGATTTAATCAATTATAAACAATTAAATTTAATTGTTTTATCATCCAGAAATGTCTCAATTACTAAAGATATTTTAGATAATTATAATTTATTTAAAGAGGTTAATATTAAATCAACATTATTTGTAAATAGTAATAATGTTGCTCAAAAAGCTAAAAATCTTGGTTGGTTAAATATTAAAATTATCAAGAAAAATTTTACTAAAGATATCTTAAATTATATATTAGAATTACCTAAATAACTAGGAATGTTGATATGGTAGACACTAAAACTCAAAGAAATAAGAGTGATAAAGATACTATCATTGACATGGAGCCTGTAAAAGAGCCGCAAAAAATAAGTTTTTTTAAAACTAACAATTTTCTAGTGCCTTTTATTTGTATTTTGTTTTTTTTATTAATATCAATTTGGTTAATATTGTTCTATTTGCCAGCTTTTTTTCAAGAACAAACTAACAGAATTAATGAATTGGCAAATAAAATTCAAAAGATCGATGAGAAGGAAAGTGAAAAAATAAATATTTTAAACCAAGAAATTGAGTTGTTGAGAAATAGAATAAAAAAAATTGATTTAAGTACAAATGAAGAAACTAAGTTTGATATAAAAGATCTTCAAAAATCTTTTTTATTTGTTAAAGAAGAACTCGAAAAGGTTTCTACTAAATTATTTGTTTTAGAAAAAGACAATAAACAAGTTTTTATTAAAAAAGATGAACCAACAAATAAAGTATCTCCAATTAATTCTGTAGGGAATGAAGTTAATATCTTTGAACCAAATAAAGACCTTAAAAACAATGAAAATCAATTAATAATTGAAGCAAAAAGCATTGTAGAAAAACTTCTTGCTAAAAAAGATCTAGAATCTTTTTCGAATGAAGAATTATATTTAACTGAACAAAGTTACTTTGAAAAATTTAAGAACTACCTGGCAGGTTTTTTAAAGCTTAGACATTATTCTAACAGCTTATCTCCACGAGGGTTGATTACTAAAGCTGAATTGGAATTGGAAAGTGGGAATTTATATAATTTTTTATCTTTGATTAAGAAGTTACCAAATAATTGGAAGGAACCTATAAAAGATTTTATTTTTAAACTTGAGAATTTTTTACAAACAATTGATCAAAAGGTGGGTAAGTGATTTTCAAAATTTTAAAATTAATTATATTTATTTTACTGATTTGGTATTTATCAGAATTTTTTGCTAACTCTGAAGGTGAAACCTCTGTAAATTGGATGGGATGGGGTATTCAAATACCTACGGATAGATTTGTTTTAATATTGATTTTATTTTCTATTTTAATAATTTTTATTGATAGAATTTGGCTTGCATTTTTAAATTTTCCCAAGGCAGCTTTTAGAAGATCCGAAGTTAATAACAATAAAAAAGTAGAACAAAAACTAGTCAAAGCATTTTTACTGGCCAGTCATGGAGAATTTGAGTCCGCTGCAAAAGAAGCTTCTCTTGTTGCCAAAAACACCAAAGATAAAAATTTAGGAAAATTATTAAGCACACATTTAGATGTTTTTAAAAACTTAAATGAAAACTCTACAAATAAAAAAGAGTTATCAAAAAATTACTTTAAGCAACTTACCGCTGAACCTTCAACGGCATTTGTTGGTCATTTAGCTTTAATGAGACAAGCAATATTAGATAAAAAAGATACAAATGAAATTATAGAAGAGGCAGAAAAGGCAATTAAATTTGAGCCAAAATCAAAGCAAATTTTAAAAGTCTTACTTTTTTCATATGCAAAAGTAGGTGATTTGTCAAATTCTCTTGTTTATCTAAATAAATTAAAAAATATGAAATATGTAAGCCTTAAAACTCATCAAAATATTGCTTCAGATTTAAATTATATGTGTGCATTAGATTATTTAGAAAAAGGGAATATCAATTCTGCAACAAATCATCTTAAAGAGGCCTTTAAACAAAAACCAAATCATATTTTAGTATCAATAAAATTAGCAAATTTGCTGAAAGGTATTGGTTCAAAAACTAAATCAATCAATCAATTAGAAAAAACTTTTTTACTTACATCAAATCATGATGTTTTAGACGAGTTGTCAAAAAAGTGGGATTTAAAAACATCTGGTGCACGTGTTGCAAAAGCAATAAATTTGCTAGGTAAAAAATCATCTAAAGAAATAAAAAATGATCTTAAAATTGCAGTAGCTTGTTATGCGATTTCAGAAAAAATTTGGGGTGAAGCAGAAAAATTATTAACCGAAGTGCCTGAAAATAAGCTCACCAACAGGGCCTATCAAGCCTTTGCAGATATAGCAGGTTCTCAAAACAATCCTGAAATAGTTAAAGATAATTTAGAAAAAGCTGCCAATGCTCTTGAAGGGTTTAATTACTTTTGTTCATCTTGTGGAAACAAAAGTAATCAGTGGGAACTACATTGTCCAAAATGTGATCACTTAAGTACTATCAAATGGATGAAAATGAATGATGTTGAAATACAAGATAGTATCTCTTTGCCGAACTTTGCTCCATCTACAGACAAAAATTTAATCAGTTATTAAAATAAAATATTTGATTGCTTTAAAAACCAAATAAAAAGAAAAAAATATTAAAACAGACCCTAAAATTAAAAAAATTAATTTCTGTCTTAATCTTATATAATTTTCAACAACTTTTATACCTACTGAATAGGAAACTAAGATATACCAAGCTGAGTCAATTATCCCAGCTAAAAATGCCATTCCAAATTTTGTGTAAATACTATAATCTTGATTGATAAATTGACTAAAAATTGATGTAAAAAAAATTAATATTTTTGGATTGATTAGAGAAGTTGTCAATCCAAGTACTATGCTTTCTATGGCTGTTTTGGGTAATTTTATTTTATTATCAACCTCTTTTTCAAATGGTTTTGATAAAAGTATTTTAGAACCTACATAAATAAGGAAAATAGCACCTAAGATTTGAATAATGGGTATAATAGACGGTAAAATACTGACAATCATACTTAAGCTAAAAATAGAAATTAATGCATAAACAAATATTCCAAATCCATGCGCCAATGAAGCTATAAAGCCTGAGATGAAATTTTTTGAATTAGTTAAATAAATAATCACAATTAAACTTGGTCCAGGTGTCATAGCACCAATTAGACAAACCAAAAAAATTGTTAACCATTCAAAAAAACTCATAAAATATCCTTGCCTTACACCAAATCCTTATACGCATTTTGTCTTAATGCTTCATACACAGTTATTGCGACAGAATTACTTAGATTAAGACTTCTACTTTTTGCAACCATAGGAATTCGCAACTTATTAGTATTTTTTATCTGTTTTAAAATATTATCTGGTAATCCACTTGTTTCGCTGCCAAATAAAAAACAATCATTTTTTTTGAAACTGACTTTACTAAAATTTTTCTTTGCAAATTTTGTAAAAGCATAAATTTCATTGAATGTTATCGATTTCAAGCATAAATCCAGATCATCATAAATAAAAAAATCAGCATCCTTTTTGTAATCTAGACCTGCTCTTTTAAGTGCGTTGTCATTAAGATTAAACCCTAATGGTTTTATTAAGTGCAACTTTGTTCCAGTATTGGCGGCCAATCTCATAATATTTCCTGTATTAGGAGGAATTTCAGGATTAAATAAAATAATGTGGAACATATACTTTTCTTTACTATTTAATCATTAAGTAAACTTTAAGTGTTTGGTTTAATCTAATGATCCTTCAAGTATATATTTTAGAATTCTCATAACTTGATGTTGATCTTTTGCTACAGCAGCGGCAGCAGCGTCTACTTCTTTGAGGGCATGTTGATGCTCCTCATTATGAATTACTATAATTGACTTGTTTAGAGCAGCTGCATATCCTGCGTCAAATGCGGCATTCCATTGCTTGTATTTCTCTCCAAATTTTACAATAACAACATCACAATCTTTTATTGATTTTCTTGTTTTTATAGAATTTATGTTTGCGCCCTTGTTATCTTTCCAGAAGTTTTTTTCTTCATTACCTAGAATTTCAACTCCACAATTATCTGACGCTTCGTGATTTGTAATTGGAGAAGAAAAGGAAATTTGTAAATATTCTTTACTACATAAGTCTATTATTTCTTGGCGCCAATCACTGTGAATTTCACCTGAAAGATATACGTTTAACATTTCTAACTCCTTTAAATTTTATTTTGAGGTAATAATTTGGGTGCCTGTGTCATTGTAATAGCTAATGAAATACTTGCGACAATAGCTATTATAAACATTCCAAACAAAATTATATCATAATTAATGTTTAAGTCTAAAAGTTTGCCAACAACAGCAGGGCCAATCGCTGTTCCAAAAACCATTGTAGATGTTGATAAAGATCTAACGGATCCCAAATTTTTAGTACCATAATACGTTGGCCAAAAAGTTCCTCCAATAGTCATTGCTAAACCTTGTGTCATGCCTAAACATGCTAGCCCAAACATAGCGTTTATGTAGGTACTACTAAAAGAAAATATTAGTAAACCTAACCCCATGGGAATAAGGTAGAATGGTAAAATTTTTTCAACGCCAAATTTGTCTAGCATCCAACCTGAACTCAAAGTGGTTAAAATTGACATTCCAGTATAGAAGGGGAATAAAGCTGTAAAAGAAATTAAGGACCAGTTTTTTACTTCGGTAAGATGAACCATATTAAAAAAGAATGCAGTCGAAAAGATTGGAGGGATTAAAAAAGGTACAATTACTGCCCAGAAAACCCAATTATTAAGAACTTCTTTTCTTGTCCAATGCTTGTAACTCATTCCTAATTGATTAGTAATATTCTCCTGTTTACTATTTGGTATTCTTTCGTTTGATAGAAGATTTAATATGATTGGCAGTATCAACAACAATATTATCATTCCAATTATCCAGCTATTTCTCCAACCTATAATTGCAAATAAACTAACAAATATAACTGGAAAAATTGCCTCACCAATTGAAAATCCCATAATTGAAATCGATAATGCCTTTCCTTTATTTTTTCCATACCATTTGCCTATGGCAACAGCAGGTATATGAGTGAGCATCCCTTGTCCAAAAAACCTTAATCCAAAAATTATAAAAGGGAGAAGCCAAATTATACTGACAAATGTCATAGATAGGCAAAGTAGACTTAAGGAAATAATAACAATTTTTATGTTTAAAGTAATTTTATATTTATCGATATATCCACCAAAAATTAGCATTGCGATAGCTGAGGCTAGTGTTCCACCTGAATAGATGAATCCCCAATCTCCGTGCGATAAATCAAACGTTTGTCTTATTTCTCCAGCAAATAATGAAATAAAAAATGTTTGTCCAAAACATGAACAAAAATATAAAAAGGCAGTTGCTATTAACCATCTAGCATTTTGTATTAAGAAATTCATAAGGATCCATTGATATCATTCTATTAAGATTATATGATCCTTAAATAATATTAAGGCAATAGTTTAAATTTTTAATTCACCTATGTCTTTATTTTCAATACCAAGAAAGGTATCTGTTGGGTTCCCAATCCTTCCATACCCGTTCCATACTTTAAAACCAAACAATTCTTTTTGATAATTATTAAGTTGTAAAAAAATTTCTTTCTTTATTCCTAATGTAAAATTTTCTTGAGGTCTAAACTGTGGACCACAAAAAGTTATTAATATAGCTAATCTTTCTTCTTTAGAAATATTTGCACCTGTTCCATGCCACACTCTTCCGTCTGTTATTATTGCACACCCTGGAGGTCCTTCTGCAGATATAGTTTCAATGTTTTTATCAATATTTTTATCAGGATGACGACCAAATAAGTGAGAACCTGGAACTATCAAAGTACCTCCATTTTCTTTATTCATACCATTTAACATAATTAATACATTTGAAACCACAGGCCGTGATATAAGTTCATTATTATAAACAATATTCTTATTAACTTTGATATTAAATTTTTTTCTGTCTATAGAGCCGGAAGGCAAAAAATCTTCGTCTCTTTTTACAGGGTCAGGTAACCACCACTGATCTGTATGAAGGTCCATAGCAACGCCTCCAGGCTTAGCTATGTTCGCTCCAAAGCTAGAGATTAGATACTCACTACCAACTACTTGCTTGATACAATCGACATAGTTGTGATGTTCTAAAATTTCTAAAAATACAGCACCCTTATTAGGAAGCATCCATACTCTTTGGTTGATGCCTTTATTATTTTTATTTTTATTAAATTCGCCCCATTTTTTAGTTTTGCTACCATCCTCATATGCAATATTTAATTTCTTTTCAGCTGCTGCCTGCTCTATCAATCTTTCCAAAACTTTTTTATTTAGATCAGAAGGAATAGCATTTTCTAAAAGGCAATATCCCCATTTTTTAAGATCATTTTTGGCAACTTCAATCGATTTTGTTGGTTTAGGATAATTTTTATTCAATTTATTATTCTCCATTTAATCCTAATTGGCTAAAACCTCCACATTAAATTAAATTTAAATTTGTTAATGCATTTTTAACCAATTTTTTTTGATCATCAGTAGCAGGTGCTGTAGGTCTTCTTGCAAACCCGCTTTCAAGTCCTTGAAGATTTTGGGCATATTTACATAAAGAAGGCATGTTATCTAAACCAATTGCATCCCATAATGGCATTAACCTCTCATGAAGATCTTTAGCTTCGTTCCAATCTTCTGCTATTACAGCGTTCCACAATTTGACGGATGGTCCAGGTGCGGCTGTTAAGATTGCAGCAATAGATCCAGGAGCACCAAGTTGGTATGAAGAGTAAAGGAGTGCGTCTACAGCACTAAAAATCATATTCTCTGGTTTTGCTCTTCTTATAAGATCAGCGAAAAGTTTCATATCTCCAGCTAATATAACTATGATGGCTCCAATCAAGACCTCAGTTTCTAACTTTTCTTTAAAAATTAAAACACCAATTATAGAAACAAAAACTAATTGAAGATATGTAAATGGTTGCAGTAAAGAAGCTTCACTATGTTTAAATGCATTAATCATTAGAAAGTGTCCACCAGCGCCAAGCATACAAACAACAAGTAACCATAACCAATGCAAGTTTTCTATTGAGGTATAAAAAAATGGCCCTATTGAACCTAATATAACAAAACCAGTTATGCCAGTATAAAAAAGACTAGTGTCAGGACTGTCTTCACTTGATACATATCTTGTCAAAATTTGGTAAATCGCAAAGGCAAAGGCGCAAACCAGTGCAATCAAAGATAATGGGTCAAAAACTTTAGAACCGGGTCTTAGCATAATCAAGATCCCCAAAAATCCTACTAGAATTGCACACCATCTTCTCCATCCAACTTTTTCTCCCAAAAAAAATACTGATAAAGCCGCCACAATAAGGGGACAACTTGCAAAAATAGCATGGGTTTCAATAAGTCCTATTTTAAAGAAAAGATAATGTGCAAAACACATTTCAATCGCTAAAATGGTACCACGAATAATTTGTATTTTTTTATACTTACTCTTAGATACAATAATTACACTTTTATTTCCTATACCATTTATTGAAATTACAAATAAAAATAAAAAGAAATATCGAAACATGTTGATAGTAATGACATTATAATAATCTGTTAAATACCTAGTGAAGCCATCCATTAGAGACAGACAAAATATTGCGGACACAATAAAAATTATGCCCTTAGTATTTGAAGAAAATTTTGTGGGCATATTATTTTTAACTTTCAGAACTTTAATAAAAATTAATAGTTTTATTTATACCATTATCAAGTGAAGTGTATTTAAAATCCTTGAAAGTTTTAGATGGTTCACCTCCAAGTATTTCTTCGACTACACTTAATGGTTTACCACTAAATTTTACATTTGCATTTGGTATATTCTTTTTAATAATAGAAACAAAATTTTCAACGCTTGTTGTTATTCCATTAATATTCATAGTTATTGCTCCAACAGGAGCTTTATCAATTAATCTTTCAACTAAATTTGTAACATCTTCAACATATACAAAACCAACCTTCCCTGAAAAACCAACTGTGTATTCAAAATTTTGTTTTGCTGCTTTACAAGCTAAGGTAACACCTGCAGTTCCACCAACTTCTCTTCCAGGCCCATAAATTACAAATGGCCTTAACCCAACACTAGAAATTAAAGATTCATTAAAATAGGCTCTAGCCATTCCTTCAACAGCTAATTTAAAGGCACCATAATGTGTTTCAGGAAATGGATTATATTTATCTTCATTACCATAAACTCCGCCACTACTAGTATAAATAAGAAATTTAATATTATTTTTTTTTATGGCCTCAAAAACATTAATTGAACCTTTAACATTTACTTCAGCTCCCAAAGACGGATTAGAACTACAATCTGGTGTCATCAAACCAGCTAAATTTAAAATATAATTCATGTCTTCAGTCGCTTTTAAAACTTGTTCATAATCAGAAATGTCACCTTCAATAAAGTTTATTTTATTAAGGTCATTACCTATGAGATTTTTAAGCAAGTCTGTTTTAATTCTAAGATCAAATATGGTTATCTTAAGATTTTTTTTTAAAAGGGCTTTTGTTATCCAACTTCCAAGAAAACCACATCCACCAAATATAAGTATATTTTTCATTTAAGCGCTTCTATTACATAACATTGATTTTGCAGCACCGCCTATTTCCTTTATACATTCAAGCGATTTTGGAAAATGTTTTGAATTTGATAAAAAACCATGAATTTGCCCTGAGTATAATTTGTAGGTCACTTTATTACCAAAATATTCTAATCTTTTTTTATATGCTACACCCTCATCTAACAGTGGATCCAACCCTGCTGCAAAAATGAATGTTTCCGGCATATTCTTTAGATCACTTGTGAATAATGGTGAAGCTTCCCAGTTCACTGAGTCTTTTTTACTTTTTAAATAATGATCAATAAAATAATTCATGGTTTCATAGGTCAAAGTCATTCCATCCAAATTTATATCCATTGATCTCATAGTTAAGGTTAAATCAACACATGGGTATATTAGAATTTGTCCTTGAATAGGGACAATATTTTTTTTAGAGGAATTAATAGCTAATACTGTAGCTAAATTCCCTCCTGCACTGTCTCCACAAACAAACAAATTATTTAGGTCTATACTGAATTCATTTTCAAAATCAGATAGAGATTGAAGTACGTCCTTTGACTCAGACAAAGCATGAGGAAATTTATATTCTGGTGAGAGACTATAATCGACTGCAACAACGATCATTTCTGCTTCATTGCAAATAGATCTACAAGTATAATCATGTGTCTCTAAATTTCCCATTACAAACCCTCCGCCGTGAAAAAAAACTATAATTGGCGTTTTAATATTTTCATTAAAGTTATCAGGAAAATAGAACCTCAAATTGATGTCCTTATCGGATCTACTCTTTATTCTTTTATTTTTAAAAGCAGAGATTTTAGGAGGTATCAAATTATCTTCTTTTAACTGTTTTAAACGTTCCTCCCTAAGGTTTTTGGGCTCTAATAGGTGATGAAGTTTAGAGTTATTTTTTACACGCTGTTCTAAGAAAATTTTTGTTTCTTTATCTATAATCATGACTATCTTCTCAATTTATTTCCTTTATTTTTTATCTTAATTTTTATAATTTATTAATTTATACTAATTTAAGAATCAATAAAACTCTAGGGGGAAGAGAAACATGACCAAGCTAAAAGGTATTATTGCGCCTTTCACAACTCCATTTACTGAAAATGGAGATATTAACTTAAACTTGATTAAGCCACAAGTTGATTGGTTGATTGAAAACGGTGTTCATGGGTTAGCCGCTGGAGGAAGCACAGGAGAAGGTCATGTTCTTAATAGAGACGAGTATGTATCCCTTATGAGAAAAACATCAGAAGCATTAAACAATAGAGTGCCCCTAGTAGCTGGAATAATTGCCAATTCAACTTCTGAAGTAATAGCTAGAGGTCAGTCTGTGAAATCTCTAGATGTTTCTGCGCTTCAAATAACTCCACCTAGTTATTTATTTAGACCAGACGATGATGCTATGGTTAAACATTTCCAAGAAATACATAAAGAATGCAAAATTCCTATTCTTATTTATAATGTTGTTCCGTGGTGCTATTTATCTCCTGACTTACTTTTAAGAATAATGGATGAAGTTCCCGGTGTGTTAGGGGTCAAACAAAGTGCTGGAGATATGAAACTTTTCGCTGATCTTATAAGAAGAGCAAAACCAGAGAATATGATTTTTAGTGCTGTAGACGCACTCCTTTACTCTTCATA
>ATWQ01000016.1 GCA_000421325.1 alpha proteobacterium SCGC AAA536-K22
TGGTTTCAGCATGATTATATGGGAAAGGCATCTACATTTTCAAAAAAGACTTCGGAATAAATCTATTATTTATTAATTGAATTTTATTTATTCATCAATAACATAAAAATGTTTTTATATATTAAGTTGGAGATAAAGATGTTTTGTATTGTTTGTAGTGTTAGATATTCAAACCCAAAATTAATGCATGTAGGACATCAATATATGGCAGATAATTTTGATCCTAAAACGTTTAATGGACTTTTAGAGTTTAAATCTTTTCATATAACACCTGATAAGGGACTAGGTATTTTTACTTTTAATAACCAAGAAAATTTGAAAAAGCATTTGTCTGAAATAAAAAACTTCAATAAAGATTACGAAGATAGATTTTCTTGTAAAATTACTTTGGATACTGGAATTATAAATCCTGATTTATACTTTAAAGCATAACCTAAAAAGTCTTATGAATAATAGAAAGAATTATAAGATATAGGTTGAAATTATCTAATTTAGAATTACCTCTTTACCATGTAAATTAAAGTATGAGGTGATTTAATAATATGAGTAAAGATTTTAAAGTTTTTTTGGGCGTAATCAGTTTTTTTGTTTTATTAAAAGGTTATATATTTTTTAATATAAACCCCTCAATCTATCTTAACCCAATGGGGTTTTAAACCGTCCAAAATCTGACTATAAAAACTAGGATAAACCTAGACTTTTAATTTTTGATTTAGAGGGTTTTATATAAATGTTTAAAACCCACTTTTATTCTGAACAGCAATTAACTTTATCACTACAACATCCGTCACTACAACAACTGCTACTACACTCTCCAGTATTGCAACCATCACTACAACAACCATCTGCACAACAAGTTTGTTTACAACAACTCTCTACAATTTTCGTCTGTTCAGTCATGATAGACCCCCATTTTTTTATAACAATATAATTATAATCTATAAATGCAGTAAGTATACCTTTAAAAACATACACCCCTTAAAACTGACAAGAATTAATATCTTTGCATTAATTGATTGTTATACCTCTAAGCATAGTAAAGAACGGAATTATTTTAGAAATTAAAGTTTGAATTAAATTAAAGGGATTTATTCCAAATCTCGGTAGTACAATAAAAATTATACCAAAAATTATTAATGTTAGAGAAATTGGTACTAAATATTTAAGAGATTCATGTTTTTTTTTAGTTTTTATTAAGTTTAATAATAAAAAACAAACGGTAAAGGTAATGGTAACAAATATAAAAATTTTTAACATTTAGTTAATTTAAAATTATTGAATATTTGATTTTTTAGAAATGTGTTTAAAAATGTTATTGGATATATAACTTTTAATTTTACTATAATTCCAAATACCAATGAAACACGCAAGTGCTAACAAAAAAGTTGAAAAAAAACTAGATGAAGAACCGATACACATAATTTTATATTATTAATTTTACAAAAATTATCAAGACAAATTTATGAAGAATTAAAATTTAAGTAAATGATCTAAACATAACTATTGTATATAATGATTATTGAAAATTCTATAAATTTTAAAGATAGTTAAAGTAGTAGGAAAAGAAATAATAATTTATAATTTAATGCTTAAAACTGATAAACCATGCCTGAACTATAAACTTCAATTGAATCCAGAGATTTTTTTTATGCCTAACCCTTCAGAAGATGTACTTTATAAACACCATAATGCAATCAATACCCAAGATGAAACAGAATATCTTGATAGTGTAAAGTTTCCATTTACATATCAGAACTACAATGGTGTTTCGATTACAATCAGAGATGTGGAGGATTATAAAGTTAATTATAAAATGCCATGGGATATAATTAAGGATACAGAAGAAAACTGGTCACATACAGACATGGATAATATTGAAGAAGTAGCACGTTCTAATTCTTCTGTAGTTTATAAATTATTAATGAGAAGGATAAATCAATTAGGTAATACAGACCTTGTTATTCAAGTAATATGGATTGCTGTCTTTACAAAAGGTAAATGGGGTATCCAATTCAGACATAACTTAGGAACACCCTCCCCTCAGAACTAACAATCAAAACCTAATCTATAAACCATGACAGTATCCAAAGGAAAGCGTCACTTATTATTTAACTTATATAATGAATTTGATTAGACTGTGAGTATGACCAAAATTATTTTTAGTAGAAAAGGTTTTGATAGTTCTGCTGGTGGTATTCCAAGTAGTAAAAGAGGAGAACATTTAATAAGTTTTCCAATACCCTATAAAAAGAATACCTTAACAACGTATAATCACGTTGGTCTAGGTAAAGACATAAAAGAGTTATCGAACAACAAAATCAAACCTACTGATACTTGCCATTTTGATCCTAATCTTGACTATGGAGAATTTGGGCAAGTCGGCGCTGCCCAAACTCATTTAAAAAATAATAACGTAGGAGTAGGAGATCTTTTTTTATTTTGGGGGTGGTTTAGAGAAACGTTAACAGTTAATAAACAAACTGTTTTCTCAAAGGAAGATCCTGGACACTATAGATTATTTGGTTGGATGCAAATCGGACAAATTATTCATCTTGGTAAAGATCCAAGTTGGTACTTAAAAGAAGAACCTCATAGCATGTCACATCCTCATACAATAGGTTTATGGGGAGATAATAACACTTTATACTTAGCAAGTGATAAACTAGATACTTTTGGTTTAAAGGACTATTATGGGTTTGGAAAATTCAAGGCATCTCATAGAACAAATTTAAGTATTAATCCATCAGTTAAAAAATCCAAATGGATTTGTCCGAAGTGGTTAAATCCAAATCATGGCGGGTGTGGGATGACTTATCATAAAGATATTAAAAGATGGGATGATAACACTGTTGATATTGTTGGAAGGGGACAAGAATTTATTGCCGAACCAAAAAATTTAAACGATTGTAAGGTATGGTTAAAAGATATATTCAAAGACGCTAATACAATAAACTAAAAGATAATTTAAAATGAAATTTCATTATTGTTCAAGATGTAATCTTCCTTCAAAAAAACTTTATAATTGTAAATATGAAGAACACGAGAAAGATTGGTTTTTGCTTTGCACAGAATGTGTTCTTCAATGCAGAAAAATTTTTAAAAAAGCATTTAAATCTAAATCTGGGAAAATAACATCCGTTGGGTTAGTTAAGACAAGAAAAGAGAGAAGTTTATTATAAATTTAAATTTTAATAGTATAAAAAAGAAAATATAATAATGAATAAATGTTACGTATGTAAATTTCCACACGAAGAGTTTTATAAGTGCAAAATTGACGAAGATAATATTTTTTATGATATTTGTTTTAATTGTGCCAAATTTGAATCATTAAATAACAAAAACTTTGAATGGTTAGATGGGAATAAAAAAACTAATACTTTGTAATATTATATGACGAGGGTAAGAACAAAAGAGTGCTATAAATGCCATGAACACAAAGATGTTCTGTATCGTTGTAGATATGATGAAATCAACGATTGGTTATTCCTATGTGGAGAATGTTTAAAAGGGGTAAAAAACTTCTTTAAAGACACATATCGATATGGTGGTACTTGGAAAAGTAAAAAGAAATAACTACCCCTTAAACCTAACAAATAAAACCTAATATTTAAACGACGATAGTTTCCAGAAGGTAATATCAATTATTCTTTACCAAACTTGTCATTTTTGATTAAAATATTCTAATGATTGCTTTTTATAAAAAATTCTTATTGTTTTTAGGAGTTATAATCCTTTTTTGTTTATCTTCGTCTATTGTTTGGAGTGAAACAATGGGTGATTTAATTTGGAGAGACGGAATCTACTATAAAAAATTCTCTGATATTCCTTTCAGTGGAAAAGTTAATGGAGATATAAAAGGTCTTTTTAAGAATGGTAAAAAAGAAGGAACGTGGGTTCGTTATTATAAAAATGGTCAATTATTTTCTGTATCAAATTATAAAATGGGGAGAAAAGATGGTGCCTGGATTACCTATAGTAATAAGGGAATGTTTATAGAAAAAGGGTTGTATAAAAACGATCTCGAAGAAGGTCCTTGGATACGTTTTTTTGAAAATGGTGAGATTAATTACAAAGGTGATTTTATTAATGGTAAAAAAGTAGGTCCTTGGATTGCATATCATTTTAACGGTCAACTTGAGTATAAGGGTAGTTTCAAGAATGGAAAGAAAGATGGTATTTGGGAATATTATTCACCTAACGGTTCCCAATATGAAGAACATTCTGGCATATATAAAAATGGTAAAAAAGTTAGTAGTAAAACCTAATCTATAAACCACCATAGTATCCAGATAGAAATACCAATTATTATCCTCTAATTTTTTTGATGATTTATGATTAGTTTAATTCAACTATCTCTTGTATTTAAGTTTTTATGCTGTACATAAATATTTCAATCAATTTTTAATCTCAAAATTATTTCTTAAAATAAGTCATAACAATACTTTTTTATAATACGGAAAAACTACATGAAACCTGGCGATAAACTATATTTGATTTCAAATTTAGATATTTATGCTGAAATCTTAGATGAAAAAGTTATGAATAATATACCTCATTTTAATATCAATGTTCATAGAGGTACATCTAAAACTAAAAGTTGTTTAAGCAAGATAGCATTAGAGACTTATTACCAAACTTCTCAAATTCCCAAAAAATCATTTTTTAATTGTTAAGTGAAAAATAGTTTTAACTGATTAAAACTTAATCTATAAAACACAATAGTATACGTATACAAGTATGATTTACTATTTACCCAGCATATCTAATTTGATTAGACTACGCCTATGAAAAATAAGGATTGGATATTAGTGATTTTACTTGGTCTCTTTTGGGGATCAACTTTCTTTTTTGTTGAGGTGCTTTTAAAGTATCTAAGTCCATTTATGATTGTTTATTTAAGAGTTTCAATAGCGTCCATTTTTTTAATTTTCTTTATAATAATACGGGGTACTAAATTTGAACTTTCATTAAAAAATCTTTTTAATCTTTTTGTAATGAGTTTATTAAATAACGTTTTTCCTTTTCTTCTTATAACTTTTGGTCAACAAACAACTACAGGTGGTTTGGCGTCAATTTTAAATGCGAACACATCTTTTATTGGGATACTTTTAGCATCATTTTTTTTACCTTTGGAGCGACTAAATTTTATTAGATTAATAGGAGTTTTAATTGGAGTGTTTGGAGTAATCATCGCTATTGGTTATCAAAATATCATTCAATTAAAAGATGATGATTTGGGTAAATATTTAATATTAATTGCAACTATATCATATGGTTTTGCAGGAGTGTGGGGAAAATTAAGATTACAGAATCTTACCCCTGTTTTTGCCGCCACAGGTATGTTAACAATGAGTACTATTATCCTAAGTCCATATGCCTTTACAGTGCATTTGGAAGAAATATATTCTTTAAACTTATTTATTATTAAATATGCACTTGCTTTTGCAATAATTTGTTCAGTATTTGCGTATTTTTTATACTTTAAAATACTAGAAAGTGCCGGAGCAGGAAATCTATTGATTTGTACTATAATTATCCCTCCTTCGTCTATTTTCTTGAATGCTTTTATATTAGAACAAACAGTTTCTTTTAATGAATATTTGGGATTAATAATAATTATATTTGGTCTAATTATATTAGATGGTCGTTTAATAAAAAGAAAAATAAGTTAACAATAATACAGTTACTTATTATCTTTCATAACTATTATGAAACTGACGATGTGTTTATAATCATTGAAGATAAGATGATTAAGGAGATTGAGACTTAAACAATAGAAAGTAAGGAGAGTAATACAAAAACCTTTTGCAGATCAAGATCGCAAAGTAAGGTTAATATAATAAGGAGGATTTTTAATTCTGCTTATCCAAAAGGATATATAACCACTCTGATCATCAACAGATTTTAAAATATATTTTAGTAATTATAACTCTAATTTTATTTAACGGAATTTAATAAATGGATTTTAAGGTAAAGTTTGAAGATAATGATTTAATAATAAAACAATTAAAACAAGAAGAATTTAATGATTTATATAATGTTGCAAAAGATCCAAATATATGGAAACAACATCCTGAAAATGATCGATGGAAAAAAGAAAAATTTGCTATTTTTTTCAAAAATGGAATTGATAATGAATTTGGAATTTATAAAATAATTAATAAATCTAATAAAGAAATTATTGGTTCAAGTAGATTTTACAACCTTGACCCAAAGGATAAGGCAATAAGGATTGGATTTACTTTTATTACGACTAAATATTGGGGAACAACTACAAACTTTAAAATCAAAAAATTGATGATAGATTACGCTTTAAAATTCTTAGACAAAATATATTTCGACATAGGTGAAAATAACATTCGTTCAAGAAAAGCAGTTGAAAAACTAGGTGCAACTTTTTTTAGTGATGATAACAAAGGGATGGTAGTTTATAAGTTAAATAAAATAGATTTTATTTAAATAAATTATCAAAATTTTAAATTAATAATTGTGAAATAAAAATCTAAATTATTTGGTTATTATTTTAATGGATTAATTGCATATGGTAATATCTCTTCAGATAAACCTTCATTCAATTTAATAAATTCTGGATCAGACATCATTTTTCCCATTCCTTCCATATCAACATCAAAAATGGTAACAAGTGCAGTTTTATCATTTGCCTTAGCAAATAATGTTTTACTTTCATCACATATTTTAGATCTGACATCTGTATGGTTAATAAAAACTTTTTCCCAAACTTCATAAGAACTTTTTAATTTTATAACTAAATGAACATCCATTATTTTAATCACTTTCTCATTTATATTTTTTATAATTATAAATTATTAAAACAGTGAAAAACATTATTCAATTTTTTTTAGAATAGCGCTGGAAAAGGTAAAAAAGTGTTAGAAAATAGTGCAATTCTTGAAGAAATTTGTGAAGGTAACAGAATTTATAAATTATTAAATAAAATCTTATTTTGTCATTTTCATTTTTTTAAAGTTTTCTTCTTCAAGCAACTTTTTTTCTTGAGAGTTATTACTACTTTTCTTATCAAATTGTTCAGAGAATCTATTTAAGAGAGGCAGAAAAGTTCTAAAACAATATTTAACAAAAGGGTCAACTTTATCCAAAATATCTTTTAAGTATTTTTCCGGTATGATAAACACCTCACCTTTAGTTAATGCAATTGCAGTGAACATTCTAACTTTATTATCAAAAAAAACATTAAATATACCTACAACTTCTCCAGAACCAACTACATCAACTTGAGATTTATGTTTTAATAATTCTATTTCACCAAATTTTATTATATAGGCGTCTCCCAAAGTATCTCCTTCTCTATAGAGCACATCGTTCTTTTCCAGCGTTCTTGAAGAAAACATTTTTGATAAATCAGTATCTGCGCCAAAAAAACTCATATTTACCCTCCAAAGGACAATAGATTTTTAAGTTACGACTTATATCTACTTCATTAGAACTCCTTTTGGAGAAAAAATAAAAAAGCAAGTTATTATATACATATTATCAAAAATTTGACGAGATATATTTAATTAACAATTTAACTATTGAAAAATACTTACATAAAAAAAATTGCAATGTACTTTAACTGACATCCAAAACTTAATCTATAAACCACGATAGTACCCAGAAAAAATATCAATTAAACGCCTTCAGTTCTTGACACAGATTTGACACAGTAAGGCAGTAGGATATATACTTATTCAATAATAAATCTGTGAGAAAATAAGGGTTTAAAGGGGTTAACTGGATAGAGCACTAGACTACGAATCTAGTGGTCAAGACTTTGAATATTATGAAATACGACATATGTTCAATTGTAATTGATGGTTATTCATGTTCTCCACCTTTATCATTGGGATCTAATTCTATTCTTTTTCCATCAACATAAATTGCACGACTTCGACTAGGTGTGTAATAGCCTCCAAAATATTTTGGTTTTCTTTTAGCAATTTCAAAAGTTGCTACAGTTATTGCAATTGCACTTAATAAAAGAATATGTGCAATTGTTGTTATTCCAAATATCCACATACTACTAAAAGACATTGAGAAAATAATGCACCACATCCACGCCAAAACCTGCATAATCATATGTCTTGTATTTGTGTCAGGTATATTTTTGAGAGGATTTTTGTCATGATTCATGACGATATTCCAATTATCATAAATTATTTTTTGCACATGATCTCCATTCTTAGACTATATTCATAAGCTATTTTAATATTAAATAAAAGTTATTAACGTGTTAAAATATTTTTTATGTAAATTAAATGAAATAAAAATCATTATTTTTATTTTAATAATTTTTTCGTTAAGATTTGAATATGAATAAATTCTTTATAATATTTTTTTTACTTCTTGGAATAAGTAGCTGTATTACCACTCATGAAAAGAGTGTCTCTAATAAAACGAAGACAAATTTAGATCTATCTCAAAATAAAATAAAAGATGACGTTATTCAATATAAATTCATTCAATGGAAATGTTACAAGTCTAGTTGGTTAAATAAATATAAGGAACTTATTTATGTTGTTGGATATTTTCCAGAATTTCAAAAATTTGATAAAAATAATAGAATTGGAATGTCTTTTTTAAATAATACAAAATCAAAAAAACTAGCAATATATTCTCGTCAAGGTGTACAACATTATTGGGATTGGGGAGGAGAAAATTTCAATAATTATCGGATAATAATTCATCCTTCTGGTAATGGATGGCTTTACAATTTTGAAAATAGGAAATCAAATGAACAAAAAAGGCCCAATCAAACTTACGATTGTAAAAGCTCTAAAACCACTTCTATACCCATAAATAATATAAGAAATGTTATAAATGAATTAAATGACGTTCCAAATTTTGAAGAAACGGATTTAAAAAATAATTTACAAATTCATATGCAAAAATGTTTTAAATTAAATTTTCCAACTACGAAAGTGTTTAAAAATAATCCTAAGGTTACTATCCAAATTTTTATTAATGAAAATGGTATAATTAAAAAAACAAATATTTTAAATAGAAAAAAATATGAAAGTGATTTTGAATATAAAACTCTGGCAGATATTGCAAGTAAAGCAGTAATTAATTGTATGCATTTACCAATTCCAAAGAATAAGACTAAATTATTTAAAAATTTTATAATGAATTTTGACTCTAACTTTATTTATAAAAAGTAATTAAGACTTATTATTTAACAAACCTAAAAATAATTGTCTTTATTTATAACTTTTAAAATAATTTAAGTTTGTTTTTCAATATATTATTTTTTTATAAATAGTTTGGATAAAAAGTGTAAATAAATCATCTTTACCTACAATACAGATTTTGATTAGACTGTAATTATGAAATTAATAATTGCTACTCCCAGTCCTTATGCAAGAAAAGTAAGAGTAATATTGCGTGAAAAAGATATAAATTTTGAAGAAATTATTGATATTCCATGGAATTCAGACACCCTAACTGTTGGGATCAATCCTTTAGGAAAAATACCAATACTCCTAAGTGACAAACATGAACCTTTGTTTGATAGTAAAGTTATTTCTCAATACCTAGATCACTATAAACCCAAACCTCTTTTCTATCCTAAAAAATCAGAAGAAAATATCTCTGCAAGGTTAATTGAAAATGTTGCAGATGGAATATGTGACTCAATCGTTCTAATATTTCTTGAAAATTCAAGAAAAGAAAGTCTTAGAAGTGATGCTTGGATTAAAAGACAAGAGAAAAAAATATTTGAAGGAGTAAAATATTTTTCAACTAATCTTAAAGAAAAGAGATATTTTGTAGGCGACCATTTTAATATTGCAGATGTAAGCGGATTTACCTGTCTAGAATATCTTGATCTAAGATTTCCTAAATTTAAATGGAGGGATCAATATAAAAATTTAGTAGTATATTGGAATATACATAAAGATAGACAATCGTTTAAAGAAACTAAACCAGTTGCACAGATTATTGAACCTCTTGATGATTAAATAAGTTTTGGAGATTAATAATCACAGTATTAATTATAATTATTACATGATTATTTTATAAAAAATGAAATTAGATAATATTTAGGTTTTCATGAAATATTAAAAAATTCTATAATCATATTTATGAGAAAGTTTTGATGAATGTCATATTTTATTTTCAAAGTTTTAATTACTGCATTCTTAATTGTTATTATTAGTGAAATTGCAAAAACGAATGATCGAATGGGAGGTCTAGTTGCAGCTCTTCCAATAACGACTATAATGATATTATTTTGGCTATATTATGAGAAAACACCTACAGAAAAAATTTCTAATCATATGTCCTTTACATTAATATATGTTCTACCAACACTTCCAATGTTTTTAACTTTTCCATATTTAATAAACAAGTTTGGATTTTATATATCAATGATTATAAGTATTGTTATGACAACTATTTTTATTTTTATTGTAGATCTTGTTTCAAAAAAATTTGGATATAAATTGATTTGATAGATTAGCCTTATATTTACTATATTTTAAAATTAACAAATTAAACCTTATTTATAAACTATAAAAAAATATAGAAAGAAATATCAATTACTTTTTACCTATCTTAATTCTTATGGTTAAAAATTAGGAATGATTCATTTATATAAAAAATTCTTATTACTTTTAGGAGTTATATTTTACCTTTGTTTCACAGCTTCTAACGTTTGGAGCAAATCTGGGGTGGATTTAGTAGAGATCAAGTTACTTAATGATTTAGACGACAAGAGAGGTTTTTGTATTGATATTAAAGGATATAAATTTAGGGCAAAAATAAAAAGAGGAATTCAAGCACATACCTGTTACTCTTATCAAGGAGAGATTGCTGTTGATCAAGGTTTAGACACCAAGAAATTAAAACAAAAACAACTATTTTTTCCTAATTTTAATGTTTGTGTACACCCAACTTTATATAAAAATCATCTAATTTTAAATCTCATGAAATGTACCAAAACTGAAATATTTATATTTGGTGAAGACAACACTATTCGTTTAAAAAATAATACTAACTTATGTCTAACAGTTGGGAAAGAACCTTCAAGAAAAGGTGGTGGTGGATCCCCCATACATTTGATGAGAAATGTATCAATGCAAAAATGTAATATCCAAAGTTTTATTTATCAGACATGGGGTATAAGACATTTTATTAAAGGTAAAATTGTTGAAAAAAAAATATTTAGTTTCAGATAAATAAATATCTATAAAAAATTAATTTCAAATATTTTTTTCTTATTAATTACATTTTTCGTTTTGTTCAGTCATTTCTTTTTTTCTTATGGGCATTGTATCAATAATATTGTGAATTTCTTTTAATAATGAAATGTCTGTAGAATGGGATTTATCTTGACCATCGTAGCCAATTAACCAGATACCATATTTGTTCATGTATCTATCTGGAATAATATATTTATTAATTTCATCTCCAACAATTCTAATGTACTTCAAATTTCTAGCTTCATTTTTACAATTATTTCTTTTAAAAAAATCGTCAGTTTCATTAATAAAATGAACATATTTAGCCTTTGTAATAAAAAGAACTATTCTTTTTTTCCACGACAATGAATTTATATAATCTTGTAAATTTATCTTTGTACTTGAATTACCCATAGTTGGAAACATAAATAATGCTAATAAAAAACATAATACTTTTTTCATTTCTTAATTTTACCTTGAATATTAAAAGCACCTAACCAGTTAAAACTGATAATTAAAACATATCTAAATATATTACAAAAATATCTATTGAGAAATATCAATAATTCTTTTTTTTACAATTTTTTTGGTTAAAGTACAAATCATGACAAAACCCATAAATTTAAATTCGAAATTCAACATTTTTACTGACCATTGGTCTCCAAAAGTTATTGCTGAAATGAACGATTATCAATTTAAACTTGTAAAAATAAAAGGTGAATTTATAAAACACCAACATTCTGATACAGACGAAGTATTTATAGTGATTGAAGGAAAAATGAATATAGAATTTGAATCTTACACAATACAAGTCAAAAGTGGTGAAATGATTGTAGTTCCAAAAGGAGTTATGCATAAACCGTTTGCTAAAAAAGAATGCAAAGTAATGTTAGTAGAACCAAGAGGTGTATTAAATACCGGTGATACTAAAGGGGATATGACTGCTCCAAATAATCAATGGATTTAAAGTTAATTAAAAATATTATTTTCTAGACTATATCAAAAAGATTTTTTTAAATTATTGCCTTACTTTTAATCATGTTGAAATATTTTTAATCTAAATATCATTTTAATAGTTAAATATTTTAAATCATAGATAAATTAAACTTAACAACTCATGTCCTCCCTACATGAATAGATGAAGTTTCACTATCCCCGACAGAGAAACTTCATCTTAATTTTTTAAATTCGGTGAAAATTATTTATGATATTATTTCCCATAAATTTAATAAGAGTTTTATATCTTTTTCAAGTTATGCAAAAGCTAAAGTTTTTGGTAAATCCAAAACTTTATCTCAAGAATTTCAAGAATATGAAAATTGTAGACTTATCAAAACTCTGGCAAATGTTAAAGACGACGGCAATAAAGACGGATATAAATGTATATATAAAAGACAATCAAAAGGTAAAAACGTAACTGTTTTTCAAGACTCAATAGCATGCCAAAAATCGTTCAAATGAAAATAGAGTTTAAGAGAAGATAATACTATAAAATCATCTGTAAAAAATGAATAAATTTATTCTTAAAAAAAAAGTAGAAAACTATATATTTATTAATAATAAAATTAAGGAATGTTATGGAATTTCAAAATGAAATCGGACTTATACAAAGGAAAATGGCTGCTAGTATTGCAGGAACTTCTAGAAGGCTTGAAATTTTAAATGCTTTAGACTTAAAACCGGGACACCAGGTTCTTGATATAGGTTGTGGCGGAGGACACCTTCTTGAAGAACTGGCTAAAGCAGTCGGTCCTAACGGTAAAGTTTTTGGATTAGACACTAGTGAAGATCAACTGAAACAAGCTAAAGAAAGATGTATTTCATATGACAATATTTTTACTCTACAGAATTTTGCAAATTCAATAAACTTAGACAATAACAGTTGTGACGCCGTAGTTTCTGTTCAAACCTTTGAATATATAGAAGATGTTAATGAATCAATTCAGGAAGTTGTCAGAATTCTTAAACCAGAATCTATTTTTTTAAATATTTCTATTCTTTGGGATTATTATAAATTTTATGGTGCTGACGAAGATTTAAATAATCTTATTCAGGAAACATTTAAGGAACATTGTTTCCATCAAATGTTACCTATGAATATTACAGGTAAACTAAAAAAATTTGGTTTTAAACATATCAAACATAAACCATTACCTGTATTTATAACAAATAGAGATGATAATTCGCCAGCCAAGTATGCTGCTGAGGTTATGGCTCAATTTGCTATTCAACAAGGAGTTTCTAAGAAGAAAGTTAATGAATGGCAAAGCCAATTAATTAAGGCTGAGGAAGAAGGACGATTTGCCTACACAAACCTTCCAATATTGACTTATGGTTATCTTAATTAGTAGCTTTATTGTATAATAAAAAAAATGAAATATTGTTATTTTACATGGTGAAATTTTTTATCCAAAAAAATTTTATGAAAGAGCATATAAAATCCAATTTTGTGAAAAGATTTCAGTAGATTTAGTAAATACAAGAAAAGAAAGAAGTCTCGTAAACATATAACTTATATTATTTTGCGATCTATAATTTGTGCTTCGAATACATAATGGGTTATCCTAGTTGTCTATTGTTTTTTTTTAAATGCGGATATTCATTAGAGTTTTAAAATGCATAATCTAGATAAAATTAGAGCATCTCTTAGCGGTTACACGTTATTAATAACTGGAGGTGGTTCAGGTATAGGCTATTCGACAGCTAAATTATTTGCAAAAATGGGTGCAAATGTTGCTGTTAACTATCTTCCTGAAGACATCGAGTCTAAAAATAGAGTAAATGAATTAAAAGATAAATATATAAACATAATCGAAGTTACTGGTGACGTTAGCCAAGAAAAAATTGCTGAAAGAGTTATTTTTGAAACTATTAAAAAATTTAATAGCTTAAATTCTTTAATTAATAATGTTGGCGTAGGTCTAGTAAAAGATCCAATTCCTTTTAAAGAATTAGATCAACTAAATAATGATTTTTGGCAAAAAATAATGAGTGTAAACGTTATGTCTGCTTTTTATTGTTCAAGGATAGCTTCAAAAGAGCTAATCAAAAATAAAGGTTCAATAGTTAATGTAACCTCAATATCTTCAAACGGTAAAAGAGGAACTAGTATCCCCTACGCTGTTAGCAAGGGAGCACTTCAAACCCTAACAGTCTCACTAGCAAAATCATTTTCACCAAATGTTAGAGTTAATGCCGTTTCGCCAGGGTTTACAGAAACTACAATGACAAATCAAAGATCTGATGAACATAAAAAAAGAATGGCAAAACAAACTTTGCTGAACAGAATAGCTAAGCCAGAGGAAATTGCTGAAACAATTTTCTTTTTGTGTGTTTCAGGCAGTTATATTACAGGGGAAACGATAAATGTAGATGGTGGACATGGTTTTAATTATTAATTTTTATATTCTAAAAATAAATTTGAAGCCTCTTCTATAGCCTCTTCTACTCTCTGACCTTCCATCAGTGGTTGGTGTATAGTAAACCATTTTTTGTATTTTTGTTCATATAAAAGTTTAATTAATGGTTTTATATCAATTCCCTTTTTATCATTAAGGTGTAGGTACCTTACTCTAACATTTCCGTTACCTAATGTTTTGAATTCATGAGAACTGTTTTGATCAATTTTAATGTTTTGGAAATAGAAGTTTACAATATAAGGTAATAATTTTTCTAAACCCTTAATACCATAATCACTTCCACAAGCTAATAAGTTTGCAGGTTCATATGTTATACCAAAATTTTTACGTTTAATAACTCTAATCAAATTAATAGTTTGATCAATTGTTTCTGCTAGAGTACCCCAGTGAGTTTGTTGAGTTAAAATAATCCCTCTTTCTTTAGCCTCATCTAAAGCTCTTTTTGCAAATTTTATGTCATCTTCATTTTTAATCATTATACGGACTAGAGAGGTGTCAATTTGCTCCGCTAAATCTAAACATGGTGTGATATTTCTTAAATTACTTGCTGCATACGCGTCATTTTTAGCTAAATGAATATTACTTGTTATCATTGAAACTGACATTTTATTTAAATTAAAAACATCTTTAAGTTTTAAAACACTTTGAGTTGGTGTGTTTGTTGAAATAACAGAAGGTCTCAAGGATATACCCTTAAAACCATTAGTAGAAGCCAGTTTAATTAATGATTCAATTGATAAGAATGACTTTTCTTTATTATTAGAAAATTCAGCAATTCTACAAGATAGAGATAATTTCATTTTAAACACTGGAAATATTAAGTCACTTCAAACCATAAATTCAAAAATATTAATTAACAATTAAATAAATTTTCTAACCATTATATTTTATTGAATATTTTACTAATCATGGCACAGTAGTTTTTAGTTTTAATAGTTTTGAAATTATGGATTATAAATGAATAAGTGGGTAATTATTTTATTAATTTTTTTTATATTTTTTATTTTTTTCCCAACTATATCATATTGGATTAATGAATGGAGTGTATAAGTCTATGTTTAAATTAAATAATTTTTGTCAAGAATGTTTTGATCCACATAAAATAATATGGAATTGTAAAAAACACCTATCTGATAAAGATTGGATTCTTCTTTGTGGTAACTGTGTAAGATATTACAAATGTCTTAATGGAAGAAATTTTAAATCTCAGTTCCAGAATATAAAATCATTCATTAAGTGTCGATTACATTCAACTAAAATAGAACTACCTGTATATGAAGCTAACTAATCCAAATCATGGAAAGTACAATTTTTAAAATATTTGTGTTTTGTATGTTTATTGTTTTAGGTGTTTTAATTTTAGGTCTTTTGAAGTGGATACTGAAATATATTAAATTATGTTATCAACATGTTCTTTGGAGAGTTAAAATTCTAATCATTTTCCCAATTAATATTTTAATTATTATACTTTGGCTTATTATTGAAAACTTATTTGAAAAAAACCAGCCAGAGTTATTAATTGCAATCATAATAGGTTGTATTGGATCTTATTATATTTTTAAAGATGAAGAAGGTGATCAAATTAATAAGTAATTATTGAATTTTAGATTTGTCATGAATGTGTTTAAGTAAAATTTTAAATATATAGTTCTTAATTTTAAGGTAATTCAAAACACTCATAAAGCACGCTAGCGCTAACAGGAATGAATAAATAAGACTAATGATATATTTAAATGATAATAGTTCAAATGAACAAACAATAACATGCCACTTTTGTTTTGAAACATTTACAGTTGATCTAGGAATTGATTGTAAATTTAGTGGGCACAATTCTGAAATTTTTGATTGTGAAATTTGTTGTAATCCAAACAAGATCGATACTGAAACATACGATGGTGAGATTGTTTCCTTAATTGTTAGTGATGGTAATGAGTAACTTATGTTTTCTTAATATTAAGAGAAATACAATTAAACATAAATCTCAATAAGATTTATTTAGTTTCAACCATGGTAATTAAGTTTGCATTGTTATTTTTAGGGCTATTAACTTCGTTACTTACACGATAAAAATTTATGTCATAATTTGCTTTACTATTTAATAAATTTTCTCCTTGAAGATAGGAATATATCTCAAAATCTTCTAACAACACTGGTTGTCTATAATGAATATGATTAATTTTATCTGTTGAAGTACGTGTTAAGATTAGGCATCCAATTTCGTTATAAAGACCTGCAAAACTGTTTGATGGACAATGGTGATAAAAGGGAATTTTTTGTTTATCTTTTCTTTGCCATTCATACCACCCATTATGGAAAATCACACATCTTTTGGCGTTTTTAAAGGACGGTTTTTCATTCATTGTCTCTGAACGACAATTAATGAGATTCATATCTTTTTTCCATAACGGTGCATATGTCCATTTCATTAACTTTGCATCATTAATTGTTTTCACAGGCACCATTTGTGATGGTACAATATTGAATGATGCCTTGTATTCTAGACCAAAAACATTTTCAGATGATATTACAAATCGACCACACATAATATTAAGATTATCTATTCTTGTTTAATTTAAGATTTAAATCTTATACCAAAAATATTAAAGTTAATTAAAATTAAATTTAAATTCATATTTAACTTTTAAATATTATGTAATGAAAATCGAAAAGGTTTTTTTTTATTAAATTTTACTAGTAATCTTATAACAACAATTAAGAATAAAAAATGATATTAATTGCAGATATTATACTTTTTTTCCACTTTTGCATTGTGATATTTATTACATTTGGTTTTGTCTTGATACCAATTGGTTACAATCTTGATTGGCTTTGGATCAAAAATAAAAAGTTAAGATTACTACATTTAGGAATGATGATTTTTATTACTTTTGAAACACTGTTAGGAATGGCATGCCCTCTTACTATTCTAGAGAATAATTTAAGAGATATTAATGAAAATCAGTTATTTGTATCTAAGTGGATGAGTGAAATTATTTATTGGGATTTTCCATCTAAATTTTTTATAGTTTTATATTGTCTTTTTTTAGGATGGACTTTTTTAATGTGGAAAAATTATCCTCCAATCAAAAAAAGTGTTTAGAATAATATTACTTTTTAGATTTTTATATAAGAGGAATCAAAATGGATTTCAAATATGCGCAAAGTTGGTTACTGGGAATTGTTTGTTTTGTTTACGGTATCTATAGGGTCATTGGGGGATCAGATGAACCGTTTAATTGGGTAGACATAGTTGCCATTATTGGTTTTTGCTATTCAATATATATAACTCAACTTGGAGGATCAAAAGAAGAGTAACTTTTAAAATTAAACTTAATAGAATTATGCATAAATATCAATATTATGTATTTATATGATTTTAGGCGCTCTTTTTTTATTTAATTTTATCTTTCATTAAAGTTTTTAAACTTTCAACAAATAGCAAACTATTATCTGTTCTTCTTAATTTTATTAAAGCAATTTTATCTTCGATATTTCTGGAGTTTTTGACATAAGAGTCAAATAAATCATTTTTTTTTGACTTAGCTTTTTGTTCAGCTTTTAACTTATCTAATTTATAATTTTCATTTTTCATGATTTATTATATCAGATTTTTTAGTTTTAATATTTATTACTATTTACGTTATAAACATTTTCATTAAAATAAACTTATGAAAGATTTTAAATATTGTTTTGTCTATATAACTGTCGAAAATTTTAAACAAGCAGAAATAATTGCTGAACTAGCCATTAAAAAGAAATTGTGCGCCTGTGCTAATATTTTCCCTGAAATCCATTCAATGTTTGAATGGAAAGGAAAAATTAATTTAGAAAAAGAGACAGTGTTAATACTTAAAACTACTGAAGATAAATTTAATATTCTTGAAAAATTAATTAGTGAAAAACATACCTATGAAACGCCATGTATTTTAAAACTTGATATAACAAATGGGAATAAAAAATTTCTAAATTGGATAGAAAAAACAATAGTATGAAAATATTTTGCTATTTCAAAATATACATACCTACTAAATAGAATTCATATAATCATAGATAAGTTGCCTATTAGAAAAAATAATCAATTAAGTAAAATCATAATTGTACTTATTTTTTATTAAAATAGTTGAATTTAATTTCAAAAATACCAAATATCATATTGTATATTTAATTCCAAAAAACGGTTCCTACTAACTAACATGATCTTCTATTTTATATTATTTCTAATCCTATCTGTTGCTCCTGTAATATGGTTAAATATTGTTTTTAGTAAAAATGATAAAATATTAGTAAATATGCCTTTTACAGGTCTTGAGTTCGGCAAAATAATTCTAAGAGAAATGGGATTAAACGAAGTTAAAATTGAAAAATCATTAACAGTAGATCATTACGACCTTAAAGAAAAAAAAGTTAAAGTTTCAGAAGAGCGTCTATCTAAAAAAAGTCTGACAGCAATATCTATAGTTTGCCACGAAATAGGTCATGCAATACAACATCACGAAAAGTATAAGCCTCTTGAACAAAGAACTACTCTTGTAAAGAGCACTGCTTGGATTTCACAACTAGGTAGTGGATTACTGATGGTTGGTATTCCAACTATTTTAGCCACTGGTTCATACCCCTTAATAAAAATATGTCTGCTTTTAGTTCTGTTGTCATTATTAATAGGAGTAATTGTACATTTAATAACTCTAGAGGTTGAGCTAGATGCAAGTTTTAATAGAGCCTTACCAATAATCAAAGATAAAGTGCCATCAGAATATCATAATGCTTGCCAATCAATACTCAGAGCTGCTGCATTTACATATGTTATTGGAGTTGTTAGGAATTTTGTTTCACTCAGGTTTATTTGGTTACTATTGTCAAGAATTAGGTAAGAAAATGATAGATAAAAAGCAAAAATATATAATTACACTTTTGGTAGATAATAGAGAATGGAATAGTCAACCTATAGAAGGAAAATTAGGTGATTTACAAACAATAATTGATGAAGCATTAGAACAACATAGAATATCGCGATTTTTTACAATTCGTCCAAAAAGTGTTGAATTCAAAAGAGCTACTTTACTTAAGTAATAAATATAATTTGGGGAGGATTAATTAACAAAACTTACCTCCTTAATAAAGAGATCCGCAATATGATCTCTACCAAAAGCTACTATTCCAATTGAAGTGATTTTTTTTGGATTAATTTTATCAGTTAAAAATGAACTTGAACTTTTAAAAGCATCAATTGGCAAGCTAAAAACCTTAAATTCGTTGTTAACATTAAAATTAATTTGATAATATTGCCAAGGTAAAAAGGTACCAGTTGTTCTTAAGTGAATAAAATATTTTTGGTTATTTCCCTTTGCAGTTATATTAATAAATTTAGAATTTTCTAAATTTACTTTGTTAAGCTTTCTTCTAATTTGAATAAAACCACCTCTGTTTTGAGTTGATATTTTACCTGTAATGTGAGCAACAAAATTATTTTTAAGAGGAATAAACTCTACATTTCCTGAAGAGACACCTCCCATAACCTGATCTGTTACAAAATTCCACTTTTCAGAGTTTTGAAAATTATCCTTAAATACACTTTCAGCCAAAGTTTCAGACATCGCAATTATTAAAATTAAAATAGATCTTATTATATTCAATTTAAAAAACCACTCTACTTTTAATCATTATATTAAACTAATTAAATAAACTATTAAGTCAATTTTGAACGATTATATTTAATTTTGGAAAATTATTCTTTTAGTAAGTAGTTTTAACCATTAATATCTCTTGAGAGGATTGTTTATGAATAAACAAATAGCAGGATGGATAATAATTAGCTTGTGTATACTTTGGGGCGTTTTAAGAACTATAGATCTGGTTGAGCCTAATTTTGTTTTAAACTTTTTTGCAATTGGTGGTTTTTGTTTTGGAGTATATCTTACAAAAGATTTAAGTAATGAAGAAAACTAACTTTTTATATAAAATAATTTTAGGATTTCTGTTAATATGTTAAATTATAAGTAATTCCTTTATTTAACCAAATTTTAATAAGAGAAATTAAATGTCTGAGAGAAAGTATCCTACTGAACTTGAGCATAGTGAGTGGTTAAAAAGACAAAATTATTTTCTTGAGGAACAAAATAAGAATCTGAAAAAAAAATTGTTAGAGTCTGAGGAATATATAAATTCTTTACTCGATAGATTAAAATTATATCAAAATAAATAATTAATAGGAGATTAAAATGACCTTAGAAAATATTCTTATACTATCTTTTTTGTTAGTTATAGTTCAAATATCTATTCCTGTAATAATTGACCTTGTGATAATAAATAAAATAAAATTTACATATCTTTTTTCTTCAAGAGACAATGATCAAGATACATCAGAGTTTTTTAGAAGAGCTAGTAGAGCATTAAGGAATCTATATGAAACATTACCAATTTTTATTGGCTTGGTTTTAATATCAATTATCAAAGAGGTCGATAATTCATCATTGGCATTATTATGGTTAATATCAAGAACAATTTACATTCCTCTATATATTTTTGGAATTAATTATTTAAGAACTGGTGCGTGGGCTGTTTCACTAATTTGCCTAATTATGATGAGTATTAAATTCTTTTAAGATTATTTAGGATACATGATCCAATATCACATCTCCTGAGAATACAACTTCTTTTGGTGATAAAGAATTTGGTATAGAGTTATGCTTTGATAAATATGACCGAACTTCTTTTAAATGTTGCTCATTGTCATATTTCCAAATAGCCGTAACCTGATTTTTTGATGTTCTGTTCTGTATCATCGTAAAATTAATTTTAAACTTATCTTTCAGCGCATCTTCCATAATTTTTTGGGACATAGCGATAAACATTTCTGCATGCTGATTATTTTGAAATGTTCGAACTGTTATTCTCATAATAGACATAAATAAACCCTAACGAATAATTTTCAACTTCGATTAAAAACATCTTATTAATGATTTGAAGAATTACAAATATTTTATATCATGCAATAAAATTGAAATTGTTAAGAGGAATTTATGGGTAAAGCTATAGTTTTAAGAAATCACGGGAATTCAAATGTTTTAAAATTAGAAGATATTATTGTTGAAAAACCAAAAGACAACGAATTACTTATTAGACAAACTGCAATAGGTGTTCACTTTCATGATATTTATGTCAGATCAGGTTTATATAAAACACTTGAATTACCTGGTATACCGGGTCTTGAAGCAGTAGGCATTGTTGAAAAAGTTGGAAGTGCAAGTTTAGATTTTAAAATTGGAGATAGAATTGTTTATATAACTAAGCATTATGGCGCTTATTCAAGTCAAAGAGTAATTGATAGTAAACTTGCTATCAAAATACCTGATTATATTTCTGATGAAGTAATTGCCACCAACTTTTCAAGAGCTATAACAGTACAAATGTTAATGGAGCAAGTAACTCAAGTAAAACCTACTGATACTATTTTAATTACAGCTGTTACTGGAGGAATTGGGAAGATTTTTTCTCAATGGGCAAAATCAAAAGGCGCTTGTGTTATTGGAAGTGTAGGAAGTGATGAAAAAGTTTCGTTGGCTCATTCGTTTGGTTGTGACTACGTATTTACTTACAACCAACAAGATTTTGTATCTCAAATTAAAGATATAACAAAGGGTAATGGAGTTGATAAAGTTTTTGATTCAGTAGGAAAGGATACTTTTGAAAACTCTTTTAAAAGTGTAAGCGTTTGTGGACATTTAATAAATTTTGGGCAATCATCTGGTCCGGTGGAACCAGTATCCATGTCATCCCTCGCAAGTAAATCTCTAACAATTTCAAGGCCTATTCTTTTTGATTACATATCTAATTTGAATATATACAAAAAAATGGCTAATTCCGTTTTTAATACTTTCAAAAAAAATCAAATCAAAACCTCTAAATTAGAGCCTTATAAACTTGAGGATGCTTCTTTAGCGCATGATGTGCTAGAGTCAAGAAGAGGTGGAGGTAGTGTGTTTTTAACACCCTAAAAATTATATTAAATTTAGAGGTACGACTTATGACAAAAAAATTAACATGGAATAACCCAAATGCAATTATAAGTTGTGGTTGGCTACATGATAATTTGAATAATCCAAATATTAGAATATATGATTGTACAACTTATCTACATTACAGGGACAATGATCCAACTTTACCCTATATTGTTGAAAGTGGCAGAGAAAAATATGAAATGACCCATATTACAAACTCTAGCTTCATGGACCTTCATTTAGATTTATCTGACGAAGCAAGCCCTTACAGGTTTACATTACCTAAGTTAGAAATACTTGCAGAAAAGTTTAAGAAATTAGGAGTTGGAAGTGATTTTCATATAATTTTATATTCCAGAAATGGTACACAATGGTCTGCTCGTTTATGGTGGATGCTTCGATCTGTAGGAGTAGATAATGTAAGCATATTAGATGGAGGGTTTAAGGAATGGAAAAAGAACAACCTGCCTACCTCTCAAACAAGCTTAACCTATTCTCCATCTAATTTTGAATTCACTCCGAGAGAAAATATTTTTGTTAATAAAGACGTAGTAATTAATGCCATAGACAATCCAGATTATATAATATTAAATTCTTTAACTGCAGATATCCACGAAGGCCAAAACCCTAGATATGGGAGACCTGGGAGAATACCAAGCAGTAAAAATATACCATTTCATAATTTATTAGACATTAATACTGGAAAATTTAAACCAATTGAGGAGCTTGAAAAAATATTTGAAACAAACAAAATCTCCAAAAACAAGAATATTGTTAACTATTGTGGTGGTGGTATAGCTGCGTCTTTGGAAGCTTTTGTTCTATATCAACTAGGGTTTAAAAACATAGTTATTTATGATAACTCCTTACACGAATGGGCTGCCACAGATCAAACATTACCAATGGAGAATGATTAAAATTTTAAGATATTTCACAAAATTTAGATCAATAGTACAAAAATGTTGAAATGTTCTTTTATTGAAGGTCCAATATTACATAGATTAAAATACGGCAAAGGTAGAGGTCAAAATTTAGCCAAAGCCGTTGGAATGAAATCCAATAAAAATAGAAACATTATAGATGCAACCGCTGGCTTAGGTTACGATTCTTTCATTCTAGCTTCACTTGGAGCAAATGTTACCTTAATAGAACGATCTGAAAAAATATATAAACTACTGCAAGATGGCATTTCAGAGGGTATGTTGTATGGTGGAGAAATAAGTAAAATTATAGGTAGAATGAATTTAATTTATGGTGACTCAAAAAATATTTTACCTCAATTATCACCTGAGGTGATTTTAATAGATACAATGTACAAAGATAGAAAAAAATCAGCACTAGTGAAAAATGACATGAGATTAGTTAGAAAAATAGTGGGTACAGATTCTGATTATACTGAATTAATAGAAGTAGCCTTGAAATTTGCATTAAATAGAGTTGTTATTAAACAACCAAGATATGCTAAACCCTTAAAAGAAATTAAAGAATGCTCTCATCAAATTTTGGGCAGAACTATACGTTATGATGTTCATATGGTAGCTAAGTTTTAACAAAAACTTCATCGCGCCGTACTATTAATATGGCCTTAATTTTTATAAAAATATTTATTATTATATGCTTAAGTATCAGTTTAATAAATGATTTTTCAGCACATGCAACGTGCACTAATACTAATAATTGTGGATCTGACAGTGGTGCCGGTAGTGGGGCTGTATTTCCAGATATAACCTCAGGAGACTTTAATACAGCACATGGTTTTCATGCAGTCGGGATGGATATTACTGAAGGAAATGCAAATACAGTTGTAGGCTACGAATCAGGAAAACTTATTAATACAGGAGATTACAATACTGCAGTTGGATCAGACAGCTTGGTTATCTTAACAAGCGGGGACAAAAATACAGCAATTGGTTATAAGTCCGGATCAACTAATGTTGATGGATCTGGAAATATATTTATTGGATATGAAGCAGGACCTACATCTGGAAGTGTGTCTAATAAACTATTCATTGCCAATAGCGCTGATGATACTCCATTAATATATGGTGATTTTTCTAATAATACGGTGACTGTTAATGACAATTTAGTAATTACTGGTACTTTTTCGGATGGTAATTATACTTTTGATACTAATGGAAATGTTTCAGGTCTAGGAACAATAAATTCAAGTGACATAACAAGTTCAGGTAACATTACAGCTAGTGGTTCTTTTATAATAGGGAATGCAAATATTTCAGAGAGTGATTTAGAAACAATTGATAATGTGACTGCTGGAACTGTAGCTGCCAACAAAGCTGTTGTGGTTGACGGTAACTCTGATATTTCTGGTTTTAGAAATATTACAGCAACTGGAACCATTACAGCAAACACCATAAAAGCAAATACGATAACAGATAGCAATGGAGATAGGTTTTTATACAAAGATACTACAAATGATGTTGTTCATATTGGTAAAAATTCATTTCTATTTTATGACGCCCGTACTCATGGGAAAGATATAATGGCGTCTTCAACTGGTAACCTTCAAATTGGAAATGATACTTCCAATAGCACCACGGTTGTAGGTGATCTAATAATACAAGAACCAAGTCAATCAAATCACGCAGCAACAAGAAGGTATGCTGATAAAGTAAGTCTTATGGCAACTACTTTGGACACTCGCCTACCCCTATATGGAAACAAACATTCTTTAAATTTAAGTAGTGCATCTACAAATAATGAAATTGCCTTTGGGCTAAATTTTGTTGGAATTTACGATGGGTTACATCTTCCTTTAGACTTTTCATTCGGTAGCGCAGTTTCTGGAGATTATAATATGGGTAAATTTTCTTTGGGGATGTCATGGTAAAACTTTTAATTTTTATATTACTAAGCACAACCATTATGAATAAAACATATGCAGCATCAAATAATCTTTTTTTTACAGGAGCACAATTATTAACCTACTGTAAAAGTGATAATTCATACGAAAAAGGTATTTGTGATGGTTACATAATTGCTGTTAACGATGTCATTTTTAGCATTGATGAGAAAAAGACTAAGATTTGTGTACCACAAAATTTATCTATTAAAAAAATTAGATTATCTGTTCTTAGTTTTATAATAGATAATGCTGAACTAATGAGTGTTGAAGCTAATAAAGTTGTAGGAAAGTTTTTTGTTAATAATTTTGAATGCAAGAACTGAATTTTCTAAAAATATATTTAGATGATGAAATTAAATATATTCATATAAGTGCCGTAATATATAATGTAAGAAAATTTGAGATTTATAATGGGTAAAATAGTTCTACTAACATTCTTGCTAGTTGTTTTGTCTAGTTGTCATCAAGGTTCATCATATATATCAAGATATGGTCAAAGTATTGTATTGAATCCAGATCAGAAACAAACAACAGTAGGAACTACAGAAACTATTTCAGACCAAAAATTAACTAGTTTAGTTAAGCCTAATACGTCTCCTTCAAAGATAAAAAAACCCTACACAGATCATTTTAAAGATATTGATTTTTCATCAACTAAATTTTTAAAGGGAAATGCTGACTGCGTTGACATTATAAGAGTAAAAGTTATCGGAAGTTTAAGCTATGATGAATTAATGTATGAGCTTAAAAAAAGAGCTAAAACAATGGGGGGTAATGCTATTGGAATTCAAGATTTAAATGAGAAGAAAGAAGTTACCTTCACTAACCAAAGAACAGCCAAAAAAAATAGTGATGATGTTATAGATACTTTAATAAAAGAGACAAATCTTTTATCTAGCGTAACAGCCGATATTTTTAAATGTAAATCAAATATTTAATTTAAAAGTTGTTAAAAAAACCATTAATATTTAAATTAAATAATGAAATTTTTTATTTTAATATTATGCTTTTTATTGCCATTCTTACTTGCATATTTAGTTAAGGTTAATGATTTAGAGTGGTACTATATTTTAATAATCATTATTACATTTGGGATATTAGTTGCAAGTTATCTAGTCAAAAATAATGAAAGAAATCAATATTCTTGGAAAAACTTTATACTAAAAAATAAACAGAAAAAATAATTTTACGTAAAAGTATTTACTAGGTTCATAGCTATAGCAGTACAACTTACAGCAGAGCCAATCATTATTGCCCTATCTCCCCACTGCATTCCAACATAAATCCATCCTACACAGCTAACTATATATGCTAATTGACCATAAAAAGTTAAAGATGCACTGATTAAGAAAATACCTGCAACGGCCAACAACATTGACATCCATTTTACATACCAGTCTGTAGTTCCTGTAGGTGTGGTTGGCTTTATCTCGTCATATTCTGTTTGAAGTTCTTCTAATTCCTGTTTAAGTCTTTTTTTCTCATGAGACAATTCCATAGCTAATCTACCAGCCTTCGTCATGCTACTACCTGCAAGTTGCGAATTTGAGTCATTTACTTGATCAGAAATCACTGTAACATTTTTATCTTCCATGATTTTACCCTACAAAGAATTATAATTTTGAGCTATTATTACGTTTCTAAAAATTTGTCAAAAAATATTTCACAATGTCTAAAATTAAATTACATTAATTATTGTAAATTAAATGGATATTAAAATATGAAATGGAATAGTGGTACTTTATTATACATACATGTGGCACCCAAAGCTTCTGCAAACATGGTTGAATTAGATGAAGCAGAGTTAATAGAAGGTAAAGGAATTGTAAGTGATCGTTATTATAATGAAACAGGTACTTATTCTCCAATTCCTGACATAAGAGAGGTAACATTAATTGAAAAAGAAGTTTTAGATTCATTAGCGGCTAATCAACCCCCCCCTTCAGGATAAACCAATAATTTTAAAACCTATTGAACATAGGCGTAATCTTACAACTTCTGGTGTTCCTTTAAATTATCTTGTTGGTAAAAAGTTTCAAATTGGAGAAGTTATTTTAAAAGGTGGACGACTAAACTTTCCATGTAAATATTTAGCCGATCTTCTAAAAAAACCACTAGTGTTACCTTTGTATAACAGATCAGGTTTGAATTGTTCGATTGAGAAAGGTGGCTTGATTAAAAAGGGTGACAAAATCATTCAACTTGAGGATTAACTCCAAAATGAGGAAATACCCCAACCACTTATTGATAATATAAAAACTGCAAGCCATTGTGGAACTTTCGTAAAAAACAAAACTACAAAAGCAATTGTAATTAGCATTATATCTTCTAATCCACGTAATGACGATAAAATTATAGGATCATAGAAAGCCGCAACTAACAAACCAATAACGCTTGCGTTAACACCCTTAAAAGCTCTAATGATAATATCCATTTCTTTTAACTCTTGCCAAATAGGCAAAATGCCAATAACAAGTAAAAAAGAAGGCAGAAAAATAAAAAACAAACAAAGTAAACTTATTAATAAAATACTAAATTCGCTTTTAAAAAAAATCCCTAAATACGAAGAAAAGGTAAACAAGGGCCCCGGTATTGCCTGAGCAGCACCATAGCCTGCAAGAAAAATATCTTTTTCAATGATCCCTGAGGAAACAAACTCCTCTTGTAATAATGGTAAAACAACATGCCCACCACCAAATACTAAAGATCCAATTTTAAAAAAACTAGAAGCTAAATTGAGAATATGTGAATCTAACGTTTCACTTAAAAAAGGTAATAAAAAAAGTAAAGAGAAAAACAAAAATAAAGATAAAAGACTCAATAATTTAATTTTAAATTTTAATTTTTTTTTAATTTCACTTTGTTTTTCATTTTTATATATTATCAGTCCTAAAAAACCACTGAATACCAAACATAAAAATTGATTTAATGAAGAAGGAAAAAGAACCAATATTGCCGTTGTAATAGATACTATAATATAACCAAAATAGTCTTTTAATAAATTTTTCCCCATTCCCAAAATTGCTTGTAGAACAATAACCACAACTATTGCTTTTAAGCCTTGAAGAGCACCATGAGAAATAGAATTATCAAGATTTAAAATCGTATATCCAAAAATCATTAAAATTATGGCAGATGGGAAGGTAAAACCAAGCCAAGCTAGGATAGATCCACTAACACCTTTAAAATGATAACCAATAGAAATGCCTACTTGGCTAGATGAAGGTCCAGGCAAAAAATTACATAAAGAAACAAAGTCTATATATGTTTTTTCATCCAACCATTTTTTTTGTTTAACAAAAACATTTCTGAAATAGCCAATATGAGCTATTGGACCTCCAAATGATGTCAAGCCTAGCAAAAAAAATGAAAAGAAAAGATCTGCATGAGTTATATTTTCTTTTTTTTTAGTTTCCACAAAAAATCCTTAAAGGTTTGGGTTCAACTTAAAATATATCAATATTTGATTACATTAATATTATATTTGTTCTAAGCTTAAGATATTAAAAAAGATAGGACTCAATTTATGAAAATTAAGAAATTATTTATTTGTTTCAATTTAATTTTATTTTTGAATATTTTTTCATTCACTCAATTATATGCACATGAAGGTGCAAAAGGGATAATAAAAGAAAGAATGGATAAATTTAAAATGAGTAAAAGTCTCATGAAAAAAATTAATAAAGGATTACAAAATGATGATTTGGTCATCATTGAAAAATCTGCTCAAACTCTATTAGATTGGAGTAAGGAAATGTCAAATTATTTTCCTGAGGGAAGTGATACACCACCTTCAGAAGCTTCATCAGATATTTGGCTAGATCCTGAAGGATTTAAGGTTGCTGTCAAAAACTTTGAGTTAGCTTCATTGGAATTGATAACACAATCAAAAAATAAAGATTTTGATATGACCGTTAATTCTTTTCGAAATCTAGCTAAAACCTGTAAAGGTTGTCATCAAAAATTTAGAAATTAAAAGCCTACTTTTGAGGATATATTCATGAAAGGAATAGTTTTTTTAGGGGATAAAAAATTAGAAATTCAAGATTTTCCAGATCCCATCCCTGGTCCAGATGACGTAATTGTTGAAATTCAAGCTTCTGGTATGTGCGGAAGTGATCTTAAATTTTACCGGGCAAATAGTGGACCATCGTCTTTAGGACTGGGTGGAGACGATAAACCTGTTATAGCAGGTCATGAACCCTGTGGAGTAATTATAGAAATCGGATCAAATGTCCCGAAAAACTTAGTCTCTAAGGGTATGAGGGTTATGCAACACCATTATCAAGGTTGTGGCACCTGTTCTCATTGTTCAACGGGCTGGCAACAACTATGTGACGATGGCGTAAAAGCAGTTTTTGGGGTTACAGGTCACGGAGCCCATGCAAAATATATGAGATGTCCAGTAAGTACAATAGTTCCTCTAAGAGATGATATTTCTTTTATAGCAGGTGCTGCAATTTCTTGTGGAACTGGAACTGCATGGGGAGCATTGGAAAGACTAGATTTAAAAGCAAATCAAACTATAGCAATATTTGGAATGGGTCCTGTTGGTTTGTCTGCTGTAATGTTGGCTCGTAGCATTGGAGCTAAAATCATTACTCTCGACACCAACAAACAAAGATTAGATAGATCAATTGAATTTGGGGCTGATATAATAATTAATCCCGAAGAAAGTATAGATCTATTAACACAAATTAAAGATCATACTAAGGGACTTGGTGTTAATGCATCTATTGATGCATCTTCTTCGCCTTCGGCAAGATCAAATGCTGTTAAATGTGTAAAAACTTGGGGTAAAGCTTGCTTTGTTGGAGAGGGTGGAGAGGTTACATTAGATGTAAGTAATGATCTCTTAAGAAGACAGGTAACCCTAATAGGAAGCTGGACTTTTTCAAAATATGGACAAGCTGAATGTGCTGATTTTGTTGCTGAAAAAAATCTTGATGTTGACCAATTATTTACTCATAAATGGTCTTTAAATCAAGCCGTGGAAGCGTATGAACTTTTTGATAATCAATCAGATGGTAAAGGTGTATTCATTCCTTGAAAATTAATTGAATTTATAATATTTTTTCCAAGGACCAAATTGGAGACTTAAACTTATAAATAATCCATATATAATTAATCCTGAAGACATAGTAATAAATATTAAATATGGACTGCCTAAATTAAAATTGAAGAGAAATATTATAACTGAAATAACAAATACCATCCTTATAAAAGTTCCAATAACAGGCCAAAATAAAGTATTGAAAGCCTGACAGGTAAAATAAAGCCCAAGCCCTAAAGCAAAAAAAGCGTAAAATGGTGCCACCACTTTTAAATAAAGTTTTGATTTTTCCTTTATTTCGGCGTTGTCAGTAAAAAATGAAGACCATAAATCAGGATACACAGAAAAAAATAATCCAATAAAACCAACGATACAAACTGAGAAAAATGTACCTTTCCAAGTCATACTAATTGCTCTTGAAAATTTTTTTGCTCCTACATTTGCTCCAACGATGGCAATAAGCGCTCCACCAATTCCAAAAATTATGGGTATTAATAATAATTCAAGTCTAATAGCGATCCCAAAACCAGCCGTCCAATTTGTTCCAAATATACTAATCACAGTCGTACAAAAAAGAGCTAAGGCTATTGTCATTAAAGATTGGCAACTTGCTAATGAACCTGATTTTAAAAGCTTCACTATTCCATTAAATTTAAAAATATCTTTTAAATTAAAAGAAAAAGAATGTTTTCCAAAGTAATAAAACAATAAAACAAAAAGAATACCTATGAAGTATCCGGATAATAATGAAACAACTGACCATTGAATAGATGAAAAAATAAAAAACTTATCAAAAAAATTTACATTATTAATTAAAACAATTGTCCCATTCTCAAAATTAAAGTTCATACTTGCAACAATAATATGAACAAACAAGACAATTGACCAACTATATGCAGGAATTAATGTGTTTCCCGAACCCCTCGTAACAGCGATGATTATATTAAATAGCCAAATTAAAAAAATTCCACCGAGCAAAAAATTTCCGTAACTAAGCGCCGATATAGCAACCTCTTTATTTACTTTAAAATAGGTGAAGAAAGGTTCTGCTAATAAAAAAAAAATAAACATCATTATTACAGAGCCCAAACACGCAATTAAAATTGCTGATCGAAAGACACATTCAGCTTGAAAAATATTTTTACTACCAAAAGCTCTTGCAATAGCACCACTTATCGCCCCTCCAAAAGCTCCATTAGATAACATGCTAGTAAGCATATAAATTGGAAATATATAAGCTACTCCAGCTAATTCTGAAATACCAATTTGCCCGATGTACCAAAGATCAAAAATCACAGTTACCGCAGCTATTAGAGTAGAATATAAATTAGGTATGGCTAACTTGAAAAAAATTTTAGTAAAAGGTAATTCTATTAATTCATTTGAATGATTTTCTCTCAAAATCAACTTGTATAAGCAAATATTTTTTGACTATCTTTTACAGATCTAACAAGTCCTCCTGGTCTTTCTTTAGTAGACACTCCATTTTGATAAGTAATTTTTCCAGATACTATAGTCGCTACATAACCATGGGTAGTTTGCATTAACCTTTTTCCACCTGCAGGTAAATCTTGAGTCATAAAGGGATCTGACGATCCTACATTTTTCCAGTCGATTATATTAACATCAGCTTTCAAACCTATTTTTAAAACTCCTCTATCCGAAAGACCTGCGGCATTTGCAGTATCAGAAGTTAGTCGCCTTATTGTCTCTTCCATAGAAAACACTTTCTTTTTTACAGACCAATAAGATATAAGCCATGTTGGATATCCTGCGTCCAAGATAAATCCAACGTGAGCTCCACCGTCCCCTAGTCCCATAATAGCATTTTTGTCTTCAAGCATTTTTTGACATACACCAAATGTGTGATCAGCATAATTAACTAAAGGTGCATAAATAAAATTATTACCTTCATTCTCGAGAAGAATTTCATATGCCAATTCTGCTGCAGAGACACCCTTAACCTCAGCCAATGCCTCTATTGATTCTTCTGGTTTAGGATTGTAATTTGGTGGAGAACCAAATCTGTACATTTGAGAATAGCCTATTCTATTTATTAAAGGAAATGTACTTCCCTTAATGGGATCTTCTGACAAAATCTTCTTTTTAATATTTTCTTTCTTCATTTCGTTAACTCTTAACGGAAGTGACAAGTCTGCAATAGACTTATAAGTATCAGTTCCAGAAAAAGGGTTTTGGCTTCCATTTAACCCTAATAACAACCCTATTGGCCTAGGGGTTACTACAGGCCTAATTGGTAATCCTTCATTTTGAGCCTGTCTTGCCATTGACATTAAATCTTCCCAAAAGAGAGGTCTATCATGTCTCTGCGTACAACTAAACACAACTGGTCTTCCAGATTTCTTTACAATACGTTTAAGAACTTCAAACTCTGTTTCTGGGTCAGGTTCATTCCAATCCGAAACTATTTCCATGAAACCTGATCCAGCATCCGATAAACCCATCGCTATCGCTGTTAATTCGTCTTCATGTGCTCTAAGTGTTGGTGTAAATTCACCTTTTAAACTTTTGTGACTTATAGTTCTAGAGGTGGAAAAACCAAATGCACCTGCTTCGACCGCTTCTTTAGCAAGTTTCCGCATTCTTTCCATATCATTTACATTAGCGACTTCGTGCCTAATGGNTCTCTCACCCATAACATAAACTCTCAGAGCTGCATGTGGTAAGAGTGCACAAACATCAATATCCAATTGATTCTTTTCCAACGCTAATATATATTCTTCAAAAGTTTCCCATTGCCAATCTAAGCCTACATGCATAACTGGGGCAGGAATATCTTCTACCCCTTCCATTAACTCAACTAGCTTGACCCTGTCCTCTGGTTTGCATGGAGCAAAGCCCACTCCACAATTACCCATAACTACAGTTGTTACACCATGAATTGATGATGGTTTGAGTTGGCTATCCCATATTGCTTGTCCATCGTAGTGCGTGTGAATATCTACAAATCCAGGAGTAACGATTAAATTAGTGGCATCTATTTCTTGATCGGCTTTTCCATTAACTGTTCCTAATGCTGCTATTAAACCATTTTTTATAGCTATGTCAGCTGTCTCAGGTTTTTTTCCAGTTCCGTCAACAAGAGTTCCATTCTTAATAATTAAATCATAATCGTTTGTATCTCTGGTTAAACCATCCATAAAAAATACCTCCCATTTTTAATATTTTGTTCTTTAAATTTTTTGATGTCAATAATTGATTTTTTTTACATGATTGATTAATTTATGATTTTGTTGTCTCTAAGTTTATCAATTTGACTTTTTGTAAGACCTATTTCTTTTAATATATTATTAGTATTTTCACCTATCGAGGGTGCCGAAGACTTTACTTTTCCAGGAGTTTTACTTAGTCTTGGAAAAGCTTGGTGCATTAAAATATTTCCGTACTCATTATTATGATGTTCTATTAAAATATTTCTATCTAAGATATATGGATGTTCAATTATTTCTGATATGTCAAGGACAGGTCCTACTGTAATTCCTTCTTTAGAAAACACCTTTAACAGAGGATCTCTATCAAATTTTTTAATAAAATTAGAGATCACGTCATCTAAGTCATCTTGGTTACTCAATCTATCACTGTTAGTAATAAATCTAGGATCTTTTATTAACTCCTCAACTCCAATAGTAATTGCAAGTTTTTCCCACATGGATTGCATTGATGCAGAGAGTGAAACGAATTTATTATCTTTGGTTTTATATATACCTCTTGGTGCAGCAACATTACTTCTGTTTCCCATTCGAGGAGGTATTTTCCCCGAAATTTTGTAACTCGCTGCCCAAGGACCTAATATTGAAAAAAGAGGTTCAAAAAGAGAAAGATCTATAACTTGTCCTCCTATTTGATTTTTCTTTGATGCAATAATAGCCATCAATATTGCACCAAAACCAGTTAAACCTGCTACCATGTCAGCAAGAGCTAATGGAGGAAGAAGTGGCTTTTGATTCGGTTCTCCTGTCATTGAGGCAAAACCGCTCATTCCTTCAACTAGAGAGCCAAAACCAGGTGCGTCTTTATATATTCCTGTTTGTCCCCAACCTGAGATTCTTAAAATAACGAGATCTTTATTCAATTCTAATAATTTATCTGGTCCGACACCCCATTTTTCAAGAGTGCCTGGTACAAAATTTTCTATAAAAACATCTGCACTTTTTACTAACTCTTTTAAAAGATTTAACCCCTCTTCTTTTTTAAGATTGAGTGCTATACTTCTCTTATTTCGTGAGTAAACTGCCCACCAATGAGCAATGTCATTAACTTGCCAATTTCTGAGATCATCCCCTTTTCCTGGTTTTTCAACTTTAATAACGTCAGCTCCAAAATCTGCAAACATGTGACTAACCATATTACCCGCAGCTAACCTAGATAAGTCCAAAACTTTAAAATTTTCTAATGGTAACAAAACTTTTAATACCTTCTAATAATTATGCTTCACCGTTATCTATTTTCACTTTTCTTAGTGATTTGAGCAGTTGATTTCTTTTTTTAGCCCGATTTTCTAATTCGTCATGACCAAGTATTTTTCTTCTTTCTATCTCAAGTTTTTTACCTGCTTCTTCAGACCAATCTGGAATTTTTGTTTGATTTTTAGCCATTTCAATATACATAGGCCCATATCTTGAAATGTAGTCTTTAATACCCCCAGGGGCATTTAGGTCAATAGTTTCAAAAGGTCCCATAAATGCCCATCTTAAACCTAATCCGTCTCTAATCGTAGCATCTATCTCATCAGAACTAGCATATCCGTCAGAATAAAGTCTCATTGCTTCATTAAGCAAAGCTCCTTGAAGTCGATTTAAAATAAATCCATCTATCTCCTTTTTAACATTCACGATAGACGCACCAGAGGCAGTAAAAATTTCTTTTGTCTTTTCTATAGTTTTATTTGAAGTATTTTCTCCAGGACAAATTTCAACACAAGGTATTAAATGCGGTGGGTTAGCTGGATGTGCAATTATACACCTATGTTGTCCCTTCAAATTTTGAGTAATACTTGAAATTGGCATGGCTGATGAGGATGAACCAATAACAACTTCATCCGGAGCCAAATTATCTAATTTTGCAAATAACTCTTGTTTAACAGATAATATCTCTGGGGCGCTTTCTTGAATATATTCCACATTACTACATAAATCTTCTATAGTTACGTTTGCGCTTATTCTGTTTAGGCTTTCTTCAATGTTTATAGTTTCATCAATACTTTTTAATTCTTCCAAAAAAGATGTAACTCTTGATTTATATGTTTCAAAAACATCCGGGAAAGGATCGTAAACAAATACATTAAACCCACTCTTGGAAAATATAGCCGCCCAACTAGCTCCTATTAGACCTCCACCTATTACACCAACATTTTTCATCTGAAATTCCTTTAATTTAAATTGTAAAACTCAATATGTTTATAGTTTAACTAAACAAACAAATTAAATTATTTTTAATTTAATTTTTATAATCATGATATCATCATTTTAGAAGCAATTCTCTGTAGGATAAATAAATGGGCCAACTTATTAATGGTGAATGGATTCAAGGATCAGTTTCTAATAATTCTAAAGATGGTGGCTTTAAGAGGTTAAATAGTGTTTTTAGAAATAATATAAGTGAAGATCATAATACTTATGTAGCAGAATCTAATAGGTATCATTTATATGTTAGCTACGCTTGCCCTTGGGCACATCGTACTCTTATTTTTCGAAAGTTAAAAAATTTAGAAGATTATATTAGCGTAGATTTTTCTCATCCGGATATGCTTGAGATGGGGTGGTCTTTTGCAAGAGACTTTCCAAATGCGACGGGTGATACTCTTTATGATAAAAAGTATGCACATGAAATTTATCAACTTTCAGATAACAAAATATCGACTAAAGCAACTGTCCCAATATTATGGGATAAAAAAAGCTGTTCAATTGTAAATAATGAATCATCTGAAATTATAAGAATTATGAATAGCGCATTTAACAAGCTTACTAAGAATTATAATGACTATTACCCTCATCATCTAAAAAGTGAAATCGATGATATTAATAAAATTATATATGAAAATGTAAATAATGGAGTTTATAAGTCTGGCTTTTCAACAACACAAGCTTCATACGAAGATGCGGTTAACAAATTATTTTCTTCATTGGATATGATTGAAAAATTATTAGATAAACAAGATTATTTGGTTGGGAATGTGCTAACAGAGGCAGATATTAGATTAGTACCTACATTAATCAGGTTTGACTGTGTTTATTATCTACATTTTAAATGTAATTTGAAAAAAATAAGTGATTATAAGAATATAAGTAGATATCTAAATAATTTATTCAAAGAAAACGCAATAAATTCAACAACTAATTTTGAACATATTAAGAGACATTATTATTACTCTCATGAGCACATAAACCCCTACAGAATTATTCCAGTGGGGCCAGAAATATTATTATAAAGGAGTGTTATTTTTTACTTATATAGTTTAAACATGCTTTTCCAAACTCCTTAAATAAACTTTTATTAAGTTCATTTTTTTCAGGTTCATATTCTGCATGCCATTGAACGCCTACAGCAAATGACGGATGTTCTGGAATACTTATAGCCTCAATAACACCATCATCAGAATAAGCCTCAATTTTCAAATTTTGAGCCAAGCTATCTATAGCCTGACCATGAAGAGAATTAACCAGACAATTATCTTTATTTATTAGTGTTGAAAAATAACTATTCTTAGTAAAATCAATTCTGTGTCTAAGAGTAAATATTTCTTTTACAGTTACATCATCTCCTCTTGGCATACGATGATCATTTTTATCTGGTAATAAGTGCACTCGGTAATGAAGAGTTCCCCCATAGGCAACATTTATTTCTTGTATGCCCCTACAAATACCAAATATTGGAACACCTAAATTAACACATTTAGGTATTAATTTTAAAACAATTTCATCTCTTCCAACATCTATTGGTTCGTCTGGAGGAAAAGGATCTCCTCCAAAATGATGTGGCTCTATATTTGCTCTTCCACCAGTCAAAACAATACCATCTAATTTTGTTAGAAGTTGGTCTAAATCGTCATTCTTTATGTGAGAGGGAATTAAAATCGGGATGCCATCTGTAAATTTTGCAACAGCATTTACATACCTTAATCCAGTTGAGTGTGATATCTGTCTTCCGCCAAAGTTAGTTATTTCATTAGTAGATATTCCTATTATTGGTTTTATTGAGGACATATTTAAAAATGAACTTTCTATCTATTTGTAACAACTTTATTTAACAGCCTAATTGATATGCCAAATCATTGAAATCTTTTGAGATAACATCCCAATTTCTATCACCTTTATAATCATTTACTTTAGCAATATCAAATAACTTATCTTTGCCGTACTCAAAAGGTCTGTGAACATATGCTGTTTTCATTCCTTGAAGGCTGGCGGCCTTTAAATCATCGTCATGAGCAGCTACCATCAAACATTCTGATGGGTTTAAGTTTAAGGCCTCACAAGCCTTAAGATATGCCTTTGGTTCAGGTTTATAATGACCAACAACTTCAGCGCCTAATATAACATCCCAATTAAGATTAGAATATTTAGCCATGTTTACCATTAGAGCAATATTTCCATTTGATTGAGTTGCTAATATAAATTTTTTCTTAAGTTTATTTAAACCCTGACTAGTGTCTGACCAACCTGGGAGCCTGTGCCAAGCAGTTACAAGAAAATTCAAATCTTCATTTGTGAGATTATTTAAATCAAATCTTGGAGCAATTTTTTTTAAATTTTCTAAGTGAAGAATATCTAATATAGTAAAATCTCTTCCTCCATTTCTAATTTCATCCATAGCTGGCTGATATTCGGCTCGCCAAGCATCAGCAAAATCCTCTGCGTTCAAAAAAAATATTATATTTTTTTGCTATGATTTGAATTTCTTTTGCAATCCCTGTTCTCCAATCTACAACAGTTCCAAAAACATCAAATAGAAGAGCTTTAACTTCTAACATTTTGCCTCCTAACAATTAATATGTTAATTATTTAAAGTTATTATTAGTTATTTTATATTTTTTGTAATTACAAAATTAAAACATATTTCAGAAATCAGCATCATCTGATGCATTAAGAAAAATTTATGAAAAACAAAGATAAATCCTCAACTATCTTCACCCCAGGAGTTTTAGCAGTTTTTTTTATGATATTTTCTGGGTTTTTTGCAACAACGATGCATTGTCTTATTCGTTTTGCAACAGAAGATCATCATCCTTTTGAAGTCGCTTTCTTTAGAACTATCTTTGTACTAATTATTTTTTTCCCATTTGTCGCTAAAAAAGGATTAGTTTCATTAAAGACCAATAATGCCAAACTTCAAACTTATAGAGCTATAGTCGGAAGTATAGCAATGTTATGCATGTTTTATGGATTAAGTATAACAGAGTTATCCAAAGCTACAGCTTTAATGTTTACCGTTCCTATTTTTGCAACAATTTTAGCTATACTGTTTTTAAAAGAAATTGTTGGTATTAGAAGGTGGATAGCAATGTTTGTCGGATTTTTTGGTGCATTAATAGTTTTAAGACCAGATATTGAACTTGGTTTTGGACCATTATTAATACTATTTGCATCTTTGATGTGGTCGTCTTCAATGTTAATGGCAAAAATTTTGACCAAAACAGATACCACTTTAAGTATAACTTTCTGGCAAGCAGCTGGGCTAATACCAGCTACATTTTTACTAGCTATTCAAGTATGGGAATGGCCAACTTTATATCAGTTATTTTTGTTTTTGATGGTCGCTGTTGCAGGCACTTTGGTTCATTGGTTTCTTAATGAAGCATTGAAAATAGCAGAGATTTCTGCATTACTTCCATTGGACTATTTAAGATTAATCTGGGCCGTAACTTTTGGCTTTATATTTTTTGATGAGTTACCACACGCAGGTCTCTGGTTAGGAGCTGCATTAATTTTAGGTGCTTCAACTTATATTGGAATAAGGCAAGCAAAGAAAAGGAAAGAAGAATTGAATACTAATACTAATATTAATATTTAAATTTATCTTCCTCCAGACACAGGAACTATTGAGCCAGAAATATAACTAGATTTTTCACTCAATAACCACATAACAGTTTGAGCAACCTCTTCTGCTCCCCCTACCCTTCCTAGAGGAACTGAAGGCATTAATCTATCAACACGTGAAGCATCACCAGCTTTTGCATGAATCTCAGTATCAATTAAGCCCGGTGCTACCGCATTTACTCTTATACCATACTTTCCTAGTTCTTTTGCCATTCCATATGTAAGTGAGTGAATAGCTCCTTTTGACATTGCATAGTGAATAAATTCTCCACCTCCACCAATATCCGCAGCAATTGAAGACATATTTACGATTACTCCATAATTTTGATTTATCATTGCTCGCGCAGATTCTTGAGCAACATAAAAAGCACCTGAAACATTAGTATCAATAAGTGTCTTTAGTTCTGCAGGATCTAGGTCCTGAATTTGTGAAATAGGCCCTGTTATTCCTGCATTATTGAACACACCATCAATTGTATTAGCTTTTTCAAGGAATTTTTTAAACATTTCTTTTACAGCATTGCTGTCAGCTACATCACCTTGTAATATTATCCCATCACCACCAGCTGACTTTACTTCATCTATGCAAGATTGTGCTGCTTCCAAGTTTTTGTTATAATTTATCCCAACAAACATTTTATTTTTTGCTGCTTCAACAGCTGTTGCTTTTCCAATACCTTGACTTGCACCAGTGATAAGAATATTTTTCATAATTTTCCTCTTAAATAAAGTAATTGTTTGAACTATATTTTTTTAAATTTTTTTCTGTAAGTGTTTAATACTTCAGGGTTAACTGGCCTTGCTGGATCCTTACCATCAAATAAATCTAAAAGCTGTGTTGCAACATATTCAGACATTTTATTACGACTATCTTTAGTAATACCGGCTGTGTGAGGACTGGCTATTACATTTTCAAGTTCAAGGAGCTTATGTGTTGATGGAGGAGGTTCAAATTCCCATACATCTAATCCTGCACCTGCTAGATGTCCTTCCTTGAGAATATCATACAAATCATCCTCATTATGAATTGACCCCCTTGAAGTAGTAACGAAGTAACTACCTTTTTTCATTTTTTTGAATGAAACTTTGTTAATCATATTTTTTGTCTCTTTATTTAAAGGTATGTGCACAGAAACTACATCGCTTTCAGCTAATAAAGTATCAAGTCCAGTTTTACTTGCATTTTTTTTTTGAAAATTGTCGTCAGACAAATAAGGATCATAAGCTAGAATATTACAATTAAATGCAATTTTACATATCTCTGCAACCCTACCTCCAGTATTGCCAAGGCCTATTATTCCAACCGTTTTATTCAAAAGATCTTTACCCATAAAACTGATCCTAGCCTCATTCCAACCTCTTCTTAGAGCATGGTCACATTCACCAATTCTCTTAAACAAACTTAAGATCATCCCAACAGCATGCTCAGCAACTCCTTCAGTATTTCCACCAGTTTGATTAACTACTAAAACGCCTGCATCCGAACATGCTTCAACGTCTATAGTATCGTAGCCTGCGCCAGAAGATGAAATAACAATTAAATTAGGCAATTTTTTTAAAAACTCTTTATCAACTTGCAAATATTTTGGCACTTCATCTCTAGCTGCTCCCACCTGATAAGCATCAGCTTTTTTTAAAGTTGACAAACATTTTTCTTCACTGTCGAAGCTGTTGATCTTCAGAATATTTACCTTGGTCTGAGAATGTAACATATCTAGACCATTTTGTGCTGGTAAAGTATCAAGGTAAGCTATTGTTGGCATTCTATCCCCTATTTAAAAAAATCATTCTTTTATGATATGCCTTTTCATAATTGTTGCAAATTAAATGAAACTCTTTTTTAAACTATATTTTAAAAGAAACTTAATTAGAATAATCATATAACAATAATTTTTTTATTAATATTTATGAGGGAAATTATGATCAAAAGAATTCTAATACCAGATATTCTTCAACCTGTAAGTCATTATTGCCATGCTGTTGAAGCTAATGGTATCATCTGGGTTTCAGGATTAGTAGGAATGAATTTTGACGGTACAATCCCAGAAAATACTAAAGATCAGTTTGACATAGCTATGAGAGACTTAAACACTTGCATAGAAGCTGCTGGAGGATCATCAAAAGACGTAGTAAAGGTAAGAGTTTTTTTAACTAATATTGCTGACAGAGCGATAATAAATCCAAAACGAATTGAATATTTTGGTGATCATAAACCTGCATCTACTCTACTTGAAATATCAGCTTTAGTAGATCCACGTATGAAAGTTGAAATTGAAGCTGAAGCTGTAATCACAAAATAAATTGAGGATTAAAAATGGATTTAATAAAATTAAATGCTCTCGAGGCTTTGGATATGATGAAAAGAGGAGAGCTTTCTTCAGAGAAATATGTTCAGGCTTTTTTGGACCATATCAAAATTCGAGAGCCCCTAGTAGGTGCTTGGAGTTTTTTAGACTATGAACTAGCAATTCAACAAGCTAAACTTGCTGATCAAAGATGGAAAGATAAAAATCCTGGAAAACTTAATGGTCTACCAATCGGTATTAAAGACATTATTGATACTAAAGACATGCCTACTGAAAATGGATCTTCAATATGTAAAAATAGAAGACCATCCGATGATGCACATTTAGTTAAATTATTAAGGGACTCTGGGGCTGTAATTATGGGTAAGTGCGTAACAACTGAGTTTGCACTATCTGGACCTGGCAAGACAAAAAATCCAAAAGATTTAGAGTGCACCCCTGGAGGATCTTCCTCGGGTTCAGCTGCAGCAGTTTCTGACAATATGATACCTTTAGCAATTGGTTCACAGACAGGTGGTTCA
>ATWQ01000017.1 GCA_000421325.1 alpha proteobacterium SCGC AAA536-K22
GTTTCTAGAAATGGAATTCTTTGTTTTGAAACTACGGGAACTATTTTAAGTTTTACACCTAAATCCTTAGCTATAAGTTTTGCAACATCAACATCATAACCTTCATGTTCGCCTGATTTTCCAACAGAACCAAAAGGAGCAAAAGACTCCGGAACTGCTATTTTAACTTCACCACTTTTTAATATTTCGTTTAGATCTGCTGAATTAGCTGAAAAGCTTAGAAAAAATAAACTTAATAAAAAACTATATATAACTTTTTTTGAAAACATTTTTTTTCCTTTCAATGAATTAATTTTCAATAATGTATTTTTTTTCTAAATATTTGGCGTAAATAGCTAGGGGGTAACATAGACAGAAATACAAAACTGCCATTATAGGAAATATGATGAATGGTTCAGACCCAATTACGGGAGAATTAGCCCACCTTTTTCCTAATAACATTAAATCTTGGAAACCAATTATATAAGCTAGAGAAGTTCCCTTTATAATTTGAATAAGAAAACTCACTGTCGGAGCAATACTATACCTATAAACTTGAGGTATAATAATAAGACGTAAAGTCTGAACAAAATTTAAATTTAAAGCTCTCCCACCTTCCCATTGACCGTTGGGAATTGCTTGAATAGCGCCTCTCCAAACTTCTGACAAATAGGCCGAAGTGAATAATATTAGAGAGATACTAGCTGCGTACCAAGGGTCAAAGTCTTTACCAATAAATTTTGGAATACCTAGTCCAATAATGAATAATAGCATCAAAAGAGGAAGTGATTGAAATAACCAAGTATAAGCAAAGCTAATGTAATTAAATACTTTTGATGGATATATTCTTAAAAAAGTTATTAATAATGCTACTAATCCACCGCCAATAAAAGCGATTAATGATAAATATATTGTAAATCTAGTTGCTAATATCAGTTGAAAAATGATTATACCTAATGGCTTATCAAAAATGTTTAATAATAATTCTTGCAACTACATTCTCTTTTTTAATGTTTTATTAAAAATAATTTCTAATGAAGATTTAAATAATAAAGACAGAGCTACATATAAAAACGATAAGATTATAAAAATTTCAAATGTTCTAAATGTTCTACTATCTATGTATAAGCCAGCATGAGTAAGATCATTAACACCTATTTCAGAAATAATACCGGTGGTTAAAAATATAAAAATGAATTGGCTAGATAATGAAGGAAACATCTTAATAAGAGTGTGTGGAAGAACAATTTTTCTAAAAATTGTCATTTTATTTAAATTTAAAGAGTTAGCTGCTTCAAGCTGATCTTTTGGGGTTGAGTTATACCCTGATCTTAAAATTTCGCCAAAATATCCCGTAAAATTTATAGTTAAAGCCAATAGTGCATGAGCCCAAAATGGCCATACATATTCAAACAAAAGAGGTAACCCAAAAGTTACAAAAAACAATTGAACTATTAACGGAGTGTTTCTAATGAAATCAATCCAACAAATAGAAAAATAATTACAAGGGATAACTTTCCAATATATTGAAGCAGCTAAAAAAAAGGCTATTATAAAACCTAATAAACCAGAAACGACTGTTAAACTCGAACTTATTAAAATTCCTTCAAAAAGTAAGTTTAAATATTCAGATGATCTATAAATTTCAAAAAAACGAAAATCTATCAAAATAAACCCCAAATTGACTACCTTATCCTTACAGAAGATACGTATTTGAAATGGTTGTAAGATCTTGTGTATTTTTAAAAAATTGCTCCTAAATAGTGCATTAAAAAAACAAAAATCATCTTTTGTTTAATTTATAAGCAATAATATTTTTTCTTTTTAAATAATTTATGTGTAAAGTAGGTACAAACTATGTACCCTAGAGATTTTAACAAGCCCCTTACAAGATACTTTTATAATTTTTGGAAGTGGTTTTGACATATTTTTACTGTTTATAATCAGTGTATATTCCGACCATTCTCTAACAAGGTAATTATAATTCAATAATTTGAATAACTTACAAGCTAAGCGCTTGATATTTATTAAATATTTTGGTTGTTAAGTATGGTGGGACCAACTGGGATTGAACCTGTAGTTTTGCTCTGTAACCCATTGAAATCATTCGGTTTATTTTTCTACTAGACAGCGCTAGCCACCTTTTGTGTATTTTTTACTGTCAAGATGATAATTTGGTTTTACTAGACAGGTCAATTATTTTACTAGGCACTTTTATTTGCATTTTAATGATTTTAGTTCAGGGTATCTATCAAACAATATATCAGCAGGCCTTTCGCCTGATCGAAGTGGGTCAATAAGCATAACTTGGCTTGGCATTATATTAGTTATGTTGCAATCTGTTCCAAAGAGTTGGAAATAATTGATAATATTCGAGTACCAAGTCATCTCGGCCTCCTTCGGAGATGTAACTTCAAATGCTATGCGCTCCCTACCAAAGTATTCTATAACTTCACTCAGTACATCTTTTGCTAATTCAGCTTGGAGTTCAATTTCTTCATGATCAATTAGTACTGTGAATGCACCATGTTCTAAAAAAGGTTCTGCAGAGCTAATAATTTGTTTGGCGTTGGATGCTTTGGCTTTTTCTACCTTTCTCCAACCGCTTTCAGGATGATGTTCATATATCAAACTCATTCCACAATCGATGGCGCGTTGTCGCCAGGCTTTTAATTGCGAGCCAGGAACGTCATCAAACGTATTCATGAACTCCATTACTGAGAAGCCTATATTAGCCGCAGCCTCTATAGCTTCATCAACAACACTTTTTCTATAAGCCCTTAAGAAAAAACCATGATCTAAATAGGGTTGAATTGAATAACGTTTATACAGAGCAATCTTGCGTTTTAGCCAAGCCTCGGGGTGCCCAAGAATTTGGGGAGTCGTAATTTTGACATAGTCAATTCTCTCTCCCGCTACTTCAAGAAAGTCCTCCAGTTCAATCAAGCCCATCCGTTCATGATACCATGGCGCTTCATCAAAACCGACGTCTTTGATCCAAATTTGGTTTTTTGATCTAGGTTTGGGCTCAGTATGACTTAGATCGAATAGTTTTCTGATAGACATGGGGCTCTTTCTTATAATTTACTGAGTGCCAAAGCCTTAAGTTAATAAATATAAAGCTTACTCGCCACCTATCATACCTAGAAATTATTCTGGTAATTTCATTAAACTTTGAGTAACACGAAACAATAATTAAATGATAACGTTATCAAAATCAAGTTCAAATGATAGCTTATTATTTTTTTTCCCTAACTGGTCCTGAAGAACCTCGTTCAATTAGTTTACAAGGCAGTATTATTTTTTTTGTTTGCCACTCAACGGGGGCTTCGATCTTTTCTATTAATGACTTAGCAGCAAGACTTCCAATTTGTGACCGGTTTTTTTCTACCGTTGTGAGTGTTGGATAGCTTATTTCACCAGATAGAATACCATCCATACCAATGATGGAAAGTTCATCTGGAACTTTTATCCCTTTTTCATTTGCAACATGTAAGGCTGCCAAAGCAAGAATATCATTTGATGCAAAAATGGCTGTTGCGTGCGTATCCTTGCTTAAGAACTTTCTCATAGCAGTTCTGGCCTGAGAAAATGAGTCCAAAGAGCTTACACTCATATCGCATTTTATACACAAGTCTTCCGAGAAAAACAAATTCCGGTTAGAGCAAAAATCTTTCATTATTTGCAAACGCCACGATGAATCGGCGCTCATCATGGAACCGCCCATAAATAGTGCTATATTGCGATGCCCAAATTCAAAGAGCCGTTCAAGTGCTAAAGCCATGCCGCCCTTACTATCATTTCCAATTGTGTCGTAGCCTAAGAACTCGTCAGAATTTGTAAGTAAAATAATCGGTAAACTTTCTAAAACTTTTAAATCAGCTCTGGGATGAGATGGTGATATTATAGCTCCTTCTACTCGGGATTGAATCATGTATTTAAAGTTATCTTGCTCAATTTTTGGATTCCATTCATTGTTAAGTTGAATAATGCTGTACCCATATTCCCTGATCTTGTTTTGAACTCCCTTTATTAATTCTGGAAAGAAAGGATTGGTTAAATCTGCAATAGAAATAGCTATGCTTTTTGTCTTCTGGCGTCGAAAGTTTGCGGCTAAAATATTTCGCTCATAACCTATCTTCCTTGCGGCCGACAAAACTTTTTTTCTAGTCTTTTCTTTTACTTGAATTTCTTTTTGCCCATTTAAAACCCTAGCAACAGTGGCTTGGGATAAACTACACTCTCTGGCAACATCAACAATTGTTGCTTTACTGCTCATTTAAACGGACCCCCTTTATTAAAATTGTGAGTTGAAAAATCGTTAAAGTCAACCCAGAAGCTAAAAATATATTTAAGGCATTATAAATAAAATTATAGTAAAAAAATATTGACATAAAATGATAACGTTATCATATTATTTTTAATGTAACAAAACTAAAACTAGAATTTTAAGTAGTTATTATTAGGAGGTTAAACTATGCATAAATTTTTGATACTATTTGTCGTGTCCTTTTTCTCACTAACATCAGTTGTCAGTGCGGAAGTGGATTTTTCAGGTAAAACTATTACTTGGGTTGTCCCTTTTAAAGAGGGTGGCGGCACTAGCAGATTCTCAAGGTTTATTCAACCATTCCTGACTAAATATCTACCTGGTAATCCCACAATTAAAATTATGCATATTCCAGGTGGAGGTGCTATCAAAGGATCAAATTATTTTGAAAAAAATGCTAAACCAGATGGTACATATATTTTTGGCTGCTCAACATCAGTAATAGTTAACGTAGCCACAGGCAATCCTCTTGTTAAGTACAATTTAAGTGCTTATGAACCAGTACTTTTGTTACCTCAAAATACACATTGGTTTACTAGAAGCGATTTGATAGATGAAGCCCACGATATTAGTAAATTACAAAAGAGAAAACTTGTTTTATATGGTTTAAAAACTCCTGCTTCCGCTGATCTGTTTCATATTTGGGTTTTTGATAAAATTGGTATCAAAGGAGCCAAGCCTATACCGGGATTATCCTCATCAGGTGCATGGCAGGCATTCCAAAGAGGAGAGATACATCTAAATTCTCAGGGTGCAGCTAAATATATAAAAAATGTTAAGCCAGAAATAAAAGAGGGTAAAATTTTAGATATTATGACACTTGGACTTGTTGACGCAAATGGCAATATTTCAAGAAATCCATTAGCTCCAAATGCACCTACATTTCCTGAGATGTACGAAAAAGTTAATGGTAAAAAATTGTCTGGAGATGACTTGGAAGCTTTCTATTCTATTGCGGCTGCATGGTCTCAAGCATCAAAATCAATGTTATTACCTGAAAATACTCCAAATGAAATTGTTAAAGTGTATAGAGATGCAGCAAAAAAAATGGTAAATGATCCTGATTTTAAAGCAAAAGCAACAAAGGTATTAGGACCATATCCTTTGACTGTTGGCGAGGAAGCTGGTGCTATTATAAAAAAGGCAGCTATTTTTTCTGAAAATACAAAAAAACAGCTTAACAAGGTTTTAAAGAAACATAAATTTACTTACAGAGTTAAGTAAATTTTAAAAATAACTGCCGTTTTTAACGGCAGTTATAGAATGTTTTTATATGGAACAATTTATCTCTGCGTTTTTTCAATTATTTGAATTAACACACCTTATATTTTTGTTTGGTGGTACTTTACTTGGTCTTGTAGTAGGTATTTTACCAGGTTTAGGAGGAACTTCTGGATTAGCACTTGTATTACCATTTATATTTAATCTTGAACCATCCTATGCATTGGCTATGATGATTGGAGTATTGGCTCCTACTACTACCTCAGACACATTTCCGGCAGTATTAATGGGTATCCCTGGCACTGCTGGTTCTCAAGCTACTGTTATGGATGGCTTTCCTCTGTCTAAAAAAGGAATGGCTGCTAGAGCTCTAAGTGCAGCATTTTGTTCTTCTTTAATGGGGGGTATTTTTGGTGCCTTAATCTTATCAATTTCTATTTATTATGCCATACCAATAATAATGGCTTTCGGATTTGGTGAACAATTTTTACTTATTATTCTTGCTCTTTTAATGGTCGGTGCTCTGACTGGTGAAAATTTTGTAAAAGGCGTGACTGCTTGTATTATAGGTTTGATAATTGGTTCTATTGGTTCAGCTCCAATTACTGGTGATCCAAGATTTACATTTGGCACTCTTTATTTAATAGAGGGTGTACCAATTGTAATTGTTGGTCTAGGCTTGTTTGCTATACCTGAAATCATAGGACTTCTTGACACTAAGGGGGCTATAGCAAAATCATTAAAAAATGAAAGAGGATGGTTTCGTGGTATTAAAGATGTTTTTAAAAATTGGTTTCTTGTAATCCGTTGCTCTGCCATTGGCTGCATGGTTGGCGCATTACCCGGTTTAGGTGGTACTGTTGTAGACTGGATTGCATATAGTCACTTAAAACAAACTGCAAAGGAAACTTCAAATATAGGAAAAGGTGATATCAGAGGTGTTATAGCACCAGAATCTGCAAATAATGCGAAAGAAGGTGGCGCTTTAATACCTACACTGCTTTTTGGAATACCTGGCTCTGGAAATAAGGTTTTACTCCTAGGTGGGTTTATTTTAATCGGTATTGAACCAGGTATAGAAATGGTAACCACTCACTTAGACCTAACGTACCTTATGATTTGGTCTTTAGCACTTGCAAATATACTAGGTGCTGGATTGTGCATCGGATTTGCATCACATATTTCTAAATTAACACTGACTACCGATTCAGATGCTTTGGGTGTGGAAAATATTACACTGCCATTAACACATTCTAAAATATATACATATTTAGCAAATCATAAAAAAGAAAAACAAAGATCTAAGTCAAATTTTCCCAAAAAATTAATTACAGATGTAGATGAAAATCATTCAATTAATGGACGAGGTTCTAAGTCTATAAATATGAATTACGAATTAGTTTGGGATAATATTTTAGATCCTGAAACCTTAATTAGAGTTTTACCAGGTTCCAAAGATATACAAATAAAAGAACCACACTTATATACAGGCGAAATTAATATTAACTTTGGTCCAATTACAGGAAAATATGACTTTTCAGTTCAGTTAACAGATCTAGTAAAACCAATTAGTTTTAAATTAAAAGGGAGTGCAACTGGAAGTCTCGGAAGTGCAACAGGTAAAGGCAAAATAACACTAGTTAGATATTATATACTTGCACCTGTAATGATAGTTTTAATTTTTTTTGCTACATTCAATTTCAATAGAGATTGGTATGATTTTATTGGATTGCTTGGTTTTGGGCTAATAGGAATAACTTTTAAGGCATTTGGATGGTCTAGACCTGCTTTATTAATAGGTTTCTTTCTTTCTACTAAAGTTGAATTACTTAGTTATCAGACACAAGCAGTTTACGGATTAACTTTTCTTACTAGACCAGTATCAATTATTCTTATAGTTTTATGTTTTGGAACAATTTTATTGCTTTTAAGACAAAAATTTAAACAAAGTTATACTTCAAGTGCATTAAAAAATAAAAAAAATCAAATTTACTATGTATTAATTTTACTTGTTTTACCGTTATTGATGATTTCAGTAATATCGTCTTTGGATTATAGGGCAAGTTTATATCCTATTAGTCTATGTGTTATTTCAATAATACTTTTGATGATTATATTTTTTGTAAAAATTATTGACTATAATGAACATCCTTTATTAAACAATTCGATTGTTAAATTTGTAAATATGAATATTTATGAACAGAATAGTGGCTTTAATAATCAATTTTCCTATTACTTAAGCTTTATAGGCTACTTAATAATGAATTTTGTTGTGGGCTTTCCAATAGCCTCTGTTATTTTTATTAATACTTTCATTCTTTTTCATGATAAAAGAGATTATAAAATTGCAATTATAATTTCTCTTATATTATTGTTAGTTCTTTGGTTTTTGTCATTTATGTTGACACTCCAATTTCCTAATGGTCTTATTGATATGATAATCGATTTGCCATGGTGGTTAGGTGGCAGCTTAAACTAAATTCCTGAAGTACAAAATGTCTAAAAAACCTTTCCCTAATTTACCATTTATAAAAAGAGATAATAAACCTAGAGAAACTGGTATAAACTATGTAAGATCACCTGTAATTGTCGGTAAATCTATAGAAGACTATCTTGAAGCATACGGGGATATGGTTGACATATTGAAGCTTTCAGGAAAACAAGCGGCTCAAATTAATGAAAATTCATTAATTGATTTCATTTCTACATGTAAAAAATTCAATGTCATGGTTTCTATAGGTAATCCTGTCATGGACGTTGCTTTAATAGGTGGTAGAAAAGCTGTTGATGATTATATAAATAAATGTGTAGATTTAGGTGTTGATATAATTGAAATATCGAGTATTGCTCGATCAATTGATGATGACGTTGTTTGTACATTAATTGAAAAAGTTTCTAAGAAAGGTATTAAAGTCCTTAATGAAATCGGTGTGGCTTTTGCTCACTCTGAAGTAAATGAAGAATCTATCTTTGTACAAAGATTAATAAATCAATCAAAAAAATTTCTCAATGCGGGCTCGTGGAAGATCTTGTTAGAATCTGAGGGATTAACAGAAAATATGAATAAAGAAAATTATAGATGGAATATTATTGACAGGATTATTAGCCCTCTAAAATTATCCCAGTTTATGGTTGAAGCAGATGATCAAGATGTCTTTTGTAAATATATAGAAATTTATGGCCCAAATGTTAATATGATGATCGATTATTCACGTCTCTTGAAAATGGAGGACGCGAGAATTGGTTATGGTCCCTCACAATTTCTTTGGGGGAAAGTCGTAAAATATTAGATAATTACAAGTAAAAAAAGACACTTTTTAGAAAGTAACCTGTCACACTCAAAGAAATAACCTGTCACACTCAAGGGCATAACCTGTCACCCTCTGAAAAATCTACAAGACACTTACAAGACACTTTTATGCTTTTTGGGGGTAATTTTGACCTAATTTTACTGTTTATAATCAGAGTATATTCCGACCATCTTCTGACAAGGTGTTCTAAATTAGGTAATGTTTTCAATGAGTTGTTGGCTAAGTCATTGTATTTGTTACCACTATTCAAATTGGGAAAAGTGGTGAGCGCGACAGGATTCGAACCTGTGACCCATTGATTAAAAGTCAATTGCTCTACCAACTGAGCTACGCGCCCTTAAACAAAAATGAAACTATTTGATTATACTATTATAATCAAGTTTTAAGTTTGAAAATAACTGTTTTTTTTATTTTCTTTTCTTTTCAATAGCTTTTGCGACATTTGAAGGTACAAAAGAAGAAATATCTCCCTCTAAAAGGGCTATTTCTTTTACAAATCTTGAAGCAACAAACTGATGTCTTTCTGAGGCAGTTAAAAAAACAGTTTCAATATCATTAGCTAGCCTTGCATTCATTCCAGCCATTTGAAATTCATAGTCAAAATCTGATACTGCTCTTAAACCTCTTATAATCATTGTTACATAATTAGATCTTGCAAAATCAATAAGCAAGTTATCAAAACTTTTAACCTTTATCTCACCCAATTTTCTTGTAGATTTAGCATTAGTAGTATCTATAGCTTTTTCAATAAGAGATTTTCTTTGGGAAATATCAAAAAAAGGATTTTTACCAATATTTTCCGCCACACCTATTATTAAAACATCACAAAGTGAACTTGCTCTATAGATAATATCTAAATGACCATTAGTTACAGGATCAAATGTTCCAGGATATAAAGCTATTCTTTTCAAACAAAAACCTCGGTTATTTATTTATTTTCTGTTTCATTACTATTATCTTTATTTTCAATTACAGCTTCTGTATTTTCTTCATCTTGCTCATCATCACTTTCACTTAACAATGCAACTGAAACTACCTTTTCGCCTTCATCAACGTCAAACAACCTAACACCTTGTGTTTTTCTGCCTGCAACCCTTATAGAATCCCCCTCACCTCCATGAACGCGTATTCTTATTAATTTGCCTGAATTAGTTACAAGCATTATTTGATCATCTTCAGAAGCCACATAAGACGCAACAACAGGACCATTTCTTGTTGAGCATTCAATATTAGCTACACCTTGACCTCCCCTGTTAGTCATCCTATAGTCTTCAACGGGTGTTCGTTTTCCAAATCCATTTTCAGTAACAGAAAGTATGAATCTTTTTTCTAAATTAGGTATTAATGACATTGATACGACAAAATCATTAGGCTTTAACCTAATTCCCCTTACTCCTGACGATCCCCTTCCTACAAACACTCTTACATCATGAACATCAAACCTTATTGCCTTGCCTAATCTGGTTGCTAAAAGAATATTGTCTTTATCACCACACGGAATAACTGAAACTAATTCATCTTTTTCATTTAACTTCATTGCAATTTTACCGTTTTGCCTAATATTTGTAAAATCACTAAGTTGATTTCTTCGAATATTTCCATTTTTAGTAGCAAAGATAATTTGTAGATTCTGCCATGTTTCTTCATCTTCAGGCATAGGCATTACAGTATGTATATTTTCACCTTGATCAATAGGTAACAAATTAATCATCGGTTTACCTAAGGCTTGAGGAGCAGAATCAGGGAGTTTGTAGCACTTTAACTGATAAACCATACCTGATGAAGTGAAAAACAAGATTGGTGTGTGAGTGTTTGTTACAAAAAGAGACGTTACAGTATCCTCGTCTCTCATCTTCATACCAGCCCTTCCTTTTCCACCTCTTCTTTGGGCTTTGTAGGTAGATAGTGAAACTCGTTTGATATAACCTCTATGACTTACTGTTACAACCATGTCCTCTTTTTGGATAAGATCTTCATCATCATGGTCTACTGCGCTATCATTAATCTCAGTTCGCCTATCATCATCAATGCGACCTAAAACTTCATCAAGTTCAGTTTGTATTAGGTTAGTTAATTTATTTTTATCAGATAGAATTATTAAATACTCATTAATTTGTTCAGATAATTCCTGAGTTTCTTTTTCTAGTTTATTTCTTTCCATACCTGTAAGTCTTTGCAACCTTAAGTCTAAAATTGCCTTGGCTTGAACAACAGACAAGGTGTAGTGATCATTAACAATTTGATGATTTGGATCATCAATTAACTTTATAAAGGCTTCAACTTCTTTGACAGGCCAAGATTTTGAGCATAATTGATTACGTGCACTCTCTGGATCAGTAGAAGATTTAATAAGGTCTATTATTGTGTCAATGCTTGTTATAGCGACCATTAATCCAGCTAATATGTGAGCTCTATTTCTTGCTTTATTAAGAAGAAACTTGGTTCTTCTTGTTATAACTTCAAATCTGAAATCTATAAAAGCTTTAAGAATTTCAATAAGTCCCATTTGCTTAGGCTGCCCATGGTCTAAAGCTAGCATGTTTACTGGAAAACTAGTTTGTAGCCTTGTATGTCTCCACAATTGATTTAAAACCACATCCCCTTGAATATCCTTTTTTATTTCAATTACAATTCTCATACCATTTCTATCAGATTCGTCCCTTAAATCAGAGATTCCTTCAATTGTTTTATCTCTAATCAATTCTCCAATTTTTTCCAAAACTAGAGCTTTATTAACTTGAAATGGTATTTCTGTAATTACGATCATTTCACGATCAGCATTTTTACCCGTTTGAATAATCTCTGCTCTAGAACGCATGATTATACTTCCTCTGCCAGACTTAAAAGCTTCCCTAATACCTGACCTGCCCATTATTAGAGCAGCTGTAGGAAAATCTGGTCCAGGAATTATTTCCATCAGTTCTTCTAAACTTAATTCTGGATTGTCTATTAGAGCCTTACACGCTCTGACTACTTCACCTGGATTATGAGGAGGTATATTAGTTGCCATACCTACCGCAATACCACCAGCCCCATTAACTAGCATATTTGGAAATTCTGCAGGCAAAACAGAGGGTTCTGACTGAGTCTCATCATAATTAGGAATATAGTCAATCGTATCTTTATCAATATCTCTTAATAAGCTCTCAGAAGATTTAGCTAATCTTGATTCTGTATACCTCATTGCCGCAGGGGGATCTCCATCCACAGAACCAAAATTACCTTGACCATCAACGAGCATCAATCTCATAGAAAAATCTTGGGCCATTCTCACCATTGAATCGTAAATAGCTGTGTCTCCATGAGGATGGTAATTACCCATAACATCACCAACAACTCTTGCAGATTTTCGATAAGGCTTTGACCAATCATAACCACCTTCAATCATAGCATAAAGTATTCTTCTATGAACCGGTTTTAATCCATCTCTTACATCCGGCAAGGCTCTAGAAACTATTACACTCATAGCATAATCCAGATAAGATTTTTTCATTTCGTCAGTAATAGAAATCAAAGATTGATTGGAAGGATTAATATTTTCTTCAGACAAAAAAATGGCTCCAAGTTTTGTATATTAACATAAGATTACTACTAAATATTGTATATGTTTTTAATTTATATAACAATATGTATTATTTTGTATTATATATTGAAATTATTTTTAAAAAGGTATTTCATCATCTAAATCAGACGCAATATTTGAAACTGAAGTTTCAGCTGACTGATCAATTTCAGATTTATTGTAATTATTACCATTTTGATTGTCTGGCCTAGATCCTAACAAAGTCAATTCACCTCTATATCTTTGAAGAACAACTTCGGTTGTATATTTTTCTTGTCCAGATTGCTGATCAGTCCATTTTCTTGTTTGTAGTTGACCTTCTAAATAAACAGTACTTCCTTTTTTTAAGTATTGTTCTGCAATTTTACCTAATGCATCATTGAAAATTACAACTCTATGCCACTCAGTTCTTTCTCTTTGTTCACCAGAATTTTTATCTTTCCATCTATCAGATGTGGCAATACTAAGTTGGACTATTTTATCACCATTTTGCATAGCTCTAATTTCAGGGTCTCGACCTAAATTGCCTACTAAAGTGACTTTATTAACACTTCCACTCATTATTTATACTCCACAAAAAAACAGACTACATTATAAAACAGTATTCCATTAAAAAAAAGAATAAATTAATCTTTTTTATTGACTTTTAAGGTATCAAAGTTAACTAAATGGAAAGTTAAATTCTTTTTATAAGGACATTTTAATCACATGCCTACAACCCTTGAATCAAATCAATTTTTAAAAGTTCGAAGTGCTAACGAACATAATTTAAAAAACGTTGATATTAATATACCAAAAAATAAATTAATTGTTATGACTGGGGTTTCTGGTTCTGGTAAGAGCTCTCTTGCTTTTGATACTATTTATGCAGAGGGGCAAAGAAGATATGTAGAATCACTTTCAGCATATGCGAGACAATTCTTACAAATGATGCAAAAGCCTAATGTAGAATCTATTGAGGGGTTGTCACCTGCAATTTCAATAGAGCAAAAATCTACTAATAAAAACCCAAGATCTACGGTTGGTACAGTAACTGAGATATATGATTACATGAGACTATTATGGGCAAGAGTAGGTGTTCCATATTCTCCAGCAACAGGTTTGCCTATAGAAAGTCAAACTGTTAGTCAAATGGTGGACAAAATTTATAAGAAAGAAGAAAATACTAAAATTTATATTCTTTCTCCAATTGTAAGAGGAAGAAAAGGTGAATACAGAAAAGAATTTATAGATTTAAGAAAAAAAGGCTTTCAAAGACTTAGAATAAACAATGAATTTTATGATATCGAAGAGTTACCAACTTTAGACAGGTACAAAAAACATGACATTGAAGTTGTAATTGATAGAGTAATAATAAAAAAATCTACTGAACAAGAAAATAAAGATTTACTTCAAAGGCTTGCAGATTCGGTTGAGCTTTCATTACAATTATCTGATGGTTTATTATACATCTTAGAAGTAGATACAAATAAAAAAGAAATCTATTCCTCTAATTTTTCTTGTCCTGAAAGTGGCTTCACGATTGATGAAATTGAACCTAGGATTTTTTCTTTTAATAACCCTGCTGGTGCATGTGACAAGTGTGATGGATTAGGTAATGCCGTAGCATTTGATGTTAAACTTGTAGTCCCCAATGAAGCCATAACTTTAAGAGATGGTGCCATAGCTCCTTGGGCTTTAAACACAAGCAAATTATACGTGCAAACACTTCAATCATTGGCAAAACATTATAAGTTCGATATTGACAACAAATTTTCAGATCTTTCAGACGATATAAAACAAAAGCTTTTATATGGTTCTGGTGAAGAAAAAATTGAAATCGTTTATAATGATGGGACAAGAGTATATAGATCTAACAAGGCATTTGAAGGTGTTATTCCAAATTTAGCCAGAAGATTAAAAGAAAGTGAAAGTAAGTGGGTTAAAGAAGAACTTGGTAGGTTTCAATCTGATAAAGATTGTGAAAAATGCAACGGTAAAAGACTTAAATTAGAAACTTTATCGATAAAAATTAATAAAAAAGATATTGCAGATGTCTCTAGACTTACAATAGAAGATGCAAGAGCCTGGTTTTTAAACCTAAATAAAATACTCAATGAACAAGAATTAGAAATCTCAAAGCAAGTTTTAAAAGAAATAAATGATAGACTAGGTTTTTTAACAAGTGTCGGCCTTTCTTATTTATCAATTTCAAGAAATAGTGGAACTTTATCTGGAGGAGAAAGTCAAAGAATACGTTTGGCTAGTCAAATTGGTTCTGGTTTATCGGGAGTATTATACGTACTTGACGAACCAAGTATAGGATTACATCAAAGAGATAATGAGAGATTATTACATACATTACAAAAATTAAGAGATCTTGGAAATACTGTTATAGTTGTTGAGCATGATGAAGAAGCTATTTTAATTGCAGATCATGTTGTTGACATTGGCCCTGGTGCTGGAATTAATGGCGGAAAAATAATAGCTGAAGGAACACCTCAAGAAGTTAAGGATAATAAAAACAGTATTACCGGAAATTATCTCTCTGGTATTCAAAAAATAGAAGTTCCTAAAAAACGAAGAAAAGTCAATCCAAATAAACATATTATTCTAAGAGGAGCTTCTGGTAACAACCTTCAAAATGTTGATGTGGAATTTCCCTTAGGAATTTTGACATGTGTGACAGGCGTCTCTGGTGGTGGAAAATCTACATTAGTAATACAAACGCTTCAAAAAAGTTTATCTAAAATTTTAAATGGTAATAGCTCAATGCCATCACCTTATAAATCAATAAATGGAATTTCACAAATTGATAAAATAATAGATATCGATCAATCACCTATTGGAAGAACTCCAAGATCTAACCCTGCAACTTACACTGGAGCCTTTAATCATATTAGAGATTGGTTTGCAGGTTTACCTGAAGCAAAAGCGAGAGGTTATTTACCAGGCAGATTTTCATTTAATGTAAAAGGTGGAAGATGTGAAGCTTGTCAAGGTGACGGAGTAATTAAAATTGAAATGCATTTCTTACCTGACGTATATGTTAAATGCGATCAATGTAAAGGCAAAAGATATAATAGAGAAACTCTTGATGTAAAATGGAGGGATAAATCTATTTCAGATGTTTTGGATATGACAGTTTCTGAAGGAGCAGATCTTTTTAAAGCTGTTCCATTGATCTACGAAAAATTAGAAACACTACAGAGAGTAGGTTTAGGATATATTAAAATTGGGCAACGTTCTACAACATTGTCTGGAGGAGAGGCTCAAAGAATAAAGCTTGCAAAAGAATTATCAAGAAAAGGAACCGGCAGAACCATTTATATATTAGATGAGCCAACAACTGGTCTACATTTTCATGATATAAAAAAACTTTTAGAAGTGATGCAAGAACTTGTAGATAATGGAAATACAATGATTGTGATTGAACATAATCTTGATGTTATTAAAACAGCAGATCATATAATTGATTTGGGTCCTGAGGGAGGTGACAAAGGAGGATATATAGTTGCTCAAGGAACTCCTGAAGAAGTAGCTGAAGTTAAAGAAAGTCATACAGGACTTTTTTTAAAAAAATTATTAGATAGTAAAAAGTAGTATGAATAATAAAAATAAAATTAATATTATTGGTGGTGGTTTAGCTGGATGCGAAGCTGCTTACCAAATTTCTAAATTAGGAATTCATGTTGACTTATATGAAATGAGGCCAAAGACTAAAACTGAAGCTCATAATACAGAATATTTAGGTGAATTAGTTTGTTCTAATTCTTTTAGATCAGATGATAAAGAGTTCAATGCTGTTGGGGTCTTACACGAAGAATTAAGAATGTCAGACTCATTAATTATGAAAACTGCTGATTTGAATAAAGTGCCAGCGGGATCGGCTTTAGCCGTTGACAGGGATGATTTTGCCAAACAAATAAATAATATTATCAGAAGTAATTCAAAAATAAATATTATAAATGAAGAAGTTAAACACCTTGATGAATTTGAGGATCAAATAGTAATTGTTTGTACGGGGCCATTAACATCCAGTCATTTAACAGAATATATTAAAAAAAAGACGTCTGAAAATTCATTAGCTTTTTATGACGCCATAGCACCAATTGTTTATAAAGATACTATTGATATGTCTATAGCTTGGAAACAATCAAGATATGATAAGGGCGACGGAGATGATTATATAAATTGTCCATTGTCAGAAGAACAATATTATAAATTTATAGAAAATGTTAAAATAGCTCCTAAAATGGATTTTAAAAACTTCGAAGACACCCCCTTTTTTGAAGGTTGCATGCCCATAGAAGAAATCATTAGAAGAGGTGATGAAACATTAAGATTCGGCCCTATGAAACCAGTAGGCCTTACTAACCCCAATAAATCTGAAGAGCCATATGCCATTGTACAATTAAGGCAAGACAACAAATCTGGTACATTATACAACATTGTTGGTTTTCAAACTAAAATGAAACATAACGCACAAAAAGATGTTTTTAAAACAATACCTGGTTTAGAAGAAGCTGAATTTGCAAGACTTGGCGGTCTTCACAGAAATACATTTATAAAGTCTCCTAAATTATTGGATCCATATTTGCGTTTAAAAAAATCTCCAAATATTATATTTTCTGGACAAATTACTGGTGTAGAAGGTTATGTAGAATCTTCCGCTATAGGTTTGATTTCAGGCATGATCGCTGCTCATGATTTTAAAAATATTAATTTCAAATTACCTCCAGAGAATACAGCGCATGGCGCTTTATTGAAGCATATTACAATGAATGCAAATCCAGAAACCTTCCAACCTATGAATATTAACTTTGGTTTAATGCCTGACATTAACATTACTGGAGAGATTAGTAATAAAAAAAAGTATTTAAAAGGAAGAGAAAAGAAAAAATTGCAAGCTGTTAACGCATTAAGCTCATTTAAAAAATGGGCAGAAGAAATTAATATTTAATTATTTCTTTCGTACTCTGGGATATTTGATTGGTCGTCTACTTTATCTCCTTTATTAATTTTAAAAAAGGTCAACAAAGAAACAGCTACAAATATTGAAGAAAATGTTCCTATTAATACTCCCCAAATCATTGCAAGAGCAAAATCTGATAACACAGCACCACCAAAAAAGAAAATTATAAACAAAGCTATTAAAGTAGTGACTGATGTTATGACAGTTCTAGATAGGGTTTCGTTAATAGATTTATTATAAATAAAGTAATGATCTTTTGACTTATATCTTCTTAAATTTTCTCTTACTCGATCAAAAATAACCACAGTATCATTTATGGAATATCCAGCGGTGGTTAAAATTGCCGCTATTGTAGCGAGATTGAACTCTAATTGGAGGATGGAAAAAAGCCCAACTGTAGTTAATACATCATGTGTAAGAGCAATAATTGCCGCAATCGAAAATTGCCATTCAAATCTAAACCAAATATAAACCATAATTGATAACAATGCTAAAGAAACAGCTAACATTCCAGCGGTTTTTAACTCATCACCAACAACTGGACCAACGAATTCAGATCTTCTTACGGTGTAATCTTTACTAGTTAAAGATTTAACTTTTTCAATCATAGCGATTTGTTGTTTTTGATCTCCGTCTTGTTTTTGAATTCTAACTAAAAAATCTGATTCTTTACCAAAATTTTGTATTGAGACCTCTCCAGCATTTAGAGAGGAAACTTTTTTTCTTAGGTCATCAATATTGGCAGTATTCGAAGTGTTACTTCTTAATTCTAGTAATATTCCCCCCTTAAAATCAATGCCATAATTTAAATTATTAATTAATAAGCTTATAAAAGTTCCTATGATAATTATCGTTGAAAAAATAAATGCAATTTTTTTAAAACGTAAAAAATCAAAGTTTGTATTATTTGGAATTAATCTTAATAATTTCATTTGTATAACCTTAAAATAAAATATTATTGATATTTTTTTTCTTTGAATAAAATAAAACAAGATACTTTGTTATGACAATCGCAGTAAACATAGAGGTAGCTATACCTATCATCAAAGTTACAGAAAAACCTTTAATAGGACCACTTCCAAATGAAAATAGAGCAAGAGCAGCAAATAATGTTGTTAAATTAGCATCAATAATCGTTGATATTGCTCTTTGAAAACCAGCTTCAATAGCATCTACAAACTTTCTACCTGAATTAAATTCTTCTTTTATTCGTTCAAAAATTAAAACGTTTGCATCTACAGCCATGCCCATAGTTAAAACTATTCCAGCAATACCTGGCAATGTAAGCGTCGCTTGTATCAAGCTTAGTAACGCTATAATAAAAATTATATTACAGAAAAGAGCAATATTGGCAAAAACTCCAAATATACCATAAGTTATTAACATAAAAACCATAACTGCTATTAAGCCAATTATACTTGCTATTTTACCTGATGAAATTGAATCACTTCCCAAACCTGGCCCAACTGAACGTTCTTCTAGAATTATCATTGGTGCGGGCAATGCACCTGATCTCAGAACCAAAGCTAAATCATTTGTTTCTTGAACCGAAAATGCTCCTGTTATTTGACCACTTGAAAAAATCTGAGTTTGAATAACTGGAGCGCTAACAACTTTACCATCGAGCACAATTGCAAAAGCTCTACCAACATGTTTCCCAGTCACTCTTCCAAATTTTTTGCCACCTAATGGTGACAATTGAAATGAAACAGAGGGGCTATTATTTCTATCAAACGTTGGACTAGCATCTTTTAACATTTCTCCAGAAACCATTATCCTTTTATTTACCATATATAAACGATCTGAGTTTTTATCTTCCTCTAGAACAACATAACCTGGAGGAGATTTTGAATCTTTGTTTATATCTTCAGACAAAATAGTAGGATGAACCAATTGAAAGTTTAACTTTGCAGTTTTCCCAAGTAATTTTTTTATACGACTTGGATCATCTAAACCTGGTAACTGGACAATTATTCTATCTATTCCTTGTTGCTGAATACTAGGCTCATTAGTTCCAGTTTCGTCTATTCTTCTTCTAACTATTTCTATTGCTTGCGCCATTGTTGTTTTAGTAATTTTTTGTTTATTAGCATCAGAAAATTTAATTTGAAAATTATTAGTATTAATCTCAATAATCAAATTTTTATCTAACTTTAATATTGCAGATTTTATTTGTTCGACAGATGAACCTGTTCTCATTTCAAATGAAACATAATCTTCTTTTACACTCAATTTCTTATAACCAATTTTAGCTTTTCTAAGTGTAGACCTAATGTCAGACGTTAAAGATTCCAATTTTTCTGCAAATACCACATTCATATTCGCCTTTAAAAGAAGATATGATCCACCTTTTAAATCTAAACCAAGATTAATTTTTTTCCCTGGTAGAAAATTAAATGAATTATTTTGCACTGAACTACTAAAAAAATTAGGTGCAGCATATAGAAGACCTAAAAAAACACTAAATAGTATAAGAATAATTCTTATTTTAGATAAACTCTTCATTTATATCACTTTATTATATGTTTTGAGGCTTTAAGAACATTGGTTATTTTTTAGATTTTGGTTTACTTTTATTTTCCGCAGACTTAATTTTTTCTTCACCTCTAACTTCAGAAATCATTTGTCTTGCCAACTCTACAGTTACACCCGATGAAATTTCTACACTAACTGTTTCAGAACCATCAATTGCTTTAGTAACAACACCAAGAATCCCTCCAGCAGTCAAAACCTTGTTGCCCCTTTTGAGGCTTTCAACCATTAATTTATGTTGTTTAACTCTTTTTTGTTGGGGTCTTATTAACAAAAAATAAAATATTATAAAAATTAAAATAAATGGTAGAAGTCCTTGTAAGGAAAATCCTCCAGCTCCCCCTGCTGCAGATTGAGCGAATGCACTTGAAATCATTGGTAACTCCATAAAAATCAAAAATTAAGTTAACAACTTATATAAAAAAAATCTAATAAAGACCATAGATAAATTCTAAAATATATATATATTACAACTTTAACAATTTGGGCTCACATATGGTAAATAATGATAAAACAATATTTTTATTAGAACGCATAGCAAACGCTTTGGATAGATTAGCTCCACCAGAAAAAAAAATAGATAATTTAGATAAAAGCGAAGGTTTTGTTTTTAACTCAAATTCAGGGCTTATTAGACCAATTGAAGGTATTAATCGAATTCCAATTACACTTCTTCAAGGTATTGAACCACAAAAAAAGTTACTTCTTGATAACACACTTAATTTTTCTCAAAACTTAACAGCCAATAATGCGCTCTTGTGGGGAGCGAGAGGAACAGGAAAGTCTTCTTTAGTAAAGGCTGTACATGCAGAGATTTTATCTAAGACTAAATCTACAGATTTAAAATTAGTTGAGATTCATCGTGAAGACATTGCTGAACTTCCAGAATTACTTTCACTATTATCGCAACATAAAAATTATAAATTTATTTTATTATGTGATGATTTATCATTTGATACTGGGGAAAACACTTATAAAAGCCTTAAAGCTGCATTAGATGGTGGAATTGAGGGAAAGCCTACCAATGTAATTTTTTACGCAACATCCAATAGAAGACACTTAATGCCTAGAGATATGATGGAAAATGAAAGATCAACAGCTATCAATCCATCCGAGTCAGTAGAAGAAAAAGTTTCTTTATCAGATAGATTTGGATTATGGATAGGATTTCATAATATGTCTCAGGATACATTCTTAGAAATAGTTTATGCATATTGTCATGAGTTTAAAATATCAATAGATAAAACAATTTTAAAATCGGAAGCGCTTGAATGGTCAATCACTAGAGGAGCTAGATCTGGAAGAGTGGCATGGCAATTCATACAAGATTTAGCGGGAAGAAATAAAATTAAAATATATTAGTTTAGATAATTTACAGGATTAACAGGAGTTCTATTATACCTTAACTGAAAATGAAATGACTCACTATTAGAGGAGGTAAAAGCTATGATCTCACCTTTTTTAATTATGTCACCTTGTTTTACATTATATTTCCCTAAATTTGAATATGCTGATAACCAACCATCTTTATGCTTAACAAGTATAAGATTACCAAATTTTTTTATTTGAGATCCAATAAAAGCAATCTTTCCATCATATGCAGAATATATTGGTCGATTTTCTCCTGATTTTATGTCAATTCCATCATAGTATTGTCCTTTTCCAAATTTACCGAAACTTTTAATAACTTTACCTTTGGCTGGCCAAGTAAATTCAGGAGAATTTTTAATTAAGGTATTAATACTTTTATTAAATTTAGTAACTACTGATTTAGATTTATAAACTTTTTCATTAATTATAAGATCAACGACAGAATAATCTTTAATTTTTGGAATTAAAATTTTGTTACCAGCAATTAAATTATATGGTTTTTTAAGTTTGTTAAGTTTAATGATATCTAACTTATTAACAGCGAATTTTTTAGAAATTTTATCAATAGTATCGCCATTACCCAAAATATAGAAATTTTTATTTCTTAAAAATAAAATTTGATTTAACTTCAAATCATAAGGCTTTAAAAGTTTATTGTCTTCAATAATGTGTCTTGGGATAACATTATACTTATTTGCTATACTATAAATTGTTTCATTTTCTTTTACCAATACCATACCGTTTAAAGGTATCTTAATTTTACTTAAAACTTCATTTTTATTAAAAACTACAGCTTTTGTCTCAGGCGCATAATTATTTTTTAACTCTTCAACTAAGTTATTTGATTGGCAACCAAACATGAACAGAGCTAATATAATTAAAAGAAATTTAAACAATTTTAATTCTCCATATTAGATTATTAATATTCCCAAACATTAAAAATTATTCAATCTTTTTCAGAAATTAATGGTACAAAACTAACTTTACCTAAATCTTCCCAAACATCATCATGTCTGTCATTACCTATTGTTATTTTGATTAATCTTTGCTGATTTTTTGTCTTTCCTATTGGTACAACACATGAACCATTTACTCTTATTTGATTTAATAATCTATCATCTATTTTTTTAACTGCACAAGTTATTATCATGTGATCAAAGGGTGCTAATTTTGGCCAACCTAGAAATCCATCTCCAGATTCAGAAATTATATTTGTTAATTTTAGTTTTTTAAAGCAACTTTGAGCATTAACAAGCAGTGGCTTTATTCGCTCTATTGAGTAAACTCTTCTGGACAAAAGAGATAAAATTGAAGTTTGATAACCTGAACCAGTACCTATTTCTAAAATCACTTCGTTACCTTTTAATGATAACACCTGTGTCATAAGAGCAACAATGTAAGGTTGACTAATTGTTTGCTCAAAACCAATAGGTAAAGGGTTGTTTTCATAAGCATATGATTGAAAAGCAGAAGGCAAAAATATTTCTCTTGGAATTTTTTCTATTGCTGAAAGAACATTATTTGATGAAATGCCCATAGATCTTAAATCCATTATTAGATTAGCCTTTTGAATTGAACTTTCATATAACATTTAAGATAACTTCAAATTATTTATTACTAAATTATCAGTCAAATTTAATAGTAAAGGTGTTATTGAAATTTTATTTTTTTTCAAAGACTCTAAATCTGAATCTAATAAACATTCATCATGATTTATCATTCGCCCTATACTAAATGAATTATTATACTTACTAAGGATAATTTCATCTGCCTTTTTTTGAGAAGCTAACTTAGTAAACAAATAATCTTTACTTTTCATAATTTCTGAAAATATAAAAGGAAAATTAACATTATAAAATTTTGGGATGCCTATATTTAAATCAAGCAGATAATTAAGAACATTCAAAGCATTATTTTTAGAATTCTTGTATGAATAAATATCATTATCTCCACCATATTGACTTAATGCAATAGAGTTAATACCTCTAACTGCACCTTCCCATGCTGCGGCAACAGTGCCTGAATAAGACACCTCATCTCCAACATTACTACCTGCGTTAATACCGCTCAAAATTAGATTAGGTTTATTGGATTTGAAAATATGATTTAAAGCAAAAATCATACAATCTGTAGGTGTTCCATCTATAATCCAATTATACTTTGATATTTTTTCAAATTTAATGTTGTTTCTAATAGTTATAGACTTAGATTTTGCTGATTGATTATTTTTGGGAGAAACCACATATATATTTTCCCCAAGTTTTTCTGCAATTTCTACTAATACTTTTATACCGATGGCATCAAACCCATCATCATTTGTTATAAGAATATTATTTAATTTTTTTTTCATTTATTTCAGTTTGGAATATCGATCTTCTGTGTCCCTTTCATATAAGGTACTAACACTTCAGGTATTATAACAGATCCATCTTTTTGTTGATAATTTTCTAATATAGCTATCATTGTTCTGCCTATAGCTAGTCCAGAACCATTTAAAGTATGCAAAAAATCAATTTTATTAGTTTCTTTATCCTTAAATTTTGCATTCATTCTTCTGGCTTGAAAATCTCCACAATTACTACAAGAGGATATTTCTCTGAAGGCACCCTTACCTTTGTTTTGACCAGGCAACCAAACTTCTAGGTCGTATGTTTTTTTTGCAGAAAAACCAACATCTCCAGAACATAATTTCATTACTCTATAAGGTAAATTTAATTTTTGTAGAATAGTTTCTGCACTTAAAACCAAACGGTTTAGTTCTTCATTTGATTCTAAGGGATTAGTTATAAAAACCATTTCAACTTTAGAGAATTGATGCTGTCTTATCATACCTCTGGTATCAGCTCCTGCAGCGCCAGCTTCTGATCTGAAACAAGGAGTATTAGCTACAAACCGCAAGGGTAATATTTTTTTGTCAACTATTTCATTACTTACAATATTAGTAAGTGGTACTTCAGCTGTAGGTATTAACCATCTATTATCTGTTGTGTTAAAAAGATCTTCTGAAAACTTTGGGAGCTGCCCAGTGCCAAACAAAGCATCTTCTCTTACAATATAAGGAGGAGAAACTTCTTCAAAATCTAATTCTTTTAAATGCGTATCAAGCATAAAAGATGAAAGTGCCCTCTCCAACAAAGCTAACTTACCTCTTAATAATACAAACCTGGAACCAGAAATTTTTACACCTGTCTTAAAGTCAAGTTCATTTAATTTTTCGCCAATCTCTACATGATCTTTTGGTTTAAAAGAAAATACTCGCTTATCACCCCATTCTTTAATAAATTCATTTTCAAATTCAGTTTCACCATCTGGAACATCTTCATCCAAATAATTAGGCAGCTCTTTTAAAATGTCATTTAGTTCCTTTGATAATTTTTTTATTTTATCATCTATTTGACCTAAATCAGATTTATAATTATCTAAATTTAATTTTAAACTTGATACATCTGAACCTATTGATAATAACTTTCCAATTTCTTTAGAAGCAGTATTTCTTTTTTGCTGTATTGATTGAATTTCTGTTTGATAACCTCGTATTGAAGTATCAATTTCAAGAATAAAAGAAGATTTTATATTTAAACCTCTTCGCTTCATTAATTTTTCAAATTTTTCAGGGTGATTTCTTATAAATTTAATATCATGCATAGCAATTCTCGTTTAATTCACTTGGTATTAAGAAATTTTGAAAATATTATAGAAATTTCGTATAAAGCTATGATTGGTAAAGCAAGCAAAATTTGTGAAATAACATCAGGAGGTGTTAAAATTGCTGCAATCACAAACGCTGTTAAAATTGCATACTTTCTCTTACTAGCCAAATCTTCTGGAGTAATTATACCAGACTTAACAAGTAATAACAATATTACCGGTAATTCAAAACATAATCCAAAAGCAAATATTAATTTCATAATTAAAGATAAATATTCAGATATTCTAGGCTCTAATTCAATAGGTAATGAACCATCAACACTACTAACTTGGAATGAAAGGAAAAAGTCCCAAGCTAATGGAATTACAATGTAATATACCATAGCAGCGCCTGCTAAAAAGAGGACTGGAGTAGCCAGCAAAAAAGGAAGAAAAGCTTTTTTTTCATTTTGGTATAAACCTGGAGCCACAAAACGCCAGATTTGAATTAAAAAAATTGGTAATGAAACACATATAGATATAAAAAAAGCAACTTTTACCTGAGTAAAAAAACCTTCATGTAATGCCGTATAAATCATCCTACCACCGTTTTCTAATATTTGAGATGCTAGGGGAGCTTGAAGGAAATTATAAACAATATCTGCTAGATTTTGATTGTCGTTTGTAAATTTTATAAAGCATAAAAAAAACAGTAATAGAAAAGCACAAAAGGATACTAAAAGTCTATTTCTTAGTTCAATTAAATGATCTAATAATGTCATATTATGTTCTGATTTTTTTACTTTTGCCATAGTAAATTCTTAAAAATTATTTTTTAATAGTTTTAGAAGTTTTTTTTGGTTTAACTGAGGTTTTTTGAGAGTTTTTAATTTCATTAACATTATCCTTCAAAGATTTTACGTTTATCTCATTTTTTAAATCTTTGATTTCGTTTATTTCTGAATCTATTATAGGATTATTTTCTATTTTACTAACTTCCTTCCTAAGATCTGAAATTTCAGATTCATTAGCTAAATCGTCAATTCCAGAGTGAAATTGAGAAGCCATTGTCTTTATTTTTCTGATAAAAGTGGTTATCGATCTTAGCACTTTTGGTAAATCTTTTGGCCCAACCACAATAAGTAAAACGAAAGAAATTAAAAGAAATTCTGGAAAACCAATATCTAGCATTTAGAACTTTCTGAAAAATATTAAGATTTCTTTTTAACAGTTTGTTTCTTTTTTGCTGATTTTTTAACTGTTTTCTTTTTGGGGGTAGCTTTCTGTTCAGAAATAACCTCAACTTCTTCTTCATTGTCTTTATTAGATTTAACTTGATCTTTGAAATTCTTTAGACCTTTACCAAAATCACCCATTATGCTAGATAATTTACCCTTCCCACCAAATAAGATAAGAACAACTACCAAGACAATAATCCAATGCCAAATACTAAATGCACCCATAATATTAACTCCTAAAATTGTAGATTACTTATAACTTAATTAGATATTATATGTAATTTTTTTTTATATTAAAAATAATTATTGCTGAAAAACAAAAATTTGTGATGGATCAGTATAAACTAATACTTTATCATCTACATTAAAGAAATTTAATCCTGGAATTTTAGCATGAATATGAAAATTTGACTTGTTAACCTTTAAAGATAAATGAACTAATGTTGATCCTGCCAATAATCTAGCTTCCATTACATAACCAAAATAAGGTGAAGTAACGAAACCATTTATATTGTTCTTGTAAGAATTTAAATTATTTTCTGCAAAAAGATTAATAGCTTCATTTCTTATAACAATCTTTACCATTTTTTTATTGAGCTTTTTAGAGCATTTGAAAGTACCTAAAACAGTATTTACAGATCCATCTTCAACTGTTCCTTCGAAAACGTTAATCTCTCCAAAAAATTCTGCAATGAAAGCAGATTTAGGGCGCAAATACAAATCAATTGGACTTCCAAATTGTTCAATAGAACCATTATTTAAAACACCAATTTTATCTGACATAAACATAGCTTCTTCTGGATCATGAGTCACTAGTAAGGCAGATATATTATGCTCTCTAAGTATATGTAACATTTGATCTCTAATTTTTTCTTTCAACCTTGAGTCTAAATTTGAATATGGTTCATCTAAGAAAATAATTTTTGGATCACTGGCCATGGCTCTTACGAGAGCTACTTGCTGTTGTTGACCTCCAGACAACTCATGAGGATATTTATCAGCTAAAATTGAAATATCGATTTCAATCATCAAGCTTTGTATTTTATTTTTTTGTTTTTCTATTTCAATTGATTTCATTCCAAAAAAAATATTCTGCATTATTGTCAAATGTGGGAAAAGAGCACAGTCTTGAAAAACATAACCAACATCTCTTTTTTCTGAATTAACATGAATATTAGAAGATGAGACTATTTCTTTATTTATTTTAATCTCTCCTTTCTGAAGTTTTTCAATGCCACTTGCTAATTTAAGTAAAGTAGTTTTTCCACATCCTGAAGGTCCTAATAAAGAAACTACTTCACCTAATTCAAGTTTCATAGAAAAATCATTTAAGATTTGTTGTTTGTTATATGCATGAGATATATTGAAAAATTCTAACAAAACAGTGCCTGATTTTAAAAAAGTTAAATATATATTTAATCTATTACTTGATCACCAAAAATTATTTTATTTTTATCAAGAAGCCCAGAACTTTTTAGGTCTTCAATTCCAGGAAGTTCATTAATTTCTTTTAAACCAAAATGATCTAAGAAATTATTAGAAGTTTTCCAAGTTAATGGGTTGCCTGGGGTTGATCTTCTTTGGCCAGGTTGTATCCAACCTAATTCTAAAAGTAAATCTATAGTACCTCTACTTAACGAAACACCCCTTATATTCTCTATTTCTGATCGAGTAATTGGTTGATGATATGCAATAATTGCTAGGGTTTCAGTCGCTGCTCTAGATAAAGGTTTTGGAACTATTCTTTCAATATTCAAATATTCAGAAACTTCAGAGGATGTCCTAAAAGCATAAGAATTATTTATAGTACATAAATTTACTCCACTAGATATGTATTTATTTTCTAATGCAGTTAAAATTTCATCAAGTAATTTATTATCAGTAATTGTTTTTTGTAGTTCCAAATATGAAATAGGTTCTGCAGAAGAAAAAATTAAAGCTTCAACAATCTTTTGTTTTAAACCAAAATTAATTTCTTTATTATTTTCATTTAAATTTTCCATAAATTACCTAATCATATGTCCAATGTTATTTAAGAATATGCATCATTTATTTTTAGAACTTATTAAAATTTTATCATTAAAATTATCTTGTCTTAACGATATATCACCCTCTTTTACAAGTTCCAACGATGCTACAAAATGTGAAGCTAAAGAAGATTTTATCTCAAGCTTATCTATAATGTTTTTTGGAATAAAATCCAGTAAGTTTAGCCAACCATCAGATGTTTTAAGTAATTTTTTTAACCTATTTATAGCATCCTCAACAGAATATAATTTAGTTTCGGCAATTATTATTGATTTATTATTATCTTTTGTAACAATTTTTCCATAAGTTTTTATTAAATCATATAAGCTTAACTCATAATTTATAGTATTATTAATGTTGAAAAACTCTGGATCACCTCTTTTAAAAAAATGAGTTCCTAATTGATGTTTTTTTAAAAGAAGTTTTGATACTTTTTGAATTCCTTCCAGTCTCTTTATTTGGAATTCTAATAACTCAGACATTTCTTCTGCAGTTTGTGAACTTTCAATTTTATCTTCCGGTAATAACAGTTTTGATTTTAAAAAAGCAAGCCAAGCTCCCATAACTAAGTATTCAGCTGCAATATCAATATCCTTTTTAATAACATCATCTAAAAATTCTAAATACTGTTCTGCTAATTTAAGTATTGATAACTTAGTTAAATCAATTTTATGATCCCTAGCCAGACTCAAAAGTAAATCAATAGGTCCTTCAAATCCATCTAAAGTCAAACTTAATACATCTATTTTAGGAATAATTAATTCTGACACATTTCACTCATTTATTTACTTGTAAAATACAAACAATTTTTTGTTTTTTAAACTTGTCACATAAGTTCAGACCATTAGCTTTATTTAAAGGAGAGGTCCAAACTCTGTGAAATACTAATTTTTCACTGTTGGTATAGGTATAAATTTCTAATCTAACATTTGATAATAAACTATTAAATTTTTTGTTCATGTTTTTTTTAGCAAGTTGTGCCTTGTCTAAATTTCTAAATGAACCGAATTGTACTCTATATAATCCAAATTGTTTTTCAGATTTTGTTTTGATTTTACTAGGAATTTTAACTTTTTTTTCACTATTTTTAATAATATTGTTCTTTAATTCTTTTGTATTTTTTGTTTTGTTATTAATTTTTTCTTCAATAACATCTAAAGGTAAAAGTTCAGGTTCAGCAGGAGGAAGTCTAAGTTTCTCGTTAGTAACTAAAGCTTTTTTATTATTCAATATTTCTATATCAAGATTTGATACTTTTTTTCCACCAACATCTTTTGGAATAGTAAAAATATCTTTATTATCAGGGCCTAATACTACCAACTCATCATTATCATTTTTTTCAAAAATTATTTTTAATGCAAATAATCCTAAAGAAAAAAAAATACCCGAACTTAAAAAAATAATGATGGTTATTTTTAAGTAATTTTTCATAAATTTACATTTCAAATATTGGTTTTATTTTAAGAATACTTAACCCTTTTCTAATTGTTAAAGCAACTGCTTTAACTAATAACAATCTCGCATTTGTTAACTTTACATCGTTTTCAACTATAAATTTAACATTCAAATTATCTTTACCCTTATTCCATAGAGTATGAAACATACTTGATAGCTCTATTAAATAATAACAAATTCGATGAGGTTCATGATTTTTGGCAGCTAATTCTAATGTTCTTGGCCATTGAGATATAAATTTAATCAATTCAGTTTCATCATTTCCACTTAAAAGATCTATGTTTTCAACACTAAGATTTTCTTCTAAAATTTCTGCTGATTTAAAAATAGAGTTACAACGAGCATGCGCGTATTGAACATAAAAAACCGGATTGTCTTTTGACTTTTCAGTAACCTTTTTAAAATCAAAATCTAAAGATTGATCATTTCTTCTTGTTAACATTATAAATCTAATTACGTCTTTTCCTACAGCATCTATTATATCAGAAAGGGTTACAAAATTTCCTGCCCTTTTACTCATTTTTATAGGATTACCGTTTTCCATAAGGTTTACCAAAGCACACACTTTTGTATCAATAGTGATAGAACCATTTGAAAGAGCATTAACTGCTGCATTAATTCTTGATATATATCCTGTATGATCAGCGCCTAATACATTTATTAAATCTCCGTTTGTTCTATTAATTTTATCTAAGTGGTAAGCCATATCAGTTGCAAAATAAGTCCAACTACCATCTGATTTTTTTAGGGCTCTATCTAAATCATCACCAAAATTAGATGATTTGAATAGAAATTGTTGTCGTTTTACCCATGTATTTGGATCTATTCCTTTAGGAGGATCAAGAGTGCCGTAATAAGTCAGATTTTTATTCTCAAGTAAAGTTAATATGTCTGTCAATAAATTGCCTGAAATAATATTTTTTTCACTAGTAAAGACATCCATTTTGACACCTAACTTTGAAAGATCTTTTTTAATCATTTTCATTATAACTTCTATAGAAACTTTTCTAACTAAATCAAAAACATCTTTTTTTGATTTTTGTTTTAAGTTTTTTCCATACTTTTTGAAAAGTTGTTTTCCAACGTCTTTTAAATACTCACCTGGATATAGACCATTTGGAATTTCTTTTATATCTTGTCCATTACACTCATCATATCTTAGCAAAGAAGATTCGACTAATTTTTCTATCTGACTTCCTGCGTCATTTATATAATATTCTCTTATAACTTTATACCCAACTTCATCTAAAAGAGATGCAAGCGCATCTCCAAAAACAGCTCCTCTAGCATGACCTGCATGTAAGGGGCCTGTTGGATTAGCAGAGACATATTCTAAATTAATATTTTGACCTTTTCCAATATTCTGCTTGTCCCAATTTTGAGGATTTAAAAGCATATTCTTTATAAAATCTGACCAAGTAGATTGTTTTAATGTAATATTAATAAAACCTGGTCCAGCGATGTCAACAAGTGCAATATTTGGTAGCTTTAAAATATATGGTTTAAGTTTATTCGCAATTTCTTTTGGATTTAACTTTAAACTTTTACTTAAAAGCATTGCTAAATTAGTAGACATATCCCCATTAATATTGTTTTTGGGAGGTTCTAACGTAATCTTCTTAAGTATTTCACTATTATCAAAGTTATGCTTAGATTCTAATTTAAACTTATCTAGTAACTCAATAATATAATTAAAATAAATTTTATAAATATTCATAAACTCTAATTTTCCTTGTCAAAATATTTTTGGTACTCTCTTTTTAAATAACCATCTGTCATACCTGCAATATAATCTGTAATCACTCGTGATTGTTTAGATGCTGAAAGATTACCTTTTAAACTTTTCCACTGTTCTGGAAGCAAGTTGGGATCTTTATGGAATAGAAAAAATAATTTTTCTATCATTAAAGAATTATTATTTAATTTATTTATTAAAAAATAATTATTATACATATTTTTAAATAAAAAATTCCTGATTTCTTCCATATTACTATAAGCAGATGGACTAAGTTTAATTATTTTATCTTCAAAACAACGAATTTGGTTAGAGTTTTCAAAATTATTAATATTAATGACAGTTAACGAGTTTGAAACAACGTCATTAATAAAATAACTTATTAAATGTCTAATAAATTGATGTATTAAAATATCAATTTTAATGTTAACAAATTCTTTTTTCAACTTTTGTATAATTTCGTCAATAATTTTAATTTTACGAAGATCATTTATTGTAAATAGATTCTCACGAAGACCGTCATCAAAATCATGGGTTAAATATGCAATATCATCTGAGATATTCGCCACTTGTCCTTCTAAAGAGGGGTAAGTATTTAAATCTAATGGAAATATTTTATTAATTTCATCAATAGTATAAGGTATTTTTTTATCACCAAAAAATGGACCATTATGTTTAATTAAACCCTCTAATGTCTCAAAAGTAAGATTTAGTCCATTAAAATTAGGATATTTTTTTTCTAGTACTGTCACAACTCTTATAGATTGTTCATTATGATTAAACCCACCAGAGTTTATCATAAGTCTTTTTAGTACATCTTCTCCTCTATGACCAAGAGGAGGATGGCCTAGGTCATGAGCAAGTGCAATCGTTTCAGCTAAATCTTCATTAATTTTAAGTGCTTTTGCAATTGATCTTGCAATTTGTGAAACTTCAAGTGTATGAGTGAGGCGGGTTCTATAATGATCTCCATCGTGATAGACAAAAACTTGTGTTTTATCTTTTAAACGCCTGAAAGCCTCAGAATGAATTATTCTATCCCTATCTCTTTGAAATTCTGAGCGACCCAATATAAGAGGTTCATCAGTATACATTCTGCCTCTACTTTCAGAACTGTAACACGCGTAGGGACTTAGATGTCGATTGTCATCATTATTTTTCAATAATATTTCCAATAATTAATTCATTTATGTATAATTATATGATATTTTGTATGATAACACGTGTATTTGCTGTTTCAATGAGTAAAATTTTACAAGGTAAATTGAATGAATGAAGTAAGTGAAATTATTAACCAAGATTTTAAATTGTCTAAAGAAGCTATAGACAGAGTTAAAATTTTATTGAAAAGTGAAACAGGGTCTTACTTTAAAATTTCCGTTCTGGGTGGTGGATGCTCGGGTTTTCAATATGATTTTTCTTTTGTAAATTCACCAAATAGTGACGATTTAGTTTTCAACGAAAATGGAATTTGTTATTTAGTAGATAAAGTTTCAATGGAATTTCTAAATGGTAGCACTTTAGAATATGTGTCTGAATTAGCAGGAGCATATTTTAAAATTGAAAACCCTAACGCTACAGCTAATTGCGGTTGCGGCACTAGTTTTTCAATATGATTTTTTTTTAAAAAAAAATGTCTTTAAAAATTGCAAGTTTTAATGTGAATTCAATAAAAATGCGTTTGCCAAACGTAATAAATTGGGTTGAACAAAGCAAAATTGATATTATTTTGATGCAAGAAACAAAGACTATCAATGAAAATTTTCCTTTTAAAGATTTTAATGATAAAGGCTTTGATGTTTTAGCCTCAGGCCAAAAATCATATAATGGAGTAGCAATTGCTAGTAAATTTAAGATTAATGAAATAAATCGGATACTACCTTTTTATGATCAGGATATCATTGAAGATGATCAAGCAAGATTTTTACATGTAAAAATTAAGAATATAAATTTAATTTGTTTATATTTACCAAACGGCAATCCAGCTCCTGGTCCTAAGTATGATTATAAAATTAATTGGATGAAACGTCTTATAAAATATACTGAAGATATCTATGATAAAAATGAACCTCTGATTTTAGGAGGTGATTTTAATGTGATTCAAGAAGATATTGACTGTTACGATATTTCAAAATGGCATGATGACGCACTGTATCTTGAGAAAACTAGAAGACATATGAAAGAATTGATAAATATAGGGTTAATAGATTCATATAGATTAAAATATCCAAATCTAAAAGAATATAGCTTCTGGGATTATCAAGCAGGAGCTTGGCAAAAAGATAATGGCATAAGAATTGACTTTTTTTTAATTTCTCCTGAAATAGTGGACATTTTATCTGATGTAGGGATAGACAAAATACCTAGAGGACAAGAAAAACCTAGTGACCACACTCCCATTTGGATTGAAATAGAAAAATTCTAATTTAATTTTTATGAATATTTTTTGGAATGAAATCTGATTTTTCAACCTCACGAGGAGCAGGTATCCAAACTTTTCTATCAGGATGCATTCCTGCTCCAAAAATAGCTGAAACAGCAGAGCTTCTCATTCTATTTAATAATCTAGTATCGGCAATTCCTACTGCAGGGTGCAAACCATTATTAGTCTCTACAACTGTTTGCCATTCATTTTTTCTTTCTTCTAAAGTAGTTTGATCCAATAATTGAGTACAAGTTAGGGTATTATTATTCAGATCAACCACGATTTCATCTTTATCTTTGATTAAACCAATCGGACCACCTACAGCGGCTTCTGGTCCAACATGACCAATAACAAGGCCAACTGATCCTCCAGAAAAACGACCATCAGTCATCAATCCCACAATTATATTTTTTTCTCTACATAATGCAGTTATTCTTGATGTTGAATCTAACATTTCTGGCATTCCAGGACCACCTACTGGACCTTCATATCTAACTATTATCATATCTTTATTCATAAATTTATCTGGTTCATTTTCCAAAGCATCAAGTAGTTTTTGTTCACCATCAAATATCCTGGCTCTTCCAACAAATATATTGTTTTCTAAACCACCTTCAACACCAGCTAATTTTAAAATTGAGCTATATTCTGGCGATAAGTTACCTCCTAAAAGTCTAAGTCCTCCTGTTTCTTTAAAAGGTTTTTTCACAGAATATATTACTTCCCCATCGGGACTTTTAGGATCGAGCCTTATAATTTGCTCTTTTAATGTTTCACCAGTACATGTGAGTGTGTTTCCGTTTAACAAGCCTGAATCTAGCAAATCTTTTACAAAAACTTGAACACCACCCTTAGCATCTATATCTACCATTGAATATTTACCAAATGGTCTAGCGTTGACTAAAACAGGAACAACATTTTTTGATAGATGATTAAATTCCTCAAAACTCATAATATCTTCATTAAAGTTATTATAGCCTGCAGCACGAGCTAATTCTGGAGCATGAAGCATTACATTAGTTGAACCACCTATAGACATAGCAACTATAATAGCATTTCTTATAGAATCTCTTGTGACTATATCTCTAGGTTTAACATCATTTTTGATCATATTATCTAAATAAGTAATTAATTTGTTAGGAAAAGTCTCTATTCTTCTTTGATCTTCTGAAGCAGGTGAGACCATTTCTAAGGGCTGCATACCAACGACACCAATAAAAGTTTGCATTGTATTATATGTAAAGATACCCCCACAACTTCCATGACCTGGGCATGCTTCACATGCAATTCTTTTTTTTAATTCTTCATCATCACTTCCGGCTAATTGATAGGCTGTTATTAAATCAATAGGTTCTTTTGTTACTGAATCTACCCCAGGTCTAATAGATCCATCAGACATGATTATTGCTGGCCTATTGTGTTCCAAAATAGCAGACAATGTTCCTACAGGAGGTTTGTCACAAGCAACAACTGCAATAGTTCCTTCAAGACCTGAGGCACTAAGGTGCTCACACAACGTGTCGTTGGTCACTTCTCTTCCTATAAGTGAATAACGCATTTCTTTTGTTCCATTTCTTATGCCGTCTGATGTCGCCACGGTATATTCAGGTTGAACTAAACGCATAAATATATCACCTGGTTTTTGTCCTATTCTTAATCTTAAACACTCGTGTATTGTTCTAACTTTTTCTTCAACACCAAAATAACATTGTGAGTCACCTTTATTACCAACAACTCCAATTGAAGGTTCATGAATTAAATCTAAGTCAGTATTTAAATTCCTTGCAACTCCGAATGTTTGAGAGTTTCTACCGGGATTTTTATCGATTAAAACTGTTTTTGAATTTTTCATCTGTTTCTCCAATTTACTATCTTAAATATTTAATAAGGCTTTTTCTATTTCTACTTTTCTTTGTTTAAATATATTTTGTTTATTTCTTACTTCATTTACGACATTTGAAGGTGCCTTTTCTATATACATAGGATTACTTAATCTTTTATTTATGATATCAATTTCATTATTTATATCTGTAAGCTCTTTGTTTAGCCTGTTTCTCTCTCCATCAAAATCAATTAAACCTTCAAGTGGAAGCATTAAAGTAATGTTATCAATAGTAGTAACAATAAATTTTTCATTTATAACTTCTTCATCAGAAGAGAATTCTATCTCACTTAATTTTGCTAAATTAATTATTAGATTTTTATTTTCATTAATAATTCTCTTTTTTTCTAAATTAACATTTTTAAGAATTATGCAAGGTCTAGACTTTGAAGGGATGTTTTTTTCAACTCTTATTGACCTTACTGCAGAAATTAATTGAATTGATAAATCTATACTATTTTCATTGCTGTCTTTAGGATTAATAGTTTTAGGCCAAGGAGACAAAATTGCTAATTCAGGTGATTGAAAAAGCTTTTCAAATATTTCTTCAGTTACATATGGCATTATGGGATGTAGCATTAATAAAACATTTTTCATTATATTTATAGAAACGCATTTAGTTTCATTTAATGCATCTAAATCATCAGTATTACTTAAAATAGGTTTAATAAACTCAATATACCAATCACAATAATCTTTCCAAATAAATTGATATAAAGCATCGGCTGCATCATTAAACTTATAATCTTTTATAGAAGTTTTAACTCTATGATTTAACTCATTATAAAGATTAATTATCCACCTATTCACTTCTAGATCAATAGTAGTTAAATCTTTATCTAATTCAGTAATACAATTGTTAAATTCTAAAAATTTACACCCATTCCAAATTTTTGTGCTAAAGTTTCTATAACCCGCAATTCTCTCCTCTGATAATTTAATATCCCTACCTTGAGCTGCCATTGCAGTTAGAGTGAACCTTAAAGAGTCAGCTCCATATTTTTTTGACAGATCTAAAGGGTCTAAAACATTTCCTTTTGACTTAGACATTTTTTGACCTTTATCATCTCTAACTAACGCGTGAATATAAACATCTTTAAAGGGGACTTCTTTATCCATAAAATGAATACCCATCATCATCATTCTTGCAACCCAAAAGAAAATAATATCAAATCCTGTCACTAAAACGTCTGTTGGATAGTATTTTTTTAAATCTACTGTGTTTTCAGGCCATCCAAGGGTAGAAAAAGGCCACAAAGCTGATGAAAACCAAGTATCTAAAACGTCTTCATCTTGATGCAGAGTAACTTTTTTTCCATAGTGTAATTCAGCAGCTTTTTCCGCATCTTGTTTATTAGTTTCAACAAAAAACTTTTTGTCTGGACCAAACCAGGCGGGTATTCTATGACCCCACCATAATTGTCTTGATACACACCAAGGTTGGATATTATTCATCCACTCAAAATATGTTTTATCCCAATTTTTTGGAACAAACTTAGTTTTTCCATTTTTTACAGCTTCTATTGCAGGAATAGCTAATTTTTTTGCATCTACATACCATTGATCCATAAGCCACGGTTCAACGATTACGCTAGATCTATCTCCATGAGGAACAGTATGTGTAATATTTTCCTCTTTAACAAACAAACTTAATGATTTCATGTGCTCTATTATTTTTTT
>ATWQ01000018.1 GCA_000421325.1 alpha proteobacterium SCGC AAA536-K22
AAATATCTATTTCTACTTCAGGAACTGGTGGTTTATGGCATGAATTAGCATTATTAGTTAGTGATTCTGCTGACATACGTTTGAAATTTGTTCCATACAAAGGGGGTAAAAAAGCCACACTTGCAGGTCTTCAGGGAGAAACTGATATTGCTGGTGGTGGAGTCCATGAACACATTAGCTTAATAAGGGCTGGTAAACTCAGAAACCTTCAACAAACTGGAAGAGAAGATTTAAAGGTTGATGGAATCACACTTCCATCTATTGGGTCAATTCTACCATCAACAAAACCATTTTTACCATTTGGGGGCTGTTATAATTTGATAATGCAAAGAGACACTCCTGCAGAAGTTATTAAAATGGTAGCTGCGGAATATAAGAAAGCTGTAGCATCAGACAAATTCATGTCTATAGCAAAAAAGAAGTTTTTTGACATTGATGTTAAATTTGGAGAAGATGCAGATAAAAGAGCAGCCCAACTTGAGACGATGACTGTTCACACTTTTAATAAGTATGCAGATCAAATGGGTAAAGAAGTTAAAAACAATAAAGAGTTAGGTTTACCAACGCCAGATAACTTTGAGAAATGGTGGCCACCAAAGGGATACAAGCCTATTAAAATTTAATTTATGAATAATAATTTAAATAAAAAAAATATATTTCTGAAGATGAAGGAGCAGGTAGCGCTGCTCCTCTCATAGAAGTTTTTTCTTCACTATTTCTAATATTATTTTTAATTTGGTTTTTATTTGAATCTTTTAAAATAAGTGTTCCTGACAATAATTTTTTAACTGCCCCTTCTTTGTTACCTATAATATTTTCAATTTCTATTTTATTGATGTTATTGTTAGTTTTTAAAAAAGGAATAAAAAATTTAAAGTTAAAGAAAGAAATTTTCTTATTAAAATCAATATCATATATAAAAAATTTAATATCACCTATTATATTATTCTTATATATATTTTTACTAACAAATATTACATTTTCCTACGACTTAAGGATATTTAACTTATCTTTAAATGTAGGCCCATTCCTAATTTTTACTTTCATTTTTACTACCTTGTTATTATTCATTTATTGGAAAACTAAAATAATTAATTGCATAATAACTTCTTTAGTTTGGTCTATGTTTTTGTCATTTTCTTTTACTAATTTTTTTAATATTCCATTACCAGGTAGTTAAATGATTTATGAATCTATAATAAATGTTTTTCAACCGTTTCTTTTATTAATAATAGTTACCGGTGTTTCTCTTGGAATTATCTGGGGAGCCTTACCTGGATTATCAACAACAATGGCTATGGCTTTATTAATAGGATTTACATCTACCATGAGCCAAGATGTTGCAATTTGTTTTATGTTAGGTGTTTATACTGGATCTGTTTTTGGAGGCGCTATTTCAGCTATATTAATAAATATCCCAGGTACCCCTGATGCAGTTCCAACAATGATAGAAGGTCACGCTTTAGCTAAAAAAGGTGAGGCTGGGACAGCTCTTGGTACATCAATTTTTGGATCTTTTATTGGAAACTGGGTTGGTATATTACTTCTAATTTTTTTAATGCCCTTCCTTATTGCAGTAGCATTGAAATTTAAATCTTGGGAAATGTTTTTACTTTCTATTATAGGAATTTCTGTTTGCGGAACAATGTGTTCTGGTGAAATACCAATAAAGGGATGGATAGTTGGGTTTATTGGGATTTTGATTGCCATGGTAGGGATAGATCCAATTTATGGTATAGAAAGATACACTTTTGATAATCCAAACCTCTACGATGGTTTTAGTTATATACCAATTTTGATTGGTCTTTTTGGAATATGTGAAATAATTAAAACACTACCCAATGAGAACAAGTCACCTATTCCAAAATCTATTGGAAAACTTTTCTTACCTTTTTCTATTTTAAAAAAATATGTTTTTACTGCATTTAGATCAGGGTTGATTGGAACTTTTATTGGCGCCCTTCCAGGCGCCGGTGCAAATGTTGCCTCATTTCTTTCTTATGATATTGGTAGAAAACAAGCATCAACAGAAGAAAGAAAAAAGTGGGGAAAAGGAAGCTATGAAGCAATAGTTTGCGCTGAAGTTGCTAATAACGCTAATATAGGCGGGTCTATGTTACCTACTTTAGCTTTAGGGATTCCAGGTAATGCTGCCGCTGCAGCATTGCTAGCTGCTTTAACAATGAAAAACGTAGTTGTCGGACCAACAATTGAAATTGATCACCCTGGCTTGGTATATTTTATTTATGCCGTTTTGTTAATTGCTAACTTTTTTATGTATGCTATGGCCATTGCTCTAATAAAACCATGCATTAAATTATTCTCCTTAAGTAGAGGACTTCTTCTTCCACTAATTATACCAGTTTGTATTTTAGGTGCATACGCAGCAAGACTTAATTTATCAGATTTATGGATAATGTTTTTTGCTGGAATTTTTGGATATTTTCTTACTATGTCAAAGTACCCAACTGCGCCTGCAGTTTTAGGTGTTATTTTAGGTCCAATGGCAGATGAAAATTTAAGAAGGTCTTTAATGATATTTTCTGAAAAAAATATAAATTATTTTTTCGAACAATATATTGGATTAATTTTATTACTGATATTTATTTATGTTATTTATGATGGAATAAAAAGATTAAAAATGAATTAAAACTCTAATTCATTATAGCTACTACTCGTACAAAACCTGCAGAGCCGTTTTTTATTTTAAATGGAAATGCGGATATCGTAAAACCAAAATTAGGTAACTTGTCTAAATTAGTAAGTTTTTCAATGTGTGAATAACCTATAGTCATACCTGCCCTATGACCTTCCCAAATAAGTGATGCGTCTTTGGTTTTTTTATATTTTTCTGCTGTATGAATAAATGGTGCATCCCAACTCCAAGCATCTGTACCAGTAACTCTTACTCCTTGATCTAGTAAAAATAGTGTTGCTTCTTTTCCAATACCGCACCCTTTTGACAAAAAATCATCTTGTCCATATCTTTCTCCAGCAGCAGTATTAATTAAGACAATATCAAGAGGCTTTAATGTATAATTAATTTTGTTAAATTCATTTTTTAAGTCATTTGAAGTTAAAACATAGCCATCATCATAAGAACGCAAGTCTAATTTAACACCATCACTAAAGCACCACTCTAAAGGTATTTCATCAATGGTTATTGCTTTTTCACCATTATTCATCGTGGAATGATAATGATATGGAGCATCCATATGTGTACCATTATGAGTGCTAACTGTTATTGTTTCCATGGCCCAACCTTCTCCACCGGGCAAATCTTTTTGTTCTAGTCCAGGGAAAAAACTTGTCATTTCATTAGCAGTCTCTTGATGATGATGATAATCAATTTTTGGTAACATAAAATCAGGATCAGATTTTATTCCTTCTTGCAAACTTACTGATAAATCTATGAATTTCTTTTTCATTGCACCCTCAATTCAAATGTTTAGACAAATTATCTACTCTCTTATTAAAAGGTGAAATTGTAATTTCATCCCACACACCAGCTTTATATATTGGATCATTGGATTGAAATTCTTTTATTTCTTCAATATTATCTGCTTCTACCATAAAAAAGGAACCTTTCATTATTTCACCTGTCTCATTAGTTAAAGGCCCAGATATAAGCGTTTTAATGGGGTTGGTAGATAAATATTTTCTATGATCATCAATTACATCCATTCTCTTTTTAAAAGAATTTGGCTTATCTTTACATAATATCACCCAGATCATTTCAAAACCTTAATGCAATTTAGTTATTAGTCGTTTCAAATTGTTTTATCCTTTCATACGCCAAATCTGTAAATTCAGCCTTAGGGGCGTTTCCAGCAATAACAACAAGTAAAAGATGATCTATATCTTCTTCCCCTTCTGTTACATTTATAAAGCGTCTAGAACATCCAGGTGGAAATGAAATCACATCACACGGACCAAGATCTACATATTCAAGTTCATCGCCTTCATTCCACTCACATCTCCATTTCCCAGTTATTGGCATAAAAGTTTCGTTAGTATCATGATTATGCATTAAGGGTCCTTTACCTGGCTTACACCTGCAAAAACCAAGGTTAAAACCTTCAGAAATATTAATTGCAGGCATTTGTGCATTATCATTTCCAAGCGGTGACACATGTTTGCTATCTCCCTTTGGTGGTTCAAACCCAATAATATTAATTAATTCTCTTGTACATTCAGGAAGTTTACTATCTGGTAAACCTAATTTTGAACCACTTTGATTTGAAAAAAAAGCAATTCTTTTATTCATATCGTTTCTTGATATTGTTTTTATTTCCGGAAGTTTTGTTTCTTCTTTCATAATAATCCCCTATTTATTATTAATCTTAAGTTGTTCAAAAATAGCAGCAGTGTCGTAAGTAATTGGAATGTTAGTTTTGGATTGATTATACAGATTAGCAGCAGCTTCAAATGTTGGCGAAATAAGATTGTTGTCTTTTAAAAAACAACTGATAACGTCTATGTCTTTCAAAAAAATTCTCATAGATGCAGTAGCAGGCTCATAGTTTTCATTTATCATTAATGGCATTCGTTTATCAAGCATCACAGAAGTTGCAGCACCAGCATTGAGAACTTCATATATTTTTTGACTATCTAAACCAACTTTTTGTCCTAATAATAGAGCTTCAGCTGTTACCGTATTGTGAACTGTTACTAATAAATTAGCTAAAATTTTAAACTTAATACCATTACCGAATTCACCAACAAAAATATTTTTTCTGGCAAAACTATTAAAAATATCTTCACACTCACTTACTATTTTTTCATTACCACTTGACATTACGACAAGATCTTTTGTTTTCGCCTGGGCTCCTGTTCCACTTACAGGTGCGTCTATGATAGAAATATTTAACTTTTCTAGTTTATTTTTTGCATCTAATTTATCTTCTAGAGAAATAGTATTCATATCGATAATTACTTTGGGATCTGAAAAACTTTTACACTTTTCAATTTCCTTAATAATTTCTTGAAAGATAGGAACCGTTGGCAAGCTTAAAATTATCACATCACTTTTACTTATTAAATCATTGATATTATTTAATATTATTCCACCAAGAGATGTAAAATATTTTGAATTTTCTTTATCAGGATCAATACCAAAAACACGGTAATTATTCTGTAAAAGATGCTTTGCATACGAACCACCCATAGCACCAAGTCCTATTGATCCAATAATTTTTAACAAGGTAATCCTCCAATTATCCAAATTAAACATTATCTCATTATATCAGATAATTAAATCATACTTTCTGATAGAGTTCATAAAAAATAATCATTTAATATTTTTTGATCAATATTTTATGTTATAATTTTAGGAGGATTAAAAATGGACATTGGATTTTTCACAATGCCTATACATCCAATAGATAAAGATTATAAAAAATCTTTGTTAGAGGATAGGCATGCTTTTTTATTAGCTGATAGATTAGGATTTTCTGAGGCATATTGCGGAGAACATGTAACTGATGCTGCAGAAAATATAACTTCAAGTGCCCTCTTCATAGCTTCTATTGCTTCATGTACAAAGAATATAAGGCTTGGTACAGGCACTGTAAATATGCCTAACTCTCACCCTGCAGCTATTGCAGGTCAAATTGCAATGTTAGATCATATGCTTGATGGTCGTTTAAATTTTGGAATAAGTCCAGGTGGTCTTGCATCAGATGCTGAAGTGTTTGGAAACCTTGATAAAGACAGAAATGAGATGTTTGTCGAATGTATTGATATGGTTCTTGAAATTTGGAAAAGAGAAGCTCCGTATAATATTAAGGGAAAGTATTGGAATATTTCTACTGAAAGAACTCAAATGACTGAAATTGGCCAAGGGATAATGCAAAAGCCTCTACAAAAACCTTATCCACCAATTATTTGTACTGTTGTTGCTCCTTTTTCAAAGGGTCTAGTCGCTGCTGCTGCCCGTGGATGGCAACCTATTTCTGCTAATTTCTTATTACCCAAATGGGCTAAAACTCACTGGCCTAGCTATGTTCAAGGCTGTGAACAAAGTGGTTTAGAAGTAAATTCAAAGAATTGGAGAGTCGCAAAGTCAATTTTTGTTTGTGAAGATAGAAATAAAGCTAAGGAATATGCCTTAGGAAATGGCAGTCCTTATGTTTTTTATTATAAACAATTACTAACAAAAATGTTGAAACATGGAAGAGCTAATTTATTTAAAGAAGATCAGGACATGCCTGATAGTGATTTAAAATTAGAGGATATATGTAACAAATTAATTTTATACGGTTCTGCTGATGAAGTTGCTGACAAAATACTAGAATTTAGAGAAGAAGTTGGTGATTTTGGAACTTTGTTATATGCTGGTCATGATTGGGCAGATGTTGATTTAGCTAAAAAATCTATGGAGTTAATGGCAGAAAAAGTAATGCCTAAAATAAATGATAATATTAAGATTGCTGCTGAGTAGGATATATTATGCAAAATGTTTCAATAGAAAATGGTAGTTTTTTAAATGTTCAAATAGATGGTGATAAAAATTTACCAAAAGTAATCCTATCGAATTCTTTAGGAGCTGATACCCGCATGTGGGATCTTCAGGTTGAGGCATTAAAGAATAAGTTTTGTGTAATACGTTATGATAAAAGAGGTCATGGTAAAAGTAGCCCAGTTGAAGGACCATATTCTTTTGAAATGCTTGAAGGTGATGTAATTACAATTTTAGATGAACTTGAAATTGAGAAAGCTCATTTTGTAGGACTCTCAATAGGTGGAATGACATCATTAGGCTTAGCTTTAAAACAACAAAATAGATTTAATAAAATTATTTGCTGCGCGGCAAGAGCTGACATGCCGCCCCCAATGAAAGAAGCTTGGGATCAAAGAATTAATGTTGTTAAGGATAAAGGTACGAATGCATTAGTTCATGGATCTATTGATAGGTGGTACAGTCCTAATTTTAATAAAAATTCTGCAAACGATGAGATTATCAATCTCTCTATTAATATGATAAGTAACACATCGTCAAATGGTTACATTGGATGCTGTGAGGCAATAAAAACACTTGATTATTTAAAAGACTTATCAACTATAAATAAAGAAATGTTATATATATCAGGTGAGAATGATATAGGAGCTCCAGCTATGGCCATGGAAGAAATGTCTCATCTAACTCCAAATAGTAAATATATTTGTATTCCTGGCGCAGCTCATATTCTCAATATAGAAGCATCAGATTTAGTAAATGAAGCTATTCTCAATTTTTTAAATTAATTAAGAAAGGAAATATAATGGCATTGAAAACATTTGAACATGTTTTGATACTTGCAGATGACGTAGACAAAACAAAAGATTTCTATGTAGATATTTTGGGGTTAGAAGTAGGATATAGACCTGACTTTCCTTTTAAAGGATATTGGCTTTATCTAAAAGAAAATAAAAAAGCAGCTTGTATACACTTAGCAATGAGAAAACAGGATACTGGTCAGGACTATTACATAGGTAAAAAAGTTGATGTTAAGTCTGGTTCTGGTGCAATTGATCATGTAGCTTTTAATGCTGACGATATTGAAGGAATGAAGTCTAAGTTAGACAAGATTTCTATGGATTATACACATAGAAAAGTTCCTGGGTTTCCACTTGAACAACTGTTTATAGATGATCCGGATGGTGTTAAAGTTGAGTTAAATTACGCCACATCTGATTAAAAAAATTATTTAAGGGAGAATTCAAATGCCTCATAAGTATGATGAAAAAATGTTTGATATTAAACATTTAAGAAAAACAGCTGAAAAACTTAAGAATTGGGGACGTTGGGGGCCAGATGATGAAATTGGAACTTTAAACTTTATAACTCCTGAAATAGTCATAGACGCCAGTAAGCTTATAAAAAAGGGAAAGCGTTTTAGTTTAGGATTAAATTTTGATAGACATGGTCCTCAAAAAGGAAGCTGGGGTAACAGATTTAATCCAATTCACTTAATGCTTGCTACAGGTACAGATGCAGTTGCAGGTAGATTTGATGATTTTGGATTGAGATATGCTGACGATATGATTTCTTTACCACTTCAATGTGCAACTCAGTGGGATGCTTTGGCTCATATATTTTATGATGATTATATGTGGAATGGATATGATGCAAAATTAGTCGATAGTGACGGTGCCCAAAAGAATGGCATAGAAAAAGTTCGAGCTGAGATGGCTGGAAGAGGTGTATTATTAGATGTTGCAAGATGGGCAGGAGTAGATTTTTTTGAAGATGGAATTGCTATTACTTCAGACGATTTGGATGAGTGTGCCAAATCTCAAAATGTTGAAATAAAGCAAGGTGACTTTGTTATTGTAAGAACTGGTCAGATGGAGCAAAGGTTAGATTGTGGTGAATGGGGAGGATATGCAGGAGGAGATGCTCCGGGATTAGCCTTTGACACTGCAGAATGGATTTATGATAAACAAATAGCAGCTATTTGTACTGATACATGGGGATGTGAAGTTAGGCCAAATGAAACTAAAGATGCTCAGCAACCCTGGCATTGGGTTGTAATTCCTATGATTGGCATTACAATGGGAGAAATATTTTATTTAAGAGATTTAGCTACAGATTGCAGTAATGACAAAGTTTATGAATTCTTTTTCTGCGCCCCGCCTCTTCCAATTACAAAAGCGGTTGGGTCACCAATAAACCCTATGGCAATAAAATAATCCAAGTATGTCCCAATCTGCTACAATCATTGGGGGTTCAATGGCGGGTTTATTTGCCGCTAATGCCCTATGTCAACAAGGTTGGGATGTCTCTATTCATGAAAAAGTTCCTGTACCATTGTCAGGTCGAGGTGCGGGAATAGCCACTTATGACGAGTTAGCTGATTTAGTTTATAAATCTACCGGTAATAACAATGTTTTAGGCACCAGTGCAAAGACAAGAATTTCTCTAGACCAAAAAGGAGAAATTTCAGCTAGTTATGATTACCCTCAAGTTTATACCAGTTGGCAATATTTATTTTCTGTCCTGAGAGAAAATTTTGATAATAATAATTATTTTATGGGTGATGACTGCACTGAAATTCACCGTGAAGGCAAAAAAGTAACAGCAGTATTCAATAATAAAAAAGAAAAACAATCTGATTTATTAATTATAGCTAATGGAATTAGATCAGAACTTAGAAGTTATGTAGACCATAAAGCCTCTCCTCAGTACGCAGGGTACGTAGGATGGCGGGGCGTAGTATATGAAGATCAACTGTCTCAGGTATCTTTAGAGACGCTTTCTAATTATTTTATAGTTGTTTTACCTTTTAACCAACAAATTGCTGCTTATCCGATTGCAGGTGAAGGTAAGGATCCTTTTAAAAAAGGAAATAGAAGAATTAATTGGATTTGGTACAAACCCGCTAATACAAAAGATTTAAAATCTCTATTATTAGGTAACTCTGGCCAACAATTCGTGGATGGTATACCTCCTAATGAAATACGTGATCAAATTGTCAAAGATTTATTTAAAGAAGCAGAAGATAAGCTTCCACCTCAATTGATCGAATTAGTATTAAAAACCTCACAACCTCTTATTCAGCCTATTTTTGATCTTGAAAGTGATAAGATGCTTAATAAAAGAGTGATAACTATTGGTGATGCGGCATTTACGGCAAGGCCCCATGTAGGAATGGGTGTTACAAAAGCAGCTTTAGACGCGTCTAGTTTATCAGAATATCTAAAAGGTGATGGTTATTTAGAAGAATTAACCGAATGGGAAGCATCTAGAGTTAAAAGTGGGAAGTTTCTTGTAAATAGAAGTAGGTTGTTAGGCAGATATCTCTCAGAACCTAAAAAAAAAGAAACACTTATAATGCCTGATGTTACAGATGTACTAAAAGATACTGCTATCAGCTTGAAAGACATCAAATCTGATGCAAGAAACTAAATTGAATTAATTGAGTTAAAAAAAATAATTAAGAAATTGTTTTTATTAAATTTTGCCAAGTGCCTTTAATATTTTTTCTGGAGTAATTGGCTGCGATACAACCTCTTTCCCTAGCTGGTTCAAAGCATTATTAATTGCATTCATTATAACTGCTGGCGCCCCACCAGTTCCTGCTTCACCAGCTCCTTTAGCTCCAATAATACTCCTTCCAGAATTTGTGGTAACATGATCTACAATAATATCAGGCATTTCATATGCCATAGGCACTAAATAGTCAGCCATTGTTGCATTTTGCATATTACCCTGGTCATCATAAACACATTCTTCAAACAAAGCTCCTCCTATTCCTTGGATAACTCCACCTTTAATCTGTTCTTCAACTAACTTGGGATTTATTTGTGTTCCACAGTCTTCAACGGCCCAAAATTTATCTATTTTTACAATGCCGGTATCTTGATCAATAGATATTTTGCAACCCATTGCACTATTAGTGAAAACGAAAGGAATACCTTCAATTAAAAAACTAGCAGTAGCTAAAAGTTCAGGGTTAGTTCCTTTAGGAAGTTCATGACCTCTATAATAAACTGTCTCAGCTAATTGTTGAAGAGTTATACCCTCACCTCCATTTTTTCTAATAACAGTGTTGTTTTCAACATCAAGTGAATTTTTATCAGTTTGCATAATTGCGGCAGCAATATCTAATATATTTTCTTTAAGTGTTCTGGCTGCCTTTAATACTGCCTCACCTCCTATTCCAGCTCCTCTAGAGGCCCAAGTACCTCCACCATAAGGAGTTGCATCAGTATCACCTAATGTAACTCTTACTGAATCCATAGAAACCCCTAACTGGTCAGCTGCAATTTGTTTCATTATGGCTTCTGTTCCTTGACCTTGCTCAGTAATGGACGAAGATAAGTGAATTGCACCAGAACCTTCAAGTCTAATTGATGCACCGTCCTGAGACGAAATGTGAGCACCTCCAACACCGTAAAATAAAGGACTAGGGTTAGTAACTTCACACATGGCTATTACACCATACCCTGTTAAAACACCTTTTGCTAAATTACTTTCCTTTTGCTTTTCGATATCATCAATATTCATCATATTGAGCAATTTATCCATAGAAGCTTGATGAGATAAATCTTCTAAAGGTACGCCTGAGGGGGTTTTATTTGGATAAGCATTATCAGGTATAAAATTCTTCTTTCTAATTTCATGCAGATTAATACCTATTTTAGTTGCAGCTTTGTCAACTAAAGCCTCTGTAATAGCAACTGCAATTGGATGACCCACGGCTCTATACTGACACATTGGAGTTTTATTTTGAAATACAACTGTTCCAACTGCTTTATAGTTTGGAATAATATAAGGAGCACCTGAAAGATTTAATACTTGATTTGTTTCGATTGCAGACGTTCTTGGATACATGCTAAATGGTCCTATACCACTCAAGTCATTTATTTCCATTGCTAAGATTTTGCCTTTTTTATCAACTCCTAACTTTCCACTTATTTTATGACAACGTGCATGAATATCAGTTGTAAAACTCTCTAATCTATCTGCAATAAACTTTATTGGACGTCCTAACTTTTTAGAAATTGCAGCCGCAGCCATTTCATCAGGATAAACATGGACTTTAATACCAAAAGACCCACCTACATCCCTACTTACTATTCTAACTAAACCTTCATTTACTTCTAAATGTTTAGCTATAATATGCTGCATCATATGTGGAGCTTGACCATTATGATAGATTGTGATCTTACCTTCTGCTTTATTCCAGTCAGCCACAATACCTCTAGATTCTAGCGTAACACCAGTGTGTCTAGCAAAATCAAGAGTTGTTTCTACTACTGCATGAGATGCTTTAAAAGCCTGATTTACGTCTCCTTGATTAACAGTCCTTGTCCAAAAAAGATTATTGCCAAGTTCAGGATGAATAACTACAGCATTATCATCCAAAGCAGTTTCCATATCTACTTGAGCATCTTTTTCTTCCCAATCGACTTCAATGACTTCTAATGCGTCCTCTGCCTGTGCCCTATTATTTGCTATTACAACAGCAATAGGTTCTCCTTGCCATCTTACAATTTTCTCCGCTAAAGGCGTTTGTTCTGGAGATCTCATCTCTCCTAAATGACCTAATGTACCAACCCAAGGCTTACAATACTCATCTATTTCTTTAGCAGTATAAACATCAAATACGCCAGGTGATGTTTTTGCTACTTCAACGTTTATTGACTTCATTTCAGCATGAGCAAAGGGCGATCTTAAAAATGCAACGTGTAGCATTCTAGGCAAAACTAAATCATCAACAAATTGCCCACCACCTTCCAAGTGTTTTTTGGCATTTTCTCTTGGTAAACTTCTTCCTATATAAGAATTTGGTCTATCCATAGATCCTAATTTTGGATTTTGATTTACTTTAATGTCGTCCATGTTTTACACCTTAATTGATCTCGTTAATAGATTCTTCAATCGCATCTACAATTGATTGGTAACCTGTACATCTACAATAATTCCCAGAGATTTCTGCTCTTATTTCATCTCTGCTTAACTTTTTCTTAGAAGATATTATTTCTTTAGTCGTCATAAGCATACCAGGAGAACAAAAACCACACTGAAAAGCGTTATGTTTTAAAAAATTATTCTTAACTTTTTCCATTATCTCGTCATCAAAACCCTCTACTGTAGTTATAGATGAGCCATTTGCTTGTGATGCAAGGACAAGACATGACCTGACTGCCACACCATCCAATTCAATTGTACACGCCCCACATGCCCCCTGTTCACAACCTAAATGTGTTCCGGTTAAACCTTGAGATCTTAAATAATCAGCTAAATGCTGCCTTGTAGGAACAGTAACATCGTCAAAGTTCTCTCCATTTACAGAAAAAGATATGTTTACTGAATTTTTAGCCGACATTTATCTCTCCAATTTATTTAAAATCTTATTAATAAGTATTGTAGCTAAATGTAATTTCATTTCTGAACTGCTATTCAAGTCACCTGCAAAATCTATTTCTGATGCCAAAGATTTTTTTAATCTTTCATAATCATAACCGTCATTTATCACTAACTTTGCAGTATTTTGTGCAATATTTGGTTTATCACCCGTTGCAAAGTAAACAAGATCAAGATTTTTTATTTGAGATTGTTCAAGTTCAACTCTGGCCATTAAACCCGCCATAGCATAATCACCATGACGACGACAAACTTCATCAAAAATAAGATGTTGATTATGACCTAAAAGAGGATAACGAATAGCTGTAAGTATTTCATCAGACTTCAAGTCAGTTTCAAACAGTCCAAGGTAAAAGTCTTTTGCGTCCACAATCCTTTGACCTGCTAACCCATTCAAAATTATTTCAGCATTCATTGCAACAGCAAATGCTGGCAATTCAGCTGCAGGATCACCATAAGCTATACTTCCTCCATGAGTGCCCTTATTTCTTATAGCTGCATGAGCAACCATTTTTAATATATCAACTAAACATGGAAGTCTTTCATGAATTAGATCGTTATTCATTACATCTGAATGTGTTGCTAATGCACCGATATTAATAAAATCACCTTCAACTTTAATTTCGTTTAAATTATTAATTTTTGATATGTCAATTAAACAACTTGGACTAGAAAGTCTCATATTTAAAGCTGGTAAAAGAGACTGTCCCCCAGCAAGTATAATAGCCTCGTCATCTTCTGATTTATATTTAATAGCATCTTCAATATTTTGTGCTTCAAAATAAGAAAAATCTGGTGCCTTCATTACTATCAACTCCCATTAGAAAACAATACATAAATATTTAATCATTAATTATTAATGGTATCAATATTTATTAAATCATATTTAATGATTTTATATATTTTAATTTATCATTTCATATTTACATTTAATGTTTTATTGTTTGATCGATTAATGAATTTCCGGGGGTATATAATGAGTGAAAATGTAGTTCATATGAAATTAGATGGGTCTTCAAAAAGCCATTCCAGGGCTGATATAATTGCAAGAGATGTTGAAAGTGTCATTGACGAACCCATTGCCAGAGGTGGCACTAACTTAGGTTTATCTCCAACTGAAACTCTTGTATCATCTTTACTGGGTTGCACAAACGTTATTACCCACAGAATAATGGATAAAATGGGTTTTACGATTAATAGCTTAGATATTAAATCTAAGACACTTTTTAACAAAGACGGTGCTAGTTTAGTACAAGAAGTTGACATACCATTTCCTGAAATCACTTTGGATATAGACATATCAACAGATGCTTCAGAAAATGACTTAATTGAAGTTAAAAAACAATTAGCTATGTACTGCCCTATTGGAAAAGTTATTAGAAATAGTGGTACAGTTATTAATGAAAATTGGAATAAAATTAACTAGAGTAAGTTAATGAACAGACGAGATAGATTACATCATCAACCTATAATAAACAGGCCTAAATTATTCTTAAAAAATAATAAAAAGATAATTTTGTGGGTTATTGTTAATCTTGAAGTTTGGGATCCAGATTTACCACAACCTAGAAATATATTACCTCCTCCAATGAATGTCCCAATGTTACCTGACTTACCTAATTGGTCGTGGCATGAATATGGAATGAGAGTGGGGTTTTGGAGAATGTTTAAAGCTCTTAAAGACAGAGGTATCCCTTCAACTTTAGCCTTAAATGCTACTGTTGTAGATCATTATCCTGAAACAGTTGAAGCAGCAATGAAGGAAAATTGGGAACCTATGGGTCATGGATATATTCAGAGGCCAATGCATAAGGTAGAAAATCAATTTGTAGATATAAAGTCAGCTATTAAAAAAATTGAAGACTTTACTAAGCAAGACGTTATTGGATGGGAAAGTCCAGGCCTAACTGAAACTAATGATACTTTAGATATTTTATCTGATAACGGAGTTAAATACACGGCAAATTGGCCTGTAGATGACTTGCCACAAGATTTAAAGGTTAAAAGTGGTAAAAGGATGATAACACTACCCTATCCAATTGAAATTAATGATGTGGTTATGACTTCTGTTCAGGTTCATAAATCTGATGAGATTTTTACAAGAGGAAAATTACAATTTGATAGACTGTATAAAGAAGCAGAAGAAAATACTAAGATTATGGCTATAAGTGTTCATCCTTATCTAACGGGCGTTCCCCATAGAATTGATTTTTTTGAGAAGTTATTAGATTACGTTTTAGAACATGATGATGTTGAAATAATGACAGGTAAGGATATTTACAATTGGTATACAGAGCAGGTTCCAGAGAACACTTAAATTATATTACATAATAATTTTGTAATACAACCTTCCAATATTTTCTCTAATAAAAATTGAGGTTTTGCTTAAAGCATGAACAGTTGGGAATAGGTCTAAAAAAGTAAATTTTCTATTCGTAGACTTAAAATCTACTGGAAATGGCGTAACGTTTAATCCCTGCTTTTCAAACAAATACTTTGATCTATGCATATGAAAAGCTGAAGTTACCAGTATAATAGAAGAATTATTTGGAATAAGTTTAGTCACAGCAATACTTTCTTCATAAGTATTTTGGACTTTATCTGTAACTAAAATCTCACCTGGAATACCTAAGGCGATTGCCTTATCCTTAAGAATGAAACCCTCAGGTTTCCAATTCTCTGTCCACGGCACTTGGCCTGCTGTAAATATTAACTTATCTGCTTTCTGTTGTTTAATTAAATCAATACCAGCAAAAAAACGATCTGGATCTGAAAATTCATAAGTTGAGTATTCCTTATCACCTATTTTACTAAGCCCTCCACTTAAAACAACAATAGCATCATTCTCTTTTACAGAAGATATAGGTATTGGCTTGTATGAGGATTCCAACTTTTGAGCAAGATAATTACCTACAAAAGGATTAGTAGAAATTAACAGGATTAATAAAGATAAAAAAACATAAAATCTTTTTCTATTAAAGAAAAAAATGATTAATAGGATTAGCACAATTCCCAAAGGAGACAAAAAGAAAGGTAATATTTTGTGCAAATAAATCAAATATAACAACTATTTAAGTTATAATATAAATTAATCATATCATATTAGGCTGGAATTTAAATGGTTTTATTTGTAAATAGTCCGTAACCACCATCTCTTACTGTTCTTATAGGATCTAAACTTTTATCTGAAGCAGTCTTTAGTGCTTTTCTTAATCTACTCATATGAACATCTACTGTTCTTTCTTCAACATAAACACCATGCCCCCAAACCAAATCTAATAATTTACCTCTAGAGAAAATATGTCCTGGTCTTTCCATTAACAAAGTAAGTAATTTAAATTCTTTAGGTCCAAGTTTTATTTTTTTATCAAAATAAGTAACTGTCATTTCATTTAAGGAAATCTTTAAATTTTCATGTTCAAGAATATTATTAATTAAAGCGGGTCTAGAACGTCTTAGAAGGGCATTAACCCTTGATATAAGCTCTTTCGGTGAAAAAGGTTTAGAAATATAATCATCTGCCCCAGTGTCTAATCCTAGTGATTTATCTGAATCATCACTTCTTGCACTAAGAATAATTATAGGTAATTGCTTAGTTTCAGATCTTGACCTTAAGGTTCTACATAAATCAATACCAGACATGGTAGGCATCATCCAGTCTAAAATAACTAAATCTGGGGAATGATCCTCAATCAGCTGTAATGCATTTTTACCGTCTCTTGCTTTGATTGTTCGAAATCCTGATGTTTCAAGATTATATGACATTAACTCTAACTGGTTAGGTTCATCATCAGCAATTAAAATATTTGTTTTCATTTAATTTTCCTCTACTCAGGTATTATAAGGCTACTTTCGTCAGCCTTTGGTCTTTCATCTGACAAGACTTTGCCATTCACTAAAAAATAAACTTGTTCTGCAATATCAGTTACATAATCTGCAACCCTCTCTATATTTTTAGCTATAAAAAGAAGGTGTGCTCCTGTGGGTGCTAATTTTTTATTTCTTTGCATTGATGCAACAATTTCTAAATAATATTGTGTATGCATTTTATCAATTTTTACATCTGAATTTCTAACTTTAACAGCTAATTTATCATCCTCATTTGTATATGACTCTATTACATCTTCTATCATTGTAAGTGTTTTTTGTCCCATTTTACCTATATTAACACCCGGCAAATCAGAGTAATTTAATTCAATCAATAATTTTGTTCTATTAGAAATATTTCTTGAATAATCACCAATCCTTTCGAAAATTGTTGCAATTTTAAGGGCAACAATAACTCTTCTTAAATCAGCAGCCTGAGGAGCTCTTAAGGCAATTATTTCAAAACCTAATTTTTGAACTTTATCATCTAATTCATCTAAAATTATATCCGCATTAATAACCTTTTCTATTTCATCTATATCTTGTGTCCCAAAATTATTTATGCAATTTTCGAAGTTATTTAAAGCTCCGTTCCCAAGCTTAAGAAGGTTGTCATTTAGTTTTTTTAAATCATCATCAAAAGATGATAAAATATGTTTATTTTCCATTTTTACTCCTAACCGATTTTCCCAGAAATATATGCCTCTGTTTGATTATGTTGAGGTCTTGTAAATATCTCTTTTGTTTTACCAACTTCAATTAACTTACCTAGATGAAAATAGGCTGTCCTTTTAGAAACTCTTGCTGCTTGTTGCATTGAATGTGTTACAATAACTATAGAGTATTCATTTCCAAGTTCATGAATTAATTCTTCAATTTTTGCAGTAGCAATTGGGTCAAGAGCAGAACATGGTTCATCCATTAAAATAACCTCTGGACTTACAGCAATTGCTCGTGCAATACAAAGCCTTTGCTGTTGACCTCCTGAAAGACCTGTACCTGGACTTGATAACCTATCACTTACTTCCTGCCATAATCCAGCTCTTTTAAGAGATTCTTCAACAATATTATCTAAATGTTCTTTATTTTCAGACAAACCGTGGATTCTAGGTCCATAAGCGACATTGTCGTAAATAGATTTTGGAAATGGATTAGGTTTCTGAAACACCATACCAATACGAGCTCTTAATGGAACAACATCAATTTTTTTGTCATATATATTTTCTTCATCAATTGTTATTTCACCTTGAATAATACATGAAACAATGGTGTCGTTCATTCTATTAAAACAACGAAGAAAAGTTGATTTTCCGCAACCAGAAGGGCCAATAAATGAAATGACTTCTTTGCTGCCAATATCTATTGTGACATTGTCAATGGCTTTGTTTTCGCCATAAAAAACATTAACGTTTCTAGCTTTTAACCTGGCATTTTTTGAGAAGACATCGCCTACTGTCAATTCAAGAGATTTTAAATCATTTTTTTTACTATTCATAAATCATCTCCATTACCAACGCCTTTCTAATTTTTTTCTTAAGTATACTGCCAAAGCATTCATGGCAATCAAAAATCCTAATAATACAATTATGGCTGCACTTGTTTTTTGTATAAACATTCTCTCAGCAAAATCAGCCCACATAAATATTTGAACAGGTAAAACAGTTCCAGGATCTACAACGCTGTTTGGTATATCAACAATAAAGGCTACCATTCCTATCATTAATAATGGAGCTGTTTCTCCAAGTGCCTGAGCCATACCAATAATAGTACCTGTTAACATTCCTGGCATAGCTAAAGGAATAACATGATGAAAAATTACTTGAAGTTTAGACGCTCCTATTCCATATGCAGCATCTCTAACTGAAGGCGGAACCGCTCTTATCGCTGCTCTGGAGGAAATTATTATTGTTGGCAAAGTCATTAATGCTAACACCATACCTCCAACCAAAGGTATTGATCTTGGCATTCCAAAAATACTAATAAAAATTGCCAGTCCCATGATCCCAAAAACTACAGACGGAACAGCGGCTAAGTTATTAATGTTAACTTCTATTATCTCTGTGATTTTATTTTTTTTAGCAATTTCTTCTAGGTAAACAGCTGTTGCAATACCTAATGGAAATGCAATAAGTAAACAGACAGACAGTGTTAGAATTGATCCAAAAAAAGCACCTTTAATACCAGCCATTTCAGGATTTCCAGAAGCACTGCCTTGTAGAATATAATCACTAAATTCATAAGAAATACGATTTTCTTCGGATAATTTATCAACATATGCAATTACATTATCACTAATGCGTCTTTCAGATTCTGGTGTGTCACGATTAATATAACCCCTTAAAAAGCTATCAATATCATCATCAAGAGCAAACTTTACTTTTGTTACTGTTCCAAATAAAGAAGGATCATTCTTAACAAGCTTTGCAATTCTTATGTCTTTACCAGAAGAAACAATTTTTCTAGCCTCTTTCTTTGCTTTTCTACCTTGGGGATTAATTATAGAAAATAAAGATTCATTAACTGTTTTGCTTGCTTCACCTTCATAAAGAGAAGTATCTGAAAGATCTTCTTTTGGATCTATTCTTTCTCGATCAAACTTAATATCGAGCGTTACGTAGTATTGAAAGAAACCAGGGTAACCTTTTGTAAATATTGAAAAAAACATGAAAAACAAAAAACAAGTTGCCATGCCAATAGCTATACGGCCATAAAGTCTAAGTCTACTATCTTTAGCTCTACGTTTTTTTATTGAACTCTTTACAATTTCAGTAGCTTCAATGGGATTAATAAACTTTTTAGTCATATTGTTCTCTATATTTTTTTACTACATGCAAAGCATAAAAGTTCATACATAATGTAATTATAATCAAAGTTAATGCTAATGCAAAAGCAGACAGTGTTTTTGCAGATTCAAACTCCTGATCACCAACTAAGATTGTTACTATTTGAGAAGTAACAGTTGTAACAGCTTCAAGAGGATTAGCTGTAAGGTTTGCGGCTAATCCTGCAGCCATAACAACAATCATAGTTTCGCCTACTGCTCGTGAAACAGCTAGAATTATACTCGCTACTACACCGGGCAAGGCCGCGGGCAATACAATCTTAAGTACAGTTTCATTTTTAGTTGAACCAAGGCCATAACCTGCATCTCTAAGAGATTGAGGAACAGCATTTATCACGTCATCTGAAAGAGATGAAACGAATGGTATAATCATTATACCCATTACCAATCCAGCCGCTAAAGCTGACTCAGAAGCAACGTCCAATCCTAAAATTGAACCCGACGATCTTAAAAAGGGAGCGACAGTTAGAGCCGCAAAGAAACCATAAACAACAGTAGGGACACCAGCTAGAATTTCTAACAGTGGCTTAAAAAAGGCCCTTTCTTTAGATGAAGCATATTCTGAAAGATAGATGGCACTAAATAAACCAACAGGAACTGCAACACATAAAGCAATAAATGAAATTAAGAAAGTACCTGCAAAAAGAGGAATAGCACCATATTGAGAAAGGCCTTGTTGGCCTGAGCCTGCTCTTTCGGCTCCTTCAAACTGTGGATTCCACACAGTCCCAAATAAAAATTCATCAATTGGAATAAGTGCAAAAAAACGAACTGATTCAAATACAATGGAAAAAATAATTGCAATTGTAGTAAAAATGGCAATTACAGAGCTTGCAGCTAGTAATGTCATTATTATTTTTTCAACTGCATTCCTTGATCTAAAGTTTTCATTAATTTTTAAAAAACCATAATAACCTGACACTAAAGAAGTTAATAAACATAGAGATACAATTATAATATTAGATGTTTGAACCCATGACTTCCAAACTTCTGCAGCATTTGTCACCCACTGTGGAGGAGTGCCGAAGATCAAACCTTCTACAGAATTATTAATTTGGGCAAGAGCTATTAAAAAATTATAATTTTTTGCATTAGTTACTTCATCAGGAATATATGATTTAATCATATTCGAAAATAAGAAATCATCTCCAATAGTCATCAAGAAATAAATTCCTAAAGAAGGAAGCAGAGAAGCTAGCAATGCATATAAGCCATAATAATGAGGAAGAGAATGAAGACTATTTTTATGTACAAGCTTTAATTTTTTGGCTTCTTTAAGACCTAAAAAAAAGAAAATAAAAGAAATTAGAAGGATTACAATTAATAAATAAAAATTGAACATTGCACCTCCTAAAAAAAGGGCTAACTCATAGAGTTAGCCCAGTATTAGTAGTTATTATTTTAAATCAGCTGCAGTTAATACAGGTAAACTACTCATAGCAGATTTATATTTTGCTCTTTCTGACGCAGGCATTGGTATCATACCAGCGTCTGATAAAGCTCCATCATCACCCCAATGCTTAGTCCATTCAGCCATGTATTCATTCATACCAGGAACTACACCAATGTGCTGATGCTTTACATAGTAATATAAAGCTCTAGAAACAGAGTAATTATTACCAGCTATGTTTTCAAATGTAGGAGCTGTTTTACTAATTACTGCACCTTGCAATGTATCTGTGTTTTGATCTAAATATGAAAAACCAAAAATACCATAAGAGGATGTATCTTCGTTAAGCTTTTGAACAATTAAATTATCTTGTTCACCAGCTTCAATAAACACACCATCTGTTCTCATAGCACGGCATTTTTTCCCTTTTTTGTCACCTCTTGCCGCAGATGCAGCTTTAGCAATTTTCTCTTTTCCACAATAACCTTTTTGGTTTACCATTTCAGCATAACTTGCTCTAGTACCAGATGTTGTTGGCGGACCATATACACGTATTTCAATGTCTGGTAAACTTGCATCAATGTCTGACCATTTCTTAAATGGATTATCGATCCAATCGTTACAGTTATAACTTCGACCTGAACCCTCATAACAAGCTGGGATCTTTGCAGTTAGAGCCATACCTAAATGAGCTTTAGAAATATTTAATGGAGCACCTTTTTTTGAGTTAGCTACAACAATTCCGTCGTAACCGACTTTAATTTCAGTTAATTTAACACCATTCTTTTCACAATATGCTAATTCTTTAGTTTTCATTCTTGAAGAAGCATTTCCAATATCAATAAATTTAGTACCAACACCGTCACAAACACCTTTTTTACCGACTGAAGAACCACCTGATTCAACAACTGGTGTTTTAAAATTTGGATTTTTACCTAATTGCTCAGCAATGATTCTCGCAAATGGCAAAACGGTAGAAGATCCAGCTAAACTGAGAGTGTCTCTAGCTTGCGCTGCACTTGAAATAATTAGACCAGAAATAATACCAGCCATAATTAAAGTTTTTTTCATTTATAACTCCATAATTAAGGTTAAAGTTTAATTAAATTAATAAACCTTTATTATTCAGATAAGTTACTCTTATATTTCAAAAATATTACATTTTTATTACAAAATATATCAAATATGAGAAAGTAATTAGTTTATCTAATGTGATTAAATATAAATTAGCCTTTAATATTACAAATTTATTACATAAATAGTTTTTGTTTAGTTATTTGTAAGAGGAAAATTTATTGAAAATGTAGTTTTATCATTGATTATGCTTGAGACATTCATAGTTGCTCTATGTTTAATCAAAATGTGTTTTACAATAGCCAGACCTAGTCCAGTTCCACCAAGTTCTCTAGACCTTGCTTTATCTACTCGAAAAAATCTTTCAGTTAATCTATCTAAATATTTTTCAGGAATACCTTCACCTTTATTAATTACGCTTATCACAACTTCTTCTTGGATATGTTGTTCTATTCTTACAACTACATCAGTACTTTCAAAACTATATTTAATTGCGTTTTCAAGTAAATTTACAAAAACCTGGTTTATTTCGTCAATATCACCAATAACAAAGCAAGGATCATTAACATTCTGTCTTAAATCTTCAAAAATCAAATTGTGATTTTTACTCAGTCCTCTTTCTTTAATTGAGGAAATCACATATTGAATAGGATTAATAATAGAAATACTTGTATTTGGAGTAATATGTTCTTCTGTTTCTACTTTTGACAAAGACAAGATATCATCAATTAATCTGTTCATTCTTTTAGCTTCTTCATCCATGATATTAAGAAACTTTTTCTGAATTTTTTCGTCCTTTACATCTCCATTTAACAAAGTTTCAATAAAACCTACTAAACTAGTAAGCGGAGATCTTAATTCATGACTTACATTAGCCACAAAATCTCTCCTAACCTTTTCCAAATTTCTCTGAAGTGTCATGTCTAAAAGAAGAATTGAGAAAAGGTCTTCATCAATTTTTTTTACTTTGAGTACAAGAGACCTTTTTAATACGTCCTCTGTTTGGAAACTAAATTGATCACTGAAAATACCATCATTATTATTTTTATTTAGATCTTTTAATTCATCAATAGGTACAAAATTACATATATTTTTACCTTTTAAGTTATCTCCAAGGTATTGTTTTGCAAGGTTATTATATAATAAAATAGAACCAAAACTATCACACATAACTAAGCCATCTTCTAAAAGTTGGCTTAAATTGTTTATGTTATTTGGGATGGATTTTTTGGACATGAGTTTATAGAATTTCAAAAATAATTATTTGTGTAATAAATATACAATAATTTTGCTGTTATTTAAAATAAATATGTCAGATAATTTTTGAAAAGGTTAAAATATGACCAAAATAGCTATAAATGGTATAGGAAGAATAGGTAAGTTAGTTTTAAAATTACTTATCTCAAAAGATTATAAAGTAATATATTTAAATGAACTTAATGGAAACCCTTCTTCTCTATTACACAGTCTAGAGTTTGATAGTATTCATGGTAAATGGAACGCTAGCTTTAAATTAGATAATGAAAAAATTTCAATTAACAAAAAAAATATTCAATCAACCTTCTCAAAAAATATTGAAAACTTAGATCTAAACAACATTGATATTTTAATCGATTGCACTGGGGCACATAATAACTCGTCAGATTTAAAAAAATATTTTGACAAAGGTGTAAAGAAAGTTGTTGTCTCAGCGCCTGTAAACGAGGAAAACATTGCAAATATAGCTTATGGTGTAAATCAAAACACATATAACCCAAATAAGCATAATATAATTACAGCAGCAAGTTGTACTACCAACTGCATAGCCCCTATCATTAAAGTAATACACGAAAATATAGGCATAGTTCACGGCTCTATAACAACAATTCATAATTTAACAAATAGCCAAACATTAGTTGATATCCCTCAAAATAATCTTAGGAGGGCCAGGTCTGCAGTAAATAACTTAATTCCAACAACTACTGGATCTGCCAAGGCTATTTCACTAATTTACCCTGAACTAAAAGGTAAGTTAAATGGCCACGCTGTAAGAGTACCTCTATTAAACGCGTCCCTAACTGATTGCGTCTTTGAAATGAAACGTCCTGTTAATGAAGACGAGGTCAATACTATGCTTAAAAACTCAAGTGAAAATGAACTTAAAGGTATTCTTGGATATGAAGATCGTCCATTAGTATCAACTGACTTTGTTAATGACCCAAGGAGTTCAATAATAGATGCCCTGTCAACAATGGTAATAAACAAAACTCAATTAAAATTATATGCTTGGTATGATAATGAATGGGGTTATGCTAACCGATTAGTTGATATTGTTGGAATGGTAAGTAAAACTATTTAAAAAATGATAAAATCTTTAAACAATAATGAAGTCTCTTTTGTACTAGTAACATTATCTTACTGGTTCTTTATGCTTACTGATGGGGCATTAAGAATGTTAGTTCTTCTTCATTTTCATACACTTGGCTTTAGCCCACTTCAATTAGCTTATTTATTCTTATTATACGAATTCTTCGGCATGGTGACGAACCTGACAGCAGGATGGATTGCTAAAAAAATTGGTTTAAATATTACACTATTTAGTGGAATGATTTTTCAAATAGTTTCATTACTGCTTTTAACTCAAGTTGATAAAAGTTGGAGTATAACCTCATCAGTTATTTTTGTTATGGCTACACAAGGTTTGTCTGGCATAGCAAAAGACCTAACTAAAATGAGCTCCAAAAGTTCTGTGAAATTATTGGCCCCAGATAAAAATAACAAATTATTTCAATGGGTTACACTAATGACTGGATCTAAAAATGCGGTTAAAGGATTTGGCTTTTTACTTGGGTCACTTTTGCTTGCGTTTTTAGGCTTTCAATTGTCTTTGATATTAATGGCCGGATTACTTTCAATAATTTTGATACTCGTTTTTATTTATTTAAATAATGATTTTTCAAAAATTAAAAAAGACGTAAAATTTTCCGAAGTATTTTCAAAAAACAAAAATATTAATTACCTCAGCTTCGGAAGAGTTTTTTTATTTGGAGCCAGAGATACATGGTTAGTTGTTGGTCTTCCTGTGTTTTTATATTCTATGATGTCTGATGGATCAATTGACGCTAATAAAAAAGCTTTCTTTGTCATTGGAACATTCATGGCTGTATGGACTATTTTTTATGGCTTTGTACAAGGTATAACACCAAAAATTTTGTCTCAAAATAAATCAATCGGCAAGCAAACAAAGTATTGGGCTAGTTTGCTCATAGGCATCCCTATTTTATTGTTATTATTAAGTTTATATTTTGAAGAGTATAAGCTTTATATAACTATATCTATACTTTTTATTTTTGGATTTGTGTTCGCTGTAAACTCATCACTACATTCTTTTTTAATATTAAAATATACAGATAAAAACAGAGTGACCCTTGACGTAGGCTTTTATTATATGTCCAATGCTTTTGGAAGGCTTATAGGCACTTTATTATCAGGATTATCTATACAGTTTGGAGGATTTTTAACCTGTATTTTTATTACTGCATTAATGCTTGCCTTAAACAGACTGTCGATGGAAAAGCTGGATTTAAAAAATATATAATTTAAACGTTAATTGAAAGTTTCTACATCAATAGATTTTTTAGATAAACTTGATTGATAAATAGCTTCTAATAAAGCGATATTTTGAAATTTCTCAATATCTTTAAATATATATTCATCTTCTTTATTAATTGCATCTACAAAATTATCAATATTAGCAGACACTGTGTCCGTCCACTCAAAATTTTCCTCTTTAACAGATCCGTCATTCATTACAATCTTCATAAATGAAGGTCCAGGCGTATCTGGATGTGAACTATCAACTAATTCTACCCATCCATTCTCTCCCCATATAGTTATCCTTTGATAATGAGGTGTTTTCAGAATTGCTGTGATTTGGGTACTTAGACCAGATTTATGATTAAGACTTGCTGAGACAACATCGCCTGTTTTGTAGTTAAGTGCCCTTTGTGCAGTTGAAGCAAACACACTTTCTACAGGACCAAACAACCATATCATTAGATCAGTTAAATGCACGCCCATCCCAGTCATACCAGCGGCAGGTGCATACTGTGGATCTGTACGCCAATTATCTAATGGAAGATTTGCCAATTTATCATGACTAAAATGGCCTTCAGCATACATAATATTACCCAAAGAATTATTATTTATTATTTCTTTAAGTTTTTGCCATCCTTTTTCAAAACGTCTTTCATGACCAACCCCAAGTATGACTTTATTCTCATTACACATATCAATCATTTTTTTTACTTCTGATGATATTAAAGACAGAGGCTTTTCACAGAAAACATGAACACCCAAGTTTGCTACTTTTATAGTTTGATCCATATGAAATGAATTAGGGGTACAAAGTATGATTGCATCTATTGTCTCTTCTTGAAATGCGTCGTCAAACACAGTGAAAATTTTTAAGTTTTTTTCTTCTGCAAGTTTAACTGCATCTTCATCAGGATAAGGATCAATTAAGTTGACTATCTTCACCTTAGACGATGAAGATAATCTATTAATCATAACTTTTCCCCACCAACCTAAACCTGCAATTGAGACCTTAGTTTCCAACTTATCTTCTTTTCTTTAAGGGGATGGAATCAATTGATCATTTTGAGGCACAAGCCAACCTTTTTGTACAGCAGGTCTGTCAATCATTTCCTTATACCACCTGGTGACGTTAGGAAATTCATTTAAATCAATTTCTTGCCAGTCAAATCGTGCCGTCCAGGGCCATATAGAAATGTCAGCAATACTATATTCCTTACCAGCTATGTATGGATTTTTACTAAGACGCTTATCCATCACACCATATAGTCTTCTGGCTTCTTTTGAGTATCTTTCTTCAGAGTATGCTGACTTTCCCTTGTTGTATTTAACAAAGTGATGAACCTGACCAAACATTGGGCCTACTCCGCCCATTTGCCACATAAGCCATTCTATAGTCCTATAATATTCATCAGTATTTGATTTATTTATCAACGTTCCACTTTTATCAGCCAGGTACATTAAAATAGCACCTGACTCAAAAAGTGAGTAATTATTATTATCTCTGTCAATGATTGCAGGAATACGATTGTTTGGTGAAATTTCTAAAAAATGAGGTTGGAATTGTTCATCTTTTCCAATGTTTATAGGAAAAACATTATAATCAATTCCAATTTCTTCTAGCATTATAGACACTTTCCTACCGTTAGGTGTCTGCCAACTATATAGGTCTATCATTATTTAATCCTTATTTTAAAGTGTAATTACAATGCCACCTTTTGTTTTTCTGCCTTCAAGTAAGTTATGAGCTTCAACTATTTTTTCTAGCGGCATTTTATCATGAATAGCTACTTTTAATCTTCCATCTGCAATTCTACTGTAGAGTTGATAAGAAGCATCATTATATTCCTCTCTATTTGCAATATAAGTGAATAAAGTAGGCCTAGTTACAAAAAGAGAACCCTTAGCAGACAATAAACCTAGATTAAAATCAACTATTGGTCCCGACGCCTGTCCAAATAGTGCCCATAATCCCCTTGGTTTTAGGCAATCCATTGAACCTGGAAAAACTGACTTAGCCACACTATCGTATACTACATCACATTTCTGGTTGTTTGTAATAGACATTACTTCAGCTACAAAATCTTTATCATTATAATCTATAACATGATGGTAACCGGCTTTTTTAGCTGCTTCTGCCTTTTCTGGGCCACCAACAGTTCCAATCATTGTTGCACCTATTTCACGTCCCCATTGACCCATTAATTGGCCAACGCCTCCTGCAGCAGCATGCACCAAAGCTGTCATGCCACTTTCTAACTTAAATGTTAAATGGAGCAAATAATGAGTGGTTAAACCTTTAAGTGTACTCGCAACGACATCATGATCATTAACATCTACTTTAAGTTCAACTGCATGAGCTGCATTTATGAGAGCATATTCTGCATAAGCTCCAACAGGAGTAACATATGATACTTTATCGCCCTCTTTTAAGAAGTTGACATCTTGTCCAACTGAATGAACGTGACCTACACCCTCAGAACCAGGTATTTTAATCTTTTCTTGATTTGGCCATGGATATAAACCACTTCTAAAATATGTATCTAAATAATTTAGTCCGATAGCAATGTTTTTTACAACAATTTGACCTGGACCTGGAGATGGAATATCTGCTTCTACAGTACGCATATTTTCCGCAACACCAAAATCTGTAAGCTCAATAACTCTTTGTTTCATAAAACCCCTCCTAAATTATTTACAAAGAAAGCATTACATTTTATAAATATTAAAATCAATATTTTATAATTAATTAACTTGTAAAATTTATAATTATAATTATTTCTACTATAAACCAATCAGGAGAATTAAATGAGTTTAGTACTGTCAGACCTCCCTTACGCGATAGATGCTTTATCTGAACATGGGATGAGTAAAGAAACAATGGAATATCATCACGACATTCATCATAAAGCCTATGTTGATAATGGAAACAATTTATTAAAAGGTACCGAGTGGGAAAATAAAAGCTTAGAAGACATTATTGTTGGAACTTATAATTCTAATAATGTTGCTCAAAGTGGTATTTTTAATAATGTATCGCAACACTGGAACCATGAACAGTTTTGGCAAATGATGGGTCCTGCAAAGGTTAGTATGCCGTCTGAATTAGAAAACGCTATAACAAGCTCTTTTGGAAGCGTTGATAAATTTAAAGAAGATTTTTGTAACGCTGGTGCAACACAATTTGGCTCAGGTTGGTGTTGGTTAGTTAAAGATAAAGATGGTAGCTTAAAGATAACAAAGACAGAAAACGGTGTTAATCCAGTTTGCTTTGGACAAACAGCATTACTAGGTTGTGATGTATGGGAACATTCTTACTACATCGATTTTAGAAATAAAAGACCCGTTTACCTAAAAAACTTTGTAGATAATTTAGTCAACTGGGAAAATGTTGCATCGAGACTTTAAAAAATTTTATTAGAAGGAACTAAATGTAGTTCCTTCTAATTTTTTTCCATAATGATATCAAAGTTTAAATTATAGCATTTTTGATTATTATCCTTATCAAAACCTTCCTCTAACTGCCTTATTAAACTTTTCTTAACAGCAAAAACAGTATCACTCTCTAAATATTTATCACGATCTATAAATACATGAGTTACAAGATCTTTATAGCCTTCAGCTTTTACCATAAAATGAATATGTGCAGGTCTATATGGGTGTCTATCTAAATTATTTAGGAGATCTCCAACTGGACCATCAACTGGGATTGGATAATATTGTGGTTTTACTGTTCTAAATAAATAAGATCCGTCTTTAAGTGATAACAGTGTAGCCCTTAAATCAACCACTTCACCATCTTTTTGAACATCATATAAACCGTCAGGACCTGATTGCCAAACTTCAATTGATGCTCCTGGTATTGGATTTTTATCTGTATCCATAATATTACCTGAAACTATACAATTATCTCCTACTACACTTTTGGCTATATTTTCACCATTAGTAACTGTGGGCGACGGTGCATGAAATGGTCCTAAAACAGTAGTCTCAGTTTCATCATTTGACTTGCGATTATTTATTGCATCTAGCAACATCGAAACTCCCAAGACATCCGACAAAAGTATAAATTCCTGTCTTCTATCATCACATTTCTGACCTGTTTTAGTTAAAAACATAATTGCCTTCATCCATTCATCTTCAGTTGGTTCAACTTCTTTTACAACTTGATGGAGATGAGTAATTAAGGAGTTCATTATCTGCTTAAGTCTTTTATCTTTTATTTTAGAAAAGCTATCTAAAACAGCTTCGGTTGCATTGCTTTCATTAAAATCCATTTTATTCCTCCCAATTAAATAAAATTATCTATATATTTAACGAATAAATCAGCTCCTTTTTGAATGTTTAACTCCCAATCATTAGCGGCATCTTTATTAGCATTATCAGAAATATATTTATAACAAAAGAAAGATATATTGTTGAGTAGACAGAATTTTGCAATGGGATAACTTTCCATATCAACTATGTCAGTTTCTAATTTCTGTTTACCAATAACAAAATTATCTCCAGTTCCACATGAATAACCTTCATAATCCAAAGTTATGCTATGAATTTTATCATAGGGTGTTTCTCCAATTTCAAAACCTAGCGACCTGACATCCATATCTCTCTGTTTAAAACTGTTAATTGGAATCAAGCCATTTAAATTTTCATTTAAAGATCCAGCAGTACCGTAATTAATAATTACTTTAGGTTTAAAAGTGTTGTAAGCATTTACAACTGAAAAAGATGCGTTAACTTTGCCAACACCGGAATAGACAATATTCCAGTTAGGCAGTAATGTCTTTGGTAGCTCTCTCTCTAAAGCAACAATAATAAGAGTATCTTTAGGAATTAACTTATTAAGCGTCATATTTTAACAACGAATGTACTATAGAGTTTAATTTATCTTTTCCAGATAAAGCGACTAATTCGATTATGACTAAAGATGAAACAACATTTCCTTTTGAAAATGATATTAAATCTTCAGCGCATCTTAAAGTTCCACCAGTTGCAAGTAAATCATCTATTAAAATAATATTTTTATTTTTAAGATCTATTTTTTTTTTAATTGAAAGCTTAGACACACCATACTCTAGTTCATATTCTTTGCTAATGACGTCTCCTGGTAGTTTACCTTCTTTTCTAATCATGAAAGATCCAACACCTAGAGCGTCAGCAATTAAAGTGGAAAATAAAAAACCCCTAGCATCTAAACCACCGATTAAGTCAACTTGGTAAGGCTTAATTAGATTTAAAAATTCTGTTTTAATTTTACTTACAGCTTCATTTTCAGCTAGTAAAGGACTGATATCTTTGAATAATATTCCCTTTACAGGAAAATCAGGAATTTCTTCAATATAATCATATAAATTCATTTATAATTAATCCACTTTATAAATATTAGTTAAATGATAGGTTAGTGTATAATAGTATATATTTAATGGATAAAAAATGAATTATTTAATGCCGCATTCACCTAAGAAAGACATTTCACTTAATGAATACGGGCTATTAAGTAATTTAAATTTCGTACTTAAAGATATGTGCGATGTTAAAAATTTAAAAACTTCATGTGGTAATCCAGACTTTTTTAAAAAATGTGATTTTGCTAATGATTATGCCCCTTTTTTGAAAGATTTACTTAATGAGGGAACTGTTTTAAAAGGTATTACAGTTTGCGATGAGTTCTTTTATTCTTTAATTGGTGAAAATGGTCACTATGGCACTCCTACTAATTTGAATGCTCCTTCTTGTGTCCCTGGTGGATCCAGCTCAGGATCAGCAGCAGCTCTTACAACTGATCTTTATGATTTTTCTATAGGTTCTGATACTGGCGGCTCAGTAAGAATACCAGCATCTTTTTGTGGTTTAATTGGAATGAGGCCTACTCACAATAGAATTAACACTAAAGGAGTTTACCCAATGGCTCCCAGCTTTGATACAATAGGTTGGTTTGCTAATAATCCAGAAATATTTCAAAAAGTTGGTAACGTACTATTAAATAATATTGAACGATCAAATGTTGATTTTAAACAATATGTTGTAGCAGAAGACCTTTTAGAATTATGCGACGCAGAAGTCCAAGATAATTTTAACAATTATATTAACGTTAACATACCGAATATTAATAAAACTCGTTTGTCGACAAATACTAAGGCTATTATTGCCGACAATTTCAGAATTCTACAAGGTGCCGAAGTTAAAGAAAATATAATTCCTTGGATAGAAAATAATAAACCTAATATTTCTCCTGAAATTAGAAGTAGAATTGATATGGCATCTAAAATCACAGATATCGAAGTAAATAGAGCTCTAATATTTAGAAAAACTCTTATAGATGAAATTAAGAAATCTTTACCCGAAGGCACTATAGCAGTATTCCCCACCTCACCATTTTCTGCTCCCAAAAGTGGTCAAGATGATGAGAGTTTAGGATCTTTTAGAAAAAGATTGATGGAACTAACATCAATTGCTGGCATGACTTCAAGGCCACAAATTACAATTCCAAGGTTAAAAGATAAATCTGGCCCCGTGGGTATTTCATTATTAGGATGGAAGTATAGTGATGAAATTTTACTAAATAAATTAATGGAAATATAAAAGGAATTTAAATGACTAGAATTAAAGACTGGAAAGTAGAAGATTTAACAAGTGAACAAAAAGAAATTCATGACGCTATTATTAACGGTCCTAGAGGCCATGTAGTTGGACCATTAAGAGTATGGTTAAATAATCCTGGTCTTGCTCGAAGCGCACAAACTGTTGGCGCATATGCAAGATATGGAACGTGTTTATCAAAAGGCTTATCTGAACTTGCTATAATAGTTACTGGAAGAGTTTGGTCTTCTGAGTTTGAGTGGGAACATCATGCACCCCTTGCTATTGAAGGCGGTATTGATCCAAAACATGTAGATACTATATCACTTGGGAAAAAACCAAATTTTGAAAACCCGGAAGAAGATGCAGTATTTGACTTTGCAGCAGAGGCCAATATTGTTAAAAATGTATCTGATAACACATATAACAAACTAGTTGATCTGCTTGGAGAGAATGCAGCAATAGATATAGTTGGTATTTGTGGCTACTACAGCCTAATTTCTATGACACTTAATGTATTCAAAGTCCCTAATGACACCGATAAATGGCCACTACCAGAAGTAAAAGATTTTTCTCAAATGTTAAAAACTTAACTATTACTTGGGAAGGTGTATTGAGCCCCAGTGTATTGACCTGAGGGCCACCTTCCAGTTACAGTCTTCAATCTTGTATAAAACCTTACCGCTTCCATACCATACACTCCATGGCCTCCAAAAGCAGATCTTTTCCAACCACCAAATGAATGATAAGCTACTGGAACTGGAATTGGGACATTAACTCCTACCATTCCAATTTGACATTCATTGGCAAACTGTCTTGCAACTCCGCCATTAGACGTAAATATGGCTGTTCCATTTCCGTATTCATGCTTATTGACTATATCAAGTGCATAATCAAATGTCTCTGCTCTTACCATAGATAAAACAGGTCCAAAAATTTCTTCCTTATAAATAGACATATCGGTAGTGACATTATCAAAAAAGGAACCTCCAATAAAAAATCCATTTTCATAACCTTGAAGTTTTAAATTTCTTCCATCTACAACCAAGTCAGCACCCTCATCAACACCTTGATCGATAAATCTTTTAACCTTTTTTAAATGATCAGACGTAACTAATGGACCCATTTCAGAATCAGGGTCAAGTCCAGGTCCTATTTTTAAATTTTCAATCTTAGGCTTAACAATCTCTTTAATTTTGTCTCCTGTGTCCTTTCCGACAGGAACCACAACTGAAATCGCCATGCATCTCTCACCTGCAGATCCAAAAACTGAACCCATGATAGCATCTCCAACCATCTCCATATCAGCATCTGGCATAACAACCATATGATTTTTTGCTCCACCCATAGCCTGAACTTTTTTTCCATATTTTGCTGCTTCACTATAAACATACTGTGCAATGGGCGTGGAGCCAACAAAACTTACACCACTTATGTCCTTATGTTGTAAAATAGCATCAACAGTTTCTTTCCCCCCATTTACCATATTAAGCACTCCAGGAGGGATGCCAGATTCTAGAACAATCTCAGATAATAATCTTGTAGAACTTGGATCTCTTTCTGATGGCTTAAGTATAAAACAATTACCACATGCAATAGCTACAGGAAACATCCACATTGGAACCATTATAGGGAAGTTGAAAGGTGTAATTCCAGCACACACCCCCATAGGCTGATAATCAGACCAACTATCAATTGATCTTCCAACATTACTTGTGTAATTACCGGCCAAGTGATTAGGTATACCGCAAGCAAACTCTACAACTTCTAGTCCCCTGCCTATTTCTCCCAGTGCATCGTCAAAAGTTTTGCCATGTTCTTGTGAGATTAGTTTGGCTAATTCATTCTGTCTTAATTCTATGATTTCCTTTAACTTAAACATTTTTCTTGATCTAACTAATGGGGTCATACTAGACCATTCAGGGAAAACATTAAGAGCAGATTTAACGGCCTCATTAACACAATCTTTAGTTCCAGAGACAACTCTTGATGTTTCTTCACCAGAAGATGGGTCATAAATTGGAGTAGAGGATAAATTGGGAAAATTAGCATTTTGTCCGTTAATTAAATGATCTACAAGTTTCATTTGTACTCCTAATAATTTTGAATAATAATAAGTTAAATAAAATGTATTATAGTGCAGAAAACTTAATTAAAGTAAATTGAAAGTTATTTTTTAAAGTGAATAAAATTACTTCTGAACTGATCAAATATAGAGTTACTTACCTAGAGATGAATAACCGACCAAGTTTTGATTGGCCAAAGTCACTGAAACTTAAATTAAATATTTTAAAAGCTGAAAATATTCCTTCTTGGTATTTTTTATTTTTTTATAAACAAGTTGGAAAAAAATATTACTGGACTGACTGGCTTGATAAAACTGAAAAAGAGCTTAACAATTTTGTAAATGATAAAAACGTAATATTTTACACCCTGATTAAAGATGGTTGGCCAGCAGGATTTTTTATGTTGGATTATAGAGTAAATAAAATATGTAATTTAAGTTTTCTAGGACTAGTTGAGGAAGCAATTGGCCTTGGTTTAGGAAAATATCTATTAAAAACCGCGATTTTAACGGCTTGGGATTCTAATAAAATAGAAACTTTAACTGTAAATACATGTTCGCTTGATCATAAAAGAGCGTTACAATTATACCAAAAAAATGGTTTCTCACCTGTTGAATTTAAAGATTTTGAAAAGCATGTTTAATTAATCAAATTTTTTACCAGGAAGAAACATTCCCGGTCTATTATTGGTTGCCCCATCGTTCTCCCAAACCACTTTTCCGTTTACAAATACACTTTCAATTCCTTCCGAATGAAGTTTTGGTGATTTATAAGAAGCTTTATCAATAATTGTTTCTGGGTTAAATATCACTAAATCTGCATAGTTTCCGACATCTATTGTGCCTCTTGATTCAAGTCCAAAAACCTCGGCGCTCTTGCCTGTCATTTTATAAACAGCTTCCTCAAGTGGGAATAATTTCAGTTCTCGCGAATATTTACCTAATACTCTAGGGAAAGTTCCCCAAAGACGTGGATGAGGATGTCTATCACCAGGAATACCATCAGAGCCTATCATTGATCCTGGAAACTTTAATATTCTATTCAAATCTTCATCATCCATTTGAAAATATATGGCTCCAGCTGGATAAAGCTTATCAATAGTTTCATCTATACTTAAGCCAAATTTTTCTGACAAATCATTCAAATCTTCACCTGAGATATCTGGATAATTATCTGACCATGTTACTAAAACCTTGTCTGCTCTTTTTACAAAGCTTTTAAGAAGCATAGTAGAACTGGCTGTGTAAGGGTAGCAATCTAGATCAAGAAAATTATTTTTTTTAGCATCTTCAATCAACTTAAGAGTAGTTTTACTTTTTCCCCAATTCTCTCTTCCTGCACATTTATGATGTGAAATTACAGTTCTTACCTTTGTTGACGAAGATATTTTAATAGTTTCATTAACTGATTTAATAACATCAATAGCTTCATTTCTCATATGGGTAGTAAAAACCCCATCAAATTCTGGTAAAATTTTAGCTAATTCAATAATCTCTGTGGTAGGTGCGTCATTTGCAGCAGGATATGCCAAACCAGTTGATAATCCAATTGAACCATCTTCCAAAGCTGTCTTTAAACAGTCTACCATCTTGTTTATTTCATACTTGCTGGCGGCTCTTTCAAATTCACCATTCATTGCCTCTACTCTTAACATGGAATGTCCTGTTAAAAGGGCAAGATTTACAGTGCTAGG
>ATWQ01000019.1 GCA_000421325.1 alpha proteobacterium SCGC AAA536-K22
GGTTCAAATTTAGTTAACCATTATACATATGTAATTGCTGGAGATGGTTGCCTTCAAGAAGGAATTAGTCATGAAGCTATTGAATTTTCAGGGCATTTAAAACTTTCAAAACTAGTAGTTCTTTGGGATGACAATAATATTTCAATTGATGGTTCCACAAATTTATCCAACTCAGCTAACCAAATTTCTAGATTTAAGGCTGCGGGTTGGCATACACAAGCAATAGATGGTCATAACCATTATGAAATTGAAAAAGCTCTCATTAATGCAAAAAAATCAAGAAAACCATCACTTATTGCTTGTAAAACGACAATTGGTTATGGCGCTCCAAATCTAGCGGGAACCTCGAAGACACACGGAGCACCTCTAGGTGCAGATGAAATAAATGCAACCAGAAAAGTATTAGGGTGGTCAAACAAACCATTTGAAGTACCTTCTAAAATATTAAATGATTGGAAAAACACTACAGACAGATCAAAAGTTTTATTCGAAGAATGGAAAAATATATTACAAGAAAGTCCTAAAAAGAATAGATTTGAAATCTTTATGAGCGGAGCTATACCTAAATCTTATGATAAAAAAATCAATTCATTTATAAAACAAATGAAACAAGAAATGCCTAAGCTGGCCACTAGACAATCTAGCCAAAAGACTCTTGAAATTATAAATCAAGTTATAGGCAATACAATTGGTGGTTCAGCCGATCTTACTGGATCAAATTTGACTAAAACAAGTAAAATGAAAGCTGTTTCTTCTAGTAAACTCGCTGGAAACTATATTCATTATGGAATAAGAGAGCATGCAATGGGATCTATAATGAATGGTATAGCTTTGCACAAAGGTTTCATACCATATGGTGGAACTTTTTTAGTATTTAGTGATTATATGAGAGCATCCATTAGGCTTTCTGCATTAATGTCCTTAAAAGTAATTTATGTTTTAACTCACGACTCGATTGGACTTGGTGAAGATGGACCAACTCATCAACCAATAGAGCATTTGGCTATTCTAAGATCTACACCAAATTTGAATTTAATAAGACCAGCAGACACAGTTGAGACTGCAGAAGCTTGGGACATAGCACTTAAAACTAACGGCCCAACAGTTTTGGCCTTGTCAAGGCAGGGCTTAAGAGCTTTTCGTTGTGAAAAATCTTCTGAAAATAAAGTTTCTAAAGGTGGCTATCTTGTAAATGATATTTCTTCAAAAAGAGATTTAACTCTAATAGCAACTGGTTCTGAAGTTGAAATTGCAATGCAAGCGTCTGAGCTGTTAAATGCTGAGGGTATTAAGGCTTCAGTTGTCTCTCTACCTTGTTGGGAGTTGTTTGATAAGCAAGATGAAACATATAAAAAAGAAATTTTAGGTAACTCCCCTAGAATAGCTATTGAAGCGGCGTGTGATATGGGATGGAGTAAGTATATAGGTGATAATGGTGTTTTTATTGGGATGAAAAACTTTGGAGCATCTGGTCCCGCAGACCAACTCTACAAGCATTTTGGTATGACTTCAGAAGCTGTAGTAAAACAAGCAAGATCTATAATTAAATAATAAAGATGTCCTCTTTGATAAAAAGTATAATTAATGAAAACGTATTTGGTAAGACAGTACTGGTTAGAGCTGATCTAAATATACCTATGTCCGATGGAAAGGTTTTAGATCAGACACGTGTTGAGAGAATAATACCAACCATCAACTTTTTGAAATCGTCTGGTGCAAAAATAGTTATATGTAGTCATCTAGGAAGACCAAATGGAAAATATAATAAAAGTTATACTTTAAAACCTTTAGTAAAAACTTTATCAAATATTTTAGAAACAAAAGTTCTTTTTAGCAACTCTTGTTTAGGTCAAGAAGCTTTAGACATTAAAACATGTTTAAAAGTAAGTGAAATTCTTTTACTTGAGAATGTTCGTTTCCATGAAGAAGAAACTAAGAATAGCCTTAACTTTGCAAAAAAAATATCTGAAGGTTGTGATATATTTGTAAATGATGCTTTTTCTTGTTCTCATAGAGCCCACTCAAGTTTGCATGCGATTACAAATTTTCTACCTTCATATTCAGGCATACTTTTGGACGAAGAAATTAAAGCCTTAACATCCGTGTTAAGTTTTCCAATAAAGCCGGTGGCTGCATTGGTAGGTGGTGCTAAAATTTCTACAAAAATAAATATTATTGAATATTTAATGACGAAGATGGATTATTTAATTATTGGCGGCGCAATGGCAAATACTTTTCTTGTAGCTGAAGGTTTGGATGTAGGAAAAAGTCTTTTTGAAAAAGACGCAGTAAATATTGCAAAATCAATTCTAAACAAGAGTAAAATTTTAAATTGCAAAATAATACTTCCCATTGATGTGGTAGTCTCAAAATCTTTTGAAGCTAATGGAAATACTAAAATTGTATCTTCGGACATGATCCCATCAGACATGATGGCACTTGACGTTGGTCCAAAGACAATCAAAAAAATAAGTTTAATTTTTGAAAATATTAAGACTTTATTGTGGAATGGTCCACTTGGAGCTTTTGAATTAGAACCGTTTGGAGAAGGTACTTTTTCATTGGCAAGACTGGCATCAAACTTAACTACCAGTAACAATTTAATTACAGTAGCGGGAGGAGGCGATACATCTTCTGCTTTAAATAAAGCGGGTGTTAGTAACACATTTACATATGTTTCGTCAGCTGGTGGCGCTTTTCTTGAGTGGTTAGAAGGTATAGAGTTGCCAGCTATATCAGTATTGAGTAATAATAAATAATTATATTTTTTTGAGAGGAAATAAAATGTCAGTCAGAGTTTCTATTAATGGTTTTGGTAGAATTGGAAGGAATATTTTAAGAGCTATAATAGAATCGGGGAGGGATGATATTCAGGTCGTTGCAATTAACGATTTAGGCCCCATAGAAACTAATGCTCATTTGTTGAGATACGATACTGTGCATGGAAGGTTCCCTGCTGCAGTCAAAGTAAGTGGTGATAATATTGATGTGGGTAAAGGACCAATAAAAGTCACATCTATCAGAGATCCAAAAGATCTTCCATTGAAAGAACTTAAAGTTGATATTGCTATGGAGTGTACTGGAATTTTTGCTAGCCGTGAGAAAGCTTCAATGCATTTAGAAGCTGGTGCCAAAAGAGTATTAGTTTCAGCTCCAGCAAGTGGAGCTGATTTGACTGTTGTCTATGGTGTAAATCATAATAAATTAACTAAAGATCACCTAGTAGTGTCTAATGCTTCTTGTACAACGAACTGTCTAGCTCCAATTGCAATGGTTATTAATCAAGGAGTAGGAATTTCTCAAGGGTTTATGACTACAATTCATTCTTACACTGGTGATCAACCAACATTAGATACTATGCATTCTGATATGTATAGAGCAAGAGCGGCTGCAGGTAATATGATACCAACATCAACTGGAGCAGCTAAAGCAGTAGGCTTAGTTTTACCGGAATTAAATGGAAAGTTGGATGGTGTGTCAATGAGAGTACCAACTCAAAACGTATCAGTTGTCGACTTTAAATTTAATGCCATGAAATCCACCTCGGTAGAAGAGATTAATAATCTAATTAAAAAAGCTTCTAATAATGTACTTAAAAACATTCTTGGATATACAGATGAACCTCTTGTATCGAGTGATTTCAATCATGATTCAAGATCATCAATTTTTCATATGGATCAAACAAAGGTAATGGATGGTTCATTTGTAAGAGTTTTAAGCTGGTACGATAATGAATGGGGTTTTTCTAATAGAATGTCAGATACAGCTGTTGCTATGGGCCAAACAATTTAGTTTGATGTTATTATTCTATATTTGAAGGAAATGAATTAAATGAAAGAAGTTCTTATTGCGCCTTCAATATTATCTGCTGACTTTGGTTCATTAGCAAATGATGTTAAATTGATTGATGAAGCTGGTGCTGATTGGATACACTTGGATGTAATGGATGGTCATTTCGTACCAAACCTTACTTTTGGTCCTCCAATTATTAAATCGATAAGGCCATATTCTAAAAAACCTTTTGATGCACATCTTATGGTTACCAACCCTGATGATTTATTAGAAGAATATGTGGCCGCTGGGGTTGATATGATTACTGTCCATAAAGAAGTTACTCCAGATCTTGATAGAACTTTAACTAGAATAAGAAATTTAGGATGTAAAGCTGGTGTTTCTATAAATCCAGGAACATCTCTTTCTGGGTTAGAATTCTTATTAGAAAAACTTGATTTAATACTTGTCATGAGTGTGAACCCCGGATTTGGGGGGCAATCATTTATTAATTCTTCAATAGATAAAATTACAGCTGTTAAAGACATGATTTCAAGTAAACCTATAAATATTCAAGTTGATGGAGGTGTAAACAATGAAATTGCTCCCCAAGTAATTAAAGCCGGCGCTAACGTTATAGTTGCTGGATCTGCTATTTTTTCAGGATCCGATGTTAAAAGTTATCAACAAAATATTGCTTTACTTCGTTGTAAAAAATAAGTTATGAGATATCTTAATTATAATATAATTTTTGATTTAGATGGGACCCTAGTTCATTCAGTTCCAGATATGCATAATGCAATAAATAAAACTTTAACCCAATATAATTTAGAAAATATATCAGAACAAAAGCTACAAACTTTTGTAGGAGAAGGTATGTTGTCTTTGTCAAAAAAAGTAGTAGATTATTGCGGCGGCAACCATGAGTTGTATGAGACCGTATTTAATAGTTATAGACAGAATTATTCTGAAGAGCCTTATAAATATAGCACTCTAATGCCCGGCGTAATGAACTCTCTTAATTACTTTCATAACCAAAAAATTCCAATGGGAATATGTACCAATAAAAGGCAATTTGTAACTGAAAAACTAATTAAACAAATGAATTTAGATAAATTTTTTGAAGTTGTCATTGGGGCAAGAGATAATATTCCTTTGAAACCAAAGCCAGACATGATCCAAATAACAATTAATCAATTTAATTCAATAAAGGGCTCTTTTTTTATGGTAGGTGATACTTCTAATGACATAGATGCAGCTAAAGCTGCAAATATTAAGTCAATTGCTGTTAATGGAGGATATACACACGTAGATATAAATTCTTTAGGTGCAGATTATACTTTACAAACTATGGAAGAGATTATTGATCTTTTTAACTCGTTTAAATTGGGTCCCAACTAAAAACATCACCACTCCTATCATTAGGTGTCATTGAACTTTTAAGTGACGGAAAAGCTCTCTCAGCTATTTCATGCGGTGTCCAACCTGTAGCTGAATGGACGCTTTTAATAGGTCTGTGTTGATTATATATAAAGAGTTCATTTAATCGTGCGCTAAAAATTTGTCCAGTAACTTCTTTTGCTGCAGCTGATGATAAGAAAACAGCTAAAGGAGCATTCGTTTCAGGGGTCATTTTTTTAAGCCGTTCAACTCTCTCTTTTTCGGCCTCCGTAGTTGAAGGAATTGAGTTTGTCATTCTGCTCCAAGCAAAAGGAGCAATGCAATTTGATCTAATATTAAATCTACTCATATCCAATGCAATAGATTTTGATAAACCGGCAATACCTAGTTTAGCAGCTGAATAATTAGCTTGTCCAAAATTACCAATCAAACCAGATGTACTAGTCATATGAACATATGAGCCTGAATTTTGTCCACGGAAATATGGAGCAGCAGCTCGGCTTACGTAAAAACCACCATTTAAATGGACATTAATAACACTTTCCCAGTCAGATGGTTCCATTTTGTGAAAAATTGTATCTCTTAAAATACCTGCATTGTTAATAACAATATCAATCTTCCCAAATGTATCTATTGCCTTTTTAATAATTAATTGAGCACTTTCCCAAGTAGAAACACTTTCATTGCTAATAACTGCTGTACCTCCCTTTTGTACAATTAACCCAGCAGTCTCTTCCGCTGGAGAATTTGAACCACCTTCCCCTGTCAAAGAAACTCCTATATCATTTACAACTATAGATGCTCCTTCTGCAGCAAGTGCTAATGCTATTTCTCGACCAATACCTCCACCTGCGCCAGTTACAATAGCTACTTTATCCTTAAGTTCTAAATCAATACTCATTTGTTTAATTCCTAAATAGTTCAACATTTATAATATAAATTTTTGTTATCAAGTCACCACAATTTTTTTGAATAATCTAACTGTTGATAATAAGGATTATATGATATTAACTAAACTTAGTGGCCTCGTAGCTCATCTGGATAGAGCGCAAGATTCCTAATCTTGAGGTAACAGGTTCGAGTCCTGTCGAGGTCACCATTATTTAATAAAATCTTATGGTTAATACTTAGTCTCTAAATGCGTTTTATAAGTCATTTCGTCAAAAATCTATATTGATTCCATATAAAATAGAGTCTTTTTTAAATTCAAAGTATGAAAAAGGAGTTTGATTATAAATAATTTTATCTGCGATATTTGAAGGGTTCATTTGCAACGACTGTCCATCACCAAAACTGTAAATCATTTTATTTTTAGATTTAATTTTAAAAGTATGTTTCATACTTTGTATATTACTGCTTGAAAAGTTTTTTTTAGTTTCTAATGATGTTTTAGATTTAGAATTTCCAAATGAGAAAAATGATTTTAGATATTTATTAATTTTATCATCATACTCATAATGATTAAAAAGTTTGTTAGCAAATTTTTCAATATCGTTACCAAAAACGACACAGGGATTTATAAAAAAAGTGATAACTATTATAAATTTGAGTAATTTAAAATTTATTAACATCGATTTAAAATGCCTGAAATAGTTTGAAATTTATTACAAATTTAGATTAAATAAATATTAATAAGAGTCAAATTTAGAATTTTATTTGTCTATGATTGTATTTAAGTATCTTATACTTATATCTAAATGGTAATTACAATCTCACGCTAGTATTCAATGAATATATTCTTTTCTTCTTAACTAATATATCGGATAATATAATATTTATGGATTTTTTTAATGACTTCAAAATATCTTTTGCCGAAATAAAAAAAGGTGCAATAAGGTATAGAATAGCTGGAAGTGGCCCACCATTATTAATGTTACATGGTAATCCACAAACACATGCAATGTGGCATAAAGTAGCACCAGCAGTTATAGAAAACTTTACAGTAATTTGTCCTGATATACCAGGTTATGGTAAATCATTCAAACCTAATTTGTCAGAAAATCACAAAGAGCATTCAAAAGTTAGCATGGCAAATAGCTTAATAGAATTTATGAAATTACTAGGATTTACGTCATTTAATATTATTGCGCACGACCGAGGAGCCAGAATAGCTCATCGTTTAGCATTAGATTTCCCAGATAAAGTTTTGAAAATGATATTATTAGATATTATTCCCACTATTGAGCACTTTGAAAGAACTAATATGGATTTTGCAATGGGTTATTATCATTGGTTTTGGTTGGCTCAAAGAAATCCTATTCCAGAATCTGTTATCAATAAAGCGCCTGAAGAATGGTTTTTTGCACACACATCAAGAGAAAAAAAGAAAAAAGATTTTTTTTCACCAAAAGCTTTGAATGATTACCTCGAATGTCTAAAAAATCCAGAAACTATAAATTCTATATGTGAAGATTATAGAGCTGCTGCCTCAATTGATTTAATAGATGACAAAATCTGTAGGGAAAATAAAATTAAGATAAAAATACCAATATTAGTTTTATGGGGAAAAAAAGGTAAAATTGGTCAGTGGTATGATCCTTTGTCGATCTGGAAAGAGTATTGTTCCCAAGAGGTAAAAGGTTATGGAATTGATTCAGGTCACTATCTAGCTGAAGAAAATCCTGAGGAAATTATTAAAAATATTAATGAGTTTTTAACATAAATAAAAATGAGGTCTTAAATTTAAAAATGAATGAAATCAAAATAAATGAAATAAATAATCAGTTACCAATTTGGAACCTTTCAGAAATATACGAAAATATTAAAGATCCAAATATTGGAAAAGATATAAAAGAAATTAGCAAATTATCTAATGAATTTTTAAAAAAGTGGAAGGGAAGAATACAGGAATTAAGTGCAACTGATTTTGTCAAATGTATAGAAATGTACCAAGCAATAAACGAATCTATATACAAAATAGGAACCCACAGCAGTTTAATATTTGCCACAAATATGGAAGACCCCGAAATTTCAAGATATAATTCTTCTATTTCAGATCAAATAACTGAAATACTGTCTTCGTTAATTTTTTTTACATTAGAATTATCAAAGATAGATGACGAGACAATTGAAAGTTGGATGAAAGAAAATAGTGCTCAAAAATGGCAACCATTTATAACTATATTAAGAAAAAGAAATCCATATCTTTTAGATCCTTTAGTAGAAGAAATTTTAATTGAAAAATCAGCTACTGGAAGAGCGGCTTGGGTTAGATTGTTTGATGAAACTTCAGCTGCTTTACGTTTTCCTTTCAGAAAGGATTTACTAAGTGAAGCTGAAATTCTTAACCTTTTATCGGACTCAGATCCAGAAAATAGAAAAATTGCGGGTAAATCTCTTTCAGACATTTTAGATAAAAATAAACGTATATTTGCAATGATACTAAATGTAATTTCTAGAGATAGATATATTGAGGATAACAAAAGAGGCTTTCAACGAATTATGTCTTCCAGGAATCTAGATAATGACGTCGAAGATGAAGTGGTTGATGCACTTGTGAATACTGTTGATAAAGCCATGCCGAAGCTTACTCATAGGTATTATAAATGGAAAGCTAAACAGTTTGGTAAAAATAAGTTAGATTGGTGGGATAGAAATGCCCCATTACCTCAAACTTCAGAAAATCCTATTAAATGGGTAGATGCTAAAAATATTATTTTAGATTCATTTTCGTCCTTTCATCCAAAAATTTCTAATTTGGCAGAATTATTTTTTAAAAATAACTGGATTGATGCAAGTGTAAGACAGGGTAAAGCATCTGGAGCTTTTGCACATCCCTCAGTACCTTCTTTACACCCATATATTTTAGTAAATTATCAAGGGAAAATAAGGGATGTTATGACATTGGCCCATGAATTGGGACACGGAGTTCACCAAATTTTAGCAGCTAAAAATGGACTGTTGATGGCTGAAACACCTTTAACACTCGCAGAAACAGCGTCAGTTTTTGGAGAAATGTTAGTGTTTAGAAAATTGTTGGATGAAAGCTCAGTAGAACAAAAAAAACAATTATTAGCTGGTAAAATTGAAGACATGTTAAATACTGTTGCTAGACAAATTGGTTTTCACCAATTTGAAGTTAAATTCCATGAAGCAAGAATAAAATCTGAATTAACGCCTGATGAAATCAGTGATATTTGGATGGAAACTCAGTCCCATGCTATTGGACCATATGTTAACCTTAATAAAGATTACAGGGTATTATGGGGTTATATTCCACATTTTGTACATACCCCTTTTTACGTATATGCTTATGCATTTGGAGACAGTTTAGTTAATGCTCTTTGGTATGCTTATCAACAAAGTGATAAAGATGAGTTTTCAAAAAAGTATATTGATATGTTATCTTCAGGTGGAACAAAAAGTCACAATGATTTATTAAAACCATTTAATTTAAGTGCTTACGAAGATAGTTTTTGGGATAAAGGTATAACAATGATTACCAGTTTAATGGATGAGCTGGAAGAATTAAAAAAATAAATATCAATTTCTCAAAGGTTATAATAAATATGACAGATAAAAATAATTTACGTGATGAATTAAGCTCTTCAATGACTGGAGGAAGACTTAGACGTTATGCAAAAGTTACTTCAGCAATGGGAGGTCTGGCAGCAAGGCTGGCCGGAGAAAAATATTTAGGTATAAAAATAGATAGAGAACAACATGCCTCTGATTTAAGAGCTGCTCTTGGTGGATTAAAGGGACCCTTAATGAAAGTTGCACAGATTTTATCTACTATTCCTGATGCACTTCCTAAAGAATATGTCAATGAACTATCACATCTTCAAGCTGATGCTCCTTCAATGGGTTGGCTTTTTGTTAAGAGAAGAATGAAAGCCGAACTAGGTGAGAATTGGTTAACTAACTTTAAAGATTTTGATAAACAAGCCTCTGCTGCTGCTTCACTTGGTCAAGTACATTTTGCTGAAAGTAATGAAGGAGAAAAACTAGCTTGCAAATTACAATATCCTGATATGGGCTCAGCGGTTCAAGCTGACTTAAAACAACTGAAACTAATTTTTTCATTATATGAAAAATATGATTCAGCTATATCTACTGAAGCTATACATGAAGAGTTATCAGATCGATTAAAAGAAGAACTTGATTACGCCCATGAAATTAGAAATTTAAAATTATATAGGCACATGCTGTCAAACCAAAGTAAAATTACATTGCCAGAACCTGTTGAAGACTTATCTACTAGTAGACTTCTTACTATGACGAGAGTTCATGGTATAAAGATAATGGACTTTATTAATGATAATTCTGAAATGAAAATACGAAATCAAGTTGCTATGAATATGTTTAAAGCTTGGTACATACCTTTTTACAAATTTGGTATTATTCATGGAGATCCCCATTTAGGAAATTATACAATTCGACCTGATGGCGGTGTTAATCTTATGGATTTTGGATGCATAAGAATATTTAGACCAGACTTTGTCACAGGTGTAATCGAATTATATAAAGCTCTAAGAGATGGAAATGAAGAACAAGCAGTTAACGCTTATAAAAGATGGGGTTTTGAAAACCCATCAAAAGAACTTATAAGTGTATTAAATATTTGGGCAAATTTCATTTATCAACCTTTATTAGAAGATAAAGTTAGATTAATCAATCCAAGTGAATCGGGTCAATATGGAAGAGAAACAGCCGAGAAAGTTCATGAAGAATTAAAAAAGATAGGAGGCGTAAAGCCTCCTAGAGAATTTGTTTTAATGGATAGAGCGGCAGTTGGTTTGGGCTCAGTTTTCATGCATTTAAAAGCTGAAGTTAATTGGTACAGAATTTTTCATGATTTAGTAGGGGATTTTAGTGAAGCAACATTATCCAAAAAACAACGGCAAGCTCTAAAAAAATCAGGTTTAGATAGTTATTAATTATCAACTAATATTTTGTAATATTGTGTCTAAAGATTTTTTTGCATCACCATAAACCATCCTAGAATTTTCCTTAAAAAACAGAGGATTTTCGATACCTGAATAACCTTTACCTTGCCCTCTTTTTGAAATAAAAACTTGTTTAGCTTTCCAAACTTCTAAAACAGGCATCCCTGCAATAGGACTATTAGGATCCTCTTGGGCTGCGGGATTTACAATATCATTTGCCCCAAGTATCATGACAACATCAGTTTCAGGAAAATCAGAATTAATTTCATCCATTTCTAATACAATGTCATATGGAACTTTAGCTTCAGCAAGTAGAACGTTCATATGTCCTGGAAGACGCCCAGCAACTGGATGAATCCCAAATCGAACTTCTTTCTTTTTTGCTCTTAATCTAGATGTTAATTCAGAAACAGCGCTTTGTGCTTGGGCTACAGCCATTCCATAACCTGGAACAATTATTATTTTGTTAGCTTCATTTAATGCAGATGCAACAGATTCTATGTCTATTGGTTTCATTTCACCTTCTATATCCATTGCAGGACCACTTGCATCACCCCAACCACCAAGAATAACAGAGAGAAAATTTCTGTTCATAGCCTTACACATAATATATGAAAGAATAGCGCCTGATGAGCCGACTAGAGCTCCTGTAACAATTAAAAGATCATTCCCAAGCATAAAACCAGTAGCAGCTGCAGCCCAACCAGAATATGAATTCAGCATTGAGACAACAACTGGCATGTCTGCACCACCAATAGCAAGAACTAGATGAGCTCCTATAATAAAGGCAATAATTGTCATTATAATTAATGTCCAGTTACCTTCATGATTAAGAAACATATAACCAAGAAATAGACATCCAAACAACATAGTTAAATTTAAAGCGTGTCTACCAGGTAAAATTAAAGCCTTGCCAGTAATAATTTCTGATAATTTACCAAAAGCTACGATAGATCCGGTGAAAGTAATTGCTCCTATGAATACACCAATAAAAACCTCAATATTATGGATCGTTAGTTGAGAGGAGGACATCTCTGTATGTGGCAACATAGCAGAGTTAATCCCAATAAAGACAGCAGCCAGCCCTACAAAAGAATGAAGAGCAGCAACAAGTTGAGGCATTCCTGTCATTTTAACTTTTTTAGCGACAATAGCTCCTATAATTGAGCCAATTAAAATAGCTCCAATTAACCAATGTAGCCATTCAGTTAAAAAAACTTGATTACCAAAAATGGTTGCTACCACAGCAATCATCATTCCAACTATACCATACCAAACAGCCCTTTTTGCTTTTTCTTGATTGCTCAAACCTCCTAGAGCAAGAATAAAAAGGACACTAGAAGTAATATATGAAGCAGTTAGTATTCCAATAGTCATTTCTTAGTCCTCTATTTAGCTTCTTTGAAACATTGCTAACATTCTTTTAGTAACCATAAATCCTCCAACAATATTTATTGTTGCGATAAAAATAGATACTAATGCTAAGATACTAACAATATCGTTATCAGTTTTCATTTGTAACAAAGCGCCAATTATAATTATACTGGATATAGCGTTTGTAACTGCCATAAGAGGTGTATGAAGAGAATGTGAAACATTCCAAATAACTTGATATCCTACAAAACATGATAATATAAAAACTATAAAATGTTGCATGAACTCAGCAGGTGCGTAAATACCTATAAACCAAGTTATAAGAGCTCCAATTGTTAAAAGCATGACTTGTAATTTACCAGCTTTTTTTTCATCATCTATTTTTTCTTTAGCAATTTCTTCAGCAGTTTTTTGTTTTGTTTCATTGTTAGTCTGTTTTGCTATGGCGGCTATTTTTGGTTTTGGGGGAGGAAAAGTTATTTCTCCATTATGAAGTACAGTTGCACCCCTTATAACATCATCTTCCATATTAGTAATTGGTATACCATTTTTATCAGGGGTTAAATCATCAATCATATGACGAATATTTGTAGAATATAAATTAGATGACTGTGTTGACATTCTACTTGGTAGATCTGTATATCCAATTACTTTCACTTTATTTTTTGTTTCCACCATTTTATTTGGGATTGTTACATCACAGTTTCCACCTTGTTCAGCTGCAAGATCAACAACAACAGAGCCAGGTTTCATCAAATCCACCATTTCTTTAGGCCAAAGTTTTGGTGCAGGCATTCCAGGAATTAGAGCTGTTGTAATTACTATATCAATTTCTGGAGCTTGTTCTCTAAATAATTCCATTTCTTTTTTAATAAATTCTTTGGAAGCAGGTTTTGCGTAACCACCTTCACCAGTTCCATCTGCCTCAAAATCAAGCATTAGGAATTCGGCGCCCATTGATTCGATTTGTTCCGCTACCTCAGGCCTAACATCAAATGCTCTAACAATAGCTCCCATGGACTGAGCAGTTCCAATGGCTGCAAGTCCTGCAACTCCAGCACCAATTACAAGTATTTTAGCAGGAGGAACCTTTCCAGCAGCAGTAATTTGTCCGGTAAAAAATCTTCCAAATTGGTTTCCAGCTTCAATAATAGCTCTGTAACCCGCAATATTTGCCATAGAAGATAAGGCATCCATTTTTTGAGCTCTACTTATTCGGGGTATCATATCCATAGCTTGGACAGTTACTTTTTTCTTTTTTAAGCTTTCAAGTAAAGATTTGTTTTGTCCAGGCCAAATAAAACTTATAATATGTTGATTTGCTTTTATTTTTGAAAGCTCAGTCTTTTCAGGACCTCTTACCTTTAATATGATGTCTGCCTCTTTCCAAAGTTGGTCAGCATTTTTAACAATCTTGACCCCTGCATCCTTATAATCTTTATCTGAAAAATTTGCATTTGCGCCAGCGTTTGATTCTATAACACATTTATAGCCTAATTTTTGGAGTTGTTTTGAGCTTTCTGGTGTCATAGCAACTCTGTTTTCACCTTTGAAAATTTCTTTCGGAGCTCCAATGATCATATAAAATTGCCTCATTATTATGTTTTATTTAAAGTGTTAATATCAAATTACTGAATACTTATAAAGTATTCCAAAAAAAAACCGCAATTTATATTTATGCGGTTTTGACAGTTTCTAAGATTAATTTAAGCCTAGTAACCTTCTCTTTCTAACCTTTTCCTCATAAGCTTCCTAACTCTTCTAGTACTTTCAGCCATTTCTCGGGCTCTTCTTTCTGATGGCTTTTCATAAGCTCTTCTGTTTTTCATTTCTCTGAACATACCTTCTCTTTGCATTTTCTTTTTTAATACTCTAAGAGCTTGGTCAACATTATTGTCACGAACAGATACATACATATAATAAACTTTCAATTATTTTAAATAAGAAATAGCGGAATACCATACTATATAAGGTTATGGCAAGTATTTTAAATATTATTAATCATTATATTTATATTCAATTTGTTTTAAATATGAGATAAATTAATTATATATTTTCAAACTAGGTGTAACGTGCATGGTAAAAAAACAAGCGGATCATATTCAAGTTAAATTTGATTTAGTTAGAGCAATGCTCCCACATGTCCCCTTTGATGGATGGAGTTTAGAAGCTTTAGAACAAGGAGCTATCGATATAGGATTTGAACCAAAGGAAAATATTGATACTCGTAAGGAAATTTTCAGAGATTTATTTAAAAATGGTTCAATTGATTTTATAGATACTTTTTCAGAAATGATAGATTTGGAAGTAAAAAATACCTATGAAGTAACAGATCCTAAACCTGAAAGAGTTCCAGAAAAAGTAAAAATAATTATTTTGATGAGATTGTCTCTTTGCCAAAAATATAAAGAGGCAGTTAGATCATCATTACCAATTACAGCACTACCTAAAAATTCAAAAAAATCAATTAATCTTCTTTATAGAACTTGTAACAGCATCTGGAGAATAATTGGTGATAAATCCACTGATTTTTCTTTTTATACAAAAAGGGTTTCATTAGCAGCTGTATACTCATCTACTTTACTTTTTTGGTTAAATGATACTTCTAGTGATCAGGAGGAGACATCGTTTTTTTTAGATAGAAGATTAAATGACATAAGTAAAATACCTAACTTAAAGAAACCTTTTAATTTAATAAAAAAAGTCTCTACTAATATCAATAAAACCAAAAACACTTTGAAAATTAAATCTGTCTTTGATGTTTTAAAGAAATTAAACCAAATAAAAAATTCAAGTTTTAGTTAAATCTTATAATTTTAAATTAAAATAAAATGCCTATTAAAATACATGATAATTTACCAGCAAGAGAGTTACTCCTAAATGAAGTTGTTGATGTAATAAATAGTAGTAGTGCTGAAAAGCAAGATATCAGACCTTTAAGATTTTTATTATTAAACTTAATGCCAAAAAAACTTCAAACTGAAGTTCAATTTGCAAGACTTCTAGGTGCATCTCCACTACAAATTGAACTCACTCTAATGACCACAGAGACTTATGTTCCTAAAAATACAAAAAAAGAACATTTGATTGAATTTTATAAGACGTTAGATGATATCAAAGATAATTTTTACGATGTTTTAATAATCACTGGAGCACCAGTTGAGACTGTGCCTTTTGAAGATGTAAAGTATTGGCAAGAATTAAAAGAAATTATTTTATGGTCTTCAACAAATGTTTTTAGAAAAATTGGTATATGTTGGGGTGCTCAAGCTTTATTAAAAGTACTTCATAATATCGAAAAATACTCAATGAAAGAAAAATTATTCGGAGTATTTGATCATAATTTAAATCAGGAAAAGCAATATAGGCTTATGCAAGGTTTTATAAATAGATTTCCAATGCCAGTCTCACGTTATACTGAAAATAAAGAAAATGAAATAGTTATCTCTGGCCTAGAAATTTTAGCTTTTTCTAAAAGATCAGGAATAGGCATGGTCAGATGTCCCAAAACAAAAGATTTATTTATTTTAAACCATCTTGAATATGACGCTATTACGCTTAAAGAAGAGTTTTTAAGGGATAAATCCGAAAATATAGAGACTGAAATTCCAGAAAATTATTTTCCTAAAAATGATACTACAAGGGATCCAATAAACAGGTGGCGACCTTATGCATTTTTATTATTCACTAACTTTATAAATGAAGTTTATCAGGACGTACCTTTTGATTTTGTGACAAAGAATATTAAATAATTTTAGTATTATAATGTCCCATTTTTCTACCTGGTTTGGTTTGTTGTTTGCTGTATAAATGTAACATATAATCCTGGTTATTGATTATATCTCCTATATTATTAATTTCTTCTCCAATTATATTTGTCATTTCCCATTTTCCACTACATTTAACGTCTTTTACGGGTAAGCCACATATTGTTCTAATCAAAATATCAAATTGACTATTATCGCACCCATCCATAGTCCAGTGAAATGAGTTGTGAGGTCTTGGTGCTATTTCATTGAAAAGAATACTGCCATCTAAAAGCTCGAAAAGTTCAATAGCCAATATCCCATAAAAATCTAGATTAAGAGATAACCTCTTTGTTTTTAATCTTAGATCAATTTCAATATTATTATCTATAATTATTGGAGCAATAGTTTTATTTAAAATACCTTGTTGATGGTAATTTTCTGATATAGGGAAAAAACCATCACTATTATCAAAGCTTTTAAAATACATTATAGAAAGTTCTCTTTTGAATTCTAGTTCTTCTTCTAAAACGCACTCAACTGATCCTATCTGTTCCCAAACTTCAAATAAATTAGTATTCTCGTTAATCCTTATTTGCCCTTTACCGTCATAACCTAAGGAATTAGTTTTTAAGATACCTTTACTACCTAAAGATTTAGAGGCGGTTATTAAATCATCAGAATTCTTAATCAAATACCATTGAGGTGTTTTGAAACCAGATTTAATGGCCATTTCTTTTTCTTTTGAACGAACCTGTGCACATCTAAATACAATACTACTAGGAATTACTTCAGTTTTGTCAGCTAATAATTCGAGTGACTTAGAAGGAATATTTTCAAACTCAGAAGTTGCACATACAACGTTATTTGAAAACTCTACTAGTTTATCAAAGTCGTTCCACTCGCCGTTAGTAATTCTACTAGCAACTGCCTCAGCAGGATTATCACCTTTGGGACAATATAAATGAGTTTTGTATCCTGCTCTTGATGCAGATAAAGCAATCATTTTACCTAATTGTCCTCCCCCAAGAATACCTATTATATTTTCATTGCTAGGTAATATTGGAAAATTAACTTTATAACTCATTTTTTTTGGGTGTTTCCGGCACCTTATTTGTTTGATTAGAAAGCCATTTTTTTAACAGAGAGCTAATATTACTATTAGATAAGCTTAAAATTTTAGCTGCGTAAATAGAAGCATTAATAGCACCAGCTTTTCCGATAGACATAGTGGCTACGGGAACACCACCTGGCATTTGAACTATTGAAAGAAGACTATCCATTCCTTTTAAAGCTGAGCTTTGAATAGGAACACCTATAACAGGTAAATTTGAATGAGAAGCAACCATTCCAGGTAAATGGGCAGCACCTCCAGCGCCAGCAATTACAACTTGAATAGAATTATTTTCAGCTTGTTTTGCAAAATCAATCATTCTATTAGGAGTCCTATGAGCGGATATAATTTTTGTAATAAATGAAATTTGTAATTCGATTAAGATCTCTTCTGAGAATCTCATGGTTTCCCAGTCACTTTGACTACCCATTATCAAAGCAACTAGAGGTTTTTCTTTGATTTCTTTCATATTAAGCCTCTTAATAGGTTAATATTAGTTTTTCTATTTTTCTTATAAATAAAATTAGGTTTTGAGTAGATTAACTCTCATCACTATTAGTTTCAATTGATCCACCAGCTTTAACAATGGCATTCTCAAGATCATCTTGAGAGCATAAACTTAATAAAACAGGGTGTTTTGCTGTAATATTAGAAATATTCCAATGGCTTCTAGTTCGAATTTTTTCAATAGTATCTTTTGTTGTACCAATTAATTTTGAAATTTGATTATTTTTAACTTCGGGATGATTTTTAACAATCCAAGCAATGGCGTCAGGTTTATCACCTCTCCTTGCTAAAGGAATATATTTAGGTCCTTTATTTTTGCTTTTAGTTTCTGGTAATGAAGAAGAAGATTTTTTTAGAGATAGTGTTGAGTCATTACAGCAATTGTCAATTTCCTCTTGTGTAAGTTGTCCATTAAGTATTGGATCAAAACCTAAAATACCCTGACCTACGTCACCATCTGCAATAGCTTGAACTTCAAGTACATGAAGATTACAAAATTCAGAGATTTGTTCAAAGGTTAATGTTGTATTGTCAATTAACCATACTGCTGTCGCTTTTGGCATAAGTAGTGAGGACATTTTTAAAACTCCGATTAATAGGTTTTATAGAAATAAGAATATTATATACAATAACACTATTTATATTTTGCATCATTATACTTATAAATTTCATGAAATATAGTAATAATTAAGTTGAAATATTTAGTTTGTCAATCGAAGAAGTTTAGATTTTTTTTGGAAGAGGAAGCATAAATTTAGGAAAGTTAATTTTAATTTTTGCATCTAAAAAATCACCTTCTAAATTTTTGTCTAATTCAAAACTATATAGATTGGATAATGTAATTTTAGCTATTCCGTACCAAAGATCATCTTCCTTATTATATAATAAGCAAATAATTTCACCAATTTCTTTATTTTCTAAAAATATTTTTTTCTTATCAAGGTTATTAAGCTTTAAATATGATAGTTTTTTGCTTTGAATAGAAATTGGAACATATTTTCTTTTTACTACCCCTTTCCATTTAATTCTTGCATTCACTTCTTGACCTATGAAGCAACCTTTATCAAAACTAATTCCACCTAATAAATCTAAATTAGTTTCTAAAGGAAGAGACACATTTGTTTCAATTTCTTTTGAACCCTCTAAAATACTGTTTTTATATCTTAGTAAATCATACCAATTTATATTTTTATCATCATTCACATCGTTATTTTTAATTTCGGATTGGTCCTTAATATAAACTCTTCTAAGTATTTCATTAAAAAATCTTTTATCAATCAGGGTATGGGGATAATCTGAATTATTAGTTGTGACCAAAACTTCATAACTAGTTTTTTCTATCGTAACTTCTCTTCTTAAATTATACATGTTTAGTTTTTTAATTAATTCATTTTGATGGTCCATGTCATATTCAACAAGAACTGATTTATCATTTAAAGATTTATTAAGATTATTTGAACTTACCAACATATAAAATAATATTCTACCTTGGGGTGATAGCAATGCGCTTGGTAAAGCTTCTTTTGGTTTTAACTTGGAGATGTCAGATGTCAAAATATTGTTTAAGAATTCAATACAATTGGCACCTGAAATTTTTAAAACTTTTCTATTTTTAAGATGAATACTTTTATTTTCCATAATCAGTTAAGATGCAATTTTGTTAATTGCGCTAATAACAGCAAGAATTGGCGCAACTGTAATACTTGTATCAATCCCACATCCAAAAATAGAATTTTCACCATTGTTAAATTTTAGCTCTACATAAGCAGCTGACTCAGCTTTTGAAGTTGCACTTCTAGTGTTTTGACCAAAGTCTTCTAATGTAAATTGTAAGTCAAAATTCTCACGCATTCCGTTGACAAACGCTGAAATAGGCCCATTCCCTTGTGAAGAAAACTCAATAATTTGACTTTTATAATTAACTTTAGCATTTATTATTTCTAAATTTGTTTCTCTATTAGCTCCTTCAACTTTAAAATCAACCAGTTCAAAGGGATTCTTTATAATGAAATTTTCATCAAAAGTTTGCCAAATTATATCACTTGTAATTTCGTTTCCAGTTTCATCTGCAATCTTTTGAACCTTTGAAGAAAGTTCTATTTCTGCACCTTTTGGCAATCTTATTTGATAATCTGTTTCTAACAACCAAGCAGTTCCACCTTTCCCAGATTGGCTGTTAACTCGTATTATGGCTTCATATGTTCGACCAATGTCAGCAGGATCAATCGGTAAGTATGGTACAGCCCATTTTTCACTTTTAGTTTTTTCAATACTCTCCATACCTTTTCTTATTGCATCTTGATGACTACCTGAAAATGCTGTGTGTACAAGGGATCCAGCATATGGATGTCTTTCATGAATTGGAAGTCTGTTACAAAACTCTGCTGTATCTATTAAATCATTTATTTTGCTAAAATCTAAATTTGGATCTACGCCTTGCGTAAAAAGGTTAAGCCCTAACGTCACCAAATCTACGTTACCTGTACGCTCACCATTTCCAAATAAAGTTCCTTCAACTCTATCTGCTCCTGCCATTAATCCCAATTCAGTAGCAGCTATAGCAGTGCCTCTATCATTATGAGGGTGAAGCGATAAAATAACTCTATTTCTTTCGTTAAAATTATTTCCCATCCACTCTATTTGATCAGCGTGGATATTTGGAGTAGACATTTCAACAGTTGCTGGAAGATTTATTATTACTGGTTTTTCAATACTAGCTTCCCATACATCTAAAACATTTTCACATACATCTAGGGCGTATGGTAATTCTGTTCCCGTAAAACTCTCAGGAGAATACTGTAATCTTATATTAGAGGTACTTAATTGATACAATTGATCTGCAATTATTTTTGCTCCATCAGTTGCTATTTTTTTAACTCCTTCCATACTCTCTTTGAAAACGACTTCTCTTTGTAAGGTGCTTGTAGAGTTATAAAGGTGGATAATTGCATTTTCGCATCCTTTTAGGCTCTCTAAAGTTTTAATGATCAATGCTTCTCTGGATTGAGTTAGTACTTGGACGGTTACATCATTAGGTATATGTCCTTCTGTAATTAATTCCCTAACAAAATTAAAGTCAGTATCAGATGCAGATGGAAAGCCTATTTCAATTTCTTTAAAGCCCATGTTAACTAATTGCTTAAACATACGCATTTTTCTAATTGAATCCATAGGTTCAACTAGAGCTTGATTACCATCTCTTAAATCAACGGAACACCACGTTGGAGCTTTAGTTATTAAATTATTTGGCCATTGCCTATTTGAAATTTCTACAGCAGGATATGGACTATACTTATTGTAGTTCTTATTCATAATTCTATACCTTTATTTTAAGTTCAAAACTTAATTATTATTAATAAACAAAAATTTACCCGGACTCCTTGGAGCACGGGTTTCTTAATAAACTAAGAACTTTTATAGGATTTGAATTATTATCTTTAGTCATAGTGAGTATACTTTATCAATTGTATAATTATTTAGTCAAGTTCTAACAAGTATTTTAACATTTTTTAATATTGCCAAATAGCATGTTTAAAACTAACTTGCAGTAAAATACTAAAAGTTGGAATTTATTTAAAATTATAGGATTTTAATGACAGATATTAATCTAATAAGAAATTTTTCTATTATAGCTCACATTGATCACGGCAAATCAACACTTGCTGATAGGTTAATTCAAGAATGTAGAGGTTTGGCAGATAGGGAGATGAAGGAGCAGGTTCTTGATAATATGGAAATTGAAAGGGAAAGAGGAATTACCATAAAAGCACAGACTGTTAGATTATTATACAAGCATACGGATAATAAAACTTACACATTGAATTTAATGGATACTCCAGGTCACGTGGATTTTGCTTACGAAGTTTCTAGATCTTTGTCAGCATGTGAGGGTTCATTGCTTGTAGTAGATTCTTCTCAAGGAGTAGAGGCTCAGACCCTTGCCAATGTTTATCAGGCAATTGAAGTTAATCATGAAATTGTTACTGTGCTAAATAAAATTGATTTGCCTGCCTCGGAACCTGAAAGAATAAGAAAACAAATTGAAGATGTCATTGGTTTGCCTGGAGAAGAAGGAATAGAGGTTTCTGCAAAAACTGGTCAAGGAATAAAAGAAGTTTTATCATATTTGGTAGAACAGTTAGAACCACCTGTTGGAGATGCAAGCGCTTCTTTGCAAGCTCTTCTGATAGATAGTTGGTATGATCCTTACTTAGGTGTTCTTACATTAGTGAGAGTGGTAAATGGGACTTTAAAAAAAGGTCAAAAAATTCGTTTTATGTCAACAAAAGTATCTCACACAATTGAAAAACTAGGTATATTTACTCCTAAAATAATGGATGTAGACATGCTTGGCCCAGGTGAAATTGGTTTTATAACAGCCTCAGTTAAAACTGTGGCTGATTGTAAAGTTGGTGATACTATAACAGATGAGCGTAATCCTGTAGAAACTATGTTGCCTGGTTTTAAACCTTCAGTACCAGTTGTTTTTTGTGGTCTTTTCCCTATGGATAATGCTCAATTTTCTGATTTAAGAGAGGCATTAAGCAAATTATCTTTAAATGACGCATCTTTTAGTTTTGAAGCTGAGACTTCAGCTGCTTTAGGATTTGGTTTTAGATGTGGCTTTCTAGGACTTTTACACATGGAAATAATCAGAGAGAGATTGACCAGGGAGTTTGACTTAGAATTAATTTCTACGGCTCCTTCAGTAGTTTATAAAGTCCAAAAAAATGATAATACAGACGTATTACTTCATAATCCTGCAGATTTACCTGATGTAAACCATATAAATTTCATAGAAGAGCCTTGGATTAAAGCTACTATCATGGTTCCAGATGAATATGTTGGCTCAGTCTTGACACTTTGTACTGAAAGAAGGGGAGAGCAAATAGATTTAACATATGCAGGAACTAGAGCTATGATCGTTTATAAATTGCCTCTAAATGAAGTTGTTTTTGATTTTTATGACAAGTTGAAAAGTATGACTTCAGGCTACGCAAGTTTTGATTACCAAATTGATAATTATAAGCAAGGTAATCTTGTTCGTGTGTCGATATTAGTAAATGGAGATCCTGTTGATGCTCTGGCTATGATAAGTCATAGGGATCAGGCAGAAAGTAGAGGTCGTGCTATATGTACAAGACTAAAAGATTTAATACCTAGGCAACTTTTTAAAGTTGCTTTACAGGCTGCGATTGGGGGAAAGGTAATTGCTAGAGAAACGATTGCGGCTATGCGAAAAGATGTTACAGCAAAATGTTATGGTGGCGATATCAGCCGTAAAAAGAAACTATTAGAAAAACAAAAAGCTGGTAAAAAAAGGATGAGGCAGTTCGGGAGCGTTGAGATACCACAGAATGCGTTTTTTGAAGCACTTAAAATGGGTGATAATTAATTAAAATCTTTTTGAATTAGTAGTTTGTTACTTATCTTTTAACTGATTTTTTAATTCCAAATGCAATTAATACAAAACTTAAAAAGGCCAACACAGGCGCTGCTGGAAGTAATAATATAGACGATATAAACGGATGCCAAATAAATCCTGAGCAATTTAGTACATCCAGAGCGGAACAAGGATCAACGTATCTGCTAACTATAACTTCAGCGACTTGCAGGCTATTTGGGGCGAAATAAAACCAAAATTGTCCTAACTGAGTAATTTCATTCTTATTTTCAATCTGTAAAATTATATCAAAGTAATTGCTAACAAGTGTTAGTACAAAGGAACTTACCCCCAAAAGTATAAAAATTCTTCCTGTGATCAACTTTAAAATCCTAAAAATTTATTAGATGCATAATTAAGACTTATAATTACAAATTCAATAAAATAATAGTTTATATTAACTTGCTCATTAAAAAATGTTGATGTAAAATTTTAATATTTTGGAGGGGTGGCCGAGCGGTTTAAGGCGCACGCCTGGAAAGCGTGTTGGGGTTAACGCCTCTCAAGGGTTCGAATCCCTTCCTCTCCGCCAATATATAAATATACAATAAAAACAATAACTTAAATATCAGATAATATTATTTGTACCCAGAATGTACCCAGTTTAAATCTACTAACATTATTTGTTTAATTCTTAGAATATTAATATGAAGTTCGTTATAAGTTAGTAATAATTAAAAAAGTTGTTTAATAAATTATTTTAGCCATCATTTTGATATATATTTTGTGGAGTTTTATTAATGAAAAAATTTATTTTAGCTTTTATTTCAATTATTTTTAGTTTTAGTACTCTTGCTGAAGTTGATAAACGTTACGTAAAAAAAAGAATGATGGGACGAGACTTAAACTCTAGGGAAGGCAAAGGGCCTACACCAGTTGCATTTTTTGAAAATAAAAATCCACAGCAAACTAAGCTTGGTCAAAAAATAAATCTAGATAAATTCTTCAAAGCTCCAGGTAATTTCTCTGCCGTCGCAATGAAGGACGGCAAGATTGTTTATGAAAGATATAATAAAAAACTAAAAGCTAATCCAGATTTCTATGCGCATGGGATGTCTATGACTAAAACAGCTCTAGGGTTAACAATGGGACATTTATTATGCAGTGGGCAAATAAAATCTTTAGATGATACAACTTCTAAGTATTCACAATCTTTAAACAACAGTATCTACAAAGATATCACTGTTCGTAATTTATTAAGGATGTCTAGTGGTATTAATGAGAATCGTGATAATGAAAGAAAACTAAATCACATAATGATGAATCGTAAAAATAATGGAAGTAATGATTTAGTAAAAGTAATTCAAAAAATTAAAACTAAATTTTCTGAACAAGGGAAGATGAGTAGATATCATTCTCTTGATATAACCGCTGCATCAATATTAATTAATGAGATAACACAAAAATCTGTTGCTCAAGTTTTTTTTGAAGATGTTTTTCCAAATATAAAACCAGAAGGTTCTTTATATTGGCTTGAAGATAATAATAAAATGTCACTAGGTATGGCTGGTATGTTTATGAAAACTAGAGATTGGGCAAACATGGCTAACTATATGAATAAAGAAATTAATTCAAAATCTTGTATGGGTAATTATCTCCTAGATGGTATCAAAAACGCATTACCAACTAATCTAAGAAAATATCAAAAATATGGTTATTATTTTTGGATTTCTGAAATTTCAGGTAAACCAGTTATTGTTTTAACTGGTAAATGGGGACAAATTGCTGTGGCAAATCATTATAATAATAGTGTAATTGCTTTGCTATCAGTTACTAATAAATTTAAATATAAAGGTAAAAAAATTATACAAGAGATAATTCCAGCAGCCACAATGGAACTTGGAAATTTCTAAGTGTCAATTTAGTTTCCCTTCCTCTCCGCCAATATATAAAAAGTTAATAAAATCAATAACTTAATATAATTTAAATATCATTTGTACCTAGAAAGTACCCAGTTTTGATTTATATTTTTTTGTTAATAGTATCTTTATTTTATTGATATTTTAATATTGTTAAGATGATTCTTTTGAAAAATAAGTATAATCCAGTCCATTATAGTCACTAATATCCAAGTTTTTTTTGTCTATTTCCATTAATGGCATTACTGGTTGAGATTTAATTTGCAACCATTGGGGTGCTTTACAAGAGTATTTAGAAATATCTTTTTGAATATATTGATAGTACTCGTAAACATTAAGGTAGTAGTCTTTGCAGTGAAAAACTCCATCAATTAACTCAGGAGATTTAAACCCATAACTTATCAAATCATCAACTACCTTATGCATATGCAATCTATCCATAGTAGTGAATCTAGTTAACTCACCCTCAACTTCATCTGACATTCCATCATTTAGCCATCCATTCCAGCCACTGGGATACTTTGCACTGATAATATTTTTAGTGGTAAATAGGGTTTCAAATAATGATTTCATAATTATCGTAAAAAAAGTTTATTCTAATTTACAAGTTCCATAATCAATGAAACCCATAGTTGGCGTTTTAATAAAATAAAATTCACCATTGTTTAATACCAAAGTATCAGCATATTGGTTAACTACTCTTATACTATTTTTGCCAATGTACCACTCACCTGCATTTTTTTTTCTTAGCTTATGCATATGCCCATCAAAAACTCTTTTCAAAATTATTTCATTTTCTGTAGAAAGAATTGTATAATCCATCTTATTTGAACTTTGATATACAATTGGGTTAATGATTTCCTTTCCTGTATCTCTGTTTTTGCATATAGCGTAATGACCACAAGCTGCTAATTCAATTCTCTTAACTGCTTTACATTTATAGGTATTAAAAGCATATGAATAATGAGAGAATAAAATGACGAATAATAAAGATAAATGAACCTTCATACTAAATCTCCTGTCTAATTGATTGTATAACTATTTCTAGTTTAAACAGTCTTAAAGATGACAAATTATTAATATCTAATCATAAGCATATATTGAGGATTTTATGAAATATTTATTAATCTTATTACTATCATCATTAATTATATCATCTGCTCAATCTAGAGAAATGGCTAAACATTGTGACGAAATGTCTAAGGAAATAGAAAGTAAATGGTTTATAGATAATGAATATGATTACATCCCTCATGTAATAAACCGTACTAAAAGAAAAGATATAGCATTTGATAATATTGATTTTAAAGTACCTCAATATTCAGGGATAAATATCAAAACTAAAAACAATTCATATCCCATTTGTTTTGAAGCTAAAACTCATCCAACAGCAATTCTAATTGAAGAAAAAGAACTATATAATCCTTTTGATAGAAAAATGGAGAAACATCTTTATTTTTCAATTCATGCTATGGATAATTGCGGATTACCTTGTACACAAGCTCATGTTTATTCAATAAGTTTTTATAAAAAAGAAAAATACTTTTGGGGTTTGACTATCAGAGAAAATGAATATCCATCAATGTGGTTTGTAGACCATTTGACATTTAAAGAAGCATACGGATTACATCGTTATGGATTTGAGTTAGATATTTACTGGCGTGGAAAATGGTATACAATTGACTGATATTTTTATTAAATTAGATGAATTCCACCTAAAGCTAAATATATTAAATAACCTACTATCCACATTGGGATTGCTAAAAAAAGAGTAAATAAAACCAAATCTAAATGACCAGCACTCTCATCATCATGTTTTATATAAAATATTCCATAACTGATAATTAAGCTCAAAACTATCCCAACCAATATAATATTATCTACCAAAGTAATTCCTCACCTACGTTAGTTAATAAATACTAAATAATGTAACCTAATCAACAGTTAGTCCAATTAAAATTAGTTTAAATCATACTTTCTCTGATATTCAGCTTGTATCTCAGGTGTGATAGTAATGTTTCTGCACTTAGATGCAGGTCCATAAGTGCTACCCCTTAGTCCTCTCATTTTGTTACTCTTATGACCTCCCCAACGATTGTTGGAGAAGCCACGAAGGTAATAAGGCATATCTGATAGTTTCTGATTATAGTCTCTATGCTGTTTTTTTTTCATTTAGATGTCCTCCTATATGTCTTAGGCATACCTAAATTACGCATTTTCCTATGTAATCCTGAATAATGCATACCTAAAGTCTCTGCAGACTTGCGTAAGCTGTATTCATTGTTTTGAAGAACATCGTTGATAAACATTATCTCAAATTGTTCTTTAGCATCTTTAAGATTGTTATGTGTGTATAGTCTACCCATTGTTTAACTCCTGTAATGTATATGGGGGCATATAAATGTATTTAACAATTTAGATTAATACTATCTAAGTAATTCAAATACATGGCACTTGTAGTTCCCACTAGGTATCAACGAAGAAGGTTTTGAAAACCCAATCCGTTGATAAATTATGAGAATACTTTGGTAAGGGATTTTCGCCCAACATGACCGTTGCTTTTATCGGGTGACAATTTTAAAGTGCTGCCCAACACTCTTGGGAGATGTAGTATCTGCCTTCTTTTAACCCCTTTATCATTAGCAGTTAGTATTATTCTGCATATTTGAAGTCGTTGCTTTACAATATGAAAATATTGAAACTCAGCTCAAGTCATCATTAAAAAGTGGTCTGAACATTCATGGGTTCTCGCGAGGAAGTGGCAAGAATGTGAGAGGTTTTTTATATATATATAGTTATACCTATTTTGTATAAAAAGTCAAGCGTTTATGCGACTTTCCAGTGATTTTTTTCAATTAATTGCATTATTCAACAGAGGAATATAATATTTATCCTTAAAATGACTTTGAGTTAGGTAATTTAATGCAACTTTTTAATAACAAAGACAATAAACTTACACCAATTGACAAAGTTTCATTTAAACTTGAGCGAAATATTCAAGATTTAGTAGAAGCAAATATTGAAGTAATTTTTGACTATCAATTTGTATCGTCTGAACTTTCCATTGGAGAGTTTAGGTTAGACACTCTAGCATTTGATAAACAAAACAATTCTTTTGTAATAATTGAGTATAAAAAAGGACATAGTTATTCCGTTGTTGACCAAGGTTACTCCTACTTATCAATCATGATAAATAATAAAGCAGAGTTCATACTTGAATATAATGAAAAAAACAAAGAAGGTTTAAAACGTACAGATGTAGATTGGTCATCATCTAAAGTTATTTTTATAGCACCATCTTTTAATGCATATCAAAAAAACAGTATTAATTTCAGGGATGTTCCCTTTGAACTTTGGGAGATTAAACAATTTGAAAAAGGTTTAATTTCATTTGAACAGTATATTGCTTCTTCTTCTGAAAGTATTCAAAAAATATCTAAAGGAGATAAGAGTTCTGTTATTTCTAAAGTATCTTCTGAAATCAAGTCTATGAGTGAAGATGACCACATAAATAATCTTAACGATTCTATAAAACCACTTTGGAAAGGACTAAGAGAAAAACTTGAAGGTTACCCTGACACAAGTTTCTCTGTCTCAAAAAGTTATATTTCTTGGAAAAAAAACAACATAACTGTTTGCTATATACATTTTAGAAACAATGAGTTCCGTCTTGATATTCGCAGAGGAAATTTAAATGTTGATAAAATAAAATCCAAAGGTTTTTTTACATTAGATGACCCTAAAAAAATATCTGTTGAAGGAAATTGGACATGGAAAAGTGGAGAGACAGGTCATTCATACAAAATTCCATTCAAGAAAGAAAATGACCTTGATTATCTAATGTTTCTTTTAGAGCAGAAGTATAACTCAATTGATTAACGTATATAAGAAATTCTTTTTGATGTTGGTTATAACTATAGCAATATTTATAGTTTTTTTTAGCTACCCATCTCATGCCAGAATTGGTGATAATTACTCTTGTACTTCAAAAGATGTACTCGCTTCCTTTGGTGAAGAAATTACAAAAAGAAAAGACAAATTAAATTTAAATTTTAAATGGGAAAAAGATTCAATCAATATTGAAGGAATTTCTAAAAAAATCCCAATAGTTAAACAAACTACAAATTCATTTGATGCATTTGATGGAATACAATTAATTACGCTAAAGTATAACGATAGATACAATAACTTTCTAATCCAGACAGAAACTACTTTTGATAAAGTAGGATTTGTATTTATTACTTATAGATGCAAAAAAAATTCCTAATCTGTGTAAGAGCTTGAGTATACTATAACGTATAGGGGGTGTGGGTCATGTATACCCCATTAGAATATTAAATGAATGATACTACAATGGATTATGATGAGAAATCAGGTGCAGTATATTTTCTGCTTCCACCTTTTCCTTTACAAAATGGGCAAGTATTCCTTCTAGATTTATCTGAAATAGAAGCAAAATGGAAATGATTATTTTTGCAAACCCACCAAAACTTTTTACCAGATTTTGGTGTTACATCATATGGGGTTATATTACCATTTTGTGGTTGATACCATTGAATAGCTAAATCAGGATTAATAACAGCAAGATTGTCTTTGAAGTTTATCAAGGTTGTGCAATCTGTCATAACTTAAAACTTCTGCTACTCTTTTGCAGTATTTTAAATGCTCACTATTTTTCATTTGGAAATCTCCGCTTTAGTACTTTAGGCAAATGCCAAGGTGTACAAGTTGGTTTATTAAATACCTATATAAATCATAGTTATTTTCTAAGTTTACACAACAATAAAGGATTAAATAATTTGCCTAATTTGCTGCTTGGACTGTTTCATCGTGGGCTGGAAAAGATTATCCTTGTCGTTAAGGTAAATTACTTTTATCAAAAGGATTGCTTTCACCTCTATAAGCCGCACATAAATCAAACTGATTTGCTAATAAAATTTTATTTTCATTTGCTAATCTTATTGCTTGTTGACTAAAACCATTTGGGCAGACTACAGCAACAATTCCTCCAACTACAGTCTTAACACCAATTGCTTCTCTTATAACGGCAGGACCAATTTTAGCAGTACCTTTACATTGAATGCTAACTTCTTCAAATTTATGAAGGGTTAGACCAGATGAATGAGGAGCTTCTCCGGTATATCTAAAACCTTTTAAGTCTATACCTTTGTCATTTCTTTTGCCTGTGTGTTCAACTTCATATCCCATTTTTTCTAACAAATCCTGAACTGCAAGTTCTAGTTTTTTTCCTTTTCTTATTCCCCAATAATTAATAGATAAAGGAACATGAAAATCCAGCCACATAAACATAGCTGTATGAAATTCCTCATTTGAATTGTAATTATCTTTCTGGGGTTTTGGTATATCTCTTACTTTGACAAATAGATTTATCCAGACAGGATTTGTACGTCCTTCTTCTCTAAGAAATTTTTTGGGAATATCGTAATCAAAGTACTTTTTACCATCATGTGGGTCAATTCTATAGCTAGTTGGAGCGATGAAGTTACGGTTTTCGTCATATTCTTTACTTAATACATTTTTATAATAATTAAGCATTTTGTCATATTCCCACTTATCTTCGTTCAAGGGATATTTCTCATTAATATTCATTTCTTGAAATCATAACAATTACCGGTAATTCTTCCTGACACTTCATTTTTTAGAGTAAGACCGGTACATTCAAAGTAGTTTTCTTTTTTATTAATAATACAAATCTCAGCTGAATCATCATTACCTCTTGCCAGAGTTAAAAAACCATCTTGATTAAAAACCACTTTATAACCAACGCCGGGAAATTCATCTCCACGGTAATGAGGTATTGCGTAGTAAAAACCTTTTTCTTTTTCAAAGGTTACTACTTCTGGTCCTTCATCTATCTTTTCAAATAAACAATTAAGTGTTTCTGCTTTTGAATTTGATACATAAAACATTAGTAACAAAATTGAGATTACATATTTCATAACTCCTCCTAATTAATAACCTTGAAGGAATAATTAGACAAATTTATGGCGCATTATAAAACTTTACGCGTGATGGTAGATTTGATTAAAATCATTTTATGTATCAAATTTATAAATTAAAATTTCTTATTGTTGGATTACTCAATCATGAATACTGAAAAGTGGAAATATAATGAGACGCGTAATCAGTATGAAGATACTGAAAATCAAGAATTTGATAATGATTTAAACTTTATTAGTCCAATTTATTTTAGAATAGACCCTGATACTGGAAAGAAATTTTTTAAATATAATACCCCTCCAATGTATAATGTTAATCTTTATCAAAATGATGTTACTCCAGAGCATAATGCATTTAGAAAAAATATTTATAACAATTCAGCCAAACCAATTGAAAATAATTTTGATAGCAATGAAGTTTATCAAACATCAATGTATTATTGGTTAAATGTCAATGTTCCATTGTCACGTTATTATTGGGTGATTAAAAAAGATTATTATTTAGAGGATGCAGTTTTTTATTTGCTCAAAAAGATGGGTTACTCAGCCCAACTTACAGAAACCAGCTATGATAATGGTATAGATTTGTGGGTGCAAGACGATGACAATAATCCATTATGTATTCAGTGCAAAGGAACTGCAAGGATTGGCCCAGCTATAATTAGAGAAGCTATTGGTGTTAGAACCATGCAAAGTAAACCTTATAGACCAAAATTAGACGTAGTTGTGGTTTGTCCTAATGGATTTAGTACTCAAGCTGAGCATACAGCCAAAAAAAATAAAGTTTTGCTAGTTGACGCCACTGATTTGTGCGCGGCTTATAGAGGTGAAAGCAATCCTTTTTGTTTTAATAATAAAAGAAGAATTGTTCCAAAACCATTTGAATTGTTTATAGACGAGTTTGGAAATTTAAAAAAAAGAACTAATGTATACATTTAATTTTCCTAATCTGTGTAAGGGCTTGAGTATATTATAACGTATAGGGGGTGTGGGTCATGCATACCCTAAGAATTTAATATGAAAACATTTGAGCGAATTATATTGAGAATATGGGCGACATAATTAATATAAACTGTAAGAACTGTAATGATAATGAAGATTATTTCATAGGCATGGGAATGTCAGGTCAATTAACTAATCTTTACCATTGTCCTAAATGTAATTATTTAGACCTTGAATTAGACCAAGATACTGAAAACTTTCTCAATCATAAAATAGGTTCTGATTTTAGTACGGAATTTGATATAAAAAATATCTATTGTTCTGAATGTAAATCATCAAATATAGTTAGTGTTATGAACGTTATTGAAGAGAAAGATATTCCAAAATATAACTGTCATAAGTGTGGTGAGAAGCAATTAGAAGTGTTTCCGGCAGGTGATTGGGATTGACTATATCCAAATGAATATTGATAAAGATATCAGAGATGAATTAATAGAATTGATGATGAAATCTATTAATCATTATAATTCTTTTAAACATTATGAATGGGTAGTTAAACCAGCAATACCAATTTTATTCTTTGGCAATATTATAGAATATCTAAATTCCGATATTAAAATGATTACGGTTGCCCTTAATCCATCTGACAAGGAATTTGATGAACGTAGATTTTCTTTTTGCCCCGATAAATTGAATGAAGATGATGCAATGAAAGTTTTAGATACTTTAAATGAATACTTTAAATTTAACCCTTATGATGATTGGTTTGATAGATTTACTGAGAAAATCATGAATAAAATGAATGTTTCATATTACTCTAATAAAGGTTTTATAAACCGTGCCTTAAATACTGATTTGTGTACTCCAATAGCTACCAATCCAACTTGGGATGGACTTGTAAATAATAAAAAAACTAGAATTCCAAATGATTTATCAGATGAATTAAAAAAACAAGGTTTTAAAATATGGTTAGAGTTAATCAAAATTCTAAAACCAAATGTAATTTTAATATCTTTAGCTAAAGAATATTTAACATCTAATAATTTTGTTGAAAAAACTATACTCAAAAATAATGAGAATATTGAAACTACTTTTAGTTATGATGATGTACAAAATAAAGATGTCAAAGATTTAGGTCGTAAAAACATTACATATTTTACACATAATAAAATACCTGATTGTAAAATTTACTTAGGTGTCAATAATGGAGGAACTCCCTTCAGAAACATCAGCTATTCTGAAACTGATTTAGTATCAGACCTAATTATAAAACATATGAAAGAATAAATTTTCATACGCCAATTCCACCCTATAGAGAAATGACATAAAAATTTATAGGAGTATCTTAATGAATGTTTTAATTGCAGACCATAACAAAAGCACAATAGCTTCAATTAATGAATGTAATCCATCTTTTGATGTTGAGTTAGGTAATCCATTAGCATTTGATATAGACGCAGTAGTTAGTCCTGCAAATACAATGGGTATTATGAATGGTGGATATGATGCTGTTCTAAGACGTTATTTTGGGGTGGGTATTGAGTACACAGTAAGGCAATACTTTGATAAGTTTAAGCTAGATGTTGGAGATGCAATAGCTGTTAAAACAGGACATTCAAAAGTTGAATGGTTAATTGTTACACCTACAGTAAGCGTAACTGGAGAAGGTTTATCTGGTCATGCATCTGTGTCTTACTCATGTGCATATAACGCTGTTAAAGCAGCATATGCAAAAGACATTCAGTATTTAGGTATGACTGGATTAGGTAGTGGTGTAGGTGGGTTAGATAGAAGAGTATCTGCTAAACAACAAGTCCAAGGTATTGAAGATGCTTTGAGTGAAATCACCTAATTTTCTCATCTATGTAAGAGCTTGAGTATATAATAACGTATGGCATGGGTGTGGGTCATGCCTATCTATTAAATTATACATTTAGTTTTGGGATGCTTTCAATCATTTCAAAGAGTTTAGACATTGACTGTCTTGCAAAGTAAGTCTTCCCAGCTTGTGTTCTTCCTATATTAGATTTCTTGTGACCTGTTAAATCAGAAATCTCTAACTCTGAATATTTAGCATTTAGTAAGATGGTAGAAAATCCATGTCTAAAAGAATGATGTACAAATTTATTTTTATCTTCTTCTATTTCAAGTTCCTCTAACATCTTATCCTTTAATCTTCCAAACCTTTTACCAAGTGCAGTTGATGAAGGTGACATCCAATTTGATAATGTTATCTTTTTAAGTTCAGAATGAAGGGGTATTATTCTTGTAGCTGATTCTGTTTTTCCTCCATTTTCTGCAACATTAAATATTCTTACGTTCTCTTCTTTATCTAGTTTGGCAGTAAAGATTTCATCTAATCTCATTCCAGTATAATAACTTACATAAATAAGCTGTGTTAATTCTTTATCTTCAGAGGCTAGTTCAATTAATTTTACTATCATCTCACTTGTAAATGGTTTTCTTACACTTGGTTCCTTGAAGTTAGTCATTTTCTGACCTCTAAAAGGATTTTCAATATTGTTTAAATAACCTTCTCTTTTGGCAAACTCAAAGACAGCCCCTAGATAGTTAATGTCATTTCTAAAAGTTCTGACAGCTCTATCTTTTGTTCGTGCAAACTTGACGTAATCACTTACCATCTTAGGGGTAATTAATCTTAATTCTATATCAGCAATTTCTCTATACTCTAGAAAACGTTTACTAGCGTTCTTAACTTTATTTTGCGTTTTTGATGACTTGCCTTCAGCTTTAAGTTCTTCCATATATTTATTAGACATTACTGCTAAACCAACAGGATAGGGATGAGGTTTGTCATAAAATTTTGATTTTCTTTTTTCTCTTTCTCTCTCAATCGCCAACAGATTATTTTCTGCATTGCTAAAACTTTGCTCATCTGTAATTTTGAGTTCATGAATATGGTCAGAAATTGAGCTGCTTGAAATCATTTCGGTGAGGTAATCATACATTGTATCTAAATCAGTATCGGTCATAATTTCAAAATCTTGAGTGCCTTTCCAATAAGCATCTGCCCCTACTAGAACTGCTTCAGGCTTTGGTCTATCAATAATCTGCAGTTCTTTTAATCTTTTATTAGCCCTTTCATAGGCTAGATTATAGTCAGATGTTCTAAGCGTTTCTTTAAAGTTTTTCTTATTTGCAGGAAGATTAATAAAATCTGGTAATCGTCTCATCCAGTCTTTAATATGGAATTGAAGGTAAAAGTTATTACCATTATTAGAAATAGAAGTTTTGTGGTATTTTCTGCTCATTTTTATAAATGTACCCAGAATGTACCCAGTTTACAAGTGTATATTTGTTATCTACAGTGTATATAAGTAATTTTTGGAGTTAAGAAGGGATTCCCTTCCTCTCCGCCATTAAATACTATTAAGTTGTTGATTTAATTGATATTATTAATTAGATAAAATCTATACCCACCATTCTACCCACCACAAAGCATCAGATCAAAACAAGACAAACT
>ATWQ01000020.1 GCA_000421325.1 alpha proteobacterium SCGC AAA536-K22
GGATTTAATAAACTAAACTAGTAAGTCATCTCAGACAATAAAATACCCAATTGGGCCCCATGCATGTCTCTATCATAAATATTTCCTTGAATTACATTTCTTGGAAAAGAAAATTTTACGACGTTTAAATTTTCAATTTCAAATCTTTTCAAGTTTTGACTATCTATCATTAGTAAATTAGCTATTTCTAGATTATCTAAATTAATGCAAATGTCGTCATAGATTTTTTTGTTTCCGCAAAAAATATCAATGGTAATCCAAAAAGGTCCTGCATTTTTTGATCTAATCTTCTTAACTTTTTCTCCAAGAGTTGACAATTATACCTCTGATATTTTTATTTGAAATGCATCCATTGGATTATTTAATTCTAAAAGATGATTTAAAGAGAATTCATAAACGCATCCTCTGTCTGAATGGACAGGAGAATATGGAAAAGCAAAAGTAGGTAATTCTTCATTTATAGTTAAGGGAAAGTGTAACAAGAATGGATTTATTAATTTTGCTATTTCAGTAGATAGTTTATTTTTTTTTGATGTGACAATACATAAAACACCTACCTCAATGGGTTTCCCTTCATTTTTTTCTAATTTTCCTAAAGTTGAATTTAATCCAATATGCCTAAAATCTAGAGAATAGTCTGAAATATCTAACTTCATTCTAAGTTTAATTTCTTTTTTTAAAAATTTTGAAAGTTTTTCTGTCCATTCTTTGACATTTTGAACGTAATTATTATCTCTTAACAATACTAATAGTGAAGTTTGATAACCAACTACACGGGCTCCTTCTAACTTAACATTATAATTTTTTGATGGATGCCAAGTTGCACCTTCTACTCTAACCTTTCTTTTATTTATAGGTTTATAACATGCGTTAGTTACATCCATATATCCACCTGGTTCTAATAAAATAAAAGGATCTGCATTTTCATAAAGCATATGAGCCGCAACTGTGTCTGGAGTGCAAAATGCATTTTTCGACATAGCCTCAACTTTAAAGCCAGTTTCATCAAATTCTACCAATACTACTCCTGAAGTTGGATTATTAGAACATAAGGCTCCACATTCAGCAATTTTAGCACCATGCCATGACGAACCAGGATCTGCCCCTCTCATTAAAGGCAAAGCTGAAATAATAGCAGTATCAGTAGTTCGACCAGCTAAAATAATGTCTGCGCCTGTTTTTAAACACTCTTGAATTTGTTCAGTACCAGCTAGTGCAACGATATTCGTCATGTCATCGATTAAATTTATATCTAAATAAGGAGCAGGGTTAAGGGGAGAGACTTTATTATTTATAAAATTATTTTTGATATAATTTTTATCTTGTTCACAGTATAGTTTAGCAATTTTTAGACTTTGATCTAACTCTTTTGCTAACTTAATTGTGATATCTTCCATCCAGTCAACCATGCCGTTAGTGCCGCAAGTTCCGCTACTTCCAACGATTAGAGGTATCTTTGCTTTCTCTCTTGCCACCATAAGACTTTTCCACTCTGCTTTTACTGCAGCTCTTGAATATTTAGAAGTTCCAGATCCCAAAGAGAATGGGCCACTATCAGTTGAACCGCCATCAATAGCAATTATGTCAGGTTTATTTTTCATACCAGAATTTAAAGCTTTTAAATCAAAGCCCAATCCAAGAACTCCTGAGGGAACTAAAACTTTTGTAGATTTCATTTATTTGCTTTTAGTTTTATTTAAATAAATTTAACAACTTCAATATTATTACAAAAAGTTTCTCGTGAGAATTTTTTTTGATTAACCAACACAATATATCCAATTTTGATTAGTAACAACTTCCCCTATAAATAAAAATGGATCTACCCCCGTCTTTTGAGCATATTCAATGAGATCGGTTGTTTCGTTTGATTTTAAAACTAACTCTTTGTTTATTAATTTTCCTTTAAAGCCAATTATTAAAATAAACTCTGAGGAAACATCTACAAGACCTTTTTTATTTTGTGTGGGTACTAAAATCTTATTATAATTAAATCCCCAAGATTTTAAACAAGCTATAGAAATATCAATATTTTTTGCTTTCACCTTAATTAAGCATTGTTGATAAATATTCTTATTTTCATTTTCTAGACTTCTTACTGGATAGTCATCATTAATATCTTCACTGAATTCAGATTTTTTCCACTTATCTAGCTGTTCATTTGATGGAACAACAATAATTGTGTTAAAAAATAACTTTGATTTAACCAAAACCTTTAACTTAATTTCTGATTTAAGCTTTTGTTCACGAAATTTGTTAACCTCAATATTTTCTTTTTTATTAAGTCTTTCTTTATGTGATTTTAGAAATTTAATAATATCTTTTCTTTGAGAAGAAGAAGTTATATTTTTATTTTCAAAGAGTTTCAAAAAGTTTTTACTACCCTTTTCTTTTCCATAATATTTAAGATATTGATTATCTAAAGCACTTAATTGATATAAAGAATCAAAAGAGGTGGGAGCTAATTCTTTTACACTAATTAAACGATTACAAGATCCAATTGACAACCACTTGGAAAGTGTCCCCTTGGACATTCCTAGTTTACTGGCTAACTCTGTTTGCCTGTTTTCTAATTGATTAACTGCATTGGTGATAGCCTCTGCCATTTCAAATATACTAATTTTTACTTTATTTTTAGCTAGATTAATTTTCATTACATGGTCATCAAGTGACATTATATTTGAAATTTTTGAGCTCATTTGCAACTCTGGTTTTTTAATTTAAATTGAAAAAATACTTATTACTAAAACTTCTTTCCACCTTCTTTGAGACGATTTGTAATTTGATGGTCAGCTCTTGATTTATTGTATTCCAATTTTTCGTAAATAGTCTCCCCTAATTTGAAACCTCTTGATTCTGCTAAATCAAAAATTCTAATAATAGCATCTGCTAATTCTACTTCCATCATTGATTTATGTTTTAAGTGAGTGTCCATTAAACCTTTTCTTGCACCTTCCATTGCCTCACTAATCTCAGAATGTATCAAACATAATAACTCACCTACATTTCTGTCCTTTTTTTTACCTCTATCGTCGTGCCACCAACCACCTTTAACTGCAGCTTCGTGGCAATCCTTTGCACATCCGTTAATACCTTTAATATTTCTTTCCATAAATTTATCCTAAAAATTTTAAATATTAATAAAATTAGACATGAGTAAGTAACTTGCCATACCTAAAGATATTGTAGCAAGAATATTGTTTGTTATAAATGCTACAATAATAGCGATTATACCTGCATATAATTTATAGTTTTCAATTAAAAAAAGATTATTATTTTCAACAATCGATAAATCATTGACAATTATAGGAGTCAGAACTGCTAGAGGGATGTATTTAAACGAATTTTTAGTAGAAGGAGATAATTCTCTTGAAATTATCCCAGACAATGGAATAAATCTCATCAAAAATGTGATTATCCCACATAAAATTATTAAAGACCATGTCATCTTTTCTTATCTAATTTATTAGAAACTATGCCAACTAGAACGCCAATAAATCCTGAGATGATAATCCAAAAACTTATATCTAAGTTTTTAAAAATTAATCCACAAAAAGCCGAACTGATAACTACAAGAAATGTAGAAATTGATCTAATCATAGGAATAATTATAGCAATAAAAGTAAGAGGAATAATAAATTGTAAATCTAAAAATTGTGGTAAATCACCGCCTAACAAAACACCGGTCAAAGTAGAAATTTGCCAAGACAAAAATAATGTTATTCCTGTGCCTAAAAGGTGAAAATGAAGAAAAGATGTATTAGGTTGATTTATAAATCTTCTTATTGATATGGCATATGCTTCATCCGTTAATAAATAACCTAATATTACACGCCATTTCAAAGATAAGTTTTTTAAAAATTCCATCATTGAAATACTATATAATAAGTGTCTCGAATTTATTGCACTTACAGTCGTTACTATTACTCCAAATGGAGTAGTGTTTGAAATAAGTTGAACAAATGCTATCTGACTTGCTCCTCCAAATATAATTGATGACATTAGAAAAGCTTGCATAGGCGTTAAACCACTTTCAATAGCCATTACTCCATAAATCACCCCAAAAGGAAATACTCCTAGTTGTAATGGCAATTCTTCGAGGATTCCTTGTTTAAAAATTTTTAATTTTTTCATTATTTAAATTATAAACTTTTTATAGTTAATTAGAATATTATGTTTATAAACAATTTTGTAATTTTAAAAATTATATTTTTAAATACAATACCCACATATTTTAAGGATATTAGTTTGTTAAAATCTGAAAGAGCAAAATTTATAATGGATTTTTTGGAGTATACTTATCCAGAAACACCTATTCCTCTTAGCAATAAAAATGTTTTTGAGTTATTAGTTGCTGTATTACTTAGCGCCCAATGCACAGATGAACGAGTAAATAAAGTAACTCCATCCTTATTTAAAATCGCTAATAATCCCTTTGATATGAAGAAAGTTCCTGTAGACACAATATATAATATTATAAGGCCGTGTGGGTTAGCACCTCAAAAATCTAAAGCAATTTCCAATCTATCCAAAATTCTTGTAACTAAATTTAATGGTATCGTGCCAAATGATCTTAATGAATTAGAAAAGTTACCAGGTGTCGGTCACAAAACAGCAAGTGTTGTTGTTTCTCAGGGATTTGGTGTTCCAGCTTTCCCAGTGGACACACATATACATAGACTTGCTCAAAGGTGGGGCTTAACTAACGGGAGAAATGTAAAAAATACTGAAAACGACTTAAAAAAACTTTTCCCATCTGAAAAATGGAATAAGTTACATCTGCAAATTATATTTTATGGAAGAGAATTTTGTTCAGCTTGGGGATGTAATGGAACGGTTTGTAAAATTTGTAAAACCTGCTATCCAAAAAGAAAAAAGCCAATAATAACAAAAAAAAGTTAATTATTATTATATAAGTTGCAATTGATTATTTGTGACTTTCTTAGTTTTGTTATCTCTTTTACTACCTAGCTTATTTAAAACTATTTTAGATACTTTTCTGTAACTATCTTTTTTTAAAACAAGTGCCAATTTTGATTTTGCTTGTTTAACTGCATCAGAATGATCAACAATTGGTTTAGGGTAATCTTTACCAATCAAACAATTATTTTTTTGTTGAGTATAGAAATCCATTTTCCAAGGTTCGTGTATCCAAATATCTGGGACTTTTTTGAGTTCTGGAACCCATTTTTTTATAAATTTTCCTTTTGGGTCGTGATCTATTGATTGCTTGACAGGATTATATATTCTCAAACTATTGATTCCAGTTACACCAGACTGCATTTGTAATTGGCTATAGTGAATGCCTGGTTCATAATCTGTGAATGTCTGAGCTAAATGATGTCCGGTTTTCCTCCAGTCAAGCCAAAGATCGTAACTGGCAAAGCTAACAAGCATGGCCCTCATTCTAAATGTTATCCATCCGTTATAATTTAAACTTCTCATACAAGCATCTACAAATGGATAACCTGTAAGACCGTTCTTCCATGCATTATAGTATTCTATATTAAAATTATTTTCTCTCAAACCATTATAAAATGAGTGCATACAACTGTACTCAATTGCCGGTTGAGACTCCAATTTTTGTATGAAATGACATCTCCAAGACAAACGTGAAATAACCGAAGATAAATTTTTTTTCCAATTTTTTATTTCATCTTCTATTAAATCCCTTTTTTTTAAGTTTAATAATTGTAAAATTTCTTTTGAAGAAATTGTTCCCCAAGTTAAATGTGGTGAAAGTCTTGTGCACGTTTGTTCAGAGATACCTGGTTTAGAAATATTGTATGTATAATTTTTACCTCTGTAAGATAAAAAACTCTCCATTATTTTTAAAACCTCGCTTCGTCCTCCTTTTTGAACAATTCCTTTATAATTATTTTCTAAGACAGGATCCTCTTTAGAAGGTATTATACCTTCCTCAATTCCAATAAGAGGTATTAATTTTATTGGAGTGGAAACTAGTTTTTCTTTCATCCTTGAATTTCTTATTTTAGACCATTCCGATCGATTTTTTAAACGTCTTACAATTCCATTTGAAGGAAATTCAGTAAATGATATATATTTTAGAAGACACCAATTTTGTAAAGATTTATCTCTATCATAAGTCCATTGATTACCCGTCTCTTCATGAGATAATATTGATATAATATTATAACGGTATGATAGTTCTTCAAATATTTTTTTTACTGAACCTGACCTAACTATCAAGCTTTGACCAATATTTTTTAAATCTTTTCTTAAATCTGTAAGACTATCGTGAATAAAACTCCAATGCCTTTTACTTGCAAATGGTTGTTTCCAGTAATCAGTCTCAACTATATAAATAGGTAATGTTGGAATTGAGTTAATTGAGGCTTCAAACATAGGTCTGTGATCAGTTATCCTTAAATCTCTCTTAAACCATACAATCTGAATTTTATTTTTTGGCATGTTTAGCTTTTCGACCGTATACCCTTTCTCTCCAAATCTTAAAACTAGTTTTTTTTAAATTAGAACGCATTATTTTAATTATATCTTTTTCGGGTATACCAGTCTGAGACTTTATCGAATCAAAGCTTGTTTTATCACACCAAGCCATTTCAATAACACTATCAATGTCAAAGTTTTGTTTATCTATTTTCAATTTTTTTTACCTTAAATCTTTTACATTTTTCACTACAGTATTTAACTTCATTCCATACTTTCTGCCATTTTTTTCTCCACGTAAATGGTTTTTCACAAACAATACAAATTTTTGAAGGGAGATTTTGCTTTTTAATCATAATCTAATTCTATTGAGATTTATTAATTTCTGAAGTTTTAGTTAAGACTGCAGTATGAAGGCCAGAAGCAGCTATCTTACCAGAAGAAGATATCAGTCTACCCTCAATAGATACTATCTGTTTACCTAATTTAATTATTTTTGCAGTTCCTATTACTTTTCCTAAAAATAGAGGTCTGTGGAAAGATATATGTATATCTGTTGAACTAGGTAAATATTTATCTTTGGTAAATATATTAACGCTTATTGATGTTATTTCGTCTATAGCACTAGCTATCATACCACCTTGTACAGTCTTAAACGGATTTAAACATTCTTTAGAAAACTGAAGTTCATATTTATATATTTCACCTTCTAAACCTAAAAACTTTGTATTCAAAAAATGATGTGTGCCTCCAGAATGAGCTCTTGTCATAGATTTTTTTAAGTTTTTATCTGTCATGTATTATTCCTTTTTTGATAGAATTTATATAAGAAATGATTATCTTAATAAAAGTATTTAACCAAATTTATATATTAAAAGGAGTTTTTATGCCTAAAGGTTATTTTTTAAGTGCTCATCGTTCACCAGCAAACCCTGAAAAAAGACAAGCTTATTTAGAGCTTGCAGGTCCTGCCATGATTAAAGCAGGGGGGCAAACACTGGCTAGCACTAACATAGTAGATGCTCACGAAAATGGAGCTGCAGAGCAAACCGTTTTGGTTGAATTTGAGAGTTTTGAAAAAGCAAAGGCTGCTTACAATAGTGATGATTATCAGGCTGCTCTAAAGGCGCTAGATGGAGGAGCAGATAGAGATATTAGAATTTTTGAAGGTAAATAAAGATATGTTAATTACTTCTGGTTTGACATTCTGTCATATGTCTTAAACAAGGATTGGTTTCCATTTTTTCCTTCATTATGAGCCCTTGCTTCAAGATATAATGCTAATACCAATGATAAACCTGGAAGAGGTACTCCGCTTTCAAACGCAGCCTCGCTTGCCAATTTTAAATCTTTCAATTGTAAATCTATTCTAAATCCAGCATTTTCATTTTTATCGATGACATCTTTACCCAAATTTTCAAGCATCCAGGAGTTTGCAGAACCGCCAATTAAAGTTTCCTTTAAAAGTTTTAAGTCACCTCCTTTAGATTTGCATAAAGCAAAAGCCTCACACATTGCCTGTATGTGTGAGCCAACCATTATTTGATTACACATTTTGAAAACTTGCCCCATTCCAAGTTTTCCAGCATATATTATATTCTCGCCTAAATAATTAAGCACATCTAATGATTTTTTGTAGGTAACTTTTTTGCCTCCTACCATTATTGATAAGTTAGCATTTAATGCTCCTTTTACCCCTCCACTTACAGGGGCATCTAGAAATTCTACTTGCTTTTTTTGTAAGTTTTTACCAATTTCGATGGCAGACGAAGATGAAATTGTACTCATATCAATTACAATTGTTCCCGGTTTCAAATAAGAATTTATACCAGTGTCAGAATTATACACACTCTCTACATTTTGTGTGTCAGGTAAGATTGAGATTATAAATTGATTACTAGCTACAGCTCTTAAATTATTTACAGCTTTTATATTATCTTTTTCCAATTTTTTAGTAATGTTGGGATTAATATCATAAACTTTAACTTCAAAACCTTTTTTGATCAGGCTTTTTACCATTGGCAAACCCATGTTGCCTGCGCCTATAAACCCAATTGTTGGTTTTGATTTTATCAATTTCTTTTTTCCAAAATTATTAAAATATATTTAATTATTCTTGGCAAAATATATATATAAATTCTTAGATTTTGGAAACAAAATATCAAATAATTTTTTTTAGTTAACATTACAAATAATTATATTTGTAATAATCACTAAAGTATTTGTAATAATTGCTTAAAAATGTATCATTATTTTAGTAATGGGGGGATTCGTAATGAAAGAGACCAAACAATCTTTGTCAGAGTTGTGGTCTTTATTAAGAAATAAAGAAGAACAATTCGGTCTAAATAAATTATCATTGACAGAACGCGATATACTTCAGGCTATTATACATATTCAAGGTAAAGACAAACAAACTCGCCTGGAAACTATTTTGAAACAATGTCCACATCCAAGAGCCACTTTCTTCCGTTGCTTAAAAAAACTTAGGATCAATAACATTATTAAAGTTATAAAAGACACTGAAGACTCAAGAAAATCATTTATCAAAGTATCTCATAAATTTATAAATTAAATATTGATTTAAGATCTAAAATTTCACAAGTGTTGTAAAAATATCACAGCTGATGATAAAAGTATCATATTGATACATAATTCACTTTTAAGATTACAATTATTATAGTATCAAAATGATACCAATCGTTTTTGCGTATCCCCGTAATTGTATTGGAGGCGCCTTATCTAACCAATGAGGCGCCGCATTTTTTAACAATTAAACAATCTTTTAAGGAGATCTTTATGAGAAAATATTTACTTTCAACTTCAGCACTAGCTGGAGCGGTATTACTGAGCACAGCTGCTATTGCTGACGTTTCAATAGGTGGTACGGTTGAGTGGGAAATGATTAGTGGTGACACTGACAACGCTGCTACAGACGGAACTTCTATGACAACTGCCAATGAAATTAACATTGATTTTACAAATAAAACTGATAGTGGTTTAACTATTACTTTTAACGCCGACTTAGATGCAGACAGTGGTGGTGTTGATGATAATTCAATGTCAATATCTGGTGGTTTTGGTAGTATTACTGTGGGTACAACTGACGGTGTCGAAGATCAAATGGCAATTTCTGCAGATGCTTTAGTTTCTGAAGAACACGGCATGAGTTCTACTTTAGATCTTCAAAACACTATCATGACTGCTACTGGATCTCAGTTAGATGGCAATGTAAACGGAATTACGTACATGTTACCTTCAATGGGTGGATTAACAGCTGGTGCTTCATATAAAGATTCAGGTGCAGACACATCAACTGACACAACTGCCTTTGGTTTGACATATGCAATGGAGGCATCCGGTGCAGGAATTACGTTAGCTTACACAACTGCAACTACAGAAGCAGCTACACAAGACAGTGATGCAACAACAATTGGTGTTGAAGTAGTAATGAATGGAATAACTTTTGTAGCTAACCAAGCTACTTTAGAAGAAGTGGGCGAAGATCAAACTGGTAATTCATTTGGTGCTTCTTATACTCTTCCAAGTGGAATAACATTAGCTGCTACAACTATGAAAGCAGAAGATGATGCAGCCACAGATTTAGGTGAAGAATATACAGCTAATCACTATGAGTTAACTTATCCAGTTGCATCAGGACTAAGTGCTCTTATAACTGTAACAGACTATGACTATAAGGTTGGAACTGGTTCAACTGCAGGTACTAAAACTGCAGACTCAGGAACAATTAGTTCATTTATGTTAAAAGCTAGTTTCTAATTATTCTGGTAAATTAATTAATAAAAGGCGATTTAGGTCGCCTTTTTTTATAAAAAAATTGATTAGTATATGTTTTGGGTTAAGATTTGTTATGTCAGATATAAAAAAATCTTCGAAGATCATTCTTAATCAGCTTAAACTTGATTATAGAAAAAGCCTTATCAAAGTTGATATGGAAATTTTTCAGGCTCGACAGACAGGAATGAATTCTAAAATTCAAAGATATTTTAATTCAACTCCCTTAAGAAATGCCTTCGCCAGATGGATGGTTTACGCACATTATGAAGATGCGTTTTATACAATTTCACAATTGGTAAAAGAGATGAGTACAAACAGACAAACTATATCCTTAATGTTAAATGAATGTGAAATTGAAAATTACATTATTGTACAACGTAAAGGAAAAACAGTAGGTTGCCGAGCGACCTTGCTTTTAGTTAAAGCGATGGATGAATATAGTGAATGGAGGAAAATACTAATCGAGAAAACTATTTATCAACCATATCTTGATTTAAAGCAATTTGAAAATTTGATAAAAAGAAGTTCTGATATGTAAATTTGATTAACATGTTGTAACGATTATCTTTTTGTTATCATATTAAAATGTTTACAAATAATTTTTTAGATAGAATTACATCAATTCTAATAGTGTTTTTTTCATACATTTTTGTAGTTCTTTTATGGTATTATTTTTATTCTAATTTTGAACTACAAAAAATATTTTTATTATTATTTTTCCCTTATGGCATAATTGTATTAAGTTTTCTATTTTTTAATATTAAAATTATTTTTAGTTTATTAGCTTCTCAGATTATTTTTTACCTTATTTTAGAAAGTTATAATCTAGAATTACCTTTTAATAATTATTTTATCTTATCATTGTGCCAATTAGTATGTATGCCAATCACATTATTTGTTCTTCAGAAATTCAGTCTAACTGTAGGAGTAGGAAAAAATTTTAGAATCGATAAAACAAATATTTATCATGTATTATTAATTACTTTTATCTCAACGTTTGTTCTTGGAACATTTATTATTTTATGTTCTATATTTTTTAAATACCAGATTAATTTGTTATCATTTGTAACAGGTAATTTTTTAGGTGGAGTTATTTTAATACTCGCAATGAAACTAGTTGTTAATTTACCAAACTTAATTAAACGTTTTTTTTCAAACTAACTAAATCCCTAGATCAAGTCGAGGCTTCCAAAATGGCCTAAAAAGTTCAATCTTTGGACAACGGTTCATAACGACTTTTAAACCTGCTTCTTCCGCCAAAAGAGCTGCTTCATAGTTAATTACACCAATTTGTCCCCATAAAACTTTTGCACCTATGGCTATAGCTTCTTCAGCTATGCCAAGTAAATCCTCTGGCTTTCTAAACACTTCAACCATATCCACTGGTCGATCTATTTTATCTAAACTTGAATATACGGTTAACCCCCTAATTTCTTTTAGTCCAGGACGTGGATTTACAGGTATCATGTCGTACCCTGTTTCGTGTAATACTCTGAGTACACCATAGCTAAACTTAGTCTTATCAGGGCTAGCACCAACCATTGCTATTGTCTTAACAGAGCTTAGAATATCTTGAAGATAATCGTCACTATATGACTCATGGGGATTCATTAATTTTATCCTTTAAAATTGCAATATTAGATTTAAGTTCGTGAGGAGACAAAGGATCAATAAATGGATTTCGATATAGCTTGTCGTGACTTTCAACGCCTATTTCGAATGTGCAGTCTGTTTTTGCACGAGCGACACATAAAACAACATACCCATCATTTATTTGCCTGTTATTAAGGGCAACTTGAGATCTTTGATCAACTTCACCATGAATTAATTTTGCAGCACAGGTTATACACCCCCCATATTGGCATCCATATGGAAGATCAAGTCCTTGCGAGCGTAATTCTAATAACAACGGTTTAGTGCCTTTAACTTCAAAAATGGTATTGTTGCGATTTGCAATTGTAATCTTATTCATAACCAAATATCACTTGTACAATCTCCGCCTGGATATCGACTTTCATGACATCTACTGGGCCCATTAGGTTCTTTACCAAAGTCTACAACAAAGTCTTTATTTATTTGCATGCCTCCATTTTCTACATCACAATCAATCATAAACATAACTCCACCTTTAGTTCTTATCTCAGGATAGAATTGATTGTCCCAAGTTGAAAAAAGAGAAGTGGTAACATACATGCGCTTGCCATCCAATGATAACTGATACATTTGTGGACCACCTGTCACCTTAACACCATTTACAATAGGTGCCTTTCCTAAAAGACCTCCCATCCAGACTTGACCAGTCAAAACTGGATTGTGAGGATCTGATATATTATATTGCCTCATATCTCCATGAAGCCAATTATTTATATAAAGATATTTATCATCCATTGACACTAACAGAGCTGACATTACACCAGGGATTGGGATTGGCCAGTCAGGATGGGGCTCATTATCTACATCTATTATTTTTTCCCATTCCCATTTATCTTGTGAAGACTTCCAAAAATGTATGACATTTGCACTAAGAGCTGCCCCACAAAACCCATGACTACTATTCGGATCATGCATGAATTTAACTTCAAGAGGAATAAGTCCATCTTCACCTAAATACATTGTCTCAATAGGCTTTTTTTTCTCAAAGTCCCAAATATGTAAACGTCTTCCATATTTAAGATGACCAACCTCTTCAAGATCAAACCCTGGCATAAATGTGTTGGGTGCCGCCCACTCTGAACTAACCATGACATTATGACGTGGTTGGTACCAGAAGTCATAACTAAATGGAATATCTCCCATAGAGTTCTCCCAACGACCAACAATCTCAAAGTCTTTATTAAGATGTAAGTAGCCCCCTGGTGCTTCTCCTTTTGCATCACCAAGAAAAGAAATAATTATTTCTGTTCCAAGACAATGAACGGTATGTGGACCTGATAAATTAGTTTTTGTTTTAATCTCAGCTCCATCAACAATCTTGTGTAAACATGGAGCGATTGGATTTGATGCCGTATCAACAACGTATATATTATTTGATCTAACGCCGGGTACTAACAGATATTTTCGGCTCATTTTTTCATCACCATGACAAGAAGAGCATGCGTTCCACCCCATATGGTGTAATTCATCTCCAATCCCAGGCATTTCTAATCGATGAATAACCTTTGAATAATTTGAACTTTGAGGATCAACGTCAATTGTAGCAAGATAATCTGGCTTTTGTATGCCAGTGCCTGTGTAAATAGCTATACTATATAATAATTTTTCTTGTGGTGCTTTTACTGCCTCGGAGGGACTAGCGTATCCTGGGCCGCAACATGATCCATCCATTATTAGGCTCCTTGATCAAGATCTATAAAGTTAATTTATATATTTATAAATAAGGCACTACAAGGCAAAAAAATAATTTTATTAATGCTTAAAAATAATTTACCTACTATCAAAACTCTAATTAATTTTTATTTTAAGTTGTTAATAGTCTCTAAAAAAATTAGTCCATATTTTTTAAATTTTATAGGACCCACCCCATCAATATCTAACATGTCCGACTTATTTCTAGGTTTTCTTTCAGACATTTGTATTAGAGTACTATCGTGAAAAATCGTATAAGCAGGGAGCTTTTGTTTTTTTGCAATACTTAACCTTAAAAACCTAAGAGCATTTAGTAAATCTACATTCGTGTTTGATAAATTTATATTTTTATACTTAGTTAATCTTGTTATTTCTTGGTTCATCTTAATTGGTATATCTTTATATAAAAACTTCACTTTATTCTTTAATACCTCAACCCCAATATTAGTAATTTGTACGGCACCATATTTTTGAAAATTAATTTTAAGATGCCCATAAGCTAATAGTTGTCTTAAAAAAGATTGCCAGAATTCCTTAGATTTATTTTTTCCAATTCCATAGACAGATAGATTATTATGTCCTTTATCAATAATCTTTTTATCTTCTGACCCTCTTATAACATTTATAACATGAGCTTGACCAAAATATTGTCCAGTTTTATATATTGTCGAAAGTAGTTTTTGAGCTAAGACTGTACCATCTATTAATTTTGGTGGGTTAATACAATTATCACAATTATTGCAGTTATCGGAAATGTCATCAAAATATGCCAGCAGTACTTTTCTCCTACATTCAGGAGTTTCACAATAGGATAGTAGGTAATCTAATCTTTTATTTTCTCTAAATTTATATTCTTGATCCGTATCGCTTTGCTCTATCATCCTTCTTCTGATTACCAAATCATCTAAACCGTAAATCATTAATGTGTCTGATTATGCAATTTTAGAGAGTGATACCTATTTCTCCAGTTATCCCCTACCCTTTCATTTTTATCTATAACAAGGGTGTCGATATTTTGTTGCTTTAATCTTGCAGCAATTGATAAGCCAGCTTGTCCACTACCAACAACTAAAACTTCAGGGTCTCTATCTTTATATAACCTATCTTCTGTTCTGACATCTAACCAATTAGGGCCCTCTAAGGTGTTTTCATATTCATCTTCTTTCTTGTTAAATGATGAATTGAGGTCACTTAAAGCTGTAAGAAAACTCCATGCTTTAAACATTCTTGGAACCTCAAGGTCTTCGTATAGTCTTACCACACCCTCGCAATGTCCAAATTTTGTTTTAAATTTTAAAATTACTTCTATTACATTTTTACCAGCTCTAGTAACTTCCCTAGGTTGAGTTCTTTGAGGATCGATAGTAAAGTCTCTTGCGGTAACATCTAAAACATTATCATAAAGTTTGGGAATTATATTTTGTTTGCCAGATGTTGTTTGGATCTGCCAAGTCAGCCCCAATATGTCTCTCCAATGGCAATCTTCAAAAAACAATTTATTAAGATTTTCAATAGAGTCTTTTTTATTATTTTTATCAGATATAGCTTCGTTAAAACTTAAAAGCCAATTATCTACTTCGTTTCTTATGTTAACGATATGACTGTCTAACAACAAAAACTCCAAGAAAAATAGAAAAAAGATATTTTTATTTTATCAAACAAAACTTTCTAAGAACAGAAATTTTTTATAGGATATTATTATATAATGAACATTTTTACATTGAAGGAGTGCTTTATGGATAGATTAGAACAAATAGCACAATTTATGTTGAATCAACATAACTCAAAACAAAACTTTCAAAACTTACCTGAAACATTGATGCCAAAAGATTTTGATGAAGCCTATAGGGTACAACAAGTTTTTCAAAAAAACTCTAATCGAGGAGAATTAGGAGGGTTTAAAATAGCTTTAGCTTCAAAAATCCAACAAGAATTATGCGGCATAGATCATCCTATCGCTGGCGGAATTTTTGCAAATGAGATAAAGAATAGTCCTTCTACATTTGAACTAAGTAATTTTCACGGGTTAGGATTAGAGTTTGAAATAGCTGTCACTTTATCTGAAGATTTAAAGCCTGAAATGGGTTCATTTGATAAAGATAATATAAGGCAATATATAAAGTCACTTTCGCCTGCATTTGAACTTATAATAGACAGGAATGCTGATTACTCTAACATAAATGCTTTGACTATGATTACAGACAATGCCTGGTGCTCAGGAATAGTTTTAGGTAAAGAGCTTCCAAACTGGGAAAATTTAGATCTTGATATTATTAAATCACAACTACTTTGGAATGATGAGCCTCCACAAAATGCAATGATTAAAGACGCAAATCCGTTAGAGTCATTATCTTGGGTTGCTAATTTACTACTCTCTCATGGACGGACAATTCCTAAAGGTAGTGTTATAATTACTGGCAGTGTAATTAAAACACGGGCACCACAAAGAGGAGATCATATTATTTATAAAGTGAGCAATTTATCTGAGGTTGAAATTAAAATTATATAATTTTTAATGATTTTTTATAATTCTTAAAACTTTAATTTAAAAGGGCAGTTAAACTGCCCTTTTAGTTTTTAAGAATAAATATTTTCTCCAATTTTATTACCATCATTTCTTTTGATAGCTACAATTGAAGACCTAGGGACACTTTTACCTCCAGCTGGCCAGTGACTGTTTCCTTTTTCTCCTGGATGCTGTATTCCGACAAACATAGTTTTACCATCATCACTCCACGTAATACCTGTTACCTCACATTCGTTTGGACCAACAAGAAACCTTTTAATTTCTCCACTTCTAGTATCACCAAGTAACATTTGATTATTGCCCATTCCATAAAAATCTTTTTTGTTACTATAATTACCATCAGTTTGGATCCAAAAGTTACCAGCTTTATCAAATGCTATTCCATCAGGTGAATTGAACATATTATCTGATTTTATATTTGAACTTCCAGCATCTAGCCCAGTGTGGACATCTGGATTACCTGCAACCACATAAAGATCCCATTTAAAAGTTTTTGCTGTATGATCCTCGTTATCTGGTATCCATCTAACAATTTGACCAAATTTATTACCTTGTCTTGGATTAGGACCATTTACAGGGGTATTATCACCTCCAGCATTTGATTTTTTACCTCTATTTTTATTGTTAGTTAATGCACAATAAACCTCAACTTTGGTTGGATTAGACGCAACCCACTCTGGTCTATCCATTGTTGTGGCACCTACAGTTGAAGCCCCTACCCTCGTATTAACGCAAACTTCAGCTTGGGAAGATATTCCTGTAGTTGTTGGATTTAACTCTAACCATTGACCTGATCCATCATCATTAAACTTAGCGACATATAGACTGCCATCTTCTAAGAGATTAGAATTATCTCTAATAGGATCATACTTATTTTTTGAAACAAACCTATACAAAAATTCACCTCTTTCGTCATCTCCTAAATAGACAACAATATGTCCAGTTTTTGAAATAGTAACTTCTGCATTTTCGTGTTTGAATCTTCCTAAAGCAGTTCTTTTTTTAGGTGTTGAATTAGGGTTAAAAGGATCTATTTCTACAATATAGCCAGATCTATTTGGTTCATTTTGATGTTTAGAAATATCAAACCTTTCATCTACAGATGCCCAAGCATAACCCCAATCTTTATTTTTAATCCCATATCTCTTCATGTTTGAGGTTCTTTTAAAATCTTTATTACTACTGGAGAAATACCCATTAAAATTTTCTTCACATGCTAGATATGTACCCCACGGGGTTCTTCCATTTCCACAATTATTCCATGTTCCAAGAGATTTTGTACCAGTTGGATCCGCTTTTGTTTTTAACAAATCGTGACCTCTTGCAGGCCCAGTTATTTCCATCTCAGTATCTGCTGTGATTCTTCTATTATAGTATGAATCTTTGATAATCCTCCACTGACCATTATTTTCACTAATTTCTATGATACTCACACCGTGTGCAGCCTTACCTTTATTAACATCATCTTCATTTTCTGGTAACTTTGAGTCTCTTGCTCCATAAATTATACCTCTATTTGTATATTCGTTATTTACGGCAAGGACATGTTTCCCATTTTTTGTAAATAATGACATGCCATCGTTATTATCTCCATAAGCCAATTCTTGTGAGGCTGCTGTGCCTCTAGTTGAATGGTCAAAATCCTTTCCCTTAGTCCACATTGGATCACCCCAGGATACAACAACTTGAGACGAAAAGCCTTTTGGCAATGTAATGTCATCAAATGTATTAGCCGCTACAGGGTCAAACATAATACTTGAAGCCTTTGCATCAGTGGGTGTTAGCGTAGTAGTTCCAAACAAAAAAGCTGCTGCACTAAAAGCAGCACTAGATTTAAGGAAATTTCTTCTCGTTAATGCTTTTTCTGTAATTTTTTGAAACTCAGTTTGTACTGGACCAGGATTATCTATTTCGTCCCAATCGTCAAAAGATATATCTTCATTGATTTGTTTAAAATTTTTCATATTATTATCCATTAAAGGAAACTTAATAATCAGAAAAAAATATTTCAGAAATTTTAAATAAATTTTAAATATTTATTAAAATGTTATTTATATAAAAACATCAAACTCTAGTAGTGATTGAATTATCATTTTTAAAGCAGCAATACTAAAGAATATAAGTAATAGGTTTTTAAATGTTTTTGCATTTATTTTATTTCTTAATTTTTCACCAATCTGGAAACCTATCACTGCTGTTAAAGAACCAAGCGCACCATAGATAAACATATTTGGTTGAAATACACCTGTGGCAATATAACCAACAGAAACAGGAATACATCCAATCGTGATTAAAAAACCACTAACATCAACAAAATGTTTGGGTTTAACATTTTTCATCAAAAGATACATTGTCACAGGAACAGCCCAAATTGATGCGGCCCCTCCAAATATTCCACCTAAGGTTCCTAAGCTACTTTGCCAAAACACATCATGTTTTGGGTTCATTTTAAAGTTAAATCCAAAGAAATTTACACTTACGAACAACAAAACCGCACATGCAAAAATTATTCTTACAACATTATTGCCGATTTGATTTGCATAAAATGAAGTGATCAAAATGCAAATAACCAGTGTAATTGCAAAATATTTATAGTTGGCAACTATTTTTTTAGGATTATCCGCCTTACTGAATTGCCAAATATTGGTAACGGTCATAGGTATAAGATTAAGTCCTAAAGCCATTAATGGTGAAATGAAAAACGTCATTATTGTTATAGCAGTAGTAGGAAGACCAATTCCAATTACGCCTTTTACAACTCCAGCTAGAAAAAATGCAATAGCAACTATGATGGAAATTTCATTACCGTTATTTAAAATATCCAAAACTTAAACTTCCATGAAACTTAAAGAATTTATAATCTAACATGTATATTGAATTATATTTAACTATATTTAACTTTTTTGATTTGAGTACTGTTTATCCAACTCTCAAAAATAAAAGACCAAAAAATAAACCTACAATCAAAAATGATTTTATTAAATTGATCTTCTCTTTTAAAAAAAACAAACCTAATAAAATTGATGTTTCCCTAATGGAAGACACAACAGCAATAGGTAGAAACAAGCATGCCCAAACTACAATACCATAAGCTGCATATGATGCAGTTCCACCAATAAAAAATGAACGTTTTCCACTAATGAAAATTCTTTTTATTATGTCTCTATCTTTCCATTTAGCATAAAAGTAAAATATTAAACCATTAATCAAAGTCATCGTACTATAAAAACCAATTGGATTTTGTGTTACTCTTGCGCCATAGCCATCTACAATTGAATAACTAGCAATAAAGCAACCTGTTATAATAGCTAACCTGAAACCCTTTATACTGGAATCACGGCTTAGGAATTGTTTTAATCCATAAATTATCAAAGAAAGTGAAATAAGAAATATTCCTACCACTTCGTGAGAAGATATATTTTCTTCAAAGAAAACCAAACTGATAGTAATAATTATTAGAGGAGACAACCCCCTTGCAATTGGATAAATTTCTGACAATTCACCAAATTTATATGCATTTAGAAGAAATATTTGATAAAAAAAATGAAGTAATGCACTTATTAATATGTAACTCAAACCATTTAAATTAGGGAGACCAAAAACTAAAATTCCAATTAAGGCAAATGGTATATGACCTAGAACGACTGAAGTCATACTTAATAATTTATCTTCAGAACCCCTTAAAATAAAGTTCCAAAGCGCGTGCAAGAATGCAGCAAATAGAACTGCAATTATAATGAAGGTGTCTATAATGTTTTTCCTAAATTATGATTATTAGTTTAAAAAATTATTTATTAATAATACTTAGTTTAAACTATCTCATAATTTAAATTGGAAGCGTTAGCAAAATTCTTTAATCTTCTCTCGACTTCTTTATCCATAAGAGACTTTGCCTCAGGTTTTATCTTACATATAAGTTTATTTTTTTTAATTTTTAATTTTATTTTTTCTAAGTTTTTTGGGTATCCACCACAAAAAATATAAATAAATCGTAGACCCAAGCCAACTGCATAAGAAGACGCTTTTTGTTCTTCTGTTAGTAAGTTTATAATTGATTTTTCAATTTGTTTTTTCTCTTTCATGCCTACATATCTATGATAAACAACTTTAGCCATCCATACTCTTTCAACATGCGTCAAATCTCTAATAGGTAGTGATAAGATTTTATTTGCTGCAATATATCCCCTCAAGTCAGGTTGTTCATCCCATGAAATATCAGACAAATTAGTACTAATTTTAAATACTCTATCAAGATCTTTGTCTGCTATTTTTTTGAAAATAGGGTTAAATATTTTTTTTATTTTAGTTTGCATGCCAGTAAATCTTTGATTTTTAGCAAGTACTTTATAATAAGCTACCTTATCAGGATTTATTCTATTTTCTTTATTAAGTTCTGCAATCAATCCATCTCTTATACTAGTTCCACTTATTATTATATTCTGAACTTCAGATTTGATAATTAAGTTAAGGATTATATTAGCTGCAGTAGAAATAGTATCTTTTCTGACAGGCGGTATGCCTAACACGTCCAGATTTTCATCTGTTATTCGATCTAATAGGATCGTTGCTTTTTCTTTATTTAAATTTAACCCATGCAACAAAGTAAGAGGATAGTTGTAATTTTTAATATATGCTGAACCTAAAGCTCTAAAACTTCCACCTGTTCCATATATAGTAAGATCTTTTGCACTTTTTAACCAATCAACTTTATTAATCTCACTTCTAATTTCTTCATTAGAAATTTGTGATAAATGGCCTATATCTAAACTTGTAGAGTGAATATTTTTTCTATTTTGAATAAGAATAAGTTCTAAACTTCCACCACCTAGATCTGCTATAAGTCCATTGTCTACTTTCATATTACTAAGGATACCTAAAGAAGCATAGTGTGCTTCTTGTTTGGAAGATAAAATTTTAATTTTATGATTTAAAATTTTTTCTGCAGGACGAAGAAATTCACCTGCATTTTTAGCATTTCTGACTGCTGCAGTAGCAATAAGTATCTGGTGTTTAACTGACATTGTTTTCACAATGTATGCAAAGCGTTTTATTGCAGATAAAGCTCTCGAAATTGATTGGTTTGAAATTTTTTTGGTTTGCGACAAACCCTCACCAAGTTTACAGTTTAGTCTTTCATTAAATAAGGGAAAAGGATACTTACCGTTTTGAGGATAAATTACTAATCTAATGGAATTAGATCCAATATCAATTATTGCTAATTTACCTTTACTTAATTTTTTATCAAAACTTAATGCTAATTCATTCATTCGTGTATTTTAGCTAAGCTTCCCTGTCCCGATAAACTTGGGTTATTCATAAAATACGTGTGCGCACAAAATGACTTATCCACGTCCTCATTCTTGGAGTATTCTCCATATTCATTTAATTGCCAAGTATTTTTTGTATCGTTTATTAAGGCAGGCAATACTTGTGTAAGAACTTGGTTTCTGACTGTCTTGTTTTCTAATGGTATAAAAGCCTCAACTCTATGGTATAAATTCCTAGGCATTATGTCAGCTGAAGATATATAAACTAGATTACTTTCAGATTGGAGTTTTCCTTTATTTGCAAAAACATAAATTCTTCCATGTTCAAGAAACCTTCCAATAATTGCTGACACTGTAATATTTTCTGACATCCCTTTTACATTAGGGCGGAGACAACAAATACCTCTAACCATTAAATGAATTTTTACACCTGAATTAGATGCTTCGTATAGTTTCTCAATAATTTTTTGATCGACAATAGCATTGCATTTAATCCAAATTCCACTTTCAAAACCCTTTTTAGTATTATCCATCTCATTATCAATTTTCTCCATTAGCCAATCAAATGATGAGTTAGGTGATATTATCATCTTATTTAATTGTTTTGGTTGAACATGACTTGTAAGAAAATTGAAAACTGACCTTGCGTCCTCACATATTTTTTTATCCATAGTAAATAATGAAAAATCTGTGTAAATTTTAGCAGTATATGGATGGTAATTACCAGTTCCACAATGAGCATAAGAAACTAGTTTTTTTCCTTCTTTTCTTGTTATTAAAGATAATTTTGCATGCACCTTTAAATCAACTAAGCCATAAGCAACTTGGGCACCTGCTCTTTCTAAGATTCTGGCTAGTTGCACATTATTGTCTTCATCAAATCTAGCTTTTAACTCAATTACTGCGACAACAGATTTACCTGCCTCAGCAGCTGCTACCAATGCTTGCACAATAGGAGAGTCTGGTGAAGTTCTGTATAATGTTTGTCGTATCGTCAGAACATTTTTATCAACAGCTGCCTGTTGAAGTAAACTTAAGACAACATCAAAACTTTCATAAGGATGATGAACTATTATTTCTTTATTCTTTATGGCTAAAAAACAATCACCTTTAAAATCCAAAATTCTTTGTGGCATTCTAGGTTTATATGGTTTGAATAAATCTTGTTTAGGCAAATTATTTATTATTTCTGTAAAGTCACTTATGCCAACAAATCCTTCTGCTACAAATATATGTTCATCAGGAATATTTAATTCTCTTGTCAATAATTTCTGTGCAGTTTTGGATAAGTCATGGGAAAAAATCAGAGAAACGATTCCACCCCTTTTTCTTGCTCTTATTGCAGACTCAAATTGTCCTATCAGATCGTCTGCCTCGTCATCTATTTCTATTTCAGCATCTCTTACTACTCTGAACATGCCTGATTTTAATAATTTATATTCTGGATAGATTAAATGAACAAATTTTGTGACTAGTGTTTCCAACATTGCGTATCTTTGAAGCTCACCTGGTAACCTTATAAATCTATCAATATTATCAGGAAGTAAAACCACGCAGTTAATATTGTTACCGTTGGTATCCTTCATTTCCATTAACACACACTTACCTTTATTTTGGATAAATGGAAAAGGATGTGCGGGGTCTAATGTAGTTGGAGTGAGAAGTGGCAAAATATTTTGTTCATAATATTCCTCAAGCCACTTTAATTCATTTTTATTCCATTGATTTTCAAATAAAATTGAAACATTACAATCTTCTTCTTGATTTAATAAATACTTCAAACATTTTTGTTGTTTATTTTTTAAATCTTTGGAAGCACTCAGTACAGATTTTAATAATTCATCTGCCCTCATTCCAGTTTCTGGAACTATTTTAGAGCCTTGACTAATTAACTGAAGTAATCCAGCTATTCTAACCATATAGAATTCATCTAAATTTTCTGATGAAATGGTTACAAACCTTAATCTTTCACCAAATGGAATTGCCTTATCATACGCTTTAAGCAAAACTCTTTCATTAAAAGACAACCAACTAATTTCACGATCAAAATATCTATCTTTTTGATGACTAATAATTTTTTTTGTTGTTAGGTTTAAAGACAATTTAGCCTCAAAAATTGGAGTTTTGAGTTTCATTCAGTAATAATCTACCTTAAATTCATCAATTATTACTATATGATTTCTCAAAACTATGTCTTTTTAAATAATGTTTATTTCAATTTTATTACATTAAAAATTTTTAAATATAGGCATAAAGAGTATTTCTAACTTAAAATGGTATCTTGCCATTGGAAACGGAGAGCTAATTGGTATTTAATGTACATCATTAAATAAAATTAACCCGTGAATTAAGACCCATAAAATTAATGTTAACATTACAGCAGCGGATCCATAATCTTTAGCTCTTTTAGATAAACCGTGATAATCAAATGATATCCTATCAATAGCTGCTTCAACACTAGAATTTAACAGCTCTATAATTAAGACAAGGGAAGTTGTAAAAATCATAAGCAATATTTCAATAGTACTGACTTCGCTGACTAAAATTATATATGATGAAATTATCACTAAAAATATTTCTTGTCTAAAAGCACTTTCTTCTCTCAGAGCAAAAGTTAAACCTGACCAAGAATTTTTAGCTGCATGAATTGCTCTTGTAATCCCAGTAATACCCTTATGAGGATTATCTTCGATGTTATATGTAGTGTCTTTTTTTCTTATACTTACCAAATAAGTCTCAAAGGTTTTACTTGTTGATTCCCATGAGAATGATTTAGCATATTCTCTTGGCACTTTTCGTGGTATTAGCAAAGCCTTCTTACATGCTTCCTTTAAATTAGAATTCAGAATACCTGCATTTGAATTACCAATAACATCTAAGGGACCACTGACAGGTAAAGCTGCAACTGGCAAACCACACGCCATAGCCTCTAATAAAACTAAGCCAAATGTATCAGTTTTGCTTGGGAAAACAAATACATCAGCCTTGTTATAGTAGTATTCTAATTCTTCTTTACTCTTAGCGCCGTGGAAAATAACCTTAGGGTATTTTTTTTTTAATTCTCTTAATGCAGGGCCGTCTCCTACAACCCATTTCTCATATGGCAGATCTATTTTTAAAAATTCTTCTAAATTTTTTTCTACAGATACTCTTCCTACATTTAACATAATAGGTTTTTGATTTTTTTTTCTGCCTCTTTTGGGCTTAAAAATCTCTAAATCTACACCTCTCGACCATATTTCAGGGTTGCCAATTTTGTATTTTAATAAATCCTTTTTTACTTCTTCAGTTGGCACCATTACCAACTCAGATCTACCATGAAACCACCTTAAGAATGCATAAGTTATTTTAAGGGGAAGTTTTATTCTTGCATGAACATATTCAGGAAACCTTGTGTGATAGGCTGAGGTGAAAGCTAAACCATTTCTAATAGCATATCCACGCGCGGAAAGACCTAAAGGACCTTCAGTAGCAATATGTAAACAATCTGGATTAAATTCTCTGATCATAGATGAAACTCTAGCACCTGGGAAAAGAGATAATTTTATTTCAGGATAAGTTGGACATGGCATTGTTAAAAAACCCTCTGGTGTAATTAACTTTACCTCATGGCCAAATTTTTTTAATTGCCTAGATGTCTCATCTAAAGTTCTTACTACCCCATTGACTTGAGGATACCAAGCGTCTGTTACAACTAAAATTTTCATGCTATTGTTTTAACTTTAGTTAGATCGTTTTGATATAGATGATCGTGACCCAATTCAGCCCAATTAATAATTTCTAACTCTCCATTCTGGTGTTCTACAAGAGCAGTAAGTGATTCGACCCAATCTCCATCATTTGCATAAATTTTATTATCGATCATTTTCAATTCAGATTTATGTATATGCCCGCATACAACCCCATCACATCCACGTCTGGAAGCTTCTCTAACCATAAGAGTCTCAAAAGCGCTAATGATTGAAACTGCCTTTTTAACTTTTAATTTTAAAAACTGTGATAACGACCAATATGGTAAGTTCATTAGACGTCTTATTCTATTAAACCATTTGTTTAACCATAGAAGAAAGGTATATGCTGAGTCTCCTATGTAAGCCAACCATCTGGCATGTTGCATTACTTCATCGAAAAGATCGCCATGTATTACCCACAACTTTTCATTCCTAGCCGTTTTATGAAAAGTCTCATTTTTTATCTCAATATCACCAAAAGTAATACCTAGGAAAGTCCTCGCACCTTCATCATGATTACCAGGAATAAATGTAATTTTTGTACCTTTTCTAGCTTTTCTTAGAATTTTTTGAAGTACGTCGTTATGTGATTGAGGCCAATACCATCTCTTAGTTAAACTCCATCCATCTATAATATCGCCAACTAAATATAAATAATTACTATCGTTATATCTTAGAAATTCAAGAAGATGTTCGGCCTGTGCACCAGATGAACCTAAATGAATATCAGAGATCCAAATAGCTCTATAATTTTTACTTTTATCTTTATCCATATATAAATAGAGTTAGTTTAATTAAGATCTCCTTATATATTGGATTTATTACAAATTTATTTCTGAAAAATTTTTACAAATTAAGTTAAGTTTACCATCTCTTTTAAGCTTGCATTATTTTTGTTATAATAAAACCCATGTTAGGTGATATTAAAAAGACAACAAAAAGCAACCTTTTAAAAGGAATACCCTGGCGGTTTGGTCTTCACTGGCCAGGTAAAAGATGTGAAGCAAAAACAAAAAAAGGCACACCTTGTCAACGCCCAGCCAAATTACCAGTTGGTCGATGTAGGCTTCATGGAGGTGCGAGCACAGGCCCAAGGACCAAGGAAGGTTTAAAAAGATTAGCAGATTCCAAAACTAAACATGGACGTTTTACAAAGATTGAAAGAGAAAAAGTTAAAGCTAGGGCGGAGCAAGGAAGAATAATTCGACGTGAACTTAAGGAACTAGAAGCATGGTTCTTAGACCATGGTCATTTAGAAAAGAATTGGCGTAAAGATTGGAACAAGTCTTAAGCTTGAGATACTATATTGCTACTATAATAATTTTTTTGAGGGTTACTTTATCCAAATCAAGATAGTCGAATTTTATCGATGAAAGGGTGTCCTCCTAAAAGAAGTAAGTGGTCCCATCTTTATGATCTTTATTGTTGATATTGTAGATTCATTCGAGGTTTTTTTTATTTGAGTTAAGGCTATGATGAAGGACTGAGGTTCGTCCTGGACGTCTCTCTACCCAATAATCCTCAACATCCTTATCAATATTTTTTAGAACCCTTGTCCTCTTACTTCTGTCATTTATCCCAGCACTATTCCATTCTTTTAGTGTAAGAGCCAAGCTGGTCTTTGGGGGTTTTGACATTTTCATATACCCACGTGCTACCAATATAAGACGCGCTGTTGGATCTGCAATGTTTTGCCTGATCCACCCAAAATAAATCGGGCCTCTCAGAAATAACTTATCACGCTTTGCTCTTTGAATATGTCTTCGATTAATCATATTAGTATCTCATATTTATTATTAAGGATAATATTAAGGATATAGATACGGTTACGTGGAAAAAGCATCGGTGTTACTTGGATAACGAGACAGTTGACCCTGCCCTTTTGTCAAAAGCATCATGATTTTATCCCACATTTCTTGTCCTTGCTCATCCATATAACGATCAGGATATTTAACAATATCAGCGTCAACTCGGCATATTTTATCCTTACCAAGGACCTCTTCACTTGCCTGGGACATGCTATCTTTCATTTTTGCAACATCTGCATCAATTTGGGTACTTGGTGTTTCTATCAACAAAGCATCATGGATTGGTGCACAGAGCTTAATTCCACGTTCTACAGCAAGAACACATGCAATTCTCATCATCTCAGCACCATTAGCTTGCATAGGCCAATTTAAAAATGTATTAGCCTTAACATTACCGCCCTCAACCTGTATCGACCAACCAAAGTCAGTTTGTAGTTTTAGACCTAGCAAACCCATTTCTTTATTATTATCTGCCCATGCCCAGAATTTTCTGTAAGTTTCCCTATGTTTTTGAAGTAAAGATTTTGCTTCTATTTCGTGGATTTTTGCAGCTTGTGCCACGCCATAAGCACTCATTCCGTAATTTGTCCCAAGCACAACAGATTTACACCTATTACGAATATCTTTATGAGTTTCTTTTGTAGCTTCTGGTGGAGCAAGGTCTGCTTGTATGGCAAAGGCAATATAAGGATCTCCACTTTCATAGGCTTTCCACAATAGTTCATCCCCAGATAGAGCGGCTGCAATAGCAATTTCCTGAGATGACCAATCACAATACGCAAGAGACATTCCTATCTCAGGTTTGATTAGTCCTCGAACCCATTTTGCAGGTCCAAAAATAAACTTTGCCGTACTAGGCTGATTGCGACTAGTTTTAGCAGCAAAAGGAGATAATAATGTTCTATTACGTCCATCCTTGCCAACCGCCAGTTTATTTAATTATTTCACTTAATGTATCAAAAATTGTATCAAAGCTTATAGTCTTTACTATTAACTTTTTACAATGACATAGCTCTTTTTAAAGCTGGTCTTGATAATAATCTATCAATATATTGATTTAAATTAACCATTTCAGAAATATCTAGATTAAGCCGTCTTGCTGCAAAACATGCATGCCCAGTCATAATATCTGCACCCGAGAAGTTTATTGCCAAATAGTCTCTATCTTCTAATCTGCTATCTACGTTTATTAATGCGATTTTAAGAAGCTTTGATGCTCTAGCAACATTTACATCGTTCTTTTTTTCTGGAGGCAATAAAATCGTTTCTACTACTAAACTATTAACTTGTTGCATAATTGACCCTTCAGCATAATGAAGCCACTGAAGATAATCAGGAAAGGATTCATCATTATTTTGTGGTTGTAACCTTCCTTCACCGTGACGTGCTAACAAGTATTGAACAATTGCTCCAGATTCATAAATTGTTATTTTTCCATCTTCTAAAACGGGTACCCTTCCCATAGGATGTAACTTATAATACTCTGGAGTTCGTAATGCCCTATCTCCTACATTGAATTTTTCTATCTTGTAAGACAAACCAAGCTCCTCAAGTAACCATGCAATTTTTACAGCACGTGAGTTTGGCGCAAAATAAAGTTTCATTAGAGCCTCCATAAAATAATAAATATATATATTATGTTAAAATATAATTTTCTAATACATTTTTATTTATCCAAAAACTGTCTTATTGTTTAAATTAAGAAACGCTTATTTAAACTTTGATCTAAATATAAACAGCTTTTAGATTTACCAAAAATCTTATAACGAATTTTTGCAATCATATTGTAAATTATATTAAGTATTGGATTAGGAATAAAAATTATAAACTTATAAAACTTTAATTTATAAAGAGAGTAAATTATATATTTAAGAGCTCTGGCTTTGGTGTAAACTTCAAAATTACTCAGAAGTACAAGTGAATTAATATTGTTTATATATTTTATGTCTAATACTTTCTTAGCAATATTACCTTGAATAGGAGAAAAGTAAAATTTATGATCAGGATCATTTTTAATGATAAAAGAAATTGAAAAATTGCATAAAGCACAATTATTATCATAAAAAATAACATTTTTAGTTTTATAATAATCACTCATTTTTTATGTGAATATTAAAATTATTGTCAAAATTATACCTTGTTCCTATGATTATCTGACAAATTTAATTATTTATATTAAATTCCAAATAAACTCCAATTTTATATTTAAATTAATGTATAATATAATTAAAAGTGATTAATTAATTAATTTTAAAAAATAATATGATTAATGGAAACTTTTAAACTATATACAGCAAAAAATGGAGAAAAAATGTTAAGCTCATAACCTGAAAGTCGTAGGATCCAAATCCTACCCTCGCAAACAATTTATTCAATAAAATTAACAACTAACACGATCATCAAAAAGTTTATTTTTTACCACTGTCCACTACCCTCAGTAATTGTAATTCTTTTCCTACTATTTCTCTTAATTTTAAGCCATTGCCATGTGGATCCATACTTTCATACTTGGTTAGACACTCACGGGCAGTAATATCTTTCCATATTTCCTTTTTACCATTAATATATGATATCTCATAAACACGCTTTGTCTTATCCCATGTCTTAGGAAGACTTTCTTTCATTTCATGTTCCATCTATCAACCTCACTTCCAATATATCTTAACTAATTAGTTTCTCTAAATTAACTCTTATGAGGGTCATCTTTAGGTAAAATATTTTTAATATAATCTCTTTCTTTCCACTCTGGAGCAGGAGGGACGCCATCTTTTTCTCTTGGAGTATAAATTGAAAGCTCATTATCTACCAAATTTGGAATATAACGGGGGCAATTTGGGTAAATCTCACATTTTATCCTGACGACAAACTTTGCACCATAATGTTTTTTCAAGGATTGAGGATCACGATGAATGCTTGCATGCCCATTTATTCTTATTCGACGGCTCGTTTCATCAAAGTTAACAAAAAGCAAGGCAACATTCGGATTTTTTGATATATTTCCTGCAGTTCGATACATAGAATTACCGTCATATTCAGGGTACTCAATAACTCCATCTTCAATTATTTTTATAAAACCTGGATCCCCAGATTTTATATTACAGTCAATATATCCATTCCATGAGCTAGCGATAAAGAAGAATTTAGTTTTTTGAATTAGGTCTTTTTCATCGTCCCAAAATTCGTAATGTTTTCTATTTTTTTCAATTGCGTCAGCTGTCCTGCTACCGTCAAAAAGATTTTGAAATTCTCTCATACCTTCGTGGAAAAAACTTCTATTTTTAAAATTGTTCATAATTCAAACTCAATAATCTACACTATCAAAAAAATTTATTTTACATCTATCAAATTCAACATCGTTGTTAAAAAAGTATAAATAACAAAAATATAAAAGTTCTAATATATTAATCATTTATTTCTTATTCAAAAGGTTTAGTTTTAAGCCAATCTATAGTTTCTTTTAACGTTGTCGGAAAATCTCTGATATGAACTTTTAGAGTATCCCTTCTTTTAAAATCAAATCCTGTAGGTTCGACAGGTTTATCTGATAGAGCTATAGGCATATGCATGTTAGGAATTATTTTTTTACATTCATTATAAATATCATGCCAATGAAGACTTTTGTATACTCCAAAATATCTACCAGATGCATTAGGATTCTCGTATACCGCTAAAAAAATTTTAGCTAAATCTCTTAAATGTATCATCGAAGCAGAATCGTTTGGTATTTTTTCATGCCTCGGGCTACCACCTTCAATTACTCTTTTTAACCATATAAATGGATTATGATTTAGGTGGTTCGGTAAAACAGGATCACCATACAACCCTGTTGGTAATATGATAGAGAGCCTAATATTATTTTCTTCACAAAATTTAATTGCAGCTTTTTCCATTACTGTTTTAGTTGCAGAGGTATATTTTTTAGCTTTACATTGTTCTTTTTCATCAGACCAATGATCAATCTCATTTTTAAACTTAACTGGTGATAATGGATTTGTACTGGATGTAGAGGAACATATTACAATATTTTTTATTCCATGATATTTAGCTACTTTCATTATGTTTAGACATCCATCAACTGTTGGATTAATAATTTCTTTGTAACCTCTTTTATCATCCATTTCTTTTGCAGGTGTTCCGTCTTTACCTTTATAAGTTGGGATTAGGCAAGTAATAAAAACTACGTCTGTATTTTGTATCGGGTTTAAAAAGTCTTTTTCATTATCCATATCTGCGTTAAACAAATTTAAATTTTTAGAATTCTTAAGTTTGTTTAGATACTTAATTTTATTTGTATCTGACTTGTCTCTTAAAGTTCCATTTACAAAATAACCTTTTTCAAGAGCAAGTCTAACAATACTTGATCCAACTAGGCCACTTGCACCTACAACACAAATTTTTTTATTATATGCCATTATGTGATAATATTTAATTTTTTGATAATTTAAACAAATAAGTTAGTTAATTTAAAATGATTTTTTTTAAATTATTAAAGTAGCGATTCTATTAGAGGAATTCTGTCTTGACCAAAATACATGTCGAATTCGTTTATAAAGAAAGTAGGAGAGCCAAAACCCCCTCTCTCCACAAGTTCTTGAGTATTTCTTTTCAGTCTTTCTTTAGTATCCGGTTGTTGAATAAAATTTAAAAATTTATTAGGGTCCACATTTAAGTTTTCAACAATTTTTATGAGATTTTCTTCTAAGGAAATATCTAAACCATCTGTCCAATAAGCATAGAATATAGAATTTATATATTCTTTGATACCTCCTTGATCCAGAAACATAAAAGAACCTCTCATTGCTTTAACACTATTGACAGGAAATATTTCAGGAGAATTACTTGGCCCAAATCCATCGTGATTAATAACAATATCTCTTGCAATAGCCCAATCTTTTAAGTCTTTAAAATAATAGATTAATTTTTCTTTAACTGGGTTTGGATTTTTTCTGGCCTCGTATACACTTGGATTTGAGGTATTAAAGATACCACCAACCAAAATAGGTTTCCAAATTAATTCAAAGTCTTTCTTTTTATAAAGGTCAGTAATTCCTTTAAATGCAAGATAAGTCCATGGGCTACTACAATCAAAATAGTATTCAACTTTATTGCTCATGTTTTAAAGCCTTTTTTCAAGTTTTAAATAAAATTGTTTCTATATTTGTATCACATTTTAGTATATATCAATTTTATTTATAAAATTAAATTTAGAAAGTAAATAAAATGATATCTACGTTATTAACATCAATAATTGCTATGTGGCTTTTAGTATTGTCAGCGAGAGTAATAGCTCTAAGAGGAGTTTCTTTTTTAAAATTCTTTGCATTTAACAATTTTGGTGAAGAGGCCCTTGCGAGAGCGATCAGAGCTCAGGGTAATTTAATAGAATATGCACCAGTTTTTTTAATTTTACTTTTTATTGCCGAGTATAACGGTGTTCATCCTCATATGTTATATATGACAGCCACACTTTTTATGATTTCTAGGTTTATGCACGGAGTTGCATTTGGTTTTATGAAGTACAGTCCATTTCTTCGAGTTGGCGGAACACTATTAACTTTTTTATGTATTCTAATTTTATCAATCAGAAATATTTTGGAAATTTTATAATATTAATATTCATATCGTTTAACAGTTTCCTTATTTAAATCAATTCCTAAGCCGTGATTCCAGTATAAAGGGTTTCAGGT
>ATWQ01000021.1 GCA_000421325.1 alpha proteobacterium SCGC AAA536-K22
AGATGAAATAGAAAAAGCACATCCAGATCTATTTAATTTACTTTTACAAGTCATGGATCATGGCAAATTGACGGATAACAATGGTAAGTCTATAGATTTTAGGAATACAATATTAATTATGACTACTAATGCAGGAGCACAAGAGTTATCAAAAGCAGCAATTGGCTTTAAGCAAGAAAGCCGTGAGGGTGCTGATGGTGAAGCTATTGACAAACTTTTTGCACCAGAGTTTAGAAACAGACTAGATGCAATAATTCCTTTTGGATATTTACCATTGGAAGTGGTTAGAATGGTAGTAGATAAATTTATTATGCAATTAGAAGTACAATTATCAGAAAAAGGCGTTTCAGTTGTATTAACAGATAAAGCAAGGGATTGGTTAGCAACAAAAGGTTATGACAAAACATTTGGTGCTAGACCTTTAGGAAGAGTTATTCAAGAACATATTAAAAAGCCATTAGCTGAAGAGTTGTTATTTGGAAGATTAGTTGATGGTGGCACTGTTAATGTAGACTTATCAAAAGATGCTTTAATTCTTAAGACAGAGGGCTCAAGTAACAAAGATAAAAAAAAGAAAACTATATTATCAAAGAATAAAAATAAAGGTACACCTGAGTTAACCTAATTTAAATATTAGAATATGGTGAACCTTGTTGATTAATAAGTTCTATCTGTTTATCAATTTCCATTGCTTCTAATTGTACAAAATTTCTTACAGCTTTTGCAAAAGATTCATTTTGAATAAAATGGCTGCTGTAGGTTAACTCAGCTACATAACCTCTTTGTATTTTGTGATGACCTTGTGCACCCGCTTCAACTGTTTTAATATTATGTTCTATTGCATATTCTATGGCCTGGTAGTAACAAAGTTCAAAATGTAAAAATGGTATATCAACTATGGAACCCCAATTTCTGCCATAGAGAGTGTTTTTACTAATAAAATTGAGTGCACCAGCCACGATCTTGTTATCTTGTTTCGCTATTATTAATAAAATATTATTTTTCATAGTCTTATTGATTAAGTAGAAAAAGTTTTTAGTTAAATATGCTCCCCCCCATTTTTTATCTATGGTATTAAGATAGAAATCATAGAATGAGTCCCAAATTTTGTCATTTAAATCATTACCAGTTACTTTTTGGATAACTAAGTTATTGTTAAGTATAGTTTTTCGTTCTTTTTTAATAGCTTTTCTTTTTGAACTTTTTAACTTACTTAAAAAATCATCAAATGAATTATAATCTTTATTATGCCAATGAAATTGAAGACCTTTTCGCTTGATCCATTTTTCATTTTTTAACTTCTTATTTAAGTTATCTGTAATGAAGTTAAGATGTGCAGAACTTAAATTATTATTTTGGACTATCATTTCAAACATATTTATTATTAATTCAAATATTTTATCCTTATCAGGGTTATTAGGGTTGATTAAAACTCTTGGACCTGTTGCGGGGGTGAAAGGTATAGCTGAGAGTGCTTTTGGATAATATTGGCCACCAGCATTTTCAAATGCATTCGCCCAAGCGTGATCAAATATATATTCTCCATAAGAATGCATCTTTAAATAATTAGGTGAAACACCAATTATATTTCCTTTTTCATTTTTTACTATTATGTGTTGTGGATTCCAGCCAGTTTTAGATGATACAGAATTTGAAATTTCTAAAGAGTTTAAAAAATCATAGGAAGTAAAAGGATGTTCACTTGCATTTAGAGAATCCCATTCACTTTTACCAACCTCAGCTAAACTAGATACCAGTTCTGCTTTCATTTATTGGATTTTAGCGTTCTGATAAAATATAGCTTAATTTTCAATCTCAAAAACACCTTCAATTTCAACAGGAACATTTAAGGGAAGCGACGATGTCCCTACAGCAAAACGTGAATGTTTACCCTTTTCACCAAAGATTTTAACAAATAAGTCTGATGCCCCATTAATTATTTTGGGTTGATCAGTGAAGTCTGGAGTCGATGCTACAAATCCTCCCAATTTTACAACCCTTTTAACTTTGTTAAGATTTCCATTACAAGCAGATTTTAGCTGACTTAATAGAGCTTTGGCGCAAGCTTCCGCCATTTCTATCCCGTCTTCTAGAGAAACAGTATCACCAACTTTACCTTTAATAGTTAACTGGCCATTTATAAAAGGTAATTGTCCTGAGATAAATACTAAATTATTAGAAATGACATATGGGACATAACTACCTGCCGGAGTGCTTGCCTCATCAAGTTGGATATTTAGATCTTCTAATTTTGTATTAATATCATCAGTCATTTAAAAGTCCTTTATTTTATGAACAACCTGAGGTAGCACCACACGTATTACACTTCATACATGTTCCATTTCTTACTAATGTAAAATTACCACATTCACCACACGCTTCGCCCTCATAACCTTTTATTTTAGCCTCAATTTCTTGAGCCAGATTTGGAGCCTTTGTTTCATTAATAACAATCGTAGTATCATCATTGGTCAACTCAACTTCTTCTTTAAGTGAAGTTGTTTGTGGCATCATTGTTACGTTACTTGTACCACCAGAAACTACTTTAAGTTCTCTTCTTACAAAACCTCTACTTGCAACTTTTTCAGAAATTAAAGCCTTACTATTACCGGCACCTGTGGTACTTGAATCTAAGTCCTCTGGCCCTACGTGACCTAGATCATTACGATCTAAATATGATATCGCTAACTCTCTAAAAATATAGTCTAAGATTGAAGTTGACATTTTGATAGTATCGTTGCCAGTAACGATTCCTTGGGGTTCAAAACGAGTAAATGTGAAGGCCTCTACAAATTCTTCTAAAGGAACACCATATTGTAATCCAATTGATACAGCAATGGCAAAATTATTCATCAATGACCTAAATGCAGCACCCTCTTTGTGCATATCAACAAATATTTCACCTAATTTTCCATCTTCGTATTCACCAGTTCTTAGATAGACTTTATGACCACCTACTGTTGCTTTTTGGGTATAGCCTTTCCTTCTATGAGGTAATTTATCTCTTTGAGCCCTTACAAATCTTTCCACAATTTTTTCAACAACTTCACTGGTGCGTTTTGTTATGTCTTGTTCATTTGTAATGTTATCTTGGTCTTCACTTATATCATCTTCCTCTAGTAAGGCAGAATTAAGTGGTTGGCTTAATTTTGATCCATCTCTGTATAGTGCATTAGCTTTAATACCTAGTTGCCAAGATAGCATGTAGGCATCACTGCAATCTTCTATGGATGCGTCATTTGGCATATTTATTGTTTTAGAAATTGCGCCAGATATAAAAGATTGTGCAGCAGCCATCATTTTAATGTGGCTATCTACTGACAAGAATCTTTTACCTATTCGCCCACAGACGTTAGCACAATCAAATACATCAAGATGGTCTTTGTTTAAATGTGGTGCACCTTCGAGTGTCATTGCGCCACAAACATGAATATTTGCAACATCAATTTCTTCAGAGGTAAAACCCAAAAAATCTAGCATATTAAATGTAAAATCATTCATTTGTTCTGAAGAGATGCCTAACGTATTTTTACAAAAATCTTCGCCAAGAGTATACTGGTTAAATACAAATTTAATATCAAAAGCAGACTCTAAAGAGCCTTCAATTAAATTTATTTCTCTGTCGGTAAAGCCTTTTGAAATTAATGCATTATGACTAATAGCTTGACAATCTTTTAAGCTACCTGCACCAACTGCATATCTTTGCATATCGTCTATTTGATCTGTATCATATCCTAAATGCGCAAGAGCTTCAGGAACCACTCGATTTATAATTTTGAAATATCCACCACCGGCTAATTTCTTAAATTTAACCATAGCAAAGTCTGGTTCTATACCAGTGGTATCACAATCCATAACTAAACCAATTGTTCCAGTAGGTGCTATTACTGTAGCTTGAGCGTTTCTATATCCATGTTTTTCACCTAAAGACAAGGCTTTTGTCCATGATTCTTTAGCTGCAATAACTAAATTTTGATCAGGACAATCTTGAGACATGAGAGGAACTGGATTAATAGATAAATCTTCATAGCCTCTAGTTTTACCTTCAGAAGCTCGTTTATGATTACGTATTACTTTCAGCATACTATTTGCGTTTTCATTATATTTAGGAAATGGACCAAGTTCTCCGGCAATTTCTGCTGATGTTGCATATGAAATACCAGTCATTATTGATGTTAGAGCTGCACATATTGATCTACCTTGATCACTATCATAAGAAATGCCCCAAGACATTAACAAGCCGCCAATATTGGCATACCCCAATCCAAGTGTTCTATATTCGTATGATCTTTGTGCAATTTCTTTCGAAGGAAATTGTGCCATCATTACAGAAATTTCTAGAGTTAATGTCCATAATCTTGTTGTGTATTCATATCCCTCAATGTCAAAAGAAGAATCATCTTTTTTAAATTGAAGCAAATTTATAGATGCTAGATTACATGCAGTGTCATCAATAAACATGTATTCTGAACATGGATTTGATGCGTTTATTCTTCCAGCTTCAGGACAAGTATGCCATTCATTAATAGTAGTATCATACTGAAGCCCTGGGTCGGCACAAGCCCATGCAGCTTCAGAAATTTTAGACCATAAGTCAGACGCATCAATTGTTTTATGAATACCCCCATCTGTTCTTCTTATAAGATCCCATTTTCCTTTTTGAGAAACTTTTTCTAAAAACTCATTACTTACTCTAACGGAGTTATTAGAATTTTGACCAGAAACTGTTAAATATGCATCACTATCCCAATCTGTATCATAAGTCTGAAACTCAATTTCTTTAAACCCTTGGCCAGCAAATTGCATAACTCTTTGGATATAGTTTTCAGGGATCATTACTGCACGACAATTTAGGATTGCTTTTTTAAGTTCAGTATTAATTTTTGGGTCTAATCTTTCTTTATCACCATAATCATCTAAATTACAGGCATCCATAACCGACTTTAAATTTTTAGCAGTTAATTTTGACCCAGCAACTAATGCGGCAACTTTTTGTTCCTCAACAACTTTCCAATTAATGTATTCCTCAATATCCGGATGATCTATGTCAACAGTTACCATTTTTGCGGCTCTTCTTGTAGTTCCTCCTGATTTAATAGCTCCAGCAGCTCTATCACCAATTCTTAAAAAGCTCATCATTCCAGATGATCTTCCGCCGCCCGACAAACCTTCAGTACTCCCTCTTAACTTGGAAAAGTTTGATCCAGTTCCTGAACCGTATTTAAAAAGTCTAGCTTCCCTAACCCAAAGGTCCATAATGCCTCCCTCGTTTACAAGGTCGTCTTGAACAGATTGAATAAAGCAAGCATGAGGTTGAGGGTGTTCGTAAGATGACTTTGACTTAACTAATTTTTTAGTTTCAAAATCAACGTAATAGTGACCCTGACTTGGACCGTCTATACCGTATGCCCAATATAAGCCAGTATTGAACCATTGTGGTGAGTTTGGAGCACACATTTGAGCTGCAAGCATAAATCTCATCTCATCATGGTAGATCTTTGCATCTTCTTCGGTTGTGAAATAATTACCTTTCCATCCCCAATAAGTCCATGTTCCAGCTAATCTATCAAAAACTTGTTTGGCTGATTCTTCACCTTTATATCTTTTATCTTCAGATATTTTTTTTAGCTTATTGTTGTCAGGTTCAGAGCGCCATAACCAATTGGGGACGTTTTCTTCATTTACTTTTTTAACAAAGGCTGGAACACCGGCTTTACGAAAATATTTTTGTGCAATTATATCTGCTGCTACTTGAGAATAGTTACCAGGAACCTCAATGTCGGGGGCACTAAAAACAATTGTTCCGTCTGGATTTTTAATTTCACTAGAAGTGGTTTTAAACTCTAAACCTGCATACGCATCATTTCCTTTTTTTGTAAACTGTCTTTCAAATTTCATTTTTTTTCCTTTTTTACAATAAAGAAAACAATAATTAAATATACTATAGGTTTTATTGTTAATATTTCATCATTACTTGTGGATAAATTGTTAAAAATTTAACAAAGTGTTATGATATATACAATTTTCTATGAATAAACTCTTGTTTTTCCTTAATTTAATTTATACTATATGATTTTCGTTAATTAACACAGCCTGTGGATAAACACAATATATAGTAATAACGAATAATTAAACTACATGATTTAGTATGCCTTCGTAAAGAGTATAATTCAATTTTTTTAATTTTTTTATTTAACTCTTTAATTTTACTTAATTTTTTAAAATTATGTAATATTGTTAGATACAACAATGAATATTTATTATTTTTTTAAATAAGTTATAGTAGATATAGATGTGAATTAATTAGGAAGTCATTTTATGAGATATAGTCTAGTCGAAATATTATTGGGTGCTGTAGTTTTAATAACTGCGATAAGTTTTTTAATTGTGGGCATGCAATCAGTCAACAATCAGAAAGATGGTTATAATATTTCATTAATATTTGGTTCAACTGCAGGTTTAAAAAACGGCGATGATGTAAAAATATCTGGAATTAACATAGGTAAAATTACTAAATTAGAACTTGATCTGGAAGATTATAATGCAAAAGTAGATATAGTGATTAATGAAAATATAAAAATCCCAGACGACTCTTCTGCAAAAATTACTTCTTCTAGCCTCTTAGGGGGTAATTTTTTAAATATTATTCCTGGTTCGTCTGAAAAAAACCTAGAACCAAGAGATGTTATATATGATACGACTGATCCAGTTAGTTTTACAGATATGCTTGGGAAGGTAATATTTTCAGGCAATAAAAAGTAAAAATATAATTAGGATTTTCCAAATGAAGTTAATAAGCATCATTTCTATTTTATTATTGTTTATCTTTCCTAAAATTGTATTTTCGTCTCAGTGGATTGAAGGGAATAAATTAGTTATTCAAGGTTTGGATAAAATTACAGCAAGAATAGAAACTTTTGAGGTAAACGTAGGACAAACACATAGATTTGGAGTACTAGATATTTTCGTAAAACGATGTGTTTTTTCAAAACCAATATTTAAACCTGAATCTTTAGCATTTATAAAAATTAAGGATAACTCCGACAGACTTTCTGAAGTAAAATTTAGGGGTTGGATGTTTGCATCTAGTCCAGCACTAAATGCCTTAGAGAATTCAGTTTACGATGTTTCAATTCTTGTTTGTAAAAAAGTTGATAAGGAATTGAAGAAATCATCATCAGTTGAAGCTAAAGAATAAAAGTCAATTTTTAATTGGATAGAGTCTTCAAGATTTTTTTTGAATTTAGATTTAGTTATTTCATACGCACCAAATTGTATTAAATGATCATTTAAAAATTGAACATCTAATATTTTAAAACCGCTTTCCCATAATCTTGCAACTAGGTTTATCAAGGCCACTTTACTTCCATTTGAAACACAACTAAACATTGATTCTGCAAAAAAAACTCCTCCCAAAGCAACTCCATAAATTCCTCCAACTAGTTGATTTTTTTGCCAACATTCAATTGAGTGTGCATATTTCATTTTATTTAAAGATATAAATAAACTTTCTATTTCTTCGTTTATCCAAGTTTCAGTTCTATTTACAATGGCACACGATCTAATTACATCCGCAAAAGCTTTATTCATAGTTATCTCAAATGGCCTTTTTTTTGCTACACGTACAAGACTTTTTGAAGCCTTAAATCTTCCAATTGGCATCAGAGCTCTGTATTCTGGGTCAATAAAGATAATTTTTTTATCTTTTCTACTATTAGCCATAGGAAAGATACCAAGCATATAAGCTTTTATTAAATCTTCTGGTGAGATTGATGAAGGGTATTTATAACTCAAGTGAATTTTCTTATATAATCTATAAATATCAATTGGCACTCAATAATTTGTTTTCTAGCCATCTAATATCGTAGGAACCTTTTTCCATTACCTCAGTATTTAAGATTTCCCTATGCAAATCTATAGTTGTAGAAATTGGTTCGATAACAATTTCTTTTAAGGCTTGCTTAAGCCTTAAAATGCATTGCTCTCTATTATTACCGTGAACAATTAGTTTGGCTATTAGGCTATCGTAATATGGTGGAACTTCATATCCTGAGTATATACAAGACTCAATTCTTATACCAAGTCCACATGGAGAGTGAAATTGTAAAATTTTACCAGGAGAAGGCATAAATGTTTTGGGATCTTCTGCATTAATTCTACATTCAATTGCATGCCCATTAATTTTTACTTCATTTTGTTTGAAAGATAATGGAAGACCAGCTGCTATCTTTATTTGTTCTCTAACTAAGTCTATCCCAGTAATTGCTTCAGTAATGGGATGCTCAACTTGCAGTCTAGTATTCATTTCTATAAAGAAAAACTCATTGTTTTCATATAAAAATTCAATGGTACCTAATCCTAAATATCCCATTTTTGAAACAGCATTTGATGCTATTTGACCTATACTGTCTCTTGTTTTGTTATCTATTGCAGGTGATGGAGCTTCTTCGATAACTTTTTGATGACGTCGTTGAATAGAACATTCCCTTTCACCAAGATGGACAGTGTTACCAAATTGATCAGCTATTATTTGGACTTCTATGTGTCTAGGGTTTTGAAGATATTTTTCAATATATACACGGTCATCTCCAAATGCTGCTTTTGCCTCACTTTTAGCAGATGTAAGTGCTGATTCAAGTTGTTCTTCATTTAAGGCGACTTTCATTCCTCTGCCGCCACCTCCTGACGCTGCTTTAATTAATACAGGGTAACCAATTTTCTTGGCTTCTTCATATGCATTTTCATAATTATAAATGTTATTTTCAGAGCCAGGAACAAGAGGTATTCCAAGTTTTTTAGCTGTTATCTTTGCTTCTATTTTATCTCCCATGCATCTTATATGCTCTGGTTTTGGACCTATAAAAACAATGTTATGAGCTTCTACAATTTCCGCAAATTCAGGATTTTCAGATAAAAATCCAACACCTGGGTGAATGGCATCTGCTCCCACTAATTGAGCTGCTGTTATTATTGCAGGAATATTTAAATATGATTTTGAAGATGGTGCAGGACCTATACACACGCTTTCATCAGCTAATCGAACATGAATGGCGTCATTGTCAGCTGTAGAGTGAATGGCAACAGTCTTAATATTGAGTTCTTTACAGGCCCTTAAAACTCTTAGAGCCACATCACCTCGGTTTGCAATTAAAATCTTAGAGAACATTGTAAACCTATTATTCAATAACTACTAATAATTGATCAAATTCAATTGGTTGACTATCTTCAAATCCAATAAATATAATTTTTCCAGATTTATGTGCAGTGATGGAATTCATTACCTTCATAGCTTCAATAATGAGTAATGTATCACCTTCTGATACTAAAGAATTGAGTTTTACAAATGTTTCCATACCTGGCTCTGGAGAAGAATATGCTGTGCCAACCATTGGGGAGTTAACTGCACCAGGATGTTTATTGGTAAAATTTTCTGGTTCATTTTTTATTTTGTTGTTTTTTTCAGAAACATTAGATTTGGCAGTGTGAATAACAGTTTCTTGAGAATTTGGTACATTATTACAATTGTTTATAATTTTTATTTTAAAGTCCTTAGCCTCATATTCTAGTTCTGATAAATCATTATTATTAACAATATCGACAAAGTCTTGAACTATATTCAGGTTTTCTGTTTGGGAACTTTTCTTATTCATTATCTCACCTATTTTTCTTCAGTCTTTTATGAATTTATTAACTGCATCTATAGCAAGCAAATATGAGTTCACTCCTAAACCAGCAATCACACCAGTTACAACTGGCGAAATGTAAGATTTATGTCGAAAACTTTCTCTAGCATAAACATTTGTTATATGTATTTCAATTTTAGGACCATGAAACATACTTAATGCATCTAAAATACCTATAGATGTATGCGTTAACGCACCGGCATTAATTAAAATTCCATATGCATCATTTATGGCATTATGTATTTCACCAATTAATTCACCTTCTAAATTAGATTGAAAAAATTTTAAGTCTAGGTCATATTCATAACATTTATTTTGACACATAGACTTAACAGTTTCTAAAGAAGTTTTTCCATATTTTTCAGGCTCTCTACTACCAAGAAGATTCAAGTTTGGTCCATTAATAATATATAGTTTTTTTTTCAAATTAACTCTCCATTATTTGCATATAATTTAAAATTGTCGATTTTAAGACATTAAAATAAAATGAATTATTTCCCACGAAAACTTTTTATAATCTGCTTTAAATCACTTTTTTGTAAAGCACCAGGATATATAATATCTCCCACTATAAATGCTGGAGTACCATTTAAATTTAATAATTTAGCTATTTCCCTATTTTTTGTGAGTTTGTTTTCAATTTCAGGGTCTATCATATCAATTTTTAATTGATTGATGTTAAGACCAGTTTTTTTAGCAATTTTAAAAATTATATCTTCATTTATTCTACCTTTTACACTCATAAGAGATAGATGGTAATCATTATATAAACCTTGTTTTTCTGAAGCAAGGGCAGCAGTGGCAGCTATATATGAATTTTGAGATAATATGGGAAGTTCAACAAAAACAAAGTTAACTTTTTTATCTTCAGACATAACATCCATAATTGTCTTAACAACTGATTTGCAGTAACCACAATTATAGTCAAAAAATTCATATATTGTTACATCAGAATTCTTGTTATAAATACCAGGGTTTTTAATGTCTTTTAATAACTTAATAGCATTATTTTTTTGGTTTATTTCTGCAGTTTTTTTATAGTCATCAAGGATGGATTTAATTATCTTTGGATTTTTAATTAAATAGTTTTTTATAATTGTTTCAATTTCTTCTTTTTTTATTTCATGAGAGTAAGATGGAAAAACAATTGAAAAAAGTGAAGTAATAAATAGGAGTAATATTTGAATTTTTTGTATCATATTATAATCCTTCAAATCCTAAGTAGACTATTTTTTTATCTTTATTTTAGCTACAATATCTGCACCTCTTAATTTATAAGAGCTTGGAATAGATGGCTGTTTATTAGCTAAATCTACATATTTCTTTGCTTTAATAAAGTTTTTTTTAATTAAAGCTTCCTCAGCTAAAGCAATGTAAGCAATACCTTTTCTATTAACTTTGCTGGAAGATTTTGCTAATAATCTCCACAAATAGCCCCATTTAGGGCTATTATGGATTAATTGTTCTAGAATAATAATAGACTCATTAATATTATTTTGTTTATTTGTCTGAATATATGATTTTACCAATGAAAATTTGATAAGGTCTGAAGATGGACTAAATTGCCCATTAACAGTTTTAATAGCTTTTTTGTACTCTTCTATTGCTTTTTTAAAATTTCCTTTTTTATAATAAATATCACCCGATAATTCAAAAAAATATGGATAATTTTTATACTCATTTTCTAGTATTTTTAGATGTTTATTGGCAAGATCGTATTTTCCGATTTTATATAAAGCTATTACTCGGGAATAATTATATAAAAAAATATCGTTATAGTCTTTATTTTTTAAAATCTTATATGGCTCACTATTGTATGCTTGAATTTTATTTTTGATGTATTTCAATGAAACTTTATTGTCATTAATTAATATGTCTTGTATTTTGTTAGGATAATACTTTATGTTTTCTTTATATTTTTTTAATTGATCTAATCTTTGTTTCGAAAATGGGTGAGATCTGTAATAACCTCTGAATGAAGTTTTACCTGAAACTTCTTCATTACTCAAATTTAGTAATAGAAGTTCCAAGCCATCAAAAGGAATTTTTTTCTTCCTCATCATATCTAATGCAAATTTATCAGCTTCTTGTTCTTGAATTCTAGAAAATTGTAACGAAGATTTAGTAACTAGGTCTCTTGATCCAACAATTAAGCCAATAGCTGAATTAGTGTCTAACTTTCCAACTGCAGATAGCGCGATACCTGCAATTGAGGCAAATTTTGAGTAATTAAATAAACTTCTTTTATTAATAGATCTTGAATTATGATGGTTTAAAACCAAATGTCCAATTTCATGAGCTATAATACCTTGTATTTCACTTAATGAATTAGCCTTTTTTATTAAACCTGTATTAATATAAATTTTATTTGATCCAGTAACAAAAGCATTATATTCATTACTAGAGACAAGTCTTGGGTAATAAAGATTAGTTTTAGTTTTTTTATCGATTGTTGCTTGTATGATTTTATGTAAAAAAAATTCTATTTCTGCATCTCTAATAATCGATATAGTTTGCGAAGCATTAGCTTGTTTTGAAAGAAGAATTACAATTATATAAAATAAAATTTTTATGTCGACCACCAGCCTTTTTTCTTTATTTTTTCAGAATTAGTCTTCCCATCCACTTTCATAATTTCTATCGGTGCAGATGATTTTGTTTCTCTTTTATCAACAGGTGCTTTGGTTTTAGTTATTTTGTCTAGTTTACCTTCTTCAGTCCTATTTTTTATATTAACTTTGGGCTTCGACTTTCGAATTATTTTCTTTTTAGTGTTTTTCTGCTTTGTGTCAATTTCTTTGGAGTTATCTTTATTTATCTTATTATCCTTAATTTCATCGGAGTTTATTTCTGGGGCCTTGTCGTCTTTATTTTCAAAAGTGACGTTAGGTGGCTGGCTAATGGATTTGCTGTTTTCAGGTCGTCTTCTTTTTCTAACAGATCTTTTATTTCTTTTTTTTCTATTTTGATTTTCATCATTATCAGAGAGCACATTTTCTGAATTATCAACGGAATCATTATTTTGTTTAAAATTAGTTTTTTTAACGGTTTCTAATTTCCTCAATGGTGGAATAATTGTATTATCATTTGTAAACTTAATAGAAATATCATATCTCATTTCAATTTCATTCAGTTGAGATCTTTTATTATTTAAAATATGCATTATAATGTCCGAATGAGCTGAAACGTTTACTCCAATACTTTCTTCAGAAATACCTTCCTCTTCAATAGATCTTAAAATTTGAATGGTACTCACTTCTATTGATTGAATTCTTCCTGATCCACCACAATGTGGACATAGTTCTGATGAATTTTCAACGACTGAAGGTCTAAGGCGTTGCCTTGATAATTCTAGAAGTCCAAAGTTACTGATTTCACCTATTTGGATCCTAGCTCTATCTTTTCGCATAGCCTCTTTTAATTTTTTTTCTACATTAATACGATTTTTACTATCTTCCATATCAATAAAATCAATTACAATTAATCCAGACAAATCTCTCAATCTTGCTTGGCGAGCAAATTCTTCAGCAGTTTCTAGATTAGTTTTTAGTGCAGTGTCCTCAATTGATCTTTCTCTTGTCGCTTTTCCTGAGTTAACATCAACTGCGACTAATGCTTCAGTTTGATCAATAATAATGTAACCACCAGATTTAAGAGTAACTTTTGGGTTGAAAATATCTTGTAATTGAGTGTCTAGATTAAATTTTTGAAACAATGGATTTTTATCATCATTGTAAAGCTGAACTTTTTTTGCATGACTGGGCATTAGTGATTTCATGTAATTTTTGCACGTTTTGTAAGCTTCATTCCCATCAACTAAAACTTCATCAATATCGCTGTGATATAAATCTCTTATAGCTCTTTTGACTAACGATCCTTCCTCATAAATAAGAAAAGGTGCATTAGATTCAAGTGTTAAACTTTTAACATTCTCCCAAATACTGATTGAATTTGAATAGTCTCGTCTTATTTCAGTTTTTGTCCGTTTACTTCCCGCAGTTCTAACTATTACTGCCATTCCATCTGATACATCTAGATCATCGATAATTTTTTTTAATCTTTTTCTATCAGTTATATTAGCAATTTTTCTACTTACACCTCCACCCCTTGGAGTATTTGGCATGAGTACACAATATCTTCCAGCTATTGAAATGTAAGTGGTTAAAGCCGCTCCCTTTGTACCACGCTCTTCTTTTACTACTTGGACTAACAAAATTTGGCGACGCGCTATAACCTCTTGTATTTTATAATTTCTATAAAGGTTCTTTTTGACTTTTTTGAGTTCTTCTTCATTAAATTCATCAGAGCTATCTTCATGCATATTTTCTGTTAAATTTAACTCCTCATCAGTTTTGGCTGACGCTTCAGCCAATAATTTTTTCTTGTCCTCGATAGGAATCCTATAGTAATCTGGATGAATTTCGCTAAAAGCTAAAAAACCCTGTCTGTTCCCTCCATACTCTATGAAGGCCGCTTGAAGACTTGGTTCAACTCTAGTAACTCTTGCAAGGTAAATATTTCCTTTAAGTTGTCTTCTTGAGTGAACCTCATATTCAAAATCATCTATTATGTCGTTATTAGTGCTAATAACTCTCGTTTCTTCTGTTTGTCGTGCATCAATTAGTAAACGTTTGCTCATAACTTCTCTCCAAAGACTAATATCATCGATAATCTGACGATACATAACTATATGAATGAGTGTTTATGAAAATAAATAGGAAAATAAACTTAAAAGTGGCTTAATAATTATTCAAAAATTTCAATTATATCTTCAAGACTTTAAAGATAAAAAAAATCTTTTAAATAAATAATACAAAAATAACTTCCCTATTAGTGATACATTCAGACGTAATTTCAACTCATTCTATTTGAACACATACTATGCGTTCTATTGACTTAATTATATTTTATGTGTTTTCATTGTGTGTTTTTATAATTAAATCATATAAATTCCAATTTCACTTATATAACTTTAACCTTATCAAGACAAACTTTATTTTTTATTGTAATAAATTATTAATTAAAATAATTCAAACCATCAAAGAGTATTGTGATAAATTTTAAAAATTATCTTAATGGTATTTTCTTAACTCTAATTTTCTTTGTATTATTGAGTTTAAAGAATTTAACTGTATTTGCGGATCAAAAAAATAAGTTAGAAAAAAATCCTACAAGTTGTGAAATTCAAGAAAATAAAATTATATGTTTTAATATTAAAATAAATAACAACTTCCAAGTTAATTTACTTAATGATCCTTATAGAATATTTATGAATTTTAAAAATAAAATTAGTTTTAATAATAAAAATATTAAAACAAACAAATTAATTAAAAATGTAAGATTTAATAAAAAAATTATTCATGGAGCTAGGCTAGTAATAGAATTAAAACAGCCAGCGATTATTACTGATATAATTTATGATAAATCAAATAGTGATGATTTTATAAATTTACAAATTCTTTTATCTAAGACAACTGTAACAAATTTTGCTGTTGCTAAGCATATTTTAAAGGAAAATGATGGTAAATTTTTAAATTTCAAACAATCTTTAAAATCCAAATTAATTGAAATACCTGAGGAGGAGACTAAAAGTTTAATTAATAACACTTCAACAGAAAAATATATTGTTTTCATCGATCCAGGACACGGTGGCAGAGATCCTGGAGCTATAGGTCGTTTAGGTACATTAGAAAAAAATATAACATTAAAAACTTCTATTATGCTTAGGAAGGCTTTGAAAAGATATAAAAACATTAATTCTATATTATCTCGTGATAAAGATATTTATTTATCTTTGAAAGAAAGAACAAAATTAGCAAAAATAAATAATGCAGATATATTTATTTCATTACATGCAGATTCTAGTAAAAATAACAAAGCTAATGGGATTTCAGTGTTCAGTCTTTCAGATAAAGCATCGGATAAAGAGGCGAGAACGTTGGCTAAAAGAGAGAATGATGTAGATAATTTTTTGGGTAACGAAAATAAAATCAAAGATCCCATTATTTACAACACATTGATCAAAATGTTTCAAAGAAAGGCAATGAATGATAGTTCCTATTTAGCTAAGAAAATACTTTCTAATCTAGAAAAAACAAAATTAGCAGTAAACAGAGGACATAGGTTTGCAGGCTTTGCAGTATTAAAATCTTATGAAATTCCTTCTGTGCTAATAGAAATTGGTTTTTTGTCAAACAAACAAGAAGAAAAAAAAATGTTAAACACAAAATATTTAAATGAGTTAAGTAACGGTTTGGCAGTTGCTATAAGTAGTTACTTTGATTCTTATAAAGAATGAACTGGTCCAAAAAATGTCTAATTTACTTTTTATACAATAAATATGAAATTATTTTCTTATCTGATAACAACCATGTTTCTTATATTCCTATCAGGAATAATAGTGTTTTTTTATGGTTTGTGGTATTTTGGAAAAAATCTTCCAGATTATAAGGAATTATCGCAATATAATCCAAATGTAGTTACAAGAATTCATGCAGGCAATGGCGCGCTTCTAGCTGAGTATGCTATTGAGAAAAGAGTTTTTGTACCAATTAATGTAATCCCTAAAGATGTTATTAATGCATTTATCTCTGCCGAAGATAAAGATTTTTATAAACATTTTGGTCTGGATATAAGAGCTACATTCAGAGCGTTATTAACCAATATAAGAAATATTGGGACTGGAAAAAGATTAATTGGAGCTTCTACAATCACTCAACAAGTTGCAAAAAATTTTTTATTATCTTCGGAAGTGTCTTTCGAACGTAAAATAAAGGAAGCAATATTGGCAATTCGTATTGAAAGAGCATTTTCCAAAAACCAAATTTTAGAGTTATATTTAAATGAAATTTATTTAGGATTTAAATCTTATGGGATAGCTGCTGCATCTTTGAATTACTTTGACAAGAGTTTAGATAAACTTGATTTGGCAGAAGCAGCTTTTTTAGCAGCATTGCCAAAAGCACCAAATAATTATAACCCAATTTACAAAACAAAACAGGCATTTAATAGAAGAAATTGGGTTTTACATCAAATGAATAAAAATGGATACATCGATAGAGAAACAAAAGAGTTAGAGAGCCTTAAAATAATAAATGTACGTAAATCTACGGGTATTGATGAGGGCTATGCACCTTACTTTACTGAGGAAGTAAGAAAAATTTTAAAGCAAAACAGACAAATTGGATCTAAATTATATACTAATGGATACTCAGTTAGAACTACTTTAGACCCACTTATGCAATTTAATGCTGATAAGGCACTTATTAATGGATTAGAACGTTTAGATAAAAGACAAGGTTGGAGAGGACCTTTAGATAATGTCAATTTAAAAGAATTTACAAATATAACGATTTTAAAATACTTACAAAATATTCAACAGAGCCTTCCTAATAATAGAGAGGCAGCTGTAGTAACCGAGGTTAATAAGGATTTTATTAAAATTTTATTACATAAAGGAAAATCAGATGAGATAAAATTTTTAAATGCTACTTGGTTAAGACCACAGACAACTAAAAAGGATAAAAATAACAAATTAAACATTTATTTGGGTCCAAAATTTAGCGGTTTTAATAAATTTATTAAAATTGGTGATATAATTATAGCAAAGAAAAATAATAATAAAGAAAACTCTTATTACTCCCTGTCACAGATTCCAAATGTAAATGGAGCAATAGTTGCTCTAGATCCACATACAGGAAGGGTTTTAGCAATGAGTGGGGGGTACAGCTTTGAAAAAAGTGAATTTAATAGGGCCACACAAGCTAAACGTCAACCAGGTTCAGCATTTAAACCGTTTGTATATTTGGCAGGGTTAGAAAGATTTTATAAACCAACAGATCTTATTTTAGATGCAGCTTTAGCTTATAATCAGTGCTCAGGCTGTAAAAAATGGAAACCCGCTAATTACACAAAAAAATTTTATGGCCCAAGTCCAATGCGACTTGGTATTGAAAAATCAAGAAATTTAATGACAGCTAGACTAGCTATCAAGTTAATACAAGAAGAAGAACTCATCAAAAATTATATTGAGAAAGGATATACAAACAAGTTAATTAAAAATAAATTAAATAAAGACTTGCGTTTTGTAAACTTCGTTGTTGACTACATCACGTTAAAAAAGAAAAACACAAATAAGTTGAATAAAAGAATTATAAGAAAATTTGCTGTTAAGCATAGCATCAATGAAAAACAATTATTTCTATATTTAAATCAAAATTTTAGTGTTGATCAAATTTATAATAAAATTTTTGTAGACAAAAAATTAATTAAGAATCTTCTCAATTCTTTATCTACAAAAAATGTTATCCAAGATTACGCATATAAATTTGGAATCAGCAATAATTTGCCATCATTTTTATCAACGTCCTTAGGGGCGGGTGAAACTGATTTGCTTAGTTTGACTAATGCCTATGGGATGATCATAAATGGAGGAAAAAAAATAACGCCAACATTAATTGATCGTATTCAAGATAGAAGAGGATTTACTATTTTTAAACATGATAAGAGGAATTGTAAAAACTGTAATGATGAAGATGCTAATCCTTTAAATATTCCGTTAGTAGCAATTAAAGATACAAGAGAGAAGGTTGTTTCATCATCTTCTGCTTTTCAAATGGTTTCCATGCTTAAAGGAGCTGTAGAAAGAGGGACAGGCGTTGTTATAAATTCACTTGGAAAAAATTTGGCGGGTAAAACTGGAACGACAAATGGAAATACTGATGCATGGTTTGTAGGTTTTTCAAGTGATTTAGTAGTTGGAGTATTTGTTGGGTTTGATGATCCAAGACCACTTGGCTTTAAAGAAACGGGTAGCTCCGTTGCTGCACCAATATTTAAAGATTTTATGAAAGATGTACTTATAAACAAGCCTGATATACCTTTTAGAAGACCACCAGGAATAAAATTTATATCGGTAAACCCAAAAACAGGTCTTCAAGTCACTTCAAAAGATAAAAATTCTATTTTGGAGGCTTTTAAACCAGGACAATTACCAAATTTGAAGTTTGAGAAAAATTTTATTGATTTTAAAAGTTCTACCTCAGTTATAAAAAATCTTTCTCCTCTATACTAATTTCGCAGGGAACTAATTATGCAAGCCGAAATTCAAATAAAATTTAATGATATAGATAATGCTTTAAACATTTTAAAAAAACATTTCAATTGGGAATTATCGTTAAATCGAATAATAGAATTAGATAAATTAATTGAAACTGAAAATTTTTGGAATGATACATCAATAGCTCAGTCAATTATGAAAGAAAAAAAGCAACTCGACAAAATTATAGAACTATTAAAACTAATGGAAATTGAGAAAAATAATTTAACTGAGCTTATTGATTTAGCTGAGGAAGAAAATGATAAAGAACTTATTGAGGAAACAATTTTTCAAATAGATGGGTTAGTTAAAAAATGTGATAAACTCCAATTGGAAAGTTTATTATCAGGTGAAGCTGATACAAATAATTGTTTTATTGAAATACATGCTGGGGCAGGTGGAACAGAGGCTCAAGATTGGGCTTTAATGTTACAAAGGATGTATTCAAGGTGGTCAGATAAAAAAGGATATTGTGTTTCTACTATCGAAGAAAGCTCAGGAGATGAAGCAGGTATTAAATCTTGTACTTTGCTAATACAAGGATTTAATGCCTATGGTTGGGGAAAAACAGAATCAGGTGTGCATAGATTAGTTAGGATATCTCCATTTGATTCATCATCAAGAAGACATACAAGTTTTGCCTCAATATGGGTTTATCCAGAAATTAATGATGAAATAGAAATAGATATTGAAGACAAAGATTTAAGGATTGATACTTATAGAGCTTCTGGTGCAGGTGGACAACATGTAAATAAGACTGACTCAGCAATAAGAATTACACATTTACCAACCAACACAGTTGTACAATGTCAGAACGATAGATCTCAGCATAGAAATAAAGCTCAAGCAATGTCTATGCTAAAAGCAAAATTGTATGAAATTGAATTAAAACGAAGAGAGGAAGTAAATAATCAAAATACTAACAATAAAGGGGAAATCGGCTGGGGAAGTCAAATAAGATCATATGTACTTCATCCTTATCAAATGGTTAAGGATTTACGTACAAATATAGAGGTAGGTAATACTCAATCTGTATTAGATGGCGATATTGACGTTTTTGTTGAATCTGCTTTAGCACACAAGGTGGGTATGAAAAGATAAATTAATTATTAACTTTTTTTAAAGTTTCTAAAACTTCTTCTGCATGACCGGGAACTTTCACTTTTTCCCATATATTAACTATTATCCCTTTATCGTTTGCTAAAAATGTGGATCTTTGTATTCCCATATATTTCTTTCCGTACATAGATTTTTCCACCCAAACTCCAAATCGTTCACACACATCATTTTCAAAGTCAGCACCAAGTTCACAGGTAAGATTATATTTTTCTCTAAATTTACCTTGTTTTTTTTGATTATCTTTAGAAATTCCGATAACAATACAATTTAATTTATCAAATTCTTTTTGAAGATTTGTAAAAGCAATTGATTCAGCAGTACACCCAGAAGTATCTGCTCTAGGAAAAAAGAAAACAACAATATTTTTCCCTTGATAATTGGAAACTTTGAAATTCTCCTTGTCAGTCAAAATTTCAAAATTAGGTATTTCATCATTTATTTTCAGCATTAATCAATTCTCTTATAATTAGCATTAATAGTATAATTAATCTATATTACATCAAAATTATATATCAACTATGATTTATTTATTATTTTTATAGGAAATGGTCAAATGGTAAAAAAAGTTATAATTTTTCTTTCTATATTACCTATTTTTATATTTGGGATCGTTGGAATAATGTTTGTTTATTCAAAACAAACACAAAATTTTATTATAAATTCGTTCAGCTTAAAAAGTGTCTTGAACAAAAAAGTAAAAAATTTTATTTCAAAAAATATAAATGATGAAAATATAATAGTTAAGATTGATTCAATTAAATTACTTAAATCTAACTGGCCTAATGTTGCAAACATTCAACTTGATAATATAAAAGTTTATCAAATTGATCAAAAAGAAAAATCAAATATTAAGTTTATTGAAATAGGTTTTTCATATCAAAATCTTTTAAGGAATATTTTTTTTAATGAAGATAATTTTGAATTTAGTTTCCTAAATTTTAAAGATCTTACTTTGAATGCAAAACTGGAGAAAAATAAATTTATACCGGGCCCCTTAATTAAAGTTTTTTCATTAATTAACCAAAAAGGTTTTCAGAATCAGCAATCGTTAAAAAAAATATTACAAAACAAAATTATTATTGGAGATATTAATTTCATATTATCAGACGAAAGAATAGCGTCTAAAAAGAGTATTTTGAAAATTAATTGTAAAAAAGTTTTCATTTCAAAATATTTAAATAGAACCCGATCATTAAATATGAATTGTGATCAAAATAAAAAATTACAATTTTCAGTAAAAGCTGGCCTATTTGAAAATTTTAATCAATTTAGTGGAAACATACAAAACATTGATCCCAAACTAGTTTTTAGCAATTGGGTAAAAAAAGATTTGAAATCAAAAATGAAGAATGTTTCTAGTTATTTAAATGGAAATTTTAATATTATTACGGATAAGAATTTTTATATAAAAAGTTTTAATTTCTTATCAAAAAAATCAAACTTAATTTTAAAAAACAAAAATGATATAATTTTAGATACTTATTTTAATGGTGAAATATTATGGAATAAGCAAGATGATTTATTAAAGATTAATAGTTTTACAATAGGTAATTTAATTATACCCTACGCAGAAGTAGATTTAATTTCCAAAGAAGGATTTTCTAATATTGAAATTAAAAAAATATCAACAACTGCATTAAAATCTCATCTGTCCTCTTTTGAAAGTTATTATAATTCATTTATCAATTTAAATATTTTAAAAAAGTATAATGATAATTTTAAAGGAGGCAGTCTGAAAAATATAAATTTAGATTTAAAATTTTCATTTATAAAAAAATTTAATATTAAAAGTATAGTCGGGCTATCTAATTTTAATAAGATAAGATTTGAACATAATGATAAGATATTTAAAAAAATATTTTGTACTATTTCTGGTAACTTTAAATTCGAATTAAAAACCGATAATAACAAAATTATTTATGAAAAAAGTTGGGCCGAAATTCATTTAGAGGCTTCCAACGGATTCTCATTATTTCGAAGAAATAGTTTAGAATACAAATTCGATTACGCAAAAATAACAGCAAAATTTTATAATGATAAATACAGAATCTCTGAGGCTGATTTTTTTAATAATAATTTAGAACTTTCATTCAAAAATGTTGAAATAAATCAAAATACTTACAAAATTTCAAAGGCAATGTTATTTAGAAATAATAAACTACAATATATTTTTAAAGACTCAATAATTAATAACTTTGTTATTACTGATAGTTCACTAATAGTTAGAAATAATAAAGAATTTTCTGATTATTTGAAGAAACATTTAGATGTGGAAATTATTGGAGAAGTCGAATTTAATTTTATTGTGTCAGGAGACATAAAAAAATTAGACTTAAATTTGAAGTTAAATTCAGATTTAACAACTTCTGCTTTTAAAATTAATTATTTAAATCTCGTAAAGAAAAAAAATCTCATATCCTCAATTAAAGCTGAAATGATTTATCAAAAAGGTAAATTAATTTCTTTAAAGAACATGATGTTAAAAATTGAAAAAAATAGTTACGAAGCCAACCTCATTAACTTAAATTACAAAACATCTAAAAACATATTATTTAAAAACATTAAAACTCCAAAATTAGATTTAAAACAAATATTAATTTCTAAAGAAGACCAAAATTTATATGTTTATATTTCAGGAAAAAAAATAGATTTTTCTACTTTTAAAAATAATTTACAAAAACAAACTAATATTAATAAAAACATAAATTTTGATATAACTGCTAACAAGATTATTCTGGATCCAAAAATTTCTTTGGTAGGCAATCTTAAAGGTTTAGTAAATAAATCATTTTTTAATGCAACAGCATTTGGGCAGATGTGGCTTGCTGAAACTTCTTTATTAGATAGTGGAAAATTTAAAATTTACTTAGATGATAAAATATCTAAGTTAGATGGTTTTGGGTTAGTGGGTGGAGCAGAAACAAAAATTAGTATGAAAAAAAAAGTGAATGAATTTCCTCAAATGATTTTTGACACTATTGATGGAGGAAAACTTCTGAAAGCCCTTGGTTTTACAAAAAACATAAAAAGTGGTGAAATGAAAATAAATATTAAATTTTTAAATGACAGATATAATCATTATAGAGGTACCATTAAATCAAAAAAATTTAGCCTTGTTAATACACCAAGTATAATCAACTCTTTGTCCATCTTAAGTTTTTCTGGTATACAATCAGTTATTTCTGGTGAGGGCGTTTATTTTGATAAAGGTCAAGCCAATATAAATGTAAAAAATAAAATTTTTAACTTTGATAATGTTTATCTTTCTAGTCAATCTCTTGGAATTGCAGCTAAAGGAAAAATAAATTTAGAGAATCAAATTTTAGACATGAGAGGATCGGTAGCGCCTATAAAATTAATATCTCAAATTATAAGTGTTGTTCCAGCTGTTGGTGAGTTAATAACCGGATTAAAAAAAGAAGGACTATTTGCAGGGCAATTTAAGATGGTTGGACCAATAAAAAAACCAAAAGTAAAACTAAATACTCTTTCATTTGCTCCTGGTATTTTGAGAGATTTATTTGCAGAAGACTGGCTAAATAAAAAAAATTTTTTCTTAAAATAGATTAAATTAATTATTTTAGAATTAAAAGTCCATGACGTTTTTTACCAAATGAAACTTTAACCTTTCCGTTTTTATAATCCTCACTTCTTAGAACATAATTTTCATCTACAACCACAACATCGTTTATTTTAGCTCCATTTCCTCTTATTAGCCTTCTTGCTTCTCCATTAGTTTTTAAAAAATTAAGACTTTTTAGCGCATTAATAAAGGATATATCTGGTTGAACTACATTTATAGTCGGCAAAGCTTCATCAGCTTTGATTTTATTAAAAACATTTGAAGCAGAAATTGTAATTTTTTTAGCTGCTTCTGGGCTTCTGCACAACTTTGTAACTTCATTTGCTAAGACTATCTTAGCTTCATTTATTTCTGCACCTTTTAATTGTTCCAATTTACTAATTTCTGTAATTGGTATTTCTGTAAATAGCTTCAAAAACTTAACAACATCTGAGTCTTCGGTATTCCTCCAGTATTGCCAAAATTCCCAATCAGATAATTGTTCTTCATTTAACCAGATAGCTCCGTTAGCTGTCTTTCCCATTTTTGCGCCACTACTTGTTGTCAATAATGGAGAAGTAAATCCGAATGATTGTTTTGAAGTTTTCTTTTTGATTAAGTCTAGACCAGTAACTATATTACCCCATTGATCAGAACCACCCATTTGTATTTTACAACCGTATTCTTTATGTAATTGCAAAAAGTCAAAAGCCTGAAGTAGTGAGTAATTAAATTCCAAGAAGGATAAATTTTGTTCTCTATCTAATCTTTGTTTTACACTTTCCAAATTTATAAGCTTGTTAATGGAGAAAGAAGATCCAAAATCTCTTAAAAATGATATGTAATTGAGTTTTTCTAACCATTTGGAGTTATCAACCATAAGTGCATCGTTATTACTAACACCAAACTTTAAAAATTTTTCAAAAATAGTTTTTATACTTTCTTGATTTTTTTTTATCATTTCTGAAGAAAGAACAGGTCGAGCATTATCCTTACCAGACGGGTCTCCAATTTTTGTTGTACCACCACCCATAAGAACAATTGGTTTATGTCCTGTTTTTTGGAACCACCGAAGCATCATTATTTGAATTAATGATCCAATGTGAAGTGAGGGTGCAGTGCAATCAAATCCGATGTAAGCAGTCATTGAATTTGCTAATAATTCTTGGTCTAGTTTTTCATTATCAGTTATTTGATGAATAAAACCTCTTTCATTCATAATATTTAGAAAATCTGAATTATTAGATTTATTCATAATTAAGTCTCTTTTTTCATATTAGATTTCGCTATATTCTGATGAATCTAAAGCATTATTTAAATATTTTTTTATAGCTTCCATTAATTCTTCATCATGGTATGAAAACATATGATTGGCCTCTTTGATGAATTCAACATCTATTTTTATACCTTTTTGAATAGATATTTTATCAACTATTTTCTGAATAACTTCACTGGATACTCTTTTGTTACTTTCTCCATGAATTATCAAACCAGATGCTGGACAAGGGGCAAGAAATGAAAAATCAAATTTATCTGCTGGAGGTGAAACTGAAATAAAACCTATAATTTCTGGTCTTCTCATCATCAATTGCATTCCAACCCAAGAGCCAAAAGAAAAACCAGCAATAAATGTATACCTTGAATGAATGTTTTGAGATTGGACCCAGTCTAAAACCGCGGCGGCATCAGCTAATTCACCTTCTCCACCTTCATAAATACCTTCACTTCTTCCAACACCTCTAAAATTGAAACGTAAAACTGAAAATCCCCTGTTTCTAAATTCATGATACATTCCATAAGAAACCTTATTATTCATGCTACCGCCTTGATTAGGTTCAGGATGCAATACAAGAGCTATAGGACTATCTGTTGAATCTCCGGGATGATATCTACATTCAATTCTTCCGTGTGGACCATTCAGAATGACTTCGGGCATTTTTTTCTCCGATGAATTTAAATTCAATTATAGCATAAATAATTTGGATAAAAATTAAAAGATTACTTCCTTTAATTTTAATAATTTATCGAATAATAATTTATTGTTAATCTGTCAATATTAATGAACTAATTAAAAATATATCTTATATTTAATATTTATGAACACTAAATTAAAATTGTAGTATAAGTTAGTTCAAAACACTCTAGGTGTATTAATGAATATTAAAAATTTTTTTAACGAGATTGATTCTATTATTGAAAGAGATCCTGCTGCCGGAAGTAGGCTTGGAGTTATTTTTCTTTATCCATCTTTTCATGTTATGTTTTTTTATAAAATTGGAAACGTTTTCTGGAGGTACAATTTAAAATTTTTAGCAAGACTAATCATGCATTTTGCAAGAATATTTACTGGCATTGAAATTCATCCGGCTGCTAAAATAGGATCAAAATTTTTTATGGATCATGGTTTAGGTATAGTGATAGGTGAAACCACAGAAATAGGAGAAAATGTTACAATTTATCAAGGAGTCACTCTTGGAGGTATAATGCCTTCTATAGAAAGTAACTCACAAAGAAATCAAAAAAGGCACCCTACCTTAGGAAACAATGTTATTATTGGTTCAGGTGCTCAAATTTTAGGATCTATTAATGTTGGTGACAATGCAAGAATTGGAGCAAACTCAGTTGTGTCAAGAGATGTTCCTGCAAACGTAACAGTTGCCGGAGTTCCTGCCAGAGAGTTTGTTAGATCAGTAAAAAAGGAAACTTTTAAACCGTATGCTGTCTCTGATAGTGATGCTGATCCAAGAGAAAAGGCATTAGTATCATTATTAAAAAAAGTTGAAAATTTGGAAAGAAAAATTAAAAAAATTGAAAGTGATAATAAGAATAAAAGTTTAAAACAATAATCTTAATAGTTTATTAAAAACAAAGTATTTAATGTGAACAAACAAATTTACCTTGACTATAATGCAACTGTACCAGTTTTGGAGAAAGTTAAAAAATCTCTAATTGACTGTCTCAATTTAGGGCCATTAAATGCATCTTCAGTTCATTATTATGGAAGAAAAAGTAAATATTTAGTAGAAAATGCAAAATTAAATATCTCTAAATTAATAAATACTAAGAGTGACAACATAATTTTTACAAGTTCTGCAACAGAGGCTATAAATTTACTGTTCAGTAATTTTAATACTATTGTCGTCAGTTCTATAGAACATTTGGCTGTATTATCTTCTTCGAAAAGTGAATTAATTATTCCCGTAGATAAAAACGGAGTAGTTGACTTAAATTATATGGAGAAATTGCTTAAGATAGTTTGTAAAAATAAAAAAGAAATTTTAGTTTCGGTTATGTGGGTGAATAATGAGACGGGTGTAATACAACCTATTAAAGAAGTTGCAAGTATTGCCAAAAGATATGGTTGTTTAGTTCACTGTGATGCTGCACAAGCATTAGGTAAAATTAATATAAATTTAAATGAATTAGAGATAGACTTTTTAACTCTATCAGGACACAAAATAGGAGCTCCAAGTGGGGTAGGAGCTTTAATAAATAAAAATCAGTTTAATTTGGCTCCTCAAATATTAGGAGGGGGACAAGAAAAGGGAATGAGAGCTGGAACTGAAAATATATTGGGAATATTAGGTTTTGGTGAAGCTGCTCTTATTATGTCAAAAATGCCTAAACAAAATCAGAAGCATGTAAAATACCTTAGAGATTATTTAAGTAATAAAATTAAAAAAATAAGACCAGAAACAGTTTTTTTTGGGCAGAAAAGTAACAGGGTAGATAATACCTTACTAATGGCTTTACCAAATATACCTGGCGATTTAGCACTAATGAAATTAGATCTTGCATCATTTTCAGTAAGCTCAGGTTCAGCATGTAGTTCTGGTAAAATAAGTAAAAGTCATGTAGTTAGCGCAATGGGATATGAAGATCTTGCTTCAAATTCAATTAGATTGTCATTTCCACCAAATGATACAATTTTAGAAGCAGAAGACTTGATAACTACGGAAGAATTAGATAACTTGGCCGAATGTTGGTTTGGTTTATAAAAAGTAATAATAAATTTGTGGAGTTAAATTTTGCCTAGACTAATATTCGTTAATTCAGAAGGAACTGAAAAATCTATTGAAGCAGAAAATGGACTGTCTGTAATGGAAATTGCAAGAGATAATGATTTAGATATTGAAGGTACTTGTGGTGGTTCGATCTCCTGTTGTACATGTCATGTAATCATTGATAAAGATTGGTTCTCAATTGTAGGTGACCCTAATCCTGATGAAGAAGATATGTTAGATTTAGCTGTGGGTTTGCAACCAACTTCACGGCTTTCATGTCAAATTGAAGTCACAAACGAGTTAGATGGTTTGCGAATGACTATACCAGAAGAGTAAGGTTGATGATTAACATTAACCAAGTAATTGAAGATATGGATTTAAAAGGTAATCCTTCGGAGCACAGAATCGTGGTTGCTATGTCTGGTGGAGTAGATTCGTCTGTTACGGCAGCTTTACTTGTAGAAGCAGGGTATGATGTCGTTGGCTT
>ATWQ01000022.1 GCA_000421325.1 alpha proteobacterium SCGC AAA536-K22
GTTAATGAAGCAGTTGCATCAGCAGAAGCACCAACAGTAGATGTTAATGAAGCAGTTGCATCAGCAGAAGCACCAACAGTCGACGTTAATGAAGCAGTTGCATCAGCTGAGGTATCAAAGATTGAAGATAGCCTTGAAGGTGAAGTTAAAAAAACTGAGCTCGAATTACTTGAAGAAAGAGATGAAAACGATCTTTCAGAAGAAGAAGAAGATAGAATGTATGAGTTAAGACGATTAAGAGCTCAAAAAAATATGAACAATGAAGTTAGAGAGACTGAAGAAGCAGAACTTAAAAAGGCAGATGAGGAAATTGCTCATTTGAAAACACTCCTAAAACCAAAACCAAAAAAATTACCTAAGGGTTACATTGCATAGTTTACAGATTAATTAAACTAAATTACGTTTTAGATATTTAGTGTTTATATTTGGTTAGGTATTATGCGAGAGCTATTTCAAGTATGGCAAAATGCCCTATCTAAAGAAAAAATTTCCAAAATTTTAAATGTTGTAAATAAATCATCTCTATCTGATGCAACCATGTTCTCCACATATGAGCCAATGCAAACTATCAGACGTAGTAAAATATGCTGGATATCTGATGAGTGGATAAAAAAACTGTTGTGGGAATACGTTTTAAAAGCAAATAAAAAATCTTTTCAAATTGACGTTGAAAATAGATCAGAAATACAATTTACAGAATACAGACATAACGAAAATGGACATTATGACTGGCACCATGATGTAAATTGGAATGGTCAGAAAGGTTTTGACAGAAAATTATCTGTAACAATACAATTGAGTGAAATTAATGATTATCTAGGTGGAGATTTTGAATTTGAAGAAATAAAAACTAATGTTAATTTCAAGTCTTTAGGTACCATTATAATATTTCCGTCATATCTTAGACACAGAGTAGCTCCAGTTACTTTTGGCGTCAGACGATCTTTGGTCGCTTGGTTTTATGGACCTCAATGGCGATAATAGATTTTTATCGTTTAAGCTTTCTCCATTTCCAAGGAGCTATAAATTTACCAGCCCACATACCTCTTTTTTTTTCTTTGGCCTTATTTTCTTCATCAATATAATCTTTTGAATATTTTCTGTAAGCTAAAGCCCATCCATTTTTTACCATTAATGAACTAACATCTACACCATTGACATAACAGGTTGAGATTGATCTGCGATATCTATCAGTAGTTCTTTTCTTGCAAAATAATTCACCAGAAATAATAATCTTTTTTAATTCGTTAGTCGCAACTAAACCACAAGGATATGATAAACCACTCTTATCTTTACATTTTTGTTTCTTTTCTGGAGTGTCTATTCCATAAAATCTAATTTTTTCTGAATTTAATATTATTGTGTCACCGTCAATTATTTTTAGTGAAGTATAAACATCTTTACTAATTGAAAAGCTAGAATTCATAAGATAAATAAATATGATGATTATATATATTGATGATTTTTTCATTATAAATTTCTTCTTATATCCATTAAATTATTTACGAAAAATCAGCATTTATCAATTTTATAGGGTTCCAGTGAGATGGTGGAATTCCAGTGTGTTCGGTTTTAAATGTAGCAATTTGATCCCCAAGTAAACATCCTAGAAACACTGTTCTTAAATCTTTCCCTCCAAATGCAATACTTGAAATATTTTTAAGCTTTTTACTCACAATATTATCAAGATGTTTTCGTTCCAAAAGACTTTTTTTATAGGCATTTTCAACATAAGATATATAATCTAAATTACTGTCATCAATGATAATTTCTTTATCGCCATTTTGATTTACACGAATTAATTTATTACTTACAACGCACGTAACCCAGACACCTCCATCGTTGTCAAAAGCAAAACCGTCAGGGAATTCACCAATTCCAAATTTGGTCACTATTTTTTTATTTATAAGGTTGCCATTAGGTAAAACTTTAAATTTAGATAAACGTTTAGAAAAGGTCTCGTTTACAAACAGGTCACCAGTAATGGGGTGAATAAGACATTCATTAGTAAAACCTAAATTATCAGCTACAATTCTAGGACCGTTTTGGTCAATTAAAATAATAAAGCCATCATTAAAATTTGGTTTACAAGCTAAAATTCTTGGAATAAGGCGTGTGCTTACGGTAATCCAAATACGGCCAATACTGTCAATATGGACATAATTTGTGGGTGGAAGTGGTTTCCCATTTAATTCTAAAAGAATTGGTGTCAGATTACCTTTATCATCTAATTTAAAAACACCACCGTCAAGGTCTCCAAGATGAGTTATTAACCATCCACCGTCGGGATGAAGGGCTATTCCATTTGGTTTGGGTTTGAAATTACCATTTGCTATGATTGTTTGTTGAATACCATTTGGGAAAATCAGAGTAACTCCTCCACGCCAGTCAGCTATGTGTAATGTTTGTTCTTTATCTACTAAAACACATTCAGGCCTAGCTAAATTTTTACCAATGAAACTAATTCTACTTAAATTTTTGGCTTTATTGATCATTATTCATTTTAATTCCAGCTAAAGCACTTATTTTGCCTGACACAGGTATCATTGAACGAATTTGCAAACCCCAGACATTTTTTCTTAGAGTAGAAACCCATATACCTTTTGCCATGCCATAACTTTTTTTATTTTTAGTACGTCTATTAAATTCAACTAGGCATTGTAAAGTTTTATCACTTATATTTATTATTTCACATTTATCTAAAGTTGAGTAATGCCAATGTTCATTATGAATCATTTGATCAAATTGTATTTTTAAAGATTTCCAAAAATCTTCACCATTATTATATACTACAATCTCATTTCCGTTTGAGTGAACAAAGTGAGGGAAATGAAGGTTACTTATAATCTTATTTTTTTCTACACTATTAAATGCATCTAAAAAATTATATAAAGCGGTAACTCCTTGGTGTTGACTATTCATTATAATCCTTTTGTCATTGTAAAAAAATAGTTAATATATCGTTCATTAATTTTTTATTGTTTTATCTTCTTATAGGCGTCTCAATAGTTATTTTTTGTTTTCTTATCTCTTCTCTTATGAATATAAAAATACCTGCGCCTACAACTAAAATAATCCCTAGAAGTGTTCTTAAAGTTGGTATGTCATTAAATAAGAAATATCCAATAATTACTGACCATATTATCAATGAGTATTCAAATATTGAAGTAATTGAAGTGGAAAATGAAGTGTAGGCTTTAAATATACAAGTGAAAGCAACAGAGGCAAGAATTCCCATTACTATAATATACTTCCATGTAAAAGTAGGGTTTGAAAACCAATCTCGAAAAATAAACTGCATTGTCGGGTTATCAAATTTATTAAACTGTCCAGAACCAGACAAAAAGAAAACTGCTAAACAAATTGAAACTGTAAGAATATAGAAATAAAAAAGTTGAGTATGGACATTGTCTTTATCTGCAGTTTTTTTAGATATAGTCATAGAAGATGCATAAAATAACGCACATATTACGGGTAATAATTTTTTAAAGTCAGAGTCACTAAGATCTGGATTTAAAATTACAAATATACCTAAAAAACCAACTAATATGGCCAACCATCTTCTAATTCCAATATCTTCTTTTAAAAATAATTTAGCTAATATTGACATAAAAAGGGGTGTTGAAAAATATAAGGCAGTTGCTACTGCAAGTGACATGTAAGTCAAAGAAATAAAATAAAAACTAAAAGCTAAAAAATGTAAAACAACTCTTATTATTGATAAAATAGGATAGCTGGTTTTAAGTATAATTTTCTGTTTTGTTAATAGTAAATATGCTGCTGATAATAATGCAGCTATAAATGTTCGTCCAAAATAAATCTCATACAATGCTGCTTCTGTAAAAATAAATTTAATAATTGCATCGTGCACTGAAAAAGTTGCCATCGCAATTAGGACTAATATTATACCCTTTGAATTATTTGAAGTGTCCATCTTAAACAAACCCGAATGACAATAATTTTTTTAATCTATATATGTTAAACGAAATACAAACTCCTATTTATAGTTGCCAATCAATAGGCTGAATATTATTATTTTTCAGATATTGATTAGTTTTTGAAAAAGGCTTTGATCCAAAAAATCCATTATGAACAGAGAAAGGAGAAGGATGCACACTCTCAATCACTAAATGACGTTTTCTGTCCAAAAAACTTCCTTTTTCTTGCGCTTTTTTACCCCATAATATGAATACAATATTTTCTTTTTTTTCGTTAATGATTTTTAACACTTCATTAGTAAATTTTTCCCATCCTTTACCCTGGTGAGAGCCAGGCAATCCTTTTTCAACAGTAAGGCTACTATTTAGCATTAACACACCTTGTTTAGCCCAATACTCTAGATTTCCATTTTGAGGTGAGGTTAATCTTAAATCTGTAAACAATTCTTTAAATATATTTTGAAGTGAGGGTGGAATCTTCATAAATTCTCCAACTGAAAAACTTAATCCGTTAGCTTGGCCCTCGCCATGATATGGATCTTGACCGACTATTACGACTTTAACTTTATCTAATGGTGTTAAATTAAATGCATTAAAAACCTTATGCATTGGAGGAAAAATTTTTTTCTTCATCTGAAGTTGTTCTTTTAAAAATAATCGAAGCTCAGACATGTATGATGAATTAAATTCATCAATAAGTTCTATCTTCCAACTTTCGTCAATTTTAATATTTGTCATTATAAAAAAATTAGCCTGAATTTGAAAATAATGAAACATTATTTATATTCAAACTAAAATTTTTTAATTGTATTAATTATCTTATGTGCCAATCCTCATTTAATGGTCTTGCACTATTGAGTTCACCGTATCCAGCACCTGTCGTACCACATGGTTTAACTCCAAAATATCTAGGATCTTTAGGTTCATTTTTTGGTTGGAAACGAATATCACAGGTTAAACGAATTTTATTATTTTTAGCGTGGTTTTCAAATGTTCCATGAACAGTATACATTCCAAAAATAAGTGCGTCGCCAGGTTTGAATTCAGCTGTAAGAATCTTAGTATTTCTTTTTTTTGCAAATTCAACGGGATGTATATCTATACTAGCTTTTTTATTTTTATGTATATCAACATCAAAGCCATTATATTTTTCTTGTATTTCTCTAAATTGATGAGATCCTTCAATTATAAATAATGGTCCTCTATCAAGAGTTACTTCAGTAAATACAAGCCAACACGTTAGAACTTTTTGTGTTTTGCGTGTGAAAAAGCCAGCGTCACAATGCATATGGGTAAATTTACCTCCTGCAACAGCCCTCAAAAAAATAAAATCAAATGCAATAGATGGAGCTTCAAAAATTCTTGTAAAAATATTTTCTAAAACTTTTCCATTAGTAACAGTTCTAAGTGATTTAGTACTACTTATATTTTCCCAGAATTGTCCTCTATCATTAAATAATTTATCTCTAATTGAACGACCTGATGCAATTCCTTCGTTGAACGGATTTGAAAGTTCATCAACTGCATTTAATTTTTTAAAGATATCGTGTCGAGCATTTCCAATGATCTTTTTGTCAACGATATTTCTTAAAAAAAGATATCCATCTTTTTCTAAAGCAGATTTGAGGTCGGAATTATTGGCTTTATCTAAATTAGTTTCATTGAGATTACCCAAAAGAGAACTTGGCACCTTTATTCCATCAATTAATGCAACCATATAAAAACCTCAAAAACGTTAATTAATAAATAATGAATGAATAAATAAGTAAATCAAATTAAAATTTCTTGAGTAAAGTGAATAAGAAAGGTTTAATTATATTTAATATAATCAAAGAGAAAATTAGATGATAATTAGTTCTATAAAAACAAAATTAACTTCAGTACCTTTTGCAGATCCTCCAAAGACAGGTTTTTTAACTTTAGAAAAAATTGATTTATTAATTGTTCAAATTGAAACAAAAGACGGAGTGATTGGAACAGGGCATCTCCATCCATTGGCAGGTGGATTAAAAACCTTAGAGATGTGCATCAATGAAATGCTAAAGCCTTTGTTAATAGGTGAGACAATAGAAAATATTTCGTCTTTATGGAACAAGATGTGGAACGCAACTTTTATACAAGGAAGGATGGGGATAACAGTTATGGCAATGTCAGCTTTAGATATTGCCCTTTGGGATTGTTATGGTAGGACAAAACAAAAGCCTCTTTGGCAAATTTGGAAAGGGAAAGATGAACCTCTTCCTATTTATGGGTCTGGGTGTTATCGAGGTTTAGGACATGATGGTATGATTGAAAAAGCTCAAAAATACGTAAGTAAGGGTTTTAAGTCTATTAAAATGCAAGTTGCCCATTGTTTTACAAATCTAGAAGATGTGCAGAATGTAAGAGAAATGAGAAACACTTTAGGTAGTGATGTTGGAATAATGATTGATGTAAACCAAGGATGGACTGTTGAAGAAACTATTCGTGTTTGTAAAAAAATTGAAGAGTATAATCCAGAATGGCTTGAAGAACCTGTAATGGCTGATGATTTTGATGGTTATAAAGAAATTTGTAAGTCAACCACAATACCAATAGTAACTGGAGAAAATAACTTTACACATTATGATTTACTTCCTTTTATGAAAAGTAAAAAAATACATATTTTACAACCTGACATAATGAGAGGAGGGTATACAAATTTATTACATACTTGTAATTTAGCAAAAAAATACGGAATTAAGGTTGCTCCTCATATGTTTCCAGAGCTTTCGATACACCTTGTTGCTGCTATTGAAAACCCATCTTGGCTTGAATATATGGGATGGTATGATCACCTGTGGAAAGAGCCTTTGTTGCCTGAAAATGGAACATTAAAGCCAACCAATCGACCTGGTCATGGTATGGATTTTAAATCAGAAGTTTGTGTTTTTTAAAAATCTATAAACTGATAACTCATATGATTTTTAACTTCAGAACATATATGCTAGGTTATATTAATCAATAAATTCAGGTGGGGGTTTTATGAAATTTAAAGTTACAAGAGCAAATGAAAATAATTTTGAAACGGGATTAAGAGGTTTTTTTGCATACAAAAACTTAGGAATAGAAGAAGCAACCTCTGGTGGTTTTGGTGCTAATGTAATTAAGGCTATGGAGGGTAAGCACGCTAATGGTGAATGGCATTATCATAAACTGAAGTTTCAAATGGTCTATATTCTAAAAGGTTTTGTTGAATTTGAGTATAAGGGGGAAGGGACTTTTACATTAAATGAAGGAGATGTAGTTTATCAACCACCCGAAATTCATCATAGAGAAATCAAACACTCAGATGATCTTGAGTTAATAGAAATTACAAGTCCTGCTGAATTTGAAACAGTATCTCTAAACAACGCTTAAAAGTTAAAATGAATTGGAAATTATCAAGAATTTCAATACCAGTTTTTGATTTAGAAACATCGAAAACTTTTTATAATTCTATATTGAACAACCAAACAAAAAATAATCATCATCATCATTTAGACACTGATGAAGAATGTTTTATTTCTGGGGGAGATATAGATCTACGGTTGTATAAGTTAAAAAATGAAGTAAGTAATAATTATATTTTACAAAGTAGAAGAACTTTCCCAACTTTAGCTTTTAATAATTTAGATTTAATAGTTAAAGATTTGGAAAGGGACGGAATAAATTTTTCTCTAAACAAGCATAATAAATCTATTATTCTTCAAGAACCTGGACTGAATTATATCGAACTCATTAGTTTGGATACATCTAAAAAACCATCTCAAAGAAAAGAAAAGAACACTTGGAATTTTCATCATATAAACCTTGAATGTTACGATGTAAGGTCATCTGCAAACTTTATTTCTCAATATTTAAAAATGAAAGAGGGTACATGGAAAGCTCCAATTGAATTGGGTGAAGTAAACATAAAATCAAATCAATTAGCAATTTTTAACTTAGATGACAATCATTCTGGAATTCATATTAATAAAGCTGATTTCACTTTTAGTAGCAGGAATAATTTTATACATAACCCAACCATTGGAGGTCACCCAGCATTAAATATTAAGGATATTAAACTATTTTTAAAAAAGCTTAAATCCTCTGAAATAGCTGTGACAAATGCAAAAATTTATGCAATGCCAAATATACATCAAGTTTATTTTTTTGATCCAAATGCAAACATAATTGAGGTAAATCAGAATATAAATTGAATTGAAATTAGTTTCATTCATCCTTTGAATAAATTGAAATATTTAGGATTAATAATTTTGTCAGAACTTTTCAAAGAATTAGATTATCAAAAGACACTCCTCGGTGAAGTTTCATTAAGAAGAAGAAAACAATTAAAATTAAATAAAGATATTTTTGAAGTTATTCTAAATAACGAACATTTAATGTCTAATTTATTTATTTTTTCAGAAGTTGCTTTAGCATCTATTCCCCTAAAAGAAATGAAGTCTAAATCTCCAGATATTTTAATTGGTGGTCTTGGATTAGGTTATACTGCTAAAGAAGTTTTAAGTCATCAACACGTTAAATCTTTAACAATAATTGAATATTTAGAACCAGTAATTTCATGGCATCAAAAAGGTATATTGCCAATAGGTAAGCTTTTGCTTAAGGATGCAAGATGTAATATTATTTCATCTGATTTTTTTAAATCTGCATTTGACGAAATAGGGTTTGACCCTAATGCAAAATTTCGTAAGTTTGACGGTATTTTTTTAGACATAGATCATGCTCCTGATTTTCACCTGAACCCTAGAAATGCTAAATTTTATGGATTAGAAGGTATGGAAAATATAAAACGCAACCTAAAAGATAATGGTTTGTTTTCATTATGGTCTAATAATCCTCCAGACAATGATTTTGTAGATATTTTAAAAAAAGTTTTTGCTAATGCCCGCGCTGAAAAAGTCACATTCTATAATTCAATATTGGAACAAGATTGTACTCAAACTGTGTATATTTCAAAAAAATAATATTGATGTTTGACTATTGATCTGTGAATTGTTTGATTCGAATTTTGTTTTTACCTATTTTGGTTCCGTGAAGCTCCTTAATAGCCATTTCACCATCATAGTTTGACGTCATTTCCACAAAACCAAAGCCTTTGGATATTTTGGTATATTTATCACTAACTACCTTGCACGACTTAATATCACCAATCTTTTTAAAAAAGAAAGCCAGCGATTGTTCATTCAAATCACGTGGCAAGTTTAAAACTATAAGTTTCATTTTATATATCCAGATATAACCTAATTATTTTTAAATTTTTTTATTCTAAAGCTTAATTAAGAAGTGTTTTACTTAATTATATATCTGCTTCAATTTTTTTTCTTGCTAAATTTTGAACCATTTCCCATAACACGGCTGTTCCTTTAGATATGTCAGAGACTTTTGCGTATTCTTCTGGGCAGTGACTAAGGCCATCTTTACAAGGTATAAATATCATTCCCGCAGGAACTACTCTTGATAGTTGAGCTGTGTCATGACCTGCTCCACTATCCATAATAGTATTTGAAAGTCCTAGCGAGTTGGCACTTTTTTGAAATAGATAAATTAAATCTTTATCCATCTCTACATAAGGAGCAAAGGCTAAATCTTTAATTTTGACATTACAAGAGGACGTATCATTTAACAAAGAAATTTTCTTATTCAAAATATTTAAAAATTCTTCTTTTGAATTCTGACTGGTTGCTCTTAAATCAATCGTCATTTCCACAAACCCTGGAATTATAGCTGCTGAATTTGGATGAACATTTATTTTCCCAATAGTAGCAACAAAGTGTTGATTACTCTTTTGAGATAATTTAAGAGCTGATTTATTTACAAAAGATATAATTTCAGAGGCTGTTACTAAAGCGTCACTTCTTTGGTTCATTAAAATTGTACCGCTGTGGCCTGCTTGACCTTTAACAGTTACGCTAAATCTAGAAATACTAGGTATTGATCTGACAACTCCTATCTCAATTTTTCTATCCTCTAAAACTTTTCCTTGTTCAATGTGTAATTCTAGACAAGCTAAAATATTTTTTATGACTGGAAGTGGTTTGTTCAAGAGTTTTGAGTTTCCTCCTATTTTGTCAATTTCCTCTTTTAAAACTAACCCTGCAGTATTTTTTCTAGATAAAATTTCTTCGTTAATCACTCCAGCCAAACCTCTGCTGCCAATACATGAAGTTCCCCAATCGTTTAATTCTTCGCCTAAATAATCATACACTGCTAGATTAAATGGTAGGTCAATGTCATTTTTTTTTATGTGATTAATGACACATAAAGCAGAGACAACTCCTGCTATGCCGTCATAACGTCCACCAGATGGAACAGTGTCAATATGTGAGCCTATAATGACTAATTGCTTATTTTTTTTATTTGTTTTTAAAAGACCAATTAGATTTCCAACTTCGTCAGTGGAAATTGACAAGTCAAGTGATGTATATTGATCTCTAAGCCAAGACCTCCCATCATAAAATTCTTTGCTAAAGACTAGCCTAGTATATGGATTCTCTTTTTCAGTTATCTTTTCTAAATCATTAATTCGTTCTTGAATAAATGAAATATTTGAATTTATGTCAAATTCCATTTTAATTTTAATCCTTAATTTTAAGAGATTTTATTCTTTGCTTTTACCCAATTTGAGAATCCACCAGTTAACATTATTTCACGTTGACGGAAGTATATGTACTATTTAATTTTATTAATGTTCTTTCGCACCATTTTTGCTATGAACCATATTAGAATAAGAATAATTGGAACACAAAATGCCAGAAAAACTTGTTTGCTAAAAAATATTTTATCAAAATTTACTGGATCAATCAAAGTGCTCAATAAGCCAATAATATAGTATGTTATTGCTACGATTGATAGAGATTCTACAGTTTCTTGTAACCTAAGTTGAGCTCTTGCTCTTAATTCCATGGACTCCAATAAATTTTTATTTTGAATTTGAACTCCCATTTCAATTTGGGTTCTAACAAGATTATCTGCTCTTTGTGCTCTTGTAGCTAATGACTCCAATCTTCTTGAAAAAGCTTCACTAGTTCTAATAGCTGGTTGTAACCTTCTGCTTAAAAACTCGTCATTGGTCTGAAATGACTCTAGACGGTCTTCTCGTAAATCTTTTACTCTTTGTTCAACAAGTTTGTAATAAGCGGCTGTAGCTGATAGACGGTAGTTGGTAAATGAATCTATTTCCTCTATTTTTGCAACAACATAAGAAAGATGGTTTAAATCTTTTTGAAAATCTGGATAAGTTATTGATTTTTTGTCTAAATTTTGTTTTGTGGTTTTTGAAACTGATTTTGTAATTTCTGTAATTTGTTTCTCAAGTTTACTTAAATGAAAACTTTGTTCTCTAACTTGACTTAAGCCCAATAAAGAAAGTACCTGGTAAGTCTCAAGTTCAACAATTCTTTGAAGAAGTCTTCCAGTTCTTCTCGTTCTAAGATTTTTATTTTGTATAAATACTCTTCTAAATCCAGAACCAAGAAAATCAGTCCTGTCAGATTTGAAAGACATGAAAACATTAGCTCCATCTTCAGCAACCTTTGAGCCTGCAAAATTATCATGGAAAAAAAATTTTTCAATATCAATTGGTTTGAAATTATGACTAGATTGTGCCATTTCAATCCATGATGACAAAAAATGTTGTCCTGGAAACTTTTCTAAGAAAACTTTTGGTAATAAATTTAAAAATTTTACATCAAATAATTTTGGAATATTTTTATTATCACCTTCAATTTTATCAGGATATATTAATGTTAGTGATATGAATTCTGTATGACATTCATATCGGATAATCAAATCTTTTCCTTCAGCCACCCAGTATTTTGATGGCTCTTTTGGTAAACTTTGAAAATTTAATTTCTTTAAATATTTGCTTAGATAATTCCAAGCATTCTTTTCATCATTGTCTTTTATTAAATAAGCAAAGTGAAAAGTTCTTAGATTGTTGCCCAACTTAATATAAGGTCTAGCATGAAGTTCATCTCTTAAAGATAATGAATCACTGGTTGTTAGTTTGTTCATATCTAATCTTATCATTTTATTTTTATAGATGGAAGAATTCGAAATTAATTTTTATAAATAGATTATGTTTTATAAAACTTACTAATTTTGATTTAGGAAACTTATTACTTTTTTATATATATTGAATTCATAAAGATTATTGTGCCCAGCATTAGGAATATAAAGGGCCTGTTTTGGTTTTGGAGCAGAATTAAAAACCCTTTTACCAAAATCTATACTGATTATTTTATCTTTTAAACCATGTAAAACAAGTAATGGTGAATTAATGTTCTTTACTTTACTAATTATATCATAACGATCTAAAACTAACCATCTAGCAGGAAGATACCAGTATTGGCGCATAGCTACGTCTGCAATGGAAGTATAAGGAGCCTCTAAAATAGTTGCTTTAAAACTTTCTTCTGTTGAAAATTTCACAGCCAACCCACATCCTAAAGACTCTCCGTATAGAATAATTTTGTTTACAGGAATATTATAATTAGCTAAAAAATCTAAGGCTGCTTTACCGTCTAAGTAAAGACCACTTTCTGTAGGTTTACCTTTGTTTTCTCCATAGCCTCTATATTCAAGCAATAACAAACCATAGCCTTCGTCCATAAAGGGTTTAAATTTTTGGACTCTGTGGCCTATATGGCCTGCATTGCCATGAAATACAACTATAGTATTATTATCACTTTTAGATGGTTTTTTAAATAGAGATTTCAAAATAATTCCATCTTGAGTAGTGAAATTAATTTTTTTCAACCCAGAACTATTATAGTAAGAAACATCAAGTTTCTCTCTAGATGGTTGATATAACAAAGATCTTTGAAAAATAAACATGATTATAATTAATAATAAGTAAACACTAATTCCGTAAATCATAATTGATGAAATTTTTGTCATTTGTTACTACTAAAATTAAATAATTAAATATTAATTTATAAATTAATAAATGAATAGATAACTTACCAATAAATTATTAATTTTTATTTAATAATTTTAATCAATTACTTTGTATAGGTTGAATTTATTACTTAGATAAATTAAAATTCTTTTATGAATTTTATCTATAAAACCATAATATATATTTTTTCAATTTTTTAATATGGTTATATTCTTTTCTAGGCTTGTTGTAAGGTTTGCATTAAATTTTATTATATTAGAAATAGTTTAAAAGGAAGTAAATGAGTAGTATAATACAAGCCCAAGGCATACATCACATTACTCTAAATGGCGCTAATAGGGAAATCTCGATAGACTTTTGGCAAAAAATACTTGGAATGAAGTTTATTTTTGAGCAGCCAAATTTGGATGATTTAAATACTAATCACTTATATTTTGATTGTGGGGATGGGACTACTGTGACTATTTTTACAAATGAAAACATAATTCCAAACAAACAAAAAATTAATAATGAATGTGGGGGTGTTCACCATATTGCTTTTTGGGTAAGTCAAAGCACTATTCGCATAGCCGAAAAAAATTTAAATGAAAATGGCTTTGCAAATACAGGTATTAAAGATAGGGGATTTATGGATTCAATTTACTTCAGAGAACCATTAGGTTTACTTATAGAACTTGCAAGTTATAAATTTGACCCACCTATAGGTTTTACGCATGCAAATGTATTAGAGAAAGCACATGAGCTAAGAGTAAAAAGGGAAGCCTTAAATATACAAGACGAAGATATTGCAAGCGCTATAAAAGAATTAAGAAATTAATCATAAATATTATTAATTTATCTAAATAATTATTTGATTAATAATGTAGTCTGCAAATTAATTTGCTTCCATTTCATTAAGTTTAACTCTTGCTTGCCATACAACTACACACTCTTCACATCGTTCAGTAGCTTTTCTAATGGCTCTATAAGCAGGGTGTTTTTTACACCCTTTAGCAAGTATCTTGAGTAGGTCTATTTGTCTTTCTAATTTACGATTATTCATATTCTTTCCTTCAAGTTTAATTATTATCTCCAACTTTTTGTCATTTTTCCTTTGTCTTTAAAGTCAATAATTGAGAAAGTTTTCTCTACTAAAGTATAATCATTGTAACCTAATCGAGCGATGACCTTCATTTTGAGAGTATCAACTATTCCTTCATTGGTTATAAACTCGTCTTTGATATGAATACCAATAACTTGTCCAAATACAACATTATGCAGACCGCCTTTTCCAGGAAGTTGAACCGTTTGATGATATTTACATTCAAAATGAACTGGAGATTCTGCAACTCTTTTTGGCTTTATATTAATTGAATCTATAGCTGTTAAACCAGTCTTTTCTAATTCGTCTGTGTCTGGTTCCATTATCCAACTTGTATCATTCATTTGGTGACGTGTGTCCCAAGTGCTCATGTTAACCACAAATTCACCTGTTTCTTCAGCATTTAAAACACTATCTTTTTTATTGCCATCTGTACGATTACCAGCAGAGAACATCACAAATGGAGGATCATAGGAAAGACCATTGAAATAACTATAAGGTGAAAGGTTTCCTATGCCATTTTTACTTACTGTACTAATCCATCCAATTGGACGGGGAATTGTTAAAGCTTTGAAAGGATTGTATGGTAACCCATGATCGTTTTTATTCGTATCATAATACATTTTTACACTTTCTTTTTTAAACTTAGATAATCAAAATTTATCACTGAAAATTTGTAACAATTTATTTAAAATTGATATTAAAATTTTTGCTCAAGAAAGTCGATAATGTTAGGTGTAATAAGTTCACCATCGTGTTTTAATGTTTTAAATTCGTTTACTGCATCTGCATAAGTTATAGGTTCAACATTAGATTTTCTTGCTATTAATAGTTTTAAGCTAAAATCTTGATTAAACTCAGGATGAGCCTGAAGAGTTAAAACTAAATTGTCTATTGAAAAAGAAGCAATATTACAGAATGAGTTACTAGCTAACAATTCAGCTTTTTTTGGAAGTTTTACAACTTGATCTTGATGAAAAAAAATTAAATTTAATTTATTAAAATCACCTAATAAACTTTTATTTGTCTTAATTATTATTTCTTTTATTCCAATTCCCCAACCTTTTGAAGATTTTGTTACTTGTCCCCCTAAAGCTTGAGCAATGGCTTGATGACCAAAGCAAATTCCAATTAAAGGAATTTTTAACTCAACAACTTTTTTAATAATATCGAAAAGTTTTTTTATCCATGAATAATTTTCGTAAACACCATAAGCGCTTCCAGTTATAATAAATCCGTTATAATAAGCTAAATCTTTAGGAAAAATATCTTCGTAAATATTAAAAATATCTATATTCCAATATTTAATTTTATTCTTTAAAAGTAAGGAAAACATTTTGTCGTATGAAGGGTAATCTAAAACAAGGTCTTTGTTTATAGGTCCAGCTTGCAAAATACATAAATTAAACAAAAACAAATTCCTCAGTACTTCATATTAATAATATAATTTATCCATATTTACAGACTAATAGTTTTTCAGTCTATGTTTTAGCTTTAAAATTTATGAGGTGCTATTTATAATCACCTTTTCCTATATGGGCAATGCCTTCAATTTCTACGTAAATGTCAGGATCTGCCAATTTTGATACTTCAACTAGGGAACAAGCAGGAAAGTTTCCTTCAAAAAACTCGGCTCTGGCTTTCCAGACCTTTTTGTTATGCTGAATGCGTGTTACAAAAATAGTTAACTTGGTAAAATCAGCCATCTTGCCGCCAGCTGCCTCAATTAAAGCCTTATGTTTCTCAAAAATTATTTTGGTTTGTTCGTATTCATCTTTCCCGTCAATGGTTACGCTATCCGTATTTCGTGATGTCAATCCAGCAATGTATGCTATCCCGTCGCATACAATGCAATTAGACCAAAGTTGAGGAGCAGGTTCGGTTACTTTTGGACTGGTGTAGCGGGTAATCATTCTTAAATCCTTTCACTATAAATATTTAAATATTAATACGAAAAATAACTAATCATCATGGTTAAATTCAGGGTCTATCGGAACTTTGATCCCATTTAGGAGATGATTGGTTCTACCAGCAAGGGATACAATAGATAAAAATTCAGCATACTGTTTATCACTCATACCTTTTGCTCTAGCGGCAGCAGTGTGGGAGTGAATGCAGTACTCACAACTATTGGCTATGGAAACAGCTGCATAGATAAGTTCCTTGGTCATAGGGTCAAGATGACTAGGTTTAGTCATCACTGCTTTTACGTCTCTCCAAGTACTCTCAAGTAGACCCGTATCGAAGGCAAGATAATGCCATAGATTATTTATGAAATCGCTTCCACGCGTAGCACGAATATCATCGAATACAGCTTTCACACGAGAGTTAGCTTCTGGATTTTGAGGTGGTGATATGGTGGGCATTAGATAACCTTTCTTTTGCAATAATTTAAATATTTTAACATCTTGCTTTGAATCTAACAAGATTGTACCTGGTAAGTAATACTTAGATCTTAGGGAGTCCCAGATTATTCCTAGTGGAATGCCAATGGGGAATGTTGTTGGTAAGAGTTTTTAATTAAAATGAAACACTATAATATTAATATCTATATTTTGGCGGAGGGAGGGTTTGCCTGACCTGCAAGTAACCCATTGTTTTGAATCATTAATTTTAATAAACAAAGATTCTACCCCACATTTTATCCCACAAATTGACTCTTATAGTATCTTACTTAATATTAATATCAGATTTGTTACTAGCAGGAATAATTTTATTTAGTAGATAGGTTTTTGATATAATGACTAGTACTTATATTTTTGACAATGATGATTTGTATAAAGTTTTAGAATTTGTTGTTAATTATCATTTAAATCCAACAAAAGGTTCTAGAGGAAGAACAAATCAAGGGAAAAGGTCATTTGGTGGTGAACTTGATGAATTTATTCCAGGAAAGTTAATTGAAATTGCTGTAAGTAAAATTCTTGGAACCTTTAAACCTCAAAAAAAACTTTATCCTGATTTTGAAATTTATTCTAATAAAGAAGTAGGAGATAGAGCAGACCCCGACATAACTTCCGTTTTAGAAGAACAAAATAAAAGACCACCTAATTTATTTTTAGAAATTAAAAGGTTGGATCCAGATGCAAGATGGTTAGGGCCTAGAGGACATCAGTTAAAAGAAATTCACAATGGATATATGATACATGCAAGTTTAGAGTTTGACGATTCTAGAGGAAAAAAAGAAAGGGACGTTACTGCATCCATACTTAAATTATTATTAAATAGTACATCAATAAATTTAAAAAACTTTTCAAATTTTTCAGATTTAAAAGCTAAAATCAATTTTATTTATCCTTTTTCTTACATTCAAGAAAATGGTCAATTTTTTAAAAAAGGAAGTATTATACCTGAAAATGATTTTCCTGAATCACAATTAGTATTTAAAAGTGATGGTTCACTAAGAAAAGGTTTCCAAATTGTAAAAGATTTTACAACTTCTGGCGATTTATTCAATTCTTCTAAGCTAAATAAAACTGAAATTGAGCACCAAGTCGAAATGAAAATAGAAAAACAATCAAAAAATGATCCACAAACAACACCTCCTTACGGAAAATGGAAAATTAAAGGATCATTTTTAATAGTTAAAAAAGTTCAATATGAAAAAGAGTTTATTCATTGTCAGGAACCAACAATTATGTTCAACAAAATATTTGGAACATTCAACTTGGATGCTGGGAAAACTTATAGGTTTCATTTTAAAAACACTCTTGGAAAAGGAACCTTTAAAGGAATTGACGATTATTGGTTTTCTAAAAAAAGACTTTTAGAATTAATTGAAACTGATGAGAGCTTAGAATTAGAAAAGCAAATGAAAACTATAATAGAAAAAATTTAAATCAATGTTTTCTTATAATCTAGACTATAAAAATAATTTTAAAAAAGGCGTAGAATATTTAACAAACAAAAATAAAATTTTTTCATCTTTAGTTAAACAAGTTGGTTTAATTAGTTTCAACAAAAGAGATTTAAAATTTGAATCTCTTATAAAAATTATTATTAATCAGCAATTATCAAATAACGTTGCAAATGTAATTTTCTTAAGATTAAAAGAGCTAAATCTTGATAAGGAAATTACACCAGCATTTATCTCTAAAATTGATTTTGATAAAATTAGAAATCAAGGTATTTCTAATTCAAAAGCAACATTTATGAAAGATTTGTCAGGTGAATTTTTAAAAACACCCAAATTAATTGATATATGGAAAAAATTAGACGACGAAAGCGCTTTTTTAGAAATTCAAAAACATAATGGCTTTGGTCCGTGGTCTGCAAATATTATTTTACTATTTTATATGAGCCGGCCTAATATTTTTCCTTTTGGAGACAGCACTCTAAAAAAAGCTTACCAAAATATTTATAACGAAACCCTAAGTAAAGACCTTAAAGAATTGAATTGGGCCGAACCATATCAAAGTATTGTCGCCCTCTATTTTTGGAGATGGGTAGATAATGGCATGATTAAAATCGAATTAGAAAATTAAAAGTTATTTCCTTATCCAATATTCTATACGGAGGATGAATGCAAGTCAGGAAAGAAACATTAGAGATTGAAGGTCAAAGAGTAATTCTAGAATTAAACTTCTATAATAAAGAAGATATTTTAGTCTTATCTTCAATATATAAAAAATGGGTAGAGTTAAGTGATTTAATACAAAATAATGGTGGAAGAAGAATTAATATTCCTGAATTGTTATCAGAGGCTATTTTTTGTTATCATTTTAATGGTGGAAGATTGAATAAAACAATAAATGGCAAAATAAATTCTTCATTTGATTGTTTGACCGTATCACCCACGAAAAGAATACAAGTCAAATCGTGCAGTGTGTCATATGATTTAACATCTTTTGGACCCAAAAGTGTTTGGGATGAAATATATTTCGTACATTTTTATCCGAATGCAAATTATGATGGTTCGTATAAAATTTTCAAAATTGATAATGAACTAATATATAATCATAAGGTTAATGTAGGGCAGACCATGAAAGATCAACAAAAACAAGGTAAAAGACCAAGATTTGGCATTATGAAAGAAATTATAGAACCTTTAAATCTTAAGCCAATAATTGCTGCAACTTTACCTAATCAGAATTAGATATAGATTCATAAATAACTTCTGCTACCTTTTGAATCATTTCTACGGTCACAGAATTTCCTGCTTGCTTATACAATTGAGAATTTGGAACATCGTCAGGAAATTTAAAATCAATTGGGAAACCTTGAAGATTAAAACATTCTCTAGGAGTTAGTTTTCTAATTCCGTAATCGTCTTTTATTAAGGGCACGTTATGGCCACCAGTTCCCATATTAGCAGTTAAAGTCGGACATACTCCGCTTTTGTTTTCCCTAACATACACTCTTCGCCATTGATAAAAAGTATCCTTCTTAGTAATAGATTTTACTAGTTCCTTGTAGTTATATTTATCCTGACGATAATAATATTTTTCATCAACTTCGTCTTTTTCCAAAAAGTCTTTTATCGGTCTTGTCTTATTTAATTTTGTTGGAGGAAAAGCAAATTTAAATTTTGTACTCATTGGCTTTGATGGATCTATAAAAGCATCTTTATCTTCTAAAAAACAAACAATAAATGTTCTTTCTCTATTTTGAGGAATAGAAGTATACTCACATGTATTTAAAATTTTGGAAAACACACAGTAACCTGTTTTTTCTAGTGCATCTTGGATTACCATAAAAGTATTTTTCTTATCGTGAGTGAAAATATTTTTAACGTTTTCTAAAAGTAACACCTTTGGCTTGCTTGGAAGTTCGTTTATAATACGAATGATTTGAAAAAAAACTTCTCCTCTTTCATCTTCAAATCCTTTTTGATAGCCAGCAACTGAAAATGCTTGGCAAGGAAATCCTCCAACCAACACATCAACTTCCTCTAATTCTGAACCTTTAAGGTTATTAATATCTTTTTCAATAAAAGCGTGACTGTAGTTTTTTCTATAAGTTCGAGCTGAATATTTATCAAGGTCAGATGCCCATTTGATTTCAAACTTATCCTTTAATGAAAACCCTGATTCTATTCCGCCAACACCCGAGAATAAACCACCAACTTTATAAATTTTTTTTGTCATAACACATCTTTAATTTAATATAAAAAAATAACAACCGCTTAGTTTGCACTAATTTTTAATTATTAATATTAAATTGAAATTGTGTTAAAAAAGAGGTCCAATATTTCTTAAAACAATTTAAAAGGGGGTGAATTTGATAATATGAATATACTTTTTACTATTATAATATCTTTAATTCTAATGAGTTTTAATTCTGTCTTTGCAGCAGAGAGTTTAGAAAAATCTCAAAAGAATAAAAATACAATTGACTGTTCTGCTAAAGCAGTAATTAAGTATGTTCCTATTAAAGGTATAGATAACAGTTCTTTAATGTATGCTGTATTGATTAATCATAAAGAAAAAAAATATCAGCTTATTTCAGATAAGAACAATAATATTAAATGTATTTTTAACTAGCTTTTAAGGAATGATTGATAATACAAAAACAATAAAAGATAGAGATCCAAATTGGTTAATATATTGGTCAAAAAACAAAGATGGATCGTCTAAATGTTGCAACACATTCGACCTAATAGATTTTTTTAATATAAATGAGAAAAATAAAAAAAGACATTGTTCACATGGATTTAATTATTGTGAATGTGACTTTGAAAAAGTAATTAATGAATCTAATGATCCACATTTAATGAGAATGTTTTTAGTTGATACAAACATAGTAGACGAGACTTTTTTTCATCTATTAAATCATCATTACGAAGAGTTCAGATATAACTTTCCACTTCCAAGGATGGAGTCTCATAAAAAAAGAGGTGAAGTAGGTAATATTAACTTAATTCATCTAAGAAAATTTGAAGATGAAAAAGAAAAAAGGTTATATAATATTCTGTTCAGAGAAGTAACAGATATTTTTGTTCAAGATTTATGGCACCATGGTGCTAATGAGACTAAAAGGGGATTCATTGATGGACTAATGGATCATTGTAGTGAATGTCACAAACAAACGTATTATTCTGACCATGTAATTAACAGTATAAAATCACAAGCAAAATTAACCTTTGTTACTCCACTTTTTTATTCTGCATTAAGAAAAGAAATTAAAACAAACAAAAAAGTCTTGTTCTAAATTTTACATAGTTATCTAGATATACAAGAATTTATAACTGAAAAAATAATTGGGCAATAATTGGCTTTTCCTGCAAATTTAAATGTATCTTTGAGTGATTTATTTTTATCAATAAAATATAGAGCAGAGTGGATAACATTAAATATATAACCGTCAGGTTTTAAGTTAGCTTTTGTTATTTTAGTCCAACTTTCTTTCAACTCGAGGTTCTCTGAAATAAGTTTTTGAGCATCCTGATAACTTTTACCTTCGAGCAGATACCTACATAACAAAATTACTATTGCAGACCCATTACCTGCATCTTCATCATAATGCGTGATCTTAGCTTCGTATCTAGCTGTAGGAATAAGTTGATGAGTTGGTATATTTAATATTCCTGCCAATGGGGTTGCTCTATGAGCAGGACCACAACCAGCTGTATTAAATCCAAACTCTTTGTGTACTGTTTTTACAGCTACTCTAGGATCCATTCCTTTATTAATTTTAGAAAAAACGCTTGCATATGTTGGACCAGTATCAAAAGCTTCTCCTTTCCACCAATCTAAATATCTTTTTCTTAAATCATCTTCATAGAATTTATTTTTGGAAATTAAGCTTTGGGTTAATATCTTAGCTAGTTCAAATGGACCACCAATTTGATCACCTTCTTTAATTCCAGTCAAAATTAAATCTGTATATTTTTTATCAATCATAATTTAGGTAAACCAACTAAAAATCTTAAATTGGCACTATTTTCTACTTTTTCTACAATTTTAATAAAAAAAAGAACCCAGTCTGATGGAATAGGGTTAAGGTTTAGAGATTTAAAATATTTTTCATCAAAGTATTCTTCATTTTTCCATCCAAGCCCAAACTCCCAATTACATAAAAAATCTTGATTTTTATCCTCTGTGTAAAACAAGCTCCACTTTTTCGTAGATTGAACTAATTGTAAAAATGAATTGAATTTTCTTACATCAGAAAGGTTGTCCTTACCAAATGTTCTTATGTATTCAATTACATTAAGACTTGGGGCTGTATAAAGACACACTTTAAGATTATAGCTTTCTTTATAATAAGAAAATGAGCCTATAACCATTTCTTTTGTACTTTTATTTTGGACTGTAACAATAGGTTTTGAAACATCTATAACACCTATTCTAATAGACCATTTTGAAAAAAAAATCTTTTCAACGTCATCTTGATCGTCAACCAGTAATTGACTTTCATAGGTATAATCAGATTTATTAAGATCATCAGAAAATAATTCCGCAATTTTTAGTAAACTTATCTCATAAATTTCTCTGTCATCAGGTCCGGAAGAGATATAGTCCATTATCCAGTAAATTAAAGCCTCTGGATAAATTTTACCCTCATTTTCAATTACGTTAGAAATTTTACTTGTTGGGATGGGATATTCAATGTCGGGTAGATGTAGTTCTGTTAAAGCTTCTCGATTAAATCTTAATTTTGAGAATTTATTTTCCATTTTAAAATTAAACTTTTTGATTTAAATTTTAAATACTAACTATAAAAACATAATTAAAACATATTAGTCCTAAGCTTAGTATAAATAAGAATGCTAAAAATAAACTATTTAAATGTATAAGCCTAATTGAAGAAAAGGGAATTTTGAATGTGGATCGTATTAAATAAGTCTTTTCTCTCTGTAGTAGAGAATAGAAACAACAATAAAGAACTTTTAGTTAGATCGAGGGTAAAAGGAGATATAGAAAAAGTTTTTCCCAACTCAAGTGTTTTTGAGGATAACAATGCTGATTACAAATATAGATCTTATTTAGATCGAGAAGAGGTTGCCTATAATATTAGTCAAGAACTTAAGAATATCAATTATGATAATTTCAAAAAATCTGTTTCAAAAGAAGATAGATTAAGGATTAATACTTATATGGATGTTTGGTCAGCCCTTTATAAAATGCAAAATTAGAATTTTAGTATTAGGGGTTACTGCACCCTTTTCCTAATCAACATTGTTCAATGGTCAGAGGGTGGTCTACCCATTGACCGTAGTCTATGGAAAACCGACCAGGGTTCAATGATGGGTTGGTGGAGTTGTAGTAATGTATTTTTGTTTACTAGGTCTATAAATTGTAATTAAACTTAATTAAATAAAAGAGGAGATTATTATGAAAAAACTAACAATGCCAAAAGCAGTTTTATTTGGATTTGGGTTAATCGCAACTGCAATAGCCTCAGTTCCTTATTCTTCAAAAATCATTAAGCCAGCATTTGCAATTTCAAATAATGTAGTTGTAGATTACATCATTGGAAATAGAGATCGAATTTTAGGGAAGTTAACACAATTAGAAAAAAATGGTCTTAGTGAACATAACCAATTATATGCTTTAATTAAAAATAGTTGCAAATAATATTTAGATCGATGTTCATAAAAAATTGAACAAAATAAAGACAAAAGACAAATAGAATTACTTAAGATATTTGCTAAAGGGTGTAAGAAGCATCCTGTTTATAGAGCGATTAGAAAAGCAACTGAATGTTGCGAAGAGTGTATGATTCTTGGTTGTTAAATATCCTTGCCTTGAATTAACCTTTTTATTTACAAATTTAAAACTAAATCCTTCATAAAGATGTTAATATAAAAGAAAAAGTTTTTCATTTATATTAACCTCCTAAAGGCATTAGCTATTCATAGAGCTAATGCCTTAAAACATTTTAATAACATACAAAATAATACCAATTTTGTTATACAATCTTGTCAATAGCCACACTATTTTAAAATTTAATTTTACCTATTTATATCTTTTTTTAAGAATCATCTTTTTTTATTAAATCAAAAATTTTAGCGGAATATCCAACTTGTCCTGTCCAGCCCATATCACGTAATTCTTGAAAAGTAACTTCGTTGCCTACATCAAACTCTTCTAATAAATTAGGAAGATCATTTTCTAAACATCTATCTAGTTCAATAGAGTATTCTTTGTGATCATTCTCGTCATACTTACCATATGTGATTAGAGACCATGTTCTAATTCTATTTTTCAAACCATTTCTTTTAAGATATATATTTTGCACATCTTGGCATAAATAAGGACCTACATATCTAAATCCAATATAAAATACTCTTTGTTTAGGAAATGATTTTTCTCTTTTTTCTTTTTTGGGAAAGTTAACAATATTTGTCATTTGTGCCTCCGCTTTAGTACTTTAGGCGAATGCCAAGGTGTACAAGTTGGTTATTAAATACCTTTCATGAATATACTTTACTTAATTAATAAATCAATCAATGAATAAAATATGTAAATTTAGAAAAAGTAAATAACATACAAATATGTTGACATATACATACTTATATAATATATAAATAATATTTTTTAACTAGTAAGGATATTAAAATGTATACAAGAAAACATATCAGGGAAGCCTTTAAGGTAAGAACTGATAATAAAGGATCAAAAGAAATTCACTTTCAATACCGTTCAAACGTGCCAGGTGATTTTTTAGTAGAAGGCAAATCAAAATCCCCAGTTGGTGCTTTGTATAATATTGTATTTAACCTAAATAATACTCTTAGGAATTCTAATGCAGGTAAGCCAAAAGTAATTGATCAAGTGAAGGTTGTAGATTCATATTTAAGAGATCATCATAATGATATTGCATCAACAGAAGAATATAGAAGCCTTATGCATTCAAAGAAATATATTACTTTGTCTCATTATATTATTAATCAATTAGATTTTTATAATTATCTAAAACCAATTCCCTTTAGATATTTTAATTTAGGTGTTTGTTGGAATGGGGTAGGGCCAGTTCCTTTTAAAGGAAGAAGTACTCATGATATTCTTCGTGATTTTGCAATCAGTAATAGACGTTTAAATTCTAACTTAGAAGCACATAGATATGGTATTGCACGATTTATTGAAAATTTTAAAAATTTTTCTTGTAGATATTTTGGCTTTGATGCTTGGAGCGATGAAGCCTTTTTAAGGTGCTGTATTGAAACAGGACTATTTCAAGAAAATAATCAAACTGGAGGAACTCAATGATTAAGAAATATCAAAATTTCAAAGGAAGTAGAAAAGATTTGATGGAAGTTATATCAAATCTTGAAAAACAAAGTCCTAAGAAATTCATGATGTATTCAAAAAAATATAAAGAATATTTACCTGTAAATTTGAGAAGAATACAACAGTTCTCTGATAAGGGCTTACTTCCAACAAATGAGGTAAGTAATAAAAACTATGTTTATAACTATGATCATTTATTGATGTATGCAGCAATAATGAAATTAAAAAATGATGGATATACTCTTCTTCAGATTGGTAAAATCATAAGGGGTTATGACACTCAAAAGTTACTCGAAATAGTTGAGAATAAAGTAAAAAATGACGTGAAAATAATTGACCATAAAAACATTAATGAAAAAAATTTATTATCAGAAAAGTTAATTAAACTTGGAAGAGAAGAAGGAAGAGTTCTAAGAAGTCAATGGATTAAGTTTGCTGTAACAAAATGGTGCAATGTGGAAATTAGAAAAAATAAATTAGATAAAATAACAGAAAATGATCTAAACGTAATTTTATTAGCATTAGAAAAATCTATAAAAGAGACAATGTTTGTGGCAAAAGAGAACAAGCTTGAACATAAAATTTCTTAATCTAAATTATAAATTTAATAAGAATGTTAACTTATGAATGACGAAATTGAAAATTTAATAGATGCTATAAAAAACTGTAGTATTGAAAATTCTTATAAAATGTCATGGCTTAGATCAATAGTTGAATACGTTGATCAAACTAGCAATCCTAAAATTATACCCTTAGAATTCATAGCCAAATGCATGTTTAAACATTATTGGGATCAGACTATTTTCTTTAGACTACAACAAGGACAAAATCCAAAAAGGGATCCGATAATTTTACAGATGGTTAGAGAAGAAATTAATAGATTTCAAAAAGTTACAAATAATACAAAGCCTCAATTTTTTTTAAGAGTTGAAAATCGATTAAATATAGATTTGATGCAGATTATTAGAGTAATTAAAAATAATGTAAGTTGGAGGTTTAAGAAAGATTATGATTTATATGAAATTAATGCTGATCGTAACCAAATAATTTTACATAATCCTAATTTAATTAAGAAACATGCAAAAATTATTTATGAAATTATTAATAATAGATGGACATTAATCCTTGAGGATTTCAACTCCTCTCCAAGGATAGGTAATAAGATAAGAGGAACTGAAGAACAAAAAATTAAAAGGAAAAATTTAAAAACTTTTCATAGATATATTGAAATTGAAAATCCCAAAAGAGTTTGTTTTATAACTGGTGACGAATTAACACAGGCAGAATTAAGCTTTAGAATAAAAAAATTTAAAAATAATTAGGTTATATCTGGATA
>ATWQ01000023.1 GCA_000421325.1 alpha proteobacterium SCGC AAA536-K22
AGAAAAGCGCTTGCGAAATTAGAACACTTAGTTGTGCAAGATATTTTTATGACAGAGACTGCTTGGAATGCAGATGTAATTTTACCCGCATCTGCTCACGCTGAAAAAACTGGAACTTACACTAATACTAATAGACAAGTTCAAATAGGTAGGGCAGTGGTAGAGCCACCAAAGGAAGTTAGACAAGATTGGTGGATTATTCAGGAAATAGCAAAAAGAATGGGATTGGGTTGGAGTTATAAATCACCTAAAGATATTTTTAATGAAATGAAATTAGTTATGCCTTCATTAGACAATATTTCTTGGGATCGACTAGAAAAAGATAACTATGTCACCTACCCTGCTAAAAGTGCGACAATGCCAGGAGAAGATATTATATTTACTAACGGTTTTCCAACTTCTAATAACTTAGCTAAAATTATTCCTGTAAATTTAATTGAGCCAAACGACGAATTGAACAATGACTTTCCATTAATTTTATCTACTGGAAGACTATTAGAACATTGGCATACTGGAACCATGACAAGAAGAGCAGTAGTTTTGAACGATCTTGAACCTGAACCTATGATCTTTATGAATCAGATTGATAGTAATTTGTATAATCTTGATTTAAATAAATCAGTTATAGTTGAAACCAGAAGGGGCAAGATAAGTATTAAAATAAGGCATGATGCTGATCTTCTTCCTGGCATGATATTTTTACCTTTTTGTTTTAAAGAGGCAGCGGCAAACATACTAACTAGTTCAGACTTAGATCCTATAGGAAAAATCCCTGAGTTAAAATTTAGTGCAGCCAAGGTATATCAAGTTTAAAATTATATTTACTTCTGTTTCAAATATATTTTAAATGATTAAAATACATCTAAATTTTTAAGTTAAGAAAATATTAAAAAATGAACTGGCAAAATAATCTTTTCAAAATATTGAAAAAAGAAGATATAAAAATATTTAGTTATGTACCAGATGCTGGCCATAAAATATTAATTGATAATGCGATTAAAGATACCACTATTACTGCTATTCCTCTAACTTCAGAAGAAGAAGGAATTGGTATTGCTGCAGGATCTCATCTAGGTGGTTTAAAGGCAGTTTTGTTGATGCAGAGTAGTGGAGTTGGAAATTGTATTAATCAATTATCATTAATTAATCATGGACAATTTCCCTTTTTAACAATCGTAACTATGAGGGGAGAGTTTGGAGAAGGTAATCCATGGCAATATGCTATGGGTCAAGCTGTAGTACCTTCATTAAATTCAATAGGGATAAATTGTTTAAAAATTGATAATGAATACGATGTTGAGAGTACCGTAAAAGCTGCTTTGACGATGGTTTTTAAATCTGAAAGGTCTGTAGCAGTTTTACTTTCTCAAAAATTAATAGGAGCTAAGGCTTTTTAGGTATGAAAAGATAAATATGAATTTATTAGATAGAAAAAAAGCAATTCCAATATTGTTAGGTGATACTGATAGATTTTTAATAATTTCAGGATTAGCAGGCCCTGCAAAAGATATTGGATTTTTAACAAAAGAGAGCTCTAATACATTTTTATTTGGAGGAGCTATGGGTGGTGCTCTTCCAACTTCTTTAGGTCTCGCTCTAGCTAGGCCTAAGGATACAATTCTTTGTGTTTCAGGTGATGGCGATGTTTTAATGTCTATGGGTTCTTTAGCTACCATTGCTACGATGAAACCAAAAAACCTAATTATAATTTGTGTAGACAATTCGTTATACTTGGAAACAGGCGGCCAAAAATCCCATACTGGATTGGGTGTTGATTTAGATGTTGTTTCTCAAGGATGTGGCTTCCTTAAAACTAAAACTATTACTAATGAAGATGAGCTATTACAAGGAGCAAGATTAGTTAATAACAATTTTAACGGACCTACCTTCATACTCCTAAAGGTTAATCAATTAAAACCTCCTCAATATTCTAGAAATTGGAATGCATCTCAAGCAAAAATTAAATTTAGACAAAACTTATTAAAATAAATATTGCTTTTTTTATATTACTAAATATGTTAACTAAATAGTTTACTAGGAAACTACTTTTTAAAGGTAAATCTTGAAAGAAATATTTGAAGAAAATATAGGTTTGTTAATTCATGATGTAGCTCGTTTACTAAGAGTTTTGTATGACCGCCAAATGGCATCAATTGGACTTACCAGGTCACAATGGTGGTTGCTAACTTACTTGTTTTTTAAAGATGGAATAAATCAATCAGAACTTGCAATCCTTATGGATATGGAAAAGGCACCATTGAGCAGACTTCTAGACCGTATGGAAATAAAAGGATGGGTAATTAGAAAGAATGAAAGTAAAGACCGTCGCACAAAAAATATTTATTTATCTGATAGTGTAAAACCACTTATTTCTTCTATGAGAGATAAAGCTGCCGATTATAGAAGTGAATCATTATCTATATTAACAAATAAAGATCTAAATAAGTTAAAAGACATACTTCAAATTCTAAAAAAAAATTTAACTTCTAAAATATAAATTGAGGAAAAAAGTTTAAATGAAAACTAAATTAAATAAGGAAGAAAGTTCAGAAAATACAAATAACACCAAAAGATTTATGTTATTAGTTTTGTTACCTTCATTAATTGTTTTGTTTACGTTGGGCTACTTTTATTCTTTAGGTAGATTTATAACAACTGAAAATGCATATATAAAAGCACCAATAATTTCTATTCAATCAGAGATTTCTGGAAGAATTGATCAGGTATATATAAAAAATAACCAGAAAATTTCAAAAGGTGAAAAACTTTTCAAAATTGATGTTGCAAAATTAAATTTAGATCTTGCAGAACAGAAAGAAATTTTGAGTAACACTTTTCAGGAAATAGAAAATATTAAAGCTAAATATAAAGAAGCTCAGCAAAAAATAAATTTAGCTAATGAAAAAATTATTTATTTTTCATCTGAGATTAAGCGTATTAAAAATATTTTAAAAGTTGATATTGAATTAGCTCAAGAGAAGGTAAACTTTTATTATACAGATTTAAAACGTTTAAAACGTTCTTATAAAGTTAAGATAAAGTTAGCAGAGGAAAAATTAAAATTTAAAAAGATTGAATTAGATAGAATTAAATTATTAGTTGACAAAGGTGTTGGACTAAAAAGTAAATTACAGGAGGTTAAACATTTATATAATCTAGCTTTCGAAGAGTTAAATTCATCTAAAATTAGCACTGACATAGAAAGAACTGATTACTTATACAATACAGCACTTAAATCTTTAAAAAGTATTAAAATAAATAGTAAAATTGAAGAAGTAACTTATGAATATAATATAGCAAAAAGTGAACTTGAATTAGCAAGACAAAAAGCTAAAACTATTTTAACAACATTATTTAATGATAAAAATATAAACACCAAAAAGCATCCCCTTTATTTGAAGCAATTAAATAAGTTTAACCAAATAAAGTTTGATATTAATAAATCTACCGTTTTTGCCGAACAAGATGGAATAATCACACAAATGAGCCTTGAAGAAGGAGAGTATATCGATGTTGGAAAAATTCTTTTTGCTATAGTAGACGAAAAAAAAGCATGGTTAGAAGCTAATTTAAAAGAAACTGATTTAACTAATATAAAAGTTGGACAATCAGCTCTGTTTATACCTGACTCATACCCAAACAGTACATGGAACGCTCAAGTCGAAAGTATAAGTCCAGCTACTGGTGCAGAATTTTCTATTTTACCACCACAAAATTCTTCTGGAAACTGGGTTAAAGTTGTTCAAAGAATTCCTGTAAGGTTATCTATATCAGATTTGAATAACAAAAAAACAATGGTATCTAATGTTAATAGAGATCTTCGTGTTGGGATGTCAGTTTCTGTCACAATTGATACTAAATACGAGGGTGAAGCACCTTTAATAATTAGACCTTTTTCTAAAATCTTTAAACTATTTTGAGGTTTAATTGAAACCTTTAATATCAGAAACTAACTCATCATTTAAATGGTTTATTCTAGCAACCGCTACCTTTGTAACTATGCTATATGCAATGAACGTAACAATTGCATCAATTGCATTATCAGACATGAGAGGAGCCATGGGAGCCACTCAAGATCAAATTTCTTGGGTTGTAACTGGTAATATTGTTGCAACAGCTATTTTTACCCCTTTTGCGGGGTGGTTATCTTCTAGAATACAAATTCGGACTATACTTTTTTTTAGTGTAATAGGTTTTATAATATCATCAATATTTTGTGGGCTGTCTAATTCTTTAGAAGAAATTGTTTTTTTTAGAGTTGCACAAGGAGTTTTTGGAGCTCCACTACCTCCACTTTCCCAGACTTTAGTATTAGCAGCATTCCCTAAAAGACAAATCTCGCTGGCAATGGCTGTATGGGGAATGGGTACAATATTAGGACCTGTAATTGCTCCAACTATTGGAGGTTATTTGGGAGAATTGCTAAATTGGCGATGGATTTTTTACACTTTAGTCCCATTTGGTATTTGTGCGCTATTTGCAGTTATGATTACTGTTCCTAAAAAACCTGTTCAAGGAGGACTTTCTTTAGACTGGATTGGTTTTTTAGCTTTGGCATGTAGCGTGGCCGCCTTGCAAATAATGTTTGATAGAGGAGAAAGAAATAGTTGGTTCGACAGTACTGAGACCATAGTTGAATTTGGAGTGGCAATTATTGGCTTTTATATTTTTATTACTCATAGCTTAACAACAAAAAAGCCATTCATTAATTTAAACATATTCAAAGATAGAAATTATACCGTCGGACTAATTCTAATATTTTTCTTTGGTATGTTAAACTTTGTACCTATGGTTATTTTTCCGCCTTTACTTCAAGAATTGAGAGGATATCCACAATCTGTTATAGGAATTATACTCGGTATTAGAGGAATAGGAACTTTTATTGGTTTTGCAATAATAGCTATAACTAGTCGTATTGATCCTAGGATTATTATCTTTTTTGGTTTTGGTATACAAGCAGTTTCAGGTTTATATATGTCTACATTCGATATTAATATGACTTTCTCTAATATTGCTTGGGCTAGCTTGGTACAAGGTCTTGGTGTAGGTCTTACTTGGCCACCTGTAAGTGTTGTATGTTTTGCTACTTTATCAAATAAATTTCATGGTGAGGCAACTGCTATGTTTCACTTAATAAGAAATATAGGATCTAGTTTTTTTATTTCAGTAAGTATTGCTGTAGTACTTCACATGGGTCAGATTAATTTTGAAGAAATGGGAGCTATGGTTTCGATATGGAATCAAGGGATTAATTTTAACGGTTTAATAGACACGCTCGATAATTTAAATATTGCAAAGTTGACTAACGAATTAAATAGACAAAGTTTAATGGTTGGATATATAGATGCTTTTAAACTTTATGCTTGGGTTGGTTTTTTATCAATTCCATTAATTTTTTTAATAAAAGTAAACAAGGAAGAAAATAAGTAGGAAAATTATGAATAAAAATAATGTTTTTTTAATAGATGGTGGAATGGGTCAAGAGTTAATTCATAGATCAAAGATTAAACCTGATGGTCTTTGGGGTGCTAGAGTTATGCTAGATAACTATAAGTTAGTAGTTGATTTACATAAAGATTTTATAAAATCTGGGGCTGAAGCAATAACAATAAACTCTTATAGTATTACACCTCAAAAGTTAAAAAGACATAATTTAGAAGACATGTTTGTGTCTTTACAAAATAGCGCTATAAAGGCTGCTAATGAAGCCATAAAATCATCTGAAACAGAAAAGAAAATAAAACTGTTAGGTTGTCTTCCTCCTTTAATAATGAGTTACAAAACGTCTATAGGAATGGAAAAAGAAGACGCAAAAGATACTTACAAAAGGATTATTGATCTTCAAGAACCATTTGTTGATGTTTTTTGTTGTGAAACTGTATGCTCTATAGAAGAAGCTAATATAGTCACTGAAATCGCTCTAAATTCTGATAAAAAAGTTTGGCTAAGTTTTTGTGTAAAAGAAGAAGATGGCGGATTATTAAGATCTGGAGAAACATTAGAAGATGCCCTAAAAGAATTTGAAAGCTCCACAGTTGATTCTTTTCTTATAAATTGTGCCCCACCTGAAGCTATTCATAAATCAATTGAAATAATGAGAAAATATTCAAAACCCTATGGTGCATTGCCTAATGGTTTTGAAACTGTAAATTTTTTAAATGAAACTAATGATGTTTCTATTCTCAATAAAAGAAAAGATTTTAATTTAGACAAGTTTGTTGAAGATATATTGAGCTTTATTGAAAATAATGCTTCAATCGTTGGAGGATGTTGTGAAGTCAGTCCTGAATATATCAATGCTGTAAAAAATAAAATTTAATGCCTGAATTAATCTTTGAGGAGATATTTGTCTATGAAATTTGAAGGAACAAGTAATTATATATCAACTGATGACCTAAATATAGCTGTGAATGCATCTATTACACTTGAAAAACCTCTTTTGATAAAGGGAGAACCTGGTACCGGTAAAACAGAACTAGCCAGACAAATTTCAGAAAGCCTTGGTTTAAGTATTATAGAATGGAATATTAAGTCAACTACTAAGGCTCAGCAAGGGTTGTATGAGTATGACGCTGTGAGTAGGTTAAGAGATAGTCAACTTGGTGATAAAAAAATTGAAGATATTGGAAATTATATTAAAAAAGGAAAAATTTGGGATGCTTTTGAATCCAAAGAAAGATCTGTCCTTTTAATTGATGAAATAGATAAAGCGGACATAGAATTTCCAAATGATCTTTTACAAGAATTAGATAAAATGGAATTTTATGTTTATGAAACAAATCAAATTATTAAAGCTAATAAAAGACCTATTGTAATTATTACCTCTAATAATGAAAAAGAATTGCCAGAGGCATTTCTTCGAAGATGTTTTTTTCATTATATTCAATTTCCTGATATAGAAACATTAAAGAAAATAGTTAACGTTCACTTTCCTGAAATAAAAAAATCACTACTACAGAGTGCTTTAAATAGATTTTTTGAAATCAGAGACGTTCCTGGTTTAAAAAAGAAACCCTCAACTTCAGAGGCTCTTGACTGGATAAAGCTTTTGTTGATTGAGGATATTAATCCTTTAGATTTAAAGAGTGATGGAAAAGATTTGTTACCAAAACTTCATGGTGCTCTGTTAAAAAATGAACAGGATATCCATTTGTTTGAAAGGCTTGCCTTTATGGCTAGAGGAAATCGTTAAAAAATGTTTTTGGATTTTTTTTTCAAATTAAAAGACGCTAGAATTCCTGTATCACTTAATGAATTTTTTACATTTTTACAATCAATAAAATTAGATTTTATTGAGTATGACACCAATAAATTTTATTATTTAGCACGGACAAGTCTTATAAAAGATGAAAGGTTAATAGACAGATTTGATGTAATATTTGGTCAGTATTTTAAAGGAATAGAGTCAATAAAATTAGACGATATTCTAGACCATTTAAATGTACCAAAAGAATGGGTACAAAAAATGTTGGATAAGCACTTTTCAAAACAAGAAATGGAGGATATCAAAGCGTTAGGTGGTTTTGATGAATTAATGAAAACTCTTGAGCAAAGATTAAAAGAACAGGAAAAACGTCATCAAGGTGGAAATAAATGGATAGGTACTGCTGGGAAATCACCTTTTGGAGCATATGGTTATAATCCCGAAGGAATTAGAATTGGTCAAGATAGAAGAGGGCAGGGGAAAGCTGTAAAAGTTTGGGATAAACGTATATTTAGGGATTTTGACGATACAAGAGAATTAGATACTAGAGGTATGCAAGTTGCCCTGAAAAGATTAAGGCAGTGGGCAAGAACTGGTGTTGAAGAAGAGCTGGATATTGATGAAACTATCACTCATTCTGCAAAAAATGGCTACTTAGATGTTAAAACAAGGCAAGAAAGAGAAAACTCTATAAAAATACTTCTTTTTTTAGATGTTGGTGGGTCGATGGACGATTATATAAGACAAGTGGAAAATTTATTTTCAGCTGCCAAAAACGTTTTTAAAAACTTAAATTTTTTTTATTTCCATAATTGTATTTATGAGGGGGTATGGAAAAAAAATTCCAGAAGATGGAAAGAACAATTTTCTACAAGAGAAATTTTTAGAACTTATGGAAAAGAATATAAATGTATCTTTGTTGGTGATGCTTCTATGAGCCCTTATGAAATTTTAGTTGAAGGAGGAGCAAATGAACATTTTAATAAAGAAACAGGACAAGTTTGGTTAGAAAGAGCAATAGCACAGTGGCCCGCAAATGTTTGGATCAACCCAACTGAAGAGCAACATTGGAATTATTCACAATCAACAAATATTATAAAAGAAATTTTCTCTAATAAGATGGTTCCATTAAGTATAAAAGGAATTGAAGAAGCCACAAAGATCTTATCCAAAAAATAACATAAAGAATATTTGAAATTGGTTGAAAATAAATTAGATAATAAAGGATATGACGGTCCATATGACACTCCGATAGTTCTTCCAGAAAAAAGAGTTATCAAGGATTGGATAGATTACAATGGACATATGAACGTTGCTTTTTATACTTTAGCTTTTGATAGATCTTTAGATATTTTTCTTGAGGACACCTTAGGTATCGGGGAAACACACGCATTTCAAAATAAACAAGGACCTTTTGTTCTTCAAGCTCACTATCATTACCTTAATGAAATGAGTTTTGATGAAAAATTTAATGTAAGATTACTAGTTGTAGACTGTGATGAAAAGCGGATGCATTTATGTTTAGATATTTTTTCTCAAAAAAAAGATAAAGTTATTGCTGTCGCTGAGAAAGTTTTAATTAATGTTAATCTCAAGCTCCGAAAGACTGAACATTACCCATCTTGGGCTTATAAGAGGCTAGTAAAATTAAAAGAAACTCATAAAAAAGCCCAATTTCCTGATGTTCTTGGAAAAAAAATTACTTTAAAGAAATAAATAATTTATGATAATAAAATTGATATTAACAATTTTTTGTTGGTTAGCTGTTTTACCAATTGTGTACGGTTTGAACTTTGGAACACATTATAATTTAATTATAATATTCGTATATGCTTCATTATTATTTATAATGTTTATTTTTTCAAGGTTCACTACAAAGATAATTATATGTATTTTATTTTCTTCAACATATTTAATTTTAAAAGACTTACCAAGTGAAGAAAATCTATGGAAAGCAGGTAATTTTTTTATTATTTTTTCAGCTTTTCTTCCTAGCTTATGGTTACTAAGATCAACCGCTATTACAATGCCTTCGGTTGAGAAAACACAAAATCTTCTTTCAAATTTAGTTTCAACTAAAATTTTATCTGGTATTCAGGTGACTTCGCATGTTCTCGGTGGTGTATTAAATATTGGTACATTTCCTCTTTTATCTTCGGTCATTCCTAAAAACTCAAAATATAGAATGAGACAAGTCTCTGGAGAGGCTGCTATAAGAGGAATGAATACAGCAGTATTATGGTCACCTTTTTTTGTTAGTTTTGCAGTAGGACAACTCTATCTTCCAAGTCAATCCGCATGGTTGGGAATTGCTTTTGGTTTATTAGTAGCTCTATTATTTAATTTAATTAGCATTAGGTTTTTAATTGGGAAGTTTACTTTAAGTTATCTATTTGAAGCTGTTTCCTGCGTGAAGCCAATCTTTCCTAGACTATTAATTTTATCTTTATCAGTATTAGCAGTTGGTCAAATTTTTGATAAAACGGCTTTGAATGCGATAGTTATTGTTATACCAATTTTAGTTGTAGTTCAGATGTTTAGAAGGCCTGAAACTACTAAATCAATCATAAGTAACTTGAACAACTTAATTTTAAAATCTGGTGATGAAATGTTACTGATATCAGTTTCAATGTTTTTAGGATCAATTTTAAGTGGTTCTGTTGAAATTCAAACTTTTATATCAAATAATATTGGAAACAATTTTCCTTTTTGGGCAATGATTATTTTACTTCCTTTAATAGTTTGGATTTTTGGCTTAATAGGTATACATCCTATCATCACCTCTGCTCCAATTTTATCATTATTTGGACCACTATTATCGTTATGGGAAGCTGCTTTTTTGATGCAAGCCCATTTGATTGGATGGTGTGCAGGTACAGCCACCAGTTTTACATCGCTATCTGTACTGACTACTGCTGAAAATTTTAGACTTTCAGTCTTAAAATTAGTTTTTGGTCCAAATCTAATAGCTACTGGTAGCTTAACGGTTATAGGCGCATTATTATTGATTGCCTTAAATTACTTTTTGTAAAGGATCATTAATTATTTTCTTACCTAGTTTATGTTCCCTATAAGACACATAACAAACGCATATCATAATTATAGTTCCTCCTAAAATTACAAAAGGATCAAATTCTTCACTGAAAATAAATAACCCTACCATTGAAGCCCATACAAGTTGGAGAAATAAAATAGGTTGAGTAACAACCATTGGAGCAGCCTTTATAGCCTGTGTCATTGTTATGTGACCAATGGTAGCAATTAAAGCAGTAAATGCTAAAATTAGACAGGCTTTAAGTGTTAGAGGCTCCCAGCTATAAATAGCTGTAGGGATTAAAAAAATAGTTGTAAATATTGACAACATAGCGACAATTTCAGATGAAGATCGTTCCTTAGATACTATCTTTGCTATCAAGTAGGATGCTGTAAATACCAAGGTTGCCATTAGCATTCCTATCTGACCATTTTCTATTATTTTAAAACCAGGTCTTAAAATAATCAAAGCTCCAACAAAAGAGAATAAAATCGCAGTTAATCTATATTTATGTAATCTTTCTTTTAAAAAAATACATGCACCAATTGATACAAAAATATAAGTTAAAAAACCTATTGCAGTAACCTCTGCTACTGGCATTACCGACATAGCATAAAACCACAAAGTTACTCCAATTGAGTGAACTAATCCTCTTAAGACAAATTTTTGAAGAAGAGGTTTTTCAGGTCTTATTTTTACAAGAGATATTAGTGAAGGAGTTAAAAGAACCGTTCCGATAGCATATCTAAGAAATGCAGCTTGAGGGGCAGGAACTTCACCTTCCAAATATCTAACTGTAGCAGTTACGCCAACAAACAGTATGGTAGTTATTACCATCCATAAAATACCAACGATAGACTGATTCAAATTTAAAGACCCCTAATTATTTATCATGTTAACTTAATATGATCATTTAAGTCTAATAAATTTTTATAAATTACATACCCTGATAATTAGGACCACCACCACCTTGAGGAGCAACCCAGTTTATGTTTTGTGTTGGATCTTTGATATCACAAGTCTTACAGTGAACACAGTTTTGAGCATTAATTTGTAATTTAGGTTGGTTATCATTAATAACTATTTCATAAACACCTGCTGGACAATATCTAGTCTCAGGGTTGTCATAAAGTTCTAAATTAACGCTTATTGGAATCTCATCATTTTTTAAAGTGAGATGACATGGCTGATTTTCTTCATGGTTAGTTCCTGAAAAGGATACATTTGTTAATCTATCAAAACTAATAACATTATCTGGTTTTGGATAATTAATTTGTTCATGCTTATTTTTATTATCAAGACTTTGATGATCTGTGCCATGATGATCTAAAGTCCAAGGAGCTTTTCCCCTAAATATATAAGTGTCTATAGCACTGTAAATTATTGCTTTCCAGAAACCCCATTTAAATGAGGGCCTTATATTTCTTACTTCATATAACTCTGACCATAACCAACTTTTTTTAATTAATTTTTGGTAATTATCAACTTCTTCTTTATTTTCAATATCTTCAAATATTGCACTAGCAGCAATCATTCCTGATTTCATAGCAAGGTGAGTACCTTTTATTTTAGGGACATTAAGAAATCCAGCTTCACATCCCGTCAGCATTCCCCCCGGGAAAGTCAATTTTGGCAAAGACTGGATACCGCCTTCATTAAGAGCTCTTGCTCCATAATTAATTCTTCTACCGCCATCAAGAATTTTCTTTATTTCTGGATGATGCTTAAAACGTTGAAATTCCATATATGGAGATAGATAAGGATTTTTGTAATCTAAGCCAATCACAAAACCAATGGATATTTTGTTATTGTCCAAATGGTACAGAAATGATCCTCCATAAGTGTCTGTTTTTAAAGGCCACCCAGTTGTATGCATAATGCTTCCAGGTTGGCTATTCTCTGGCGCAACCTCCCAAAGTTCTTTGATACCAATCCCATAGGTTTGTGGAGAGTTTTCTGCATTTAGGTTAAATTTTTCCATTAAAATTTTACCTAAATGTCCTCGACAACCTTCTGAGAAAATTGTTTGTGTGGCATGTAATTCTATACCTTGCTCAAAGTTTGGTCCCTCTGTACCATCTTTTAATCTACCCATATCACAAGTGGCGACACCAATTACTTTATCTTTTTCGTTAAACAAAACTTCTGATGCAGAAAATCCTGGATAAATTTCAACTTCCAGAGCCTCAGCTTGCTCCGCCAACCACTTCGTAAAGTCACTTAAACTTATTATATAATTTCCTTTATTATGCATCTGTGGAGGCGTAGGTAATTGGAATGATTTTGTTTCTGTTAGATATAAAAATTTATCATTAGTGGCTTGAATTTTGAGGGGACAATTTTTTGTTTTCCAATCAGGTATAAGTTCGTCTAGAGCTTTAGTTTCAATTACCGCACCTGACACAATATGGGCGCCAACTTCTGAGCCCTTTTCAATAACACAAACTGATAACTCTTTATTCTTTTCTTTACTTAGTTGTTTTAGCTTTATAGCAGCACTTAATCCAGATGGACCAGCTCCTACCACAACCACATCGTATTCCATTACTTCTCTATCACTCATAAAAAGGCCTTTGAATTAATAAATATTTTATCACAGATATTTACTTAGTTATTGTTAATTGTTATTTTGATAATATAATATATATAATATACTAAATCGAATTAAAAAGGCTTAAAAAATGAATCCAGATGTAGGCATTATATTACTAATATTATATCCAATTGTTTTGGTGGGAGCCATAATTTGGTTCGGAAAACATTCAGTTTCGCCTGACTAAAACTTTTTATAAATCATTTTTAACTGACTTAACAGTTGCTTCAAATGGCATTGTAATACACTTATGTCTATTTTTTATTTCTTTAATAGGTTTGAAAACATCCATCTCTTTTGGCAATGTTTCTGGAATTTGTTGATCAGAATTATTTAGCCAACTTTCAAAGTCTTGTGCAAGTTTTTCACTTGGTATTTTGTTGTTTTTAAATAACTTTACAACTAATCCTGCTGATGCTTCACAAAGAGCACATCCTCTAACAATTGCGGAGATATCTTCTATTTGGTTATCACTAAGTTTTAAACGGACTTTGACTTCATCACCACACATAGGATTTTTGACTTCAAATGAACGATTATAATCTTCTATTGCAATACTTTTTTTATTCTCAGCAGCAAGATTTAGTATTTTTTCTTGATATATTGATAGATCGTTCAATTATTGATTTGCCAATAATAAGATAACACTAGCAACTGCAATGGCATAAAAAACGTATAGTAAAACATGAGTGTTTTCATATACATTTTCTTCTGGAACGCCAACTGGCAAATCTTTTTTATTTTTTTTCATTTATTTTCCTTTTATTTATCAAATAATATATTTAAACAAACAACTATACTTTTGCTAAATTAGAATAGTTACTTCTAGCAAGAAACTATAATTAAATAAAATGCTAACTTGAAGATTAATTAATTTTATTTAAAAAACTGACCTATAAAAATCAAAATTAAGAAAACAGTAAATATTTGAACGACTATTAATGTATCTGAACCAACCTCTCTGTCAAAAACTTTATTTTTCAACATAGTATCAGATAAAAACAATTTCGTTCTGGTAAATGAAATTCTTAAAATCCACTCAAATTTTTGGTTCATTTTTTCAACTAATTTTAATAATGGGATTAACACGCCAGGAAGCATTTTTCTATAAACCCAATCGCTATTTAAAACAGTAGAGTTTAATTCTGGTGGATATATTTTAAAATGCCATAAACATATGAAAGCAAAAGCAGCAAAGGTTAAAAGTTGTAACTGTCCAACAACGTGACTAAAATCATAAGGCTGATAATTTATTTCATAAGGTAAAATCTGATAAAAAGTTGATGGAAAGATACCTATTAAAATACATAATGCAGAAGCTATTATCATAGCAACAATCATGTTCAGAGGAGCTTCTTTAGTTTTAATACCACTTTCATGTGCAAAAAAAGCAAAAAATGGTATTTTAATTCCTGAATGGTGTAGTACTCCTGCTGAAGCAAAAAGAAGCATAAAGTACACTAAAACTAAACCTTCTTTTCCAAGTGCAGACATTATTAAAGATTTTGCAACAAATCCACTAAACAATGGAAAAGCAGATATAGATATTGCTCCTATTATAGTGCATACAGCAGTTATAGGCATATATTTAAACAATCCGCCTAGCTCTGAGGCTTTACATGTGCCTACTCTGTAAAGAACAGCTCCCATTCCCATAAAAAGTAGGCCTTTATATAATATATGAGCAAATGCATGTGCTACAGCACCATTGATTGCTAATTCTGTTCCTATTCCAATTGCGACTATCATAAAACCGAGTTGGTTATTAAGGCTATAAGTTAATACTCTTCTTAAATCATTTTCAATTACAGCAAAGAATATTGGATAAAAGGTCATAATAGCCCCTATCACAATCAAAAGTTCTGTTCCTGCAAAACATTTTGCAAAACAAAAAATAGCTAACTTAGTTGTAAAAGTTGAAAGAGCAACAGTACCAATTTCAGAGGCCTCAGGATAAGAATCTTGCAGCCAACCATTTAATAGTGGAAAGGCTGCTTTTATCCCAAAAGCAATAAAAATTAACTGCCCATATAAAGAGTTAATATCAAACTTTGTAAGTAGTGCACTCCCATCATTTATTAGTAATACAATCGCTCCAGCAAGTAAAAACATGCCAGACGTAACTTGAATTAATATATATCTAAACGCTGATTTGTAAGACCTGTAAGTGTTACCTGCCAAAATTAAGAAAACGGATGTAAAAGCTGTTGCCTCCCACCAGATAAACAATGTAAATAAGTCTCCTGCATGAACTGCTGCTATCGCAGCCCCACTATAGCTCATAATAGAAACATGTTGTTTCCAATGTTTTTCGTGAGCACCGTAAATTACGTTGAGCGCAGCTGCTATATGGAAAATTATTGCAAATGGCAGTGTAAGTGAATCAGCTTGAAATAAAATAAAATCAAAACCCATCAAATTTATAGCAGAATGTGTTCCAAAACCAAGCGTCAATGAATATGTAGAAATTAAAACTAATATCATCATATAAATTTGTCTAATTATGTGAGGTAAAAAGGGTATCAATAATGCCCCAATAATCATTATCAATCCTGGAGGGAAATTACTTATCATAATAATCCTCATCTTTCATCAAAAACGACCTTAAGCTAACACCAATTTTAAAGATTATTATGCATGATAAAAAACCAAAGAACGCTGGAAAAAATGTAAAATCTTCGATTGATGTCTCACCATGTCTATGCCCAATTAGCTCTAAAACTAAAAATATTATGCATAATAGAAGAACACTAGAGTTAATTTTCCCAAATTTTTTAATTAAAATTTTCATAAATTATTCACCATGATGGAAGTTAAATTCTCAAATGGTTCTATAAAAAAGAAAAGTAAAATAGTTAAAACACAAGTAATTAATGTAGGAACTGTTATTAATACTGGTATCTTAACTTTAATTTCTTTTTCCTTTTTAAAAAAGAATGCTCTAGCAGGTATCTCCATTAAATAATATGCATTGAGGATTGTTGAAATACAAAAAACTGCTATCACCATTATGTATCCACTCTCAGCTGCGCCCAGCATTAAGAAAAACTTACTCCATGAACCTCCCATTGGAGGTACACCGATAATAGACAAAGAACCTATGAAAAAAGCTAAAAATATTAATGGCATAGATTTACCGTGACCATTTAATTCAGAAATTTTAGACATCTTGGCCCCTACATAAATAGCGCCAGCTACAAAGAATAAAGTAATTTTACCAGCAGCATGTGTGATTATATGTAAAGTTGCTCCTTGGGTCGCTAACGAGGATGCTAGAGCTCCTCCTAATGTTATGTATGACAGTTGACTTATTGTTGAGTAGGCTAATCTTGCTTTTAGATCATCCTTGTAAATAGCAATTATGCTTGTAGTAAGAAGCGTAAAAGAAGCTAACCAAACTAGCCAGTTAGAAGCCCCTGTCTTTGACAAAAATTCAATTCCAAACACATTTGTCAATATTAATAACATGGTGAAAACACCAGCTTTTACAACAGCTACAGCATGTAAAAGAGCAGACACAGGTGTTGGGGCAACCATGGCTGCAGGCAACCACTTATGAATTGGTATTAATGCAGCTTTTCCTATTCCAAAGACAAACATAGCAAGTAAATATGGTGCATATTCAGGGTTTATGTTCCCGTCTAAAACACCATTCTGCGACATTTCAAGAGATCCCGTAACAACCCAGACCCAAATAATCGCTGGAAGAAGTAGAATAACTGAGGTGCCTACTAGAATAGACATGTAAAGACGTCCAGCTTTTTGTGCTAATTCATTTTGTTTATGTGTCACTAATGGATAGGTTGAAAATGTTAGTACTTCATAAAAAATAAATAATGTTAATAAATCACCCGCATAAGCTATACATAAAGCTGCGTGAACTGCCATAGCGTAAAACACATAAAACCTTGTCTGATTTGCCTCTTTGTTGCCTCTCATGTAACCAACTGAATATATTGCCGCAAAAATCCAGAGAACAGAAGCCACAAGTCCAAAAACAGCGCCCAAGGGCGTAACTACAAAACTTATAGAGATTCCTTCTGCTATTTGTAATAATTCTAATCTTGGTTGGTCTCCATTTAAAACAGAGATCATCAATTGAATAGCTCCCCAAGAGCTTATTATACCCCCAATAGGACCAAGAATATCCCTTAAAACAGGCTTGGATGATAAAAATGGTGTTAACAAGCAAACAAGAAGAGGAGATAAAATAGTGATTAAAATTAAAGTTTCCAAGGAGATCATTTTGAAACTCCAACTAACTTTTCAGCTGCTTCAAAGCTGCTATCTACAATAAAAGAGGCATCTAAACCAAAATAAATATTTAAGAAAGTTATAACTAACAAAGAAATATAAATTATAGGTTTTTCCTTAATAATTATTTTTTTTTTCGGTTGATGCAACCATAAAGCTTCAATCATTTTCCATAAATAAATAACTGACAATGCTGAACTAAATAATATAAGTAGAGCAATCCATATACCTTCAGCGCTTATAGATGCTTTTATAAGATATAGCTTGGAGATAAAGCCAGCAGTTAGGGGCAGTCCTACAAGACTAAGAGAACATATTACAAAACAAAAAAATGTTATTGGCATGGTTTTACCAAGTCCAGATAAATTATTTAGAGTTACTCTTTTTTGTATATAAAAACTGATTGAAGTTATTGCCATGAATAGTGCACCTTTAATAAGTGCGTGATTAAACATATGTATAAAACCAGCAGCGATACTTGCCTTGGTTCCAATTGCAAAAGCTAGGGTTATATAGCCTATTTGTGCAACTGAAGAATGGGCTAAAAGGCGTTTTATATCTTTTTCATATATAGCCATTATAGTACCAGCAAACATAGCTAATATTGATAGAGGAAGAATTACATATGTAAGTGTGTTGGTAATCAAAGTGTCTGAAATATCAAAAATAGAAAACAAAATGCGAGCAAGAATATACAAAGATGCTTTTGTAGCAGTAGCAGCTAATAAAACAGAAACTGCAGAGGGTGCGTAAGCATATGCTTTTGGCAACCAAATATGCATTGGAAAAATAGCTGCTTTAACCATGATTCCAACTATCATAAAACCAAATCCAGCTATTAAAGCTTTATTATTTTTAAGATCTATAATGCGTTCTGAAAGATCAGCCATATTAAGGGTTCCTGTTATTCCATACAGCAAACCTACTCCTATAACATATAAAGTAGCACCCACAGCTCCTATAATTAGATAATTATAAGCTGCTACTAGAGCTTGTTTATCCTTTTGTGCCCCCATGGCTACTAAGGCAACTGAAGCCAAAGAAGATATTTCTAAAAATACAAAAAGATTAAATGCGTCTCCGGTCGTAACTAAACCTATCAGACCAGCGATGGCTAAGAGCCATAAACTATACACTTTAGAAATTGAAGCTTCGTTGATTTCATTAGGCATCATTTTAGATGAAAAAATAGTTGTTAAGAAACCAATCAAAGTAATTATTATAATTGGTATTATTGAAACTTTATCAATCACATACTCTATTCCTATAGGAGGAGCCCAGTTCCCTAAAGCGTATGAAATAGACGAATAAATTTGGACTTCTTGATATAATAAAATTGAAAAAATAAAAGCTACAAAAGTACTTACTAGAGTTAGTAACCAACTTAAAAAAATATTTGGTATTAGTACTACAATTAATGACATCATTAACGGGCAAAGAACGACTAATATAGGGAGGTTTTTAATTAATATATCGGTCATTGTACAAATTTCTTATCAATTTTTTTACTGGACTCAATTTGATCGTGATAATCAACTAAGTCTTGAGCAGATATGTCATCTTCTTCAATACTGCCGTATTCTGAATTTATTCGTAATACTAATGATAATCCTAATGCTGTTGTTGCAACTCCAACGACAATCGCAGTAAGTATTAAAACGTGTGGTAGTGGATTGGAATAGATAGTATCGATTGCATTATTTAAAATTGGGGGAGTGCCTCCTTTAATTTTACCAAAAGTAATATATAAAAGAAAAACTGATGTTTGAAAAATTGTTAAACCTACGATCTTTTTTAAGAAATTTTTTCTACCAATGACAAGAAATAATCCTATCATCATCAGTAGGAAAACAATCCAATAATTCCATATTCCTATAGTTGAAGATATCATATTACTTATCTTTTCCTGACTTAAAACCAACAAATGCATTGAACAATGCAATCATTACATTTGATACAGTAAGACCTACGCCAAATTCAACTAACAAAATACCAATATGCTGCCCAGATTGTGGGGAAGATCCCAAGACGTTATAAGATAAAAATTCTTCTCCAAGAATTATAGAAGCAATACCAACACCACCATAAATCAATCCTCCTGAAGCTAATAAAAATAAATTGATATTAGGCGGAAAAAGTTTTTTTCCTTCATCAAGTCCAAATACTATAGAATAAAGTATAAATGCACTTGCAACTATAACCCCAGCTTGAAATCCACCACCTGGACCAAAATCTCCATGAAATTGTACATATAATCCAAACAAAATTATCGGAGCAAAGAGTATCTTAGTTGAAATTCTTAAGATTGGATTTTTATGCATATTAACCAATCTTTCCATTAGATTTTTTGTTTTTTTGTTTACTTACATTAGTGTTATTTTTTAATAATACTAATACTGCAACTCCAGCAGTAAACACTACTATTGTTTCTCCAAAAGTATCATAACCTCTATAACTTGCTAACACAGAAGTAACTATATTTGGAATACCAATGTCATCGCGTGATCCTAAAATATAGTCTGGAACAATATGTTGATGTATTGGAGAGGACAAAAGACCAATCTCAGGCAAGTCATAACTACACCAAATTAATATTCCACCTAGAACCATGCATGAGATAGCAGGTAAAATTTGGCTATTTAAATTTTCTTCTTCTTCTTTTGGTAAGTAAGCCATAGCAGCTAAAAATAATATTGTAGAAATTCCAGCTCCAACAGAAGCTTCTGTAAATGCAACATCAACTGCATCAAGGGTAATAAACATTAACGCCGCTATTAATGAATAAGCACTTGTTAAAACTACAGTGAATATTACAGTTCTTGTCTTTAGAAGTGCGATTCCAATAGCAAGCATGATAGTGACTAAAAATGCATTTATAATTAACTCAGATATCATAAAATTTTTCCAATTTTTTTGCCTAAAGGCATTAAATTTTTTTGACGAGCTAAATTAGCAGTTACATGACTAGTAACCGGACTAGTAAAAAATATAAAAATACCTATTAAAATCAACTTAACTGTGATTAAAGACCAACCTGTTTGGAAAATCATACCAAGAAGAAAAAAAGCTGTGCCTCCAGTATCAATCATACCAGCAGCATGTATTCTCGAAAACACATCTGGTAGTTTAATAAGTCCACACGCACCAATAATAATAGATAGTGAACCTACAAAAAAACATATGCCAGTAATAATGTCTAAAACTAAGTCCATTATTTTTTAAGTTCTCCTAATGATCCTGTACTAAAAAGTTTTAAAACAGCAACTGTTCCAATAAAATTAATAAGCGCATAAACAATTGCAATATCTAAAAACTCTGGCCTATTGGAATAAAAACCATGAAGAGCAATCCCAATCACTATTATCGTTCCGAGACTGTTAACACCCAACACACGATCAAACGTAGTTTTGCCTAAAACAATCCTGATTAAAACAAGTATTCCTGAAATTGCACATGCGATTAAAGCGGCTAAAAACATTATTAATCTCCTTCTAACCATCGTACTTTTTTATCCATCACATTGCTTCTAACATCATCCCCAAAATCAGAATTAAGAGCGTGAACTTCAAACATATTATCCTTAATTTTTGTAGTAACAGTTCCTGGGGTCAAAGTAATAGAATTTGCGTATGTTACTCTTGCAACATCGTTTGATTGTGAAGCTTTTACTGTAAAAGTTTCAGGCTCAATTTTCCCAGATATTATAACTTTTGCAGTATTTATATTAGAAATAAATATTTCCTTAAATAACCAAATTAAATAATTAAAAATTCTAGGAAAAAAATATAAGGGTAATCCTTCGTTATCAATAAGTTTTGCTCTTTTGGTTACATAAACACAAAAAGCACAAGATATGACACCAAGGCTTATTATAAGTAAACTATAATGCCCGGACATCAAAAGCCATAAACCTAGTAAAATTAAAAAAAGTGATAACGATTTCATTAAAATTAAACCCAACCCATAAATAATATTAATTTTTATCTAATATCAGGTTTAATTTCAATAAAAGTTTTATTCTAATTATGGCTTTGCATATGTTTCAACTTTTGTGATCGTCTTAATAATTCCCTTTTCTTTAAGAAAATTACTGAAATCTTTGTAAGTGTTTAAATCATGAGCTTGTGGCCTTAACGTAAATCTTGGCAAAGTATCTTTAAAAGCACGTTTATTTAACTCATCATCAAGACCTTTTCTATAAGTAGAAAAATCCTTCCATGTTGATTTTGGATCATTAACAATGGTAAGTGTTGCTTTTTGGATAGCTTTAAAAAATTTATTAAAAATAGGATTATTTCTATTTTTTACATTTGCTATATAAATAAGTTCTTCATAAGAAGGAACACCATGCTCTTCAGGATAAAAAGCTCTCCCGGGGTGTTTTACTATATCCATTTGATTAAGTTCAAAATTTCTAAATGCACCAATGACTGCGTCAACTTTCCTTGCTATTAAAGATGGTGACAAAGAAAAATTAATATTTATCAATTCTACATCTGACATTTGAAGGTTATATTTTTGCAACATGCCTGAAAGTAAAGCTTCTTCAAAGCCACCCACGGAAAAACCAACTTTTTTACCCTTTAGATCTGCTATTGATTTGATGGGCCCATCTTTTAAAACTACAAGTGAGTTTAAAGGAACACTAACTAAGGTTCCAACTCTTACTACTGGTAAACCTTGATCAACTTGAATGTGAAGTTGTGGTTGATAGGAAATTGCTAAGTCTAATTTACCTGCAGCAACTAGTTTTGGAGGGTCATTAGGATCGGCTGGTTCAATCATTTCTACTTCTAATCCAACATCCCTAAAAAAATTTCTTTTTTGAGCTATTATTAAAGGAGCATGATCAGGGTTAATAAACCAATCAAGTCCTATAGTGATTTTGTCTGTTTTAGCGTTAGCGACACTGGTTATTATTGATAACAAAATAATAGTAAATATATTAAATAAAGTATGCATTATGCATCTCCCTCCGCTGGTTCTAACCAGATCAGGTTATAAGGGTTAATTTCTCAGCAAGACATATGTCAAGCACCCCTGGCAGCATTACTTTTTACATATTAAAAAAAATAATCAATAACTTTTTTTATTTCCACCACACATATTTACTCAAAATAATATCAGTAATTCTGTATAAGGTAATTGTCATAAATATTAGAATTATTAAAGCTGCAAACATGTTATCGGTTTGGAGTCTTGCGTTGCTATAAATCATAAACGAACCAAGTCCAGTACTACCACCAATCCATTCACCGACTACTGCTCCGATAGGTGCGAAGCAGGCAGCAACTCTAATGCCAGAACATAATCCTGGAAGAGAAGAGGGGATTTTGATTTTCCAAAATAATTGCGTTTTTGAGAAATTTAATGTTTTACCAGCATCAATTAATTCTTGAGGTACTTTATTTAGTGCATCAGTAAAATTAGAAGTGATTGGAAAAAAAACAATTAAAACACCAATTACTATTTTACTACTCATTCCATAACCAAGCCATAAAATTAATAATGGAGCTAGAGCAAATACTGGGATTGACTGACTTGCCAGTAATATTGGCATTACCCAGATCTTCAATCTAACAGAAGAAGAAATTGCTAAGGCTGTAGTAATACCAATTATAGTACCGATTACTATAGATGCCAATATTTCAACAAGTGTGTATGAGGAGTGTACTAAAAGTTCCTCCCAGTTATTATAAATTGAAATAAATATCATTGTCGGAGGAGGGAGCATAAACGTAGGTAATTCAAAAAATACGCAACATATTTCCCAAATTACAAAAATTGTTATTGCTATAAAAAGACCTCTAAACATTGTGACCTTATAAAAATTAATTGATTATATAAATATATATATTAAAAAATTAGAATGCAGAATTTTTTATTTACAAGTGATATTTTCAAAGGGTCACGATACGAAAAAGGTCATCCTTTGGATATGGATAGAGTATGGCCAAGCGTAGAGTTAGTTCAACTAATGGGCTGGATTAAAAATGAACAAATTATTAAAAATCATCCTGCAGAAACAGATGAGCTAATCAAATTTCATGATCTAGACTATGTAAATGCTTTAAAAAAAGCTGAAGAAGATCAATATCTACCAGAAAAATTAAAAAGAAAATTTAATATTGGTATTGGAAATAATCCTATTTTTAGTGAGGTATTTTCTAGACCTGCTACTGCCGCTAGAGCGTCTATTAGGGCAGTTGAAATGATATCTAATAAAAAGGCTGAAAAAATATTAAACATATCTGGTGGAACTCATCATGGAAGAAAGTCTCAAGCGTTTGGATTTTGTTTTTTAAATGATTGTGTTCTTGCAATTTTGAAAGCTATAGAATTAGGATTTAAAGAAATTTTATATGTGGATATAGATGCACATCACTGTGATGGTGTTCAAGATGCTTTTGTTGAAAATGAAAATGTTTCAATAATATCAATTCATGAAAAAAATAGATGGCCAAACACTGGTTTAATTGAAGATTCTAACATACATAACATCGCAAATTTTCCCGTTCCTGAAAATTTCAATGATAAAGAAATGGATTTTATAATTAAAAATGGTGTAATTCCTTTTGCAACAACAAAAAAGCCCGATCTTTTAATAATTCAAGCTGGTGCAGATATGCTTGACGGTGATCCACAATCAAGGATTTGCTTATCTAATAATGCATACTGGAAAGCAATAAATGATGTATTATCGTTGTGCAAAAATGTTATAATTTTGGGAGGTGGAGGCTATAATCCATATTTAACTGCTAAAGCTTGGGCAGGTAATTGGGCTTTATTAAATAACAAGGTTGATCTTTTAGATGATATTATGAAACCCGAGTGTTATAATTTATTAAAATCATTAAAATGGAATAATAGTCGCGTTAGAAACGGAATTCCTGATAATTGGATTAGTACGTGGCGAGATAAAAAATCAAATTATAAAGTTGGAGAAGAGGTGATTTCCATTGTAGATCAGGTGTTGAAAATTAAAAATATATGAACTTTTTTTTTTTAAAATTAATAATATCAGGAATTTTCCTAATAAATTATTCAAGTATTTCATCAGCTAACTTAAATACTCCAATATTTAGTAATATTGAATGTAAGATAACGTTTGAAAATGATAAATCTAAATTATTAACCCTCGACATAGCTGATAATTTTGAAAAAAGATCTCAGGGATTAATGAATAGAAAAAAATTAGAACCAAACTCCGGTATGCTATTTATCTGGGAAGATAGTAAAATAAGAAATTTTTGGATGAAAAATACATATTTTAATTTAGATTTATTCTTCATTAATGATCAGGGTACTATTGTTGAAATTTATAAAAATGCTAAAGCTTTTGATGAAACGAACATTATTAGTAGAGAAAAAGTTAAATTTGTTTTAGAGATGAATGCCGGAGATATTCACGCTAAAATTGGAGATAATTTAATATGTGCTCTAAATTAAAATTAATTTAAATTATAAAAATGGATTAACTTTCTCAGCCATTAATGTCATTGATTTTTTGGCGATTACAGGATCTAACCAATCAACACCAGCATACATCAACATACCATATTCTCCGACTTGTTCTTTAAAATTAGCCAAGTCATCAATAACCTTTTCTGGTGTACCCCAAATAATTAATTTATCACAAACTGTTTCTAAAGTTATTTCATTATCAGGTTGGTCTATTGATGTTTTGAAAAGATCTAATTTTCCAAGGGCTACAAACTTCTTAAATAATTGTTTAAAATAAAATACATAAGGACTATTAGGTCCTAAGGCATATTCTTTTGCTTTTATAAGATCATCTGCCACAAAAACAGTTTTAGCTATTCTCCAGTCTTCTGTTTTAATATCTAAGTGACCTTTTTCACACCCTTCTTTATATTTATCCCAATGAGTTTTTACCCAATTTGGCATAATTATATCTGCACTAATAGGTTTCCAACCTCTAGCAGCAGCCTCTGTAATACCTTTTGAATAAGGTGCAACTGCAGTAACTATAATAGGTGGGTGAGGTTTTTGTAGTGGTTTCGTCATGTAGCCTTGGCCGATTTCAGATATAATTGTCTTTTCTGTTGAAACATTCCAATATTTACCTTTAATGTCATAAGGTGCTTCTTTCGACCAAATTTCTAAAATGGTATTTATACCTTCCAAAAACATAGCGGATCTATCTTTTTCTAAATTGCCAAACAATTCAACATCTGAAATCAAACCACCAGGTGATATTCCAAAATTAAACCTTCCATTTAGCATATGGTCAATCATTGCAACCTGTCCTGCAATATGTACTGGATGTAAATTAGGAATATTAACGGTACCTGTACCCAAACGTATATTTTTAGTCACATAAGCAAGTGAGGCAATAAAAGCTACACAAGATGTTATATTTTCAGCTTTGTCGGATAAATGTTCTCCCACATAGGCTTCGCTATAACCTAATTCATCAGCTAAAATAATGGCTTCTCTGTCTTCTTTTAAACAAGTTTGCCAATCTTTATTAAGTGGATGTAATGGTCTTGTAAAAAAACCTAATTTCATTTTGACTCCCTAGTAAATATTATCTCATGAATAAATACTTGGTCAAATATTTAATA
>ATWQ01000024.1 GCA_000421325.1 alpha proteobacterium SCGC AAA536-K22
TTTTATGCTTTTAAGGATAAATATACTAAATGTGTATCTGGGAAATTTGAAAATGCTTATTTCATTGCTACCCAAGGATCTTTAACAACTCCTGAAGACTATTTAGAGTTCTGTAAAAAATTAGGTGTTAATTATAGAAAATTAATTCTATCTGAATTTCCTATTGATGTTTTTGGAGTTGATATAGGAATTATTTGTGAAGAAGTTGTTTACGATGTAGATTTGCTCAAATCTGCCTTAATCAAAGAATTTGAAAACAGTAATATTGATTTAACTTTAAATGCACAAATTAAATATATTACCCACTGCAGTGATGGTTTTGAAATCATTGATAATTTAGGGGCAAAAATTAAGACTAAGTTTTTAATTAATGCAACTTACTCTGATATCAATAGAATAACAGCAAAGCTCGGTTATGATATTGGTCATAATCACTATGAATATACAGTTGTACCAGTAATTGAATTAGACATTCCTCCAATAGGTGTAACAATCATGGATGGACCTTTTTATACATTGTTACCATTTGGGAAAACTGGAAAACATCTTCTTTATAGTGTTGAAAAAAGTGTGATTAAAGCGATCACATCAGAACAAATGCCTATAGAGTGGAATATTCCAAGAAAATCCCCATTCAACTATCTTGATAAAATTAAATTTTTTGACGACTTGAAAGAAAGTGTTTCATCTTTCATACCTGAGGTTAAAAAAGCTAAGATAATTGATTTTCTTCAAGGTCCACGTATGGTTCTTGCGCACAATGATAAAACAGATGCAAGACCTTCAGTAATTAATCTTTATGATGATAAATACGTTACTATTTTCTCTGGCAAGATAGATCATAGTATTTGGGTGGCCGAAGATATAAAAACAATTCTACATAATAAGTTTTACATTAATTAAAAATAAATTTAAGTTTATTTTGCTATTGCTTTTCAATTGTTTTTAAAATTTTACTAATAAATGAGGTGCTTTATGGATAAAATTAATTTAAAAAAAATTAAAAGAGCAGAAGCTAAATTTTTTGATAATCTTGCCAATTTAAGAACTAGAAAAAAACATATTATAGCTCAAGAAGTAGATATACGTCGTGCAACCAAATATATCCCAAAAAAGAATGAAAAAAACAGTTTTTTAATAGATCCAAAAATGACTAATAAACTTGGCGGTAATGCCCGTGATCGTTATATTAGAGAACTTTCGACTAAACCTGGTGCAAAAATTCTTGACATTGGCTGTGGTTCAGGTTGGCTTGCGCTTGAATTAGCTAGACACGGATGTCACGTAGAAGCTTATGATTTGTCCCCAAAAGCAATTGAGCTAGCAAAAAAGACACTCAAAGAAAATCCGTTTAAAAAGGGATTTGGATCAGTAACTTACCATCTTCAAGATATAAGTATAATGGACCTTGGTGTTGAAAAGTACGATGGCGTATCAGGTTGGTCAGCATTTCATCACATGCCAAATGTTCCTCTTTTCATGGATAGGGTTCACAAAGCACTTAAACCGGGAGGAATAGTTGCAAGCATGGATGACATGCCTAGAGGTAAGTTAGAACAATGTCTGGAATACATTTTTGAATTTATTTTGCCAACCTATAATTTATCATACTTACAAAAAATCAAGTTTGTATTAAATTTAATCACAGGAAAATCAAAGCTTAGAAAAGAAGTTTTTAGTCCAATGGAAAAAGCAAAACATTCTAATGTTTTCGAAATTTCTGAAGCATTTGGCAATAAGTTTAATGTGATATATACTATTCAAGAAAATGCTTTTGTTGGCACACCCGTAATGAGGATTACTGGCCCGGATTGGTTTCGTTACTTCTTAGCATCATTAGCAATTAGTATAGATCGTCTACTTTGCAAACTTCAGATTGTTAAAGGCTTTGAACGTATAATGGTTGCAAAAAAAATAGATTGATAAATCATTTATGAAAACAGCACTTATTACAGGCATATCTGGCCAAGACGGTTCTTACTTAGCAGAATTACTTATTTCGTTAGGATATCAAATAATTGGTTTGTCTCGTGACACAAAAAAAGCTAAAGAAGTTTTCACTAAAAATGTTTCACAAAAAATTGAGTTTGTTCATTGGAATTACAATAATGAGCTAACTACTCTAATAAATGAAACAAAACCAGATGAGCTCTATAATTTTGCTGGATATTCAAGTGGTCAGGGAATGTACGATGAGCCAATCGAAATTGGTAAGTTAAATGGTCTATTTGTTACAAAAATATTAGAAGCTATATTAAATAAATCTCCTAAAACAAAATTTTGTCAAGCGTCTAGCAGTGAAGTTTTTGGGTTTGTCTCTAAAAGCCCAAAATCTGAAATTGCAGAACGCAATCCCCGCAGTCCTTATGGCGCGGCTAAACAATATGCAGATAGTATGGTCAAAATTTATCGTGAACATTATGGACTTTTTGCTACGTCAGCTATCTTGTTTAATCATGAAAGTGTTCGACGTACTAATAGATTTATTACTCGTAAAGTTTCATCAACTATTGCAAAAATTAAATTTGGAAAAGTAAATAAGTTGCTTATTGGTAGCCTAGATACTCAACGAGACTGGGGTTATGCACAAGATTATGTAAGAGGTATGTATCTTATGATGCAAAAGCAGAATCCAAATGATTATGTTTTTTCAACTGGTATTTCTCATTCAGTAAGAGACCTTTGTGAAATTGCTTTTTCTAGTGCAGGCTTTGATTATCGTGATTATGTAGTTGAAGAAACCTCATTTTCCAGACCAAAGGAACCTAAAATTATTTTTGGGGATTCATCAAAAGCTAAAAAAGAGTTAAACTGGGAACCTACGATAAAATTTAAAAAATTAATCGAAACAATGGTTTCATATGACATAAATCTTCAAAAGGAATTACTTTTATGAGCTTTGAGTCAGATCAGAATAAATACGAAACCCTAGTTAAATTAATAACAAACTTTAAACTTTCCAATCAAAAAACTATTTCCGAAGAATTTACGCTCTATAAATTACCGTTATGGGATGTTTTTGCACCTGAATTAGCTTGGCGTCATCTTACTGTTTTATTAGCTTCTACATCAATAATTTCTCGAGTTAAAATTTGGTTTAAACCTTTTTTTCTAAAAATTAAATCATTTTATCTTTTAAATTTCTCATTTAAAAATGGGAAGTCTATAGAAAAATTCCATGAGAATATGATCTTATGTTTAGCACTAACTCCACGAATGTATTCTGAGGTTTTATTACCAATAGTTGAAAAACTTGCTAAACAAAGAAACTTACAGATCCTAATTCTTACATGGAATAATAAAAATGAAGCTATGTGGATAGATCATCCTAATATAATATATCGGTCTATATGGTCTTTCTGGGGTAAGAGTGCTAAATCAAAACATCAAAAATTATCGTTAGCTTATGAGAAGTCTTTAGGGAAATTGTTCGAGAGTAATTTAAAAACGATTCCAATAAATTCAGTTATTAGTATTTCTTATAATAACATTAATCTTCTCTTTAGAGTTCTTTTTAGAGGTTACATACCAGCATCTCTTAATCAAGCAGCTATTGCTTGGGAAATTATTGAAAAATATAATCCTAAATTGGTATTATCTTCTGACATTTCAGATTCTCGGACTAGAATTTACTCTTTACTTGCAAAATCCTTAAATATTACTACTTTCGAAGTTCAATTCGGGCTTGCAGGAAACGAAGCTATTGAATGGAGTTTTTTTAAATCTGACAAAGTTGCAGCCTGGGGCAATATATCAGAAAAAGTTTTTCATAAAAAAGGTATAAGTAAAGATAAAATAGTGAAATGCGGATCACCACGACATGATATACTTTATAATATCGCACCAAAAACTGTCAAAAACTTAAAACTGCGACTTGGTATCAATTTTAATAATAAAGTTATCTTGCTAGCATCTACATTTTCAGAGCCCGTTCATCATAAATATACATCCCTTGAAGTCCTTAAAGATATGAAAATATCTTTTTATAGGTCTATTAATGACCTAAAAAATGTAACTACAATTATAAAACCACATCCCCATGAGAACGTTAAAAATACTATGACACTAATTCCTAAAAATAATAATATAATTTACACAGATAAAAATATTGATATTAGATATTTAATAATGATTTGTGACATATTTGTATCCTTTGGTTCAACAACAACAATTGACGCATTAATTGCTAAAAAGCCAGTAATTTGTCCTGCTTTTGAAGGATGGCCATTTTGTGAGGTTTTTGAAAAAACTCAAGCTGTATTCACCCCTAAAACAGATCTTGAATTAATAGGTTTGATTGATAAGCTTATAAAAAATGAAAAAAATGTTACTCGTGAAATGTTTTCTTATAGAGATAAATTTATTTCAGAAGTAACTTCTAATGATAACGGCGACGCAGCTTATAAAATAAGTAATGCAATACTTGCTGAAATAAATTAAATATGAAATATCTCAAAAAAATAAAGCTTTCAATTTGTATAGCTACAATGAATAGAGCTTATTACCTAAAGCAATTATTAGATATGATCATAACTCAATATCAAGATAATGTTGAATTGGTTATCGTTGACGGAGCGTCTAAGGACGATACATACGATGTGATCGTAGCTGCACAAAGGAAAATATCAAATATTCAATACATTCGTTTAGAAGAAAAAGGAGGTGTTGATAGAGATTTTTCACATGCTGTAAATAAAGCTAAAGGTGAGTTTTGTTGGCTTTTACCAGATGACGATTTAATCAAGCCTGAAGCAATTAAAAATATTCTTCTGATGATAAATAAAAATACAAATTTAATAATAATAAATGCAGAAATTTGGTCAAAAGAAATGGATTTTTTACTATCTTCACAAACAGTTAAAATAAAAAAAAATAAAGAGTATAATCGTAATAATTTTAGTAATTTTTTTATTTCGCTAAGCACTCATATTTCTTTCATTGGCTCAGTTGTCATAAGAAAATCTGTATGGAATAAAAGACAAAAACAAAAATACTTCGGCAGTTGGTTTGTTCATGTTGGAGTTATATTTCAGGATGTACTAGATGGTATAAAAGTAATGGCTGATCCGATGGTTATGATTAGATACGGAAATGCGTCCTGGTCAACAAAAAGTTTTGAAATAACACTTTTTAAATGGCCTGAATTAATATGGTCTTTCAATTTATTTAACGACTCTATTAAGAAAAAAATTGTTAGTCAATTTCCTTGGCAAAGTTTAGCAAGAATTGCTCTATTTAAAGCCCGAGGTGCTTTTAGCATAAGAGAATATAATTTATTTATCAAAGATAAAATAACTCTTCACAAAAAAATACTTTTTTGGACTATTTTATTTGTTCCTAGCATTGTTTTTAATATCCTTTTTTTAATATATTTTAATATCTTTCGTTGGAAATATAAAGATTGGAAGTTACATATTTATGACTTGAAGAATAGCATCAGTTACTATAAATAAAAATTTGATCAAACCAATATTTTAAACAAAAATTTAACAACTGCTACTATAATCAAAAATAATAAAATAATAGAAGGAACATATACTTGAGAAAAATGATTTCAGTATGCATGGCAACTTATAATGGTGAAAAATTTATTCAAAAACAAGTTCAATCTATTCTTTCTCAATTAAACTATATAGATGAATTAATTATAATAGACGATGCTTCAATGGATAACACTGTTAAGCTTATGAAAAAATTTAAAGATGCCCGCGTAAAGATTATCAATAATTCTAGAAATATGGGTTCAATATTTTCATTTAATAAAGCATTGTCTTTGGCTAATGGAGAATATATTTTTTTAGCTGATCAAGATGATATTTGGTATCAGACAAAGGTCATAATTTCAATTTCTCAATTAGAAAAAGAAAATTTAGACTTAATTATTCATGATGCTCGTGTTGTTGATGTTAACAAAGGTCATATTATTTCAGAATCTTTGTTCAAGCTTTACAAAAGCTCACCTGGCTTAATACGTAACTTAATTAGTTCCAGACATACTGGTTGTTGCATGGTACTTAGAAATTCAGCTTTAAAAAAATTGTTGCCAATTCCAACTCCATTAAACGAAAAGGGATTAGTGGCAGACCTATTTACAATCAAGGGAATCCAGCATGATGCCTGGCTTGGAGTTTTATCAAGTATTTATGGTTTAAAGAAAAAGTTTGTTAATATTCCTTTAATTGATTATCAGAGACATAATGATAATGAATCACCCTTAAAGAGACGGCGACATTTTTTTTCAGCATTAATAGATAGAATTATTTTAGTTTTTTTCTTATTTTTAAGAGTTGTAAGTGGAGGATATAAATACATAAACTGGTATCATGAAAGTAAATAAAAAAAAGATATTATTCTGTGTTTCATCACCTTTTGCACTAAATTATTTTTTAATGCCTCACATATTACTTAATTCTTCTAATTATGAAATTCATATATGCGTAAATAAAAGTCTTTACCCAATAGATCCAAGACTTGAAAAGATTGCAAAAATTTATAATGTCCCAATCCAAAGACAAATTTCAATAATAAGAGATCTTTTTTCTTTATTTTCACTAGTTGTAATATTTTTTAAAGTAAAACCCTTTCTAGTTCAGAGTATTACTCATAAAGCGGGGCTTTTAGCAATGATCGCTAGTTGGATTTGTTTTGTTCCTAACCGTTGGCATACATTTACTGGACAATATTGGGCAAATAAAAGTGGAATATTAAGAAATGTATTAAAAAATGCTGATCGTATTATTTGTTTCTTTGCTTCAAAATTAATTGCTGACAGTTGGTCTCAGGTAGTTTTTTTAAAATCAGAAAAAGTGTCTTATAATAAAAAGGTTATAGTTTTAGGAGACGGATCTATTGCTGGTGTTGATACTGAAAGGTTTAAACCTCAACCTCAAATTAGACAAATAGTTCGTCAAAAACTAAAGGTATCCTTAAACCATGTGGTGTTTCTTTTTGTTGGAAGATTAGCAAAAGAAAAAGGTGTTTTTGATTTATCTTACGCATACGAAAGATTGTTGTTCTTAACCAAAAAAATACCAGAATCAGAGATTTGGTTTGTAGGACCAGATGATCAAAGTTTTAAAGAACAACTAAAGGCTATCAATAAAAATGCTGATAACAGGGTTAAGTTCTTTTCAGAGACAATAGCTCCGGAGAAGTATATGGTAGCGGCAGATATTTTGTGTTTACCCAGTTATAGAGAGGGTTTTGGGTCTGTTGTTATTGAAGCGGCAGCATGTGGTATTCCAACAATAGGTTATAAAACTAATGGTTTAATTGACTCTGTAGTTAATAACAGGACAGGTATTTTAGTTGATTATAAAAATATAAATCAACTCTCTGAGGCAATGTTAAAGTTATTAAAAAATAGTGATATGAGAAATAGGTATGGATGTAATGCTCGAAAACGTGTTTTACAGAAATTTGATCAGAATAAGATTATAAATCTTTATCATCGTTTGATTTTAAGTACAAATTGAACAAACAATATATGAAATATTAAAAGTCTATTTATTTTTCATTTATTTTAGCAGTACAAACAATGTGGTTTTTTGGAATGTTCACATCTCATTGTCATAACTTAATAGGAACTCAAATTTAATTTTAAATTTTACTATATTTTACAATTCTAATAATTTCTAGCTTTAATCTTTTTCTTCATGCAGCATGCTCTAAAAAACCCCAATACAATTATTTTTTCTAGAGTTTCAACTTCAGCAAATAAATATGCAAAAGTAACAGTATATATTCAATAAGATTAATCGAAAAATAAAATTCTAATTACTTTAAAATTAATTTTATTCATTCAATTTTTTTTCCTAAGGGACACTTTTGAACAAATTATTATTCTCTTTTGTACAAATCCTCATAACGAACTATGTCGTCTTCACCAAAATAAGATCCTGTTTGCACTTCAATTAAAATCATCGGTACTTTACCAATATTTTCTAATCGATGTATTGCACCGAGAGGTATGTATATTGACTCCCCTTCATTCAAATTCTTAATTTTATCATTAACTGTAACTTTTGCATTACCCTGAACAACTATCCAGTGTTCTGACCTATACTTATGACTTTGAAGACTAAGTGCAGCCCCTGGCTTGACTGAGATACGTTTAACCTGATACCGATCTCCTATTGAAAGATTTTCAAACGATCCCCACGGCCTATGATCCTTTGGAAAGCTTTCAGCTTGAATAACATCATGTATTTTCAAATGGTCAACTACTTTTTTAACATCTTGTGATTTGTCTTTTCGAGCGACAAGTACTGCGTCAGGCATAGCCACCGCAATTATGTTGTCCAATCCCAATCCTACAATTTGTTGATCAAAATTCTCTGAACGAAGCAAAGTGTTGGTACAATCGATTGCATGTGCACCTTTAGATAATGCTACACCGGAATAATCTTTAGTAGTCTCTGACCAAACTGCATCCCAACTTCCCAAATCTGACCACTTAGCAGTAAAAGATACTGCAACCAAATTTCTAACTTTTTCCATGATTGCATAATCAATGCTGATATTCTCCAGATCCCTCCAATATTCTGGGTTAAGACGGAAAAAACCAAGGTCAAGCTGAGCAGTTTCAACAGCCTTTTTTGTGAGTTCAAAGATTTCTGGAGCCAAGGTTTTAAAAGCTGCTATCATTTCTTTAGCTTTAAATAAAAATATTCCAGCATTCCACAGGTAGTTACCAGCATCTAGCATTTCCAATGCTTTAGAATATTTTGGCTTTTCAACAAATCTGTTAACTAAAGACACACCTTTTTTGTCTTGCTTATCTAAGGCCAACTCTAAATAACCATATCCTGTTTCTGGATGGGTAGGAGAAACTCCAAATGTAACTATTTTACCAATATTAACTTGATCCACTCCTAATTTAACCACGGAATGAAACAATGATTTATCTGGAATCACATGATCAGATGGTGTGACTAACATAATAGCTTCTGAGTCCTGCGCTATTAAAAATAGAGTAGCAGCCAAAATAGCTGGTGCCGTATTCTTTGGTTGAGGTTCTATCATATTTTGCCAAAGATCTATTCCAACATCTTGCAATTGATCACCAATTATAAAGCGAAAATCTGAGTTAGTAATTATAACATGAGGCGCAAATTCTATATGTTCAGATGATGTCAATCTGAGTGCAGCTTGTTGAAATAATGTATTATGCCCAATTAAAGAAGAAAATTGCTTAGGATGAGACTTTCGTGAAAGAGGCCACAAACGATTACCTAAACCACCCGCTAGCAGGACTGGATAAACCTTTGACATGTTATAAACTCTTCTACTTAATATTATTTTTAATTAAAAGGATCTTAATAAATTAACCAAAGTATCAATCTTCTGTTGAGCCTCTGCAAGATCTCGGTAATTTGTCTTGAAACACATTACTCGTTCTTGAAGACCTTCTGAAACTGGACATAACCCAGGAAGACATTTAGTTGAACCAAATGTTTTTCCTAAAAGTGCCGGTTCAGTGTAAGGAATAGCCACAATAGCATAAAAACCATCTCCACCACTATCTTGGTATCGATCATAGAATTCCTTCCATCTAACTCCAAACTTTTCGAATCCTTTATAATCTACACTAAAAGTGTAATATGAATGAGTACAATTTTTAGGAATTTTTTGAGGTATAAACCAATCATAACCGGCAGTAGCATCAAGAAACATCTTACCAATTTTTTGTCTTTTTGAAACTATTTCATCAATTCTTTCAAGCTGACCAGTGGCAATAGCAGCTGTTATATCATTCATTCTATAATTGACTCCAACCGTATCAAATCTTTTATAGTTTGGGTCCTGCACTGTGCTAATGGCTAAATGAGTCCTTCCTGCATCTGCTGTCATATGTTTATAGCCAATGCCTGCAAATTTTCTAGCATTTGTGGCCAAGATCTCATCATTAGAAACTATAACACCACCTTCCCCACCAGCACTAAGATGTTTTTTTGATTCAAAAGAAAAAACACTTATATCGGCTATGGTTCCTACTAATCTATTATTATATGTGGACAATATAGATCTTGCACAATCATCGATAACCTTAAGATTATTCTTTTTAGCTAAAGCCATTATAGGATCCATATCACAAGATATTCCGTCCCAAGCAACAGTTATAATTGCCTTTGTCTTAGGTGTAATCTTCTTTTCAATCTCTTCTGCGGTAACTAGATGTGTGTCTTCATCTACATCAGCAAAAACAGGAATACCACCGTGATGAATAACGGCATACGCATCCATTATCACAGTCAATGCAGGAATAATAACCTCATCACCTTCTTTAATACCTACCGCGTATAAAGCAGCATGCAACCCTGAAGTGCCACTATTACATGCTATTGCATAATTCATTCCCATCTTGTCAGCGAATTTTTTTTCAAATTCATTTACCCATGGATAACCTGAATTGTGATTAAGAAGAACTTCTATCGCGTTTTTTACTTCTGGATAAGAAAATTTACTATCACTTGGAATTTTTTTTGTTAGATACTGTTCCAATATTCCTTTTTGCATTCTATTTTTTCTCCGTTAAAATTAGATTTTATTATTATGATTTTGTTTAATTTTTAAAATTAAAATAAAGTTTCAAATTAAATAACAAGTATTAATTTTTTTAAAGATTTTCTTTCTTGGAATTCAAAAGTATTAACTTTTAAAGCCGTATTTTTAATTATTCATTTTCTGATTTCACAAGTTCAAAAGTGAAAATCCATGACAGTTTCTGCAACTGAGGTATCTTCTCTAAAAGTATATCAATGTATTCTAATGGTTTCTGAAATAATGGAAATTTACCAGCTAAATAACCAATAACATGCCAATATCTTATTTCCCCTATGATAAAAAAATTCTTGGCAAAATTAATATCTTTTAAACTCAAAATATGTTCTTTTTCCCAATCTGTTCTCATTTCAGGAGTTAACATTCTATATAATTTAATAGCAGGATTATAGTCTAAAGCTTCATATGCCAATAATTTTCCACCTGGTTTAAGTATTCTTCTTATTTCTGGAAAAGCATAAGATAAGTCTAAATGATGTAACATTCCACAACATATTATTCTATCTATTGAGTTATCAGGCAACTTAGTTTTTTCTGCGTCAGCTTGAAAAAACTCAATGTTTTTTAACTTTTCTTTCGATGCATTTTTTTTTGCATTTTCAACAGAAACTGAAGAGATATCAAATCCTAAACTTAACTTTGCACCATATTTAGATGCTCTAATTGCATTCTCTCCATTACCACAAGCATAATCTAAAATAACATTTCCTTGTGACTCATTTTTTATCCAGTTATCTAAATAATCATTAGATCTTTTTGTAACATTATAATACTTTTTGTTTCCATATCTTTGGTGGAGTTCATAATCATTAAGATCTTTAATTTTAGCTTTATCTCTATCTTGGTCATGAAATTCTAATTCTTTAATTTTTCTTTCACTAAGTGTTTTTATCCATTCGTCATCAGTGATACGTCTAATATTTTTTATTTCCTTCATTAAATTATTTATTTCGTTACTTTGTTGCCTCATTATTTTTCCTTAAAAATTTTTAATTAAGTATTAGCTTATTTTCAATTTTTAAAAATAGAGAGTTTAACTTTTCTCTAATACTGTTCTTTCATAACATTTTATCTGGTAAATTTCTAATATTTATCTTAATGATTTAAGCATACAGTTTATATTCCTATTAGCAATTACTCTTTGCAATATACATTATCATCCATTCCATAAACCTATAAACAAAAGTTTATTTTGAAGTATCTTTTTATATCTTCTCTTTCGTCTCATAAATCGCCTGAAACTTTTGAAGTTCGATACAGAAAAGTCTATTCATCCACTATTTTTAAGACAAGTGTTGATTTAATAATTACTCTTTTGACTTCTTCAAAATATAAAAACATACCTCTTAAAAATGTGTTATTGAAAAATTTGAGATATAAGTTTAGCTCTATACTCATTAGTAATAGAAGTAGGGTGCTTATCTAACTTGTAAAGGTAAAACTGTTGGATTTAAGTCTTCAAAGTTTTCAGCAAATATTGCATCAATTACAACATCGCCTATAAATTGAAGTTAAGTTAATATACTTTAATTAGTATAACTTGTCTTTCAAAGAAGATATTCACTAGCATCAATATACGCAATCACTAATGATGATTTGTTTTCTATCGATATCCTTTTAATTTCTTTGATAATTTCAATATAAGGCTCAATATCTTCATTAGTAACGACATTCTGATCTTCTTTAATGTCTAACTTAATAAGCTTAACTATATTTGACTTTATGAATGTACGATAAATTATACTACAAGCGTCCACAAACCATCCTGACATAGTTATCCATTCTCAAAAATATAACGAACGGGGAGCACCTACAGTATACCTTGATTTGCAGGAGTTTTTTAGAGAGTGCCAAGGTGCAGTAAGCAAGATATTTATTCCATTAGGCATCTTTTATGTCACACCATTTTTATTTTGCTATAAAGCTTGATGCAACCCGTATCGATGCATACCTAGGTTTTTTACAAATATATCATGATTTTTAAGTAGAAAATAACTGATTGTTTCATCATCATTTAGTCCCTCGCCAAAAGTAAACGATCCATCACATATGTAATTTAATAATTTTAACACTTAAAATCTTTTAGCCTTTATCCTTATAATTTTGTTTTCTTTATCTTTCATCCTTAGAGGTATTTTGAAATCTTTTTGTAAATTTAATTGTTCTTCATGGATATGATCAACAATTTTTGTATTAGATTGATAGGTTCGAACTAATTTAGAAAGTAAATCTTTAACTCCAGCTACATTGTTATCTTCTAATAAAGTAGATAAATCATCTAGATCTATTTTGAGCTGATTATATACAATAAAAGAATCTTGCGCTTTATGAATTTTTTTATGATAAGTTTTTTTGGGGTTATCTCCAATTAATAGTTCTTCATATAATTTTTCGCCTGGTCTAAGACCAATAACTCTAACTTCAATATCCCCGTTAAGATTATTGCTATCTTTAACAGTAAACCCAGACAACTTAATCATATTGTAGATTAGATCTATAATTTTTATACTTTTACCCATATCAAGCACAAATACTTCACATTTTTCACTCATAGCACCTGCCTGAATAACCAATTGGGCCGCCTCTGTAACAGTCATAAAATACCTTGTTACATCTAAATGAGTTAATGTAACAGGACCTCCTTCTTTGATTTGTCTTTTAAACTTTGGAATAACAGAACCTGAAGATTCTAATACGTTGCCAAATCGAACTATTGAAAAGTGAGTGCTAGTATTTTTAGTATGATTGTAAATTCCTTGAACACAAAGTTCTGAAAGTCTTTTAGAAGCTCCCATAATATTAGTAGGTCTTACGGCTTTGTCACTTGAAATAAAAACTAAATTTGAAACTTTTTTTATAACAGAAGCTTTTGCAACAGCAAGTGTACTAAAGACATTGTTCTTTACTCCTTCACAAATATTTTCTTCAACTAACGGTACATGTTTGTAAGCTGCAGCATGATAAATAGTATCAACTTTAAAAGTTTCAAAAACTGTCTCTAATTTGTCTTGGTCTTGCGCATTAACAAGTAATGAAATGATCTTTAAGTTTTTATTTAGTAATGAAAGTTCTTCGTAAATTTTATAAAGAGCAAACTCATTTAATTCTAAAAGTATTAATTTATTAGGTTTTAATCTTACGATCTGTCTGCATAACTCACTTCCAATAGATCCTCCAGCACCTGTTACTAATACGGTATGGGAGTTTATGTTTTTTTCTAATAATTTAATATCTGGTTTTACTTCGTCTCGATTTAAAAGATCATTAATATTTAAATCCCTGATATCTGATATAGTAATTCTGCCATCTACAATCTCTGATATGCTTGGAAGAGTTTTCACACGTAACATATATTTATTTAAACTTTCTATGATTTGATTTCTTTTAGATCTGTCAATTGATGGGAGCGCAAGAAAAACTAGACCAATATCTCTATCTTGAACTAATTTTTCTAACTCTAATGGAGAGTAAACAGTCTTACCCAATAAAACTTGTCCATGTATTAGTTGATCATCATCTAAAAAACCAACAACTTTAAATTCCGGACTATTTTCTAAAGCAGTGACTAATTGTCTTCCAGCTTCTCCTGCACCATAGACTAATACATTTAGTTTACTAATAGATTTTTTTAAATTATTATTACTAGTAAATAAAATTTTAACTCCTAATCTTGAGCTAGTTATTGCAAAAAATAATAACATTGGTTGAAGAACACCAATGGCCCTTGGAACTTCTTCAATACTATAAATTCCAATAACAAAGAAATATAATAGTCCATAAAGAAATGTAGATACTAAAATAGTAAAGATAACTGACAAATCAGTATAACGTAAAATAGTTCTGTATAAACCAAATGTCCAAAATATCGGTATCGCAATCATCACTGATATGAGTATTGAGTGAAAATTCAAATCTTTAAATAATATTGCCTCTTCTAATCTAAGAATAAAAGCAAGCCATGTACTAAAACAACATAAAAGCACATCAGTTATAATGGCAATAGCTCGCTTTGAATAACGTGGAAGATATAAAATGCTATTTAACGAAATTTTCATATTATAAGTCATAAAATTTAGTTATGTGTTAATGTTAATATGTAGCATTTTATAAATAATTTGTAACATTTAAATTATAATTATTAATTATAACAAATCTTAAATATCACTAACAATAAGGATATACATTTTTAATTATATCAAGCTAATATAATTGATTGATAATATAGTTATTATAACTTTGGATCTTTAAAATCTATTATTTTTTTGGATCCTGGAGGTGGATATGCAAAAAGTTGTGAGTCTCTTTTTGAAATTTTTATAATTTCTTTGTCAACGCCTAACTTTTCTAATTTTTTACTCACCCAACTAAGTGCTTTACGTTTTGATATTAACGCAACGAGAGTATATATTATAATTTCTAAATTTAATAAAAAAGACTGATGTTGTATATAAATTAAACCTAATCTACTCTTCCAAGGTCTAATTAATTGATTGTAAGCTAAATCAGGATCTTTTTTATCTTCAAGAATTTTTCCTTCATCTGAAAATACAATGGATGAAAAATCAGTAATTCCTGGTTTAACAAGAAGAAGATTTTTTTCAATGTCAGTATATAAATCTGTTTCATTTTTCAAATTAGGTCTAGGACCAACTAAGCTCATATCACCTAAAAGTACATTCCATAATTGAGTAAGCTCATCAAGTTTGTATTTTCTAATTTTTTCTCCAATTGGAGTGATACGAAGATCTTTATTACTGGTAGAGTTTATCCCTGCTTTATCAGCATCAACTACCATTGATCTTAGCTTTATCATATTAAATTTCTTCTGATTTTTCCCCGCCCTTGGGGCAATATAAAAAGGTGAACGTTTATCTTGATGATAAATTAAGTACATGAAAACAAATAGTAATGGAGACAAAAACAGCAGCCCAAAGAAAGAAACTAAGATATCAAAGCCACGGCTCATGCCTTTAATAAATCAATTACTTTTTTAACAATCGCTTTACTATCCATCCCATACTGTGATCTAAGATATTGCTGACTTCCTACAATTGAAGAGTAGATGTTATCCAGACCAATTCTAAAAAACTTTTTGGGCATCACAGAGTTATCCATGCATACTTCACATATAGCTGAACCAAGGCCCCCATCTTTATTATGCTCTTCAATAGTTACAATTCCTCCAGTATTTATCGCAGCGTCAATAATTTCATTTTTATCAATTGGTTTTATAGAATGCATACCTACAACTCTTGAATTAATACCTCGTTTTCTTAACTCTGCTGAGGCAATATTTGTGTCTCCCAAGATACCTCCAGTCGCAATTAAAGTTATATCATCACCATTTTCATATCTTCTAGCTTTACCAATAATGAAGGGACTTTCAATATATGTGGCTTCAGCATTTGTCTTATCTAATCTTAAATAGCCTACACCTCCGTTCTTAATCATAGCAGTAATTGCATCACCAGTTTCTTTTAAGGTGCAAGGTGCAACAATAGTCATGTTTGGCAAAGATCTTAAAATTGATAAGTCTTCGGTTGCATGATGAGACATTCCTAGTGAGCCATAACTAAATCCACCACCTGAAGCAACAATAACTATGTTGGCATCATGATAACAAGCATCGTTACGGATCTGTTCTAAGCATCTCAATGTTGGAAAATTTCCAATTGAATAGGTCACAACTTTCTTTCCTTCGAGAGACAACCCTGTGGCCAAACCAGTCATATTTTGCTCTGAAACCCCTACATTAAAATACTGACCAGGAAATCTAATTTCAAACTGCTCAAAAACACCATATCCCAAATCTCCAGTTAAAAGCACAATATCTTTGTCTTTTTCAGCAAGATTGGTCAAAGCAGCTAAAAAAGCATCACGCATTTTTCTCTTCCAGTTCAGCTATTGCGGCGTCGTATTCTTCACCTTGTGGACTCCTATAATGCCACAATATATTATTCTCCATAAATGATACACCTTTTCCTTTAATAGTTTCGGCAACAATACATAATGGCTTTCCTACAAATATAGAATTGCAAGCATCAACTAATTTTTGATGATTGTGTCCATCAACTTTTACCACATGCCAACCAAACGATTGCCATTTATTTACAAACGGCTCTAAACTCAATGTATATTCTGTTGATTTAATACTTTGTAATCTATTACGATCAATAATAACTACTAAATTGTCTAATTTATGATGTTGAGCAAAAAGTGCAGCCTCCCAAACTGAGCCTTCATTACACTCACCATCGCTCATTAATACATAAATATTGTGTTTATTATTGTCAATTTTAGCAGCAAGAGCCATTCCTGTTGCTACTGGAAGACCATGTCCCAAAGATCCTGTAGAAAATTCTACGCCAGGAATACCTTTATGAGATACATGTCCTGATAAATCTGAGCCATCTTGATAGTGCGACCTTAATTTTTCTAATGGTATGAACCCTGTCTCTGCCAATGCAGCATATACACCAGCACCAGCGTGTCCTTTACTCAAAATAAATCTATCTCTTTCTGGCCATTTCGGATCATCGGCTTTGTAAGACATAACAAAGCCATAAAGCACAGCCAATATATCTGCCATTGATAGGATTGATCCGACATGCGCACTTTTACCAACACTTGTCATGTTAATAGCATGTCTTCTAATTTTAAGTGATAATCGCTTAAGATTTTTAATTTTAAACATTATTTATAACTATTCTAAGATTGCATAACCAACATATGGGTCAAAAGGAAGGCGTTGAATACGCAATTTATTGCCTTTGCAAAACTCAAGCATTGCCTGAGTTTCTCCAGGCCATAATGGATTGTCCAGTTCATCAAAAGCAATGATGGAACCTTTACTCATTTTAGGGTAAAAATATTCCAATGCAATTTTAGTAGGCTCGTAAAGATCAAAGTCTAAATAAAGTAAACTAACCAATAAATGGGGTTTATCTTGAATAAATATTGGGATAGTTTTTTTTGCATCGCCCTTAATCAATTCAACCTTAGGCACGTGGCCTAAAAATCTTGTACTATCGTTAATCTTAGACAAACCATTTATCTCGTCAAATGTGTTGGCAGCCAAATCCCCCTTTTTAATATGATTACTATAAATTGATTTATCTTTCTTTGATAAACCTACAAAGCCCTCAAATGTATCGAACCCATAAACCTTTCGCGTTAAGTTTACTGGCTCTAAAATTGCAGATAACTTTGCCCAAGTCATAACTCCATAACCTTGATTAACGCCACACTCAATAATTGAGCCTTTAACATCCAATATCTTTTTAAAAATTTCATAAAGAACCAAAAATCTTGTCAAGTTTTGTCGTCTGACGTACTTAGGGAAGTTTTCCATTTTACGTTCCCAATCATCAGTATTTTTATCAAACCATTCCTTATTACGCGATCCTTCCATGGCTTCATCAGCAGTCCTTAGGCCAGCTTCAACTTTCATTTTCTTATCTTCCATAACACCAACCTATATTATTAATTAATTTTAGAGTTGTAAAACTCATTAATCTTTTGACAAATATAAATAACATCTTCATCACTCAACATTGAATGTAAAGGAAGCAACATAAATTTCTTAGTCATTTCTTCCGTACATTTTAATTCAGAATTAAAGCCAAGCTCTCTGAACTGATGAATTGCGTACCCACCCCATTGTAAAATTGTACCAATACCTGCTTCAGATAAAAAAATCTTCAGTTCATCACGGTGTTGTGCTTCAATCTCATAATTTTGAAATACATCAAAATGATCTACTTCACTCTCAGGCGCAGGAGGTAACAATATCTGCCTAATAGGTCGCAAATGAATATCATAAAGTCTTGCAATATTTCTACGTCTATCAATATCTTCGTCATAATATTTCAATTTCAAGCCTAATACGGCCGCTTGTAAATTATCCAATCGACAATTAAAACCAAATAACTTCACTTTACCATCAGTTGGATCTCTACCATGGTCTCTAATCATTCTAATTTTTGCAGCTACTTTATCACTGTTAGTAACGACTGCGCCACCATCTCCAAAACAACCTAATGTTTTTGCAGGAAAAAAACTAAAAGTACCTGTGATGCCAAAAGTTCCTGCGAATTGTTGCTTATATTTTGCACCTAATGCTTGGCATGAATCTTCGATAATAATTAAATTATTTTCAGCTGCAATCTGAGTAATTGCATCCATGTTAGCTATTCTTCCATTTAACTGAACCGGCATAATGACTTTGGTCCTAGGAGTAATTAATTTTGTAATAGATACAGGATCTATTAAATGGTCTTCTTGGCAATCAGCCAAAATAATTTTAGCTCCTGCATGATGAATTGCTGCTGCACTAGCAATAAAAGTATGAGAAGGGACTATTACTTCATCCCCCTCTTTAATTCCTACTGCAATTAATGAAGTTAACAAAGCCATAGTACCGTCTGCAACACCTATTGCATGTTTAATCCCTAAATACTTGGCCAAATTATTTTCAAAGTTAACTAGATCTTTCTGCATTATATAAGCACCACGAGATAATACATCGTGAACGACATCCAAATATTCATCTTTTCTTTGTTGAAACAAAGCAGGGTAATTAAAAAATGGTATTTCTTTCATTTCCACAATCCTAAGCTAAATCTATTTTTTATTGAAAACCACCACAAATTTAAATGCAGAATACTTCGTATTTATTAATGTATCAAATCTATCTATAAATCTACCAATCATTTTTGTTTTTAAAAAAATTCTAAGTATAGGAATAAGCCAAACTATAGAACCAAAAAAATATAAGTCTAATAAATTAAACTTAATTCTATACCTTTTTATTAATTTCAAAGAAGGCATACGCTTTATGGTATTTAAAGAGCGATCCCCTCTAAAATATCCTATCCATCTATTGACAATGTATATTGGATTTTGATGAAGACTGTCCACTATTATTACTCTACCACCAGGTTTAAGAACTCTATAAATTTCGTCCCTTACAACTTGATTATCCCCATAGCTCAAACTTCCAGCACTACAAACAACATCAAATGTCTTATCTTCAAAAGGCAACAATTCAATATCAGCTACCTTAATACTCAACTTAGCAGAATATTCTTTATATTTTTTTTTAATAATCTTTATAGAGCTTGGAGAAATATCTGTGGCCACAACAAATGCCCCTGTTTTTAACAAAGAATGTGTGTAAGTACCAATTCCTGCTCCAATCTCCAAGACTTTATCTTGCTTGCAAATATATTTAATATGAGCTTTTTCATATTCCAAGTATGGAGCATTTAAATATTTTGGTAATTTATTTTCGTAATAGAGTTTATTATTATCTAGTAATAATTTAGCCCTATTCTCATATCGATTTTTTTCAATATCCTTATCGTTCATGCTTTAATACCATTTTCTCTAAATGATCAACAAGCCCGTCATAAACTGTATTAAACTCAAAATGCGTTTCGTAGAGTTTTTTTGCATTATTTGACATTAAATTTTGTAATTTTTTATTACTAATTAAAGAGTGAATATAGTCAGATAGCAGATTGTGATTGTTGTAAGTAAAGCCAACCGTATGGTCTTTAATCAGCTTAGCAACTTCACCATGGAGAGGACATAAAAGAGGTTTCCCCAATATTAGGCTATCAACTATTTTATTGGGGGTATTGTTTATAAAATTATCGATGTTTTTATATGGTGCAATAGATGCAACTGACATTCTAGCCAAACTTTCAATCATTAATCTATCCATCCATCCAGGAAAGAGAACATTTGGAAGGCCAATCATCTGCTTTTTAACTTCATCAAGATAAGCTCCATCTCCACACAAAATAAATTGGCAAGGTATATTCTTTTGTGCCAACTGTACTGCCGCAACTTTAATTGGATCAAAATCAAAAACTGACATAAAAGTCCCTGCAAAGTAAAAAGTGGGAATATCTTTTTTTAAACCAAGGTTAATCCATTTTTTTTGTGCCTTCTTAGCATCCTCTCTTGAGAGAAAACCAATAGGTGATGTCAACCTAAAGATTTTATCATTATTATTATTCTTTCTATTAGCATAAGTCGCAATCCAATTCAAAAACCCAGGAGCCATTGTAGTGATACTGTCTGCATTTCGTATAATTTTCTTGGACATATAGAAGTATGGTTGAAATATTAATTTTGCTAGTGATTGAAAGGGCTTGGGAAAAGCCTCAACAAATAAGCTCGGCCACATATCCTTTATATCTAAAATAACTGGAATATTTTTTTTTCGCGCCCATTCAGCGAGAACAAAAGCAGTTTCAATTGGAGGATAACCTATGAAAACTATGTCAGGCAAAACAAGTTCTAACTTTAATATATTTTTTAAATTATATGCCATCTGGGCATGATCAAATAATCTACGGATACCTATATGTTTTTTATACCCTAAACTAGGAATCAGTCGAATAATTAATTTATTACTATAGCTATAGAAAGAAAACTTTTCATGTCTATTTTTTTTTTTCTGATGATCAAATAATGAACTCCATAAAGTCACTTCATGTCCAGAATCAATTAACTTACTACTTAAACTCATTGCCCTCATTGGTCTAGGAGAACCAGGATCTATCGGCAAAGGTTCTCCAGTTTGAAGTATCCAAATTTTCACTAATTATTTCCTTACTATTTTTATAATTGATATCTGTTGGCAAATTAATTAATTTGTTCATAAATATATATATGAATATTTCGTATTCATAATTTAAATCATTAAGTACTGAAGTAAAATTATCAGCTCTACTAAATTCTCCATAATACATTAAAAAATTAATGTTCAAACCAACTTTAATTTAGTCAGTTTTTATTAAAAAAAGTTAAGTCAACTCCCAAATCATCAACATAAATATCGGCTTTGGGTTTACCAAAATAAAGTTGATCAAAACTCACTCCCCAATTATTAAGTTGATTGGATGTGTATTCATAATATTTTTGATGAGCAAGTAATTGATTACCACCACAAGAATCCATACCTCTAGCAGTCAATAATATTATTTTATTACCTTTAGCATGAAGTTGATTTACAATTTCTATATGCTTAACTATTGGTTCGCATAAATCATATCTACCGTCTGTAAATGTACAAAGAGTGCCATCTATATCAAAAACATAAGTTTTTAACACTATTCCATCCAAGCCTTAAAATCACTCAAGAACTTGTCTGTAGATTCTTTAGATTTTTCATGAAATAAGGAATTAAGTATAATATCTGGTGAACAAGTAACAATATCACAGCCAGAAATCCAAGCCTCTGACAAATCTGTTGTTTTCCTAATACTTCCAGCAATAATATGACAATCTAATTTGTTGTCATTGATAAAAGCTTTTACTTTACTTATTTCAACACTTGGATCACCTCCAATATCCTTAAGCCTATTATAAAAAACTGAAACATACTTAGCTCCTGCTGAAGCAGCAAGCTGCATTTGTTCCGCAGTATAACAACAGGTACAATTTACATTAATATTAGCTTGTGAAAGATGATAAATAGCTGCTATTTCTTTAACTCCAATTGGAACCTTAATATAAAGTAGCTTGTTTTGTTTTTTAACTTGAAGTAGTTTGGCAGAAATTTCTTTACCTTGCCTAATAATTTCATCAACTTTGTCAGAGAACACCTCAACGCTAAGTGAAAAGTTGTTTTCTACACAGAATTCCCACAAATTTTCAGAAAGTGCTTCAAAATTTTGTTTAGGCTCTTTTGCAATTAGTGAAGGATTGGTAGTAACACCTTGAATCACACCAATTGATGCAAGTTTTTTTATATCACCTAAATTGGCTGTGTCCGCAAAAAGATGTTTCATTCGCTCTCCTTAAAAATATAAGTTTGGCCATCTTCAACAATATTAGAATCGGTATCATTATCCTTATTAGACCATTCAATTATTTCTGTATCCTCAATTGCCATTCTCATGTGCATTAGTCCAGGAGGAATGTGATAAACGTCACCTGCATTTAAAATAATAGATTTATTTTTAGCTCTTCCAATTCTCAAACCTAGCTTAAGCTTTCCACTAG
>ATWQ01000025.1 GCA_000421325.1 alpha proteobacterium SCGC AAA536-K22
GATATTGTTGTGTCGAATCCGCCATTTTATAAAGAGCATAAAAATAGATCTAAAAACGAATTAGAAAATTATGCTAAAATAATAATGAATATAGAGCAGTGGATAGATAATTCTGTCAAATTACTTAAAGATAAGGGCATTATTTTTTTAATTATAACAACAGAAATTTTAGATTTAGTACTATATTATCTCAGAAAAAAAACTGGTTCCTTTAAAATTTTCCCATTTTGGCCTAATTCTAAAAATTCATCTAAAAGAATTATTTTAGTCGCAAAAAAAGGTGGTGCAAGTCCAACAGAATTAATGTCAGGATTAAAATTATATAATAAAAAAAAAATGATGACAAAAAAAGCAAGGTTAATAAGTGAGAATGGAATTTTTAACTTTTCATAAACAATTTATTTTAGAAATTCAAGAAATGTTGTACCTTAATATTGCAACACTAAGTAATGATATAACAAATTAACAGATAGAGGTATTCGATGGGTTTTCTTTCAATTTTCATGAAGTCTCAAAATGTTTCAGTAATTCCACTCAATGGAATTATTGCGCCTAATATGGGCAGAAGAAAAGGTTTGAACTTAAATGAAATTGATAAGAATATTGAAGATGCTTTTTCAGTAAAAAATTTAAAAGCTGTGGCTCTACAGATAAATTCTCCAGGAGGATCACCTGTTCAATCGGAAATGATTTCAAAGCGTATTAGGGGATTATCAGAGAAAAAAAATATTCCAGTTTTAGCCTTTGTTGAAGATGTCGCTGCATCTGGTGGTTATTGGCTAGCATGTTCTGCAGACGAAATTTTTGCTAGTAAAGCATCAATAGTTGGCTCTATAGGTGTTGTATCCTCTGGATTTGGTTTTGATAAAGCTATTCAAAAACTTGGAGTAGAACGTCGCCTTTATACCTCAGGTGATAATAAAGCGATTTTAGACCCATTTTTACCTGAAAATAATGATGACGTTAAAAGATTAAAAGGTATTCAAAAAGAATTGCATAATCAGTTTATTTCATTTGTTAAATCTAGGCGGGGTAGTAAAATAACGAATGGAAATAAAGAAATTTTTACTGGAGCTTTTTGGTCAGGTGAAAAAAGTTTAGAAATAGGGTTGATAGATTCTTTTGGCGAAATGAAGGCAGTTTTAAAAGATAGGTTTGGAGAAAATGTTAAAATCAAAGAGTTTGCACCAAAGAAAAAACTTTTTGGTTTTGGGAATTTGTTATCTGGAGCAATAGATATGTTTATTCACAAAATTGAAGAAAGAATTTCTTTCAAGAACTTCGGATTGTAAAATGATGCTCTCTATAGGTAAAATTTTTTGGCTAATAATTATACTTATTTCAGTATGGTACATTTTTAAAATAATAGAAAAAAGAAAAATTAACTTTAGAAATAAAAATGATAATAAGGAAGACATTAATAAAAAAGGTATTGACGCATATAAATGTAATAAATGTGGTTTATGGAGCACAGGTGACCACTGCAACAATAAAGAATGCTCCGAAGCTTAACCTTTGATGTCGACTGAATTATTTGATGTGCGTTCAAACATATAACTTAAATTATTAAAAACAGGTCAAATGCTATTCGATGAATAAAAATAAATCATTTCAAAATATTATTATGAACCTGCAAACTTACTGGATGAATCAAGGATGTGTTTTGATGCAACCATATGACTCAGAAGTTGGCGCAGGGACATTTCATCCTGCTACAGTTTTAAGAGTGTTGGGGCCGGATCCAACATGGAAAGCTGCCTATCTTCAGCCGTGTCGCAGACCAACTGATGGAAGATATGGAGAAAATCCAAATAGGCTCCAACATTATTATCAATTTCAAGTTATTATTCAACCATCTCCGGATAATATACAAAATCTTTACTTGGAAAGTCTAAATGCTATTGGTTTAAATTCTAACGATCATGACATCAGATTTGTTGAAGATGACTGGGAAAGCCCAACATTAGGTGCTTCAGGTTTGGGTTGGGAAATTTGGTGCGATGGTATGGAAATAAGTCAGTTTACATATTTTCAACAAGTTGGAGGAATAGAAGTTAAACCTGTTGCAAGTGAAATTACATATGGTTTAGAAAGATTAGCAATGTTTATTCAAAAGGTTGAGAACGTTTATGATTTAGACTGGGATGGAGTAGAAAAAAACAAAGGTGGAAAAACTTATGGAGATATTTTTTTACAACAGGAAAAAGAATTTTCAATTTATAATTTTGAAAAATCAAATTCATCTATTTTACTTCAGCATTTCAATGATGCTGAAAAAGAATGTTCATTTTTGTTAGAAGATAAAATTAATCCTTTACCACTTCCTGCTTATGACAAGTGTATTAAAGCAAGCCATATTTTCAATTTATTGGATGCAAGAGGTGTTATCTCTGTTTCAGAAAGGCAATCCTACATATTAAGAGTAAGAAATATGTCAAAATCATGTTGTTTAGCTTGGATGGGCAAATTACATGTCTAAAAATAATGATAATAATGATAATAAGGGTAAACTCCTTTTGGAGCTTTTTTCAGAAGAAATACCTGCTAGGATGCAAATTAATTCAGAAAAACAGCTATCAAGTTTATTTGAAAAGTCACTTGTAAAAAGGGATATAGGTTACGGGTCATTTTTAACTTTTAGTAGTTCAAGACATTTATCAATTATAATTAGTAATTTAGATTTAAAACAAAAAAATCAAATAATAGAAAAAAGAGGTCCTAGAGTTGGATCAGATAAAAAGGCTATTAATGGTTTTTTAAAGTCAAATAATATTCAAGAAAATGACATCATTATTAAAGATACAAAAAATGGAAAGTTTTATTTTTATCATAACCATATAAATGGAATAAATACATCTGAAGTTCTGCCAGATATTATTAATGAAATTATAAATGGTTTCGTTTGGCCTAAAAGTCAAAGGTGGGCATATTCTGAACTAAAATGGGCTAGGCCACTTAGGAACATTTTGTTATTATTAAATAATCAACTAGTAGAAGGAAAAGTTGCAATAGATTTAAATAAATTTTTATATTTTTCTAATTATACTTTTGGACATAGACATGACAGCAAAAAAATAGAAGTAGGAAGCATAGATGATTACGAAAGTTTACTAGAAAAAAATAAAGTAATATTAGATAGAGATAAAAGAAGAAATAAAATAGTAAGTGATACAAAATTATTACTAAAGGACAAAAGCATAAAACTATTAGATGATGACTATTTACTTGATGAGATTTTAGGATTAATAGAATTTCCGAACGTATTAATTGGATCTATTGACGAACAATTTATGAATCTGCCGAAAGAAGTTTTGACTACGGCAATGAGAGTTCACCAAAAATATTTTTCAATTATCGACAATAAAGATAATTTAGTCCCCAAATTTTTATTTGTATCAAATACTATTCCAGAAAAAGAAAGAGATAAAAGAGTAATTGAGGGCAATGAAAGGGTATTAAAAGCTAGATTGTCTGATTCTAATTTCTTTTGGAATACAGACACTTCTATTCCAATTAAAATCTTAAATGAGAAATTAAAAAACGTTTTATTTTATGAGGGTTTAGGTTCTTTATATGAAAAGACGATTAGATTATCAAAAGTTTCTAAATATTTTTCAAGTTTGTTTAATGTTGATGAATCTTTGGCTAAAGAGGCTTCTCTTTTATCAAAATTTGATCTGGTTTCAGAAATGGTTGGAGAGTTTCCAGAATTACAAGGAATTATGGGATCTTATTATAGTAAATTAAATGGAAAATCAAAGGAGGTTGCAAACGCAATTTTTGAACAATATAAGCCAAAGGGCATTTCAGATGAAATGCCAACAACTAATCTTGGAGGTATGCTTTCCATGATTGATAATATTGATACTCTGACAGGCTTTTTTATAATAAATAAAAAGCCAAGTGGCTCAAAAGACCCATTTGCTCTCAGAAGGGCAGGTTTTTCCATAGTTCAAATTTTGATGAAATTTAAATTAAATATATCTATAAGTGACCTTTTTACTGAATCATTTAACTCATATAAAAACTCATCCAAAATAACCAAATTAGATTTAGTTGACTTTATTATTGATAAAGTAAGATTTATTCTAAAAAATCAAAATTTTAGAGACGATATTATTACATCAGTTTTCAGTTTAAAAGATGCTAAAAATTATCTATTTCCAATTTTATACGAAAGAGTGAATCATATAAGTGATGTCAAGGACACCAGTGATTTTAAATTATTTTTGGTTAATTTTAAAAGGTTGAATAATATAATTAAATCACACAAATTCTCAGATATTTCCCATGTAAAAGTCAATCCTGATCTTTTTGAAACTTCCGAAGAAAAGGAAATCTACAATAAATCTGATAAATTAAATTTTAACTTAAAAAAATATTTAATAAATCTAGATTATCAAAAAAGTATTTTACAAGAAATAATTAATTTGCAATATGCCATAAATTCATTTTTTGAAACAGTAATCGTTAATCATGAGGAAAAAATAATCAAAAATAATAGAATTGCGTTATTAACAAAATTATCAGATAGTATATTAGAATTTAGCAACTTTGGTCTGATAGAAGATTATTCGGTCTTAATACCAAGACCTGAAAAACGTTTATTAAAACGAGCAACCTGACCACCAGAATCTAATATTCTATGTTGACCTGTCCAAGCAGGATGGGACTTTGGGTCTATATCGAGCTTAAGAGTGTCACCAGCTTTTCCCATCGTAGACCTAGTCTTATATTTGGTACCATCAGTCATAATAACAGTAATTTCATGATAATCTGGGTGAATGTCTTTTTTCATAATGATCTCTTAAAACTAAGTTTATAATTAGTGATTGTTTACAATTAAAATTGATTAAATACAAGTTATTTGAATTATTTAATAATTTTTAGACGTTTTAGAAATTTTTTTTCAAATTTCCAGAAATAATTAAACTGCCCAAAAAGTGACGCTATTATTATTAACAACAGTTGATAAATAGGGATAATTAAAATTATCCTTACAAAAATATATAGAGGATAAGACGAAATTGATTCTTCTAAACTTAATGCTTTTAAAATTGGGGAGGATATAAAAAGTGAACCTGATCCACTTAAGGCAAATACTAAAAAAATAATTACAAGATGCTGTATTGAATTTGCCTTAAATTTTTTAACTAATTTGTCTATCATCTTTTTCTCAAATCATTTAGATTTTGTACTCTGAGTTATTTTCATTTCAATTCGTCTGTTTTTGGCTCTTGCAACATTTGTATTTTTTTGGTCGATTGGCTGAAAACTTCCATAGCCGGAGGCTGATAATCTATTGGGTTTAATACCTTGCTTTATTAAAAACCTTAGTACGGACAAAGCCCTCTTGGTTGATAATTCCCAGTTGTCTAAGTAATTTTGCCCTTTCTTCACTGGTAAATTATCAGTGTGTCCATCAATTTGAAGTATCCAGTCAATATCAGTAGGCAATGATTTATCTATTTCCATCAAAGTTATTCCAAGCTTGGACATTTCTTCTTGTCCTTTGATGCCTAATTCGTCTGAACCAACTTTAAAAAGAACTTCTGACTGAAAAACAAATCTATCACCTACTATTCTTATTTCTTTACGACCTTTTATAAGTTCCCTAACTCTCCCAAAAAAATCTGATTTAAATTTCTGAAGTTCCTCTACTCTTCTAGCTAGAGCAGAATTCATTTCTTTACCTATATTTACTGTTTTAACCCTTTCCTTTTTATCCTTTGCTTTATAGGCAGATAAAAGTGTTTGTAATTGAGACAATTTATTTCGTAATTTTAGAGATGCAGATATTAGCTTATTTATTTCTGCTTTGTTTGCATTAATAGTTTCATCTTTTTTATTAATATCTGAATTTTTTTTATTTATATTTTTTTCTAACTCAGCAAGATTATTCTTTAAAAGGAATGAGTCTTGAATTTTAATTTCAAGTTTTTCTTTTAAGTCCTTAATTTCACTTTCGCTTAAACTTATAATATTACTTTGGCCTGCAAGCTCTTCTTTAAATTGTGCAACAAGTTTTTTTTCATTTTTTAAATTTTTCTTAACTTCGACTATCTTAGTTTCTAATATAGATAATTGTGATGTTAATTCTGTTGTTGTTTCTCTTTCAAGTGAAAGTAATTCTCCTAATTCTACTAGATTATTCCTCAATTCAACTAAAGCTTCATCTTGGCCAGTCATTTTTTGTGAAAGAAAGAATTGTGACAAAACAAATATCATTAATACGAATATAATTACCATTAATAGACTAGATAATGCGTCTACAAATCCTGGCCATGTATAATCTACTTGCTTTTTTCTAATTTTATTCAACATTACATATTAACTCTTCAGAAAAAATTCATAAATTTTCATTTACCATTAAGTTTTTTAGTAGATTTTTCTATTTCTGATAATTGTTTTGAAATAGCTCTCAACTCTAGAGTTAAATTTGATTGAAATTCAGAAATCTTGTCAGTATTTTGTTCACCTAAATTTTTTAGAATTGATGAAATAGTAATTAAATGATCTTTGACACTTCTATCTTCATCAAGTTTTTCAACAAGTCGATTTAGGACAATTGTTAACTCGTTTAAATTCTCAGTTATTCTTACTCTTTCGTTCTCATTTTTATTGGCTTGCTTAGAAACATCTGCTAAATTTTCAATAGCAGCCTCACTTAAGCCAACACTCCCCCCCTCACTTGTAGTAAAAATAGCCATTTGAGATAACCAATCTTCTAATTCATTAAAAAAACGGTTACTTGCCTGGCCAACTTGAAGATCTAAAAAACCCAAAATAAGCGAACCTGCTAGACCAAATAAGGATGAAGAAAAAGCTGTAGACATTCCACTTAGAGGAGCGCTTAAACCTTTTTGAATGTCCATGAATAGTGAGTTACCATCGTTTGAATTATTCCCGATATTAAAATCAATTGTGTTTATAACTCCAGAAACAGAGGAAATTGTTTGCAACAAACCCCAAAATGTTCCTAGTAAACCTAGAAAAACAAGAAGTCCAATCATATATCTTAAAATTTCCCTACTTTCATCTAATCTCGATGATACGCCGTCTAGAATAGTTCCTAATGAATTAGCAGATAATGATGGATTATCCTTCCTATCTTCAGTAAGGACAGCTGCTACCGGTGCTAGTAGAGTGGGCTTTATTTTAAGAGCAATATTAGCTGGCATTAAACTATCTTTTCTTTTAATAAATCTAAGCCATTTAGCTTCTTTACTTAAACGAAAGGTTTGCCGAAACGAAAATACAGCACCCAAAATAAAAGTACTAATAATTACACTATTTAGTGCAGTATTGCCTTCAAAAGCTTGTTTTAAAGGATCAAATAAAAAAGAAATTAAGATAATTACAATTATTAACAAAAAGAGCATTCTAAAAGCGTATTTATTTGGATCTGTCATTTTTATACCCATAATTTATTATAACATAATCATTAAAACATGACTTTTTCATGACACAAAATTATTAATTTAATTTGCTTTGATTTTGAATTTATTATTAATTTTTTTTAGAAGTTCTTTATGTAAAGTTGGGTTTGCTCCAATTAATAAATCACCAGAAGTTTTATAAGCATTAATATATTTTAAATTAGTTAAATATCCTCCAGACTCTTTTATTAATAGTTCTCCACATGCAACTTGATTTTTGTTTAAATCATGAGCGAATAAACAATCGATTTTACCAGAAGCTAACCATGCAAAGTTTAGAGCCGAGGATCCAAATTCACGCGTAACTGACGAATACTTAGATGCTAGAGCGTATATCGGATCAAAAATATTATTCGCAGTAGTTATTTCTTTTGTTTTACTACCATCATGTATTGAAAAGACACACGAGTTTATTGAATTTCTTCTAGATACTCTAATCCTTCTATCATTTAGAAAGGATCCTTTACCCTTTTCAGCAAAAAATATTTCGTCTCTTAATGGATCTATAATAACAGTTGATAAAATTTCATTATTGTATTCTACAGAAACAGAAATAGCAAAATATGGTAAAGCATGAGTAAAGAAATAAGAATAGGACGCACAAGTCTATATTCATTATTATTTTAGCATAATTTTCTAATTCGTTTTTAGATCTATTTTTATGCTCTTTATAAAATGGCGGATTCGACACAACAATATCAAAAGTATTAAGAAGATCTTTGTTAATATTTAAAACATCACTATTCAAAAGATTTATCTGTTTATGAAAATTGTTATTTATAATATTTTCTCTAGCTAACTCAAGATACTGGTCATTATTTTCTATTGCAGTAAGTTTTATTTTTTTATTTTTATAAGCAATTATTAAACTTATTGTGCCAACACCTGATCCAACATCAGCTAACAAAACATCTTTTATTTTATATTGTAGTAAAAAACTATTTACAAAAGCAGCCAAAAAAACAGCATCAAATCCATATCTAAAACCACGTTTCAGCTGTATGATTGTAATTTTTCCCTTTAATATATTATCGACGGTTCTATTTACGGAAGACATAACATCTCTTTAATTTAAGTTATATAAAGGTTTAATATATTTTATTAGCAAGTTATAATATAAAAGTTGATTTTTGGAAAATGTAGATGAACAAAAAAATTAGAGAAAAATCTATAAATAACGTAATGAAACTAAATAAAGCTCTAGAAAAAAGCTTAAATGGTGTTGATAAAGAAATAATAATTAGGCTTGATAAATCAATACCTCTAATCAACGACATCGGAAAGCACCTAATTAATGCTTCGGGAAAAAGATTACGTCCTCTTCTTACCCTAGCCATGGCTGCTCAGTTTAACGATTATTCAAAAAATCCAAAAATATTAGCTGCAGCCGTTGAATTTATTCATACCGCAACATTACTTCATGATGATGTTGTAGATGAATCGAATTTAAGAAGAGGGCAAAAAACTGCCAATATGATATGGGGAAATGAATTTAGCGTTCTAGCTGGAGATTTTCTATTTGCTCAATCATTCGAATTAATGGTTGAGACAAGATCAATTGAGGCTTTGTCAAGTTTAGCAACAGCATCTTGTAAAATCACTCAAGGTGAATTTCAACAAATGCAAATTTCGAATAAACCAGAAACTAGTATTGAAAAATATTTTGAAGTCATAGGAAAGAAAACTGCTGAATTATTTGGGGCATCTTGTGAAAGTGGCGTAATAGTTGCCAATGGAAATGTTAAACAGCAAAAAGCAGCTTATACCTATGGGTTTAACTTAGGCTTAGCTTTTCAAATTGTTGATGATCTTATGGATTTTAATAGTAAATCAAATAAAATGGGCAAAAATTTAGGTGATGATTTTAAATTAGGTAAGACAACCCTGCCTATCATTTTAGCTTGGGAAAAAAGCAACTCATCAGAAAGAAAGTTTTGGATTAAAACAATTAAAGAACTAAAACAAGAACCCTCTGATTTTAGCAAAGCACTAACTATACTTAATAAATATTTTATATTTGATGAGTGTAAAAATAAAGCACAAGAATTTATTGAAATAGCTAAAGAAGCACTTTTTGAACTTCCAAATACAAAGTTTAAAGAATATTTTGTTGGTTTGGCGGATGAGAGTATTGAAAGATCAAAATGAGAATATAAATGAATAAAATCCCAACAAAAAGAATTGATTGTCAGAAAAATATTGAAAATGACAATATAAGAGAGAAAATAAAATTTATCATAAAAAGAGATAAAAAGTATAATCTTCGTGATTTATCAAGAGCTCTTAAAAAAAATGACGCTTACTTACAACAATATATATTTCGAGGGACTCCTAAAATTCTTCCTGAAGAATATAGACACAGATTAGCTGAAATACTTAATGTAAACATTGAGGAACTAACACCAAATTGGTTAAGAAAATTTATACCTGAAGAAAAACTAATTACTTTTAAAAATATAGAAACAGTATCATTTGATAACAACTATATCTCCATTTCACAAAAACTATTAGTTGATTTAGATTTTTCAAAATTAGAAAACTTATTTTTTTATCAAATTAATACAAAAAAAGGTGTAATTACTACTATTGTGGATGTTGGAATAAATAAATATATAAAACCTGACTTATACCTACTAAATGATAAAAAAGAATTCTTTTTAGCTTATATTGAATTAAGTCCAGTTAATAACACTAAAATGAGCATAAAACCATACTTAGATTCATTTTACCCATTCCATATTTCAGCAGAAATATTAAAGGTAAGTGGAAGAGCTTTGTGGCAAGGATCTAATATATTTCAAAAATGAAAAGAAAAAATAAATTACCACAAAACTTTGACACTAAAGTTCTTACAATCAACCATATTGGATCAAAAGGAGAAGGTGTTTCATATTTATATACTGAATTTGATAATAAAGAAAAAGAGCATCATTTCTTTATTCCTTTTAGTTTACCAAATGAAATAATTATAGCTAAACCTACTCATTTTTCTTCAGAGGGAATAAGAGCAGAAATAATTGAAATACAAGAGTTATCATGCGATAGAGTAGATCCAAAATGTAAACACTTTTTTAAGTGTGGTGGCTGTAAACTTCAACATTGGAACTTTGAAAATTATAAAAGTTGGAAATTCCATAAAGTTTCTTATCCAATTTTAAAAATATCTTCAAATACAAACATTAAGCCAATAATAACATCATCTTTAAACAGTAGAAGACACGCTAAATTTGTAGCAAAAAAAACTAAAACAACTACAATAATCGGCTTTAATGAATACAGAACTAAGTTCATCACAAAAATAAATGAATGTATTATCCTTGATGAACAACTACTAAAATTAATTAATAATATAGAAAAACCTCTTAACAAAATTATGGAAGTTGGTGAAACAATTCATATTCATGCAAACCTTTTAGATAATGGCATTGATTTATTAATAGATGGATTAAAAAAAATTCCTTTCAATAAATTTACAGATCTTAATAAAACTCTATTACAAAATAATGTCATTAGGTTTAACCGTAAGAGTAACAATAAAATAACAGATCTTCTATTTATTACAGAAAAAACAGGCTTATCCAATAAATTGTTCTTTTCAACGGTGTATCCTACTCCTGGTGGATTTTTACAAGCAACTTTTGAAGGTGAAAACGCTATTATTAATAATACAATTAATGCCTTAGAAAACATCAATAAAAGTAGGTTAATCTGTGAGCTCTTTTCTGGCTGTGGTACAATTACTATACCTCTTCTTTTAAAAAATTTTAAAATTCATGCTTTTGAAATAAATAACGAAACTCTTGACGCAATTAATATAGCAGCTAAAAAACATAATTTGGTTAATAACGTTATTACAGAAAATAGAAACTTAAAAACAGCACCATTAAACCCAGAAGAATTAACAAAATATGACGCGATTATTATTGATCCACCAAGATCAGGTGCGCGTTTACAATTTTCAAATATTGCGAAGTCTAAGGTGCCAATCGTAGTAAGTATTTCTTGTAATATTAATACATTTGTAAGAGATTCTAAATTATTAATTGAAAATAATTATGAATTAAAATGGGTTCAACCAATTGATCAATTTCTATTTTCTTCACATGTTGAAATAGTTGGTCTTTTTGAAATAAGTAAGGTTAATTAAATGTTAATCAAAAGATCTGTAACGATTAACAAACACAGAACTTCAATATCTCTAGAGAGTGAATTTTGGGAGGCTATAAAAATAATTTCTAAAATAAAAAATTGTTCTATTGAAAGTTTAATTACTCGTATAGATCTAAATAGAAAAACTTCATTAGCATCTTCAACAAGAGTTTTTATTTTACAATTTTTTCGAAAAAATTAACCAGTTATTCCAATCTGCCATGGAGCAAATTCGTGACGTCCAAGGTTTAAAATTTCACTTTTTGTTTTCTTGCCGGAAGCAAAAGAAATAAACTCTTCAAAAATTTCAGCTCCCATCTCATCAATTTTTTTATCCCCATCAATTACCAAGCCACAATTGATGTCCATATCTTCATTCATTTTTTTATAGAGGTTAGTATTAGTAGCAAGTTTTATAGATGGGGTTGGCTTTGCACCAAAACATGATCCTCTTCCAGTTGTAAATGCAACTAAATTTGCCCCCCCAGCAATTTGGCCTGTAGCAGAAACAGGATCAAAGCCAGGTGTGTCCATAAAGACAAAACCTTTTTTATCAACTTTTTCTGCATAATTATAAACTTCCATCAATCCACTCGTACCACCTTTCATTGCAGAGCCTAATGATTTTTCTAAAATATTTGCAAGCCCACCTTTTTGATTACCTGGACTAACAATTCCATTTATTTGTACATCCCTCCCAACAGAATAAACCTCTTTCCACCAATTAACTTTGTTCATTAATTTTTCTGCTACAGAAACATTTATAGCTCTAGCAGTTAAACTGTTTTCAACACCATAAATTTCTGGTGTTTCCGATAAAATAGCTGTACCTCCATGACTTACTAATATGTCAACGGCTTTCCCTAAAGAAGGATTGGCAGATAAAGAGGAAAAAGCGTCCGAACCACCACATTGAAGTCCGACCATAAGATTAGATATAGCAGCTTCTTCCCTTTGAATTTTATTTGCATCAACTAACATTTCTTCTACACACTTTATACCAGCTTTAATTGTAGCAGTCGTACCACCATTATCTTGCATAACTAAAGTTTTTAAATTTGAACTTTCATGTAAACCTTGATTAGAAAAAAGACCTCCGACTTGACATCTTTCGCATCCTAATCCAACAACTAAAGATGAAGCAACGTTTGGATGATTTATATATCCCCCAAGAGTTCTATGAAGCAGGTCCATAGGCTCTCCAGAAAGTTCCATTCCACATCCAGTAGAATGACTAAACGCAGCGACACCATCAACGTTAGGATAATTTTTAAGAATTTCATCCGTAAAATATGCTGCAATTTCATGAACTACAGTGGCAGAACAATTTACTGTTGAGACTATTGCAATAAAGTTTCTGGTACCCACATCACCATCTAGTCTTTTAAATCCCAAAAATGTTCTTTCACTTGATGCGTTTACAAATTTTGTTGGTTGATATTTTGAACAGTATTGATGGTCTCTACTAAATTCTTTAAAAACAACATTTGAATTAGTTAAAACCTGGCCTTTAACTATATTGGAGTCAGCAAAACCTATGATAGTTCCATATTTATATATCGGGCTGTTTTTAGAAATATTAACCCTTGCAATCTTCTGTCCTGATAATATTGGTGCATCTATAGTTACATCAAAGTTTTTTAAATACTGTCCAGCTTTCATGTTGTCTAGTGCAATAATTACATTGTCTGTCTCATTTAGAATTATACTTTTTGAGCGTTTCTCGTTAATATGATTATGATCCATGTGATTTAACTCCTATTATTAGTCAAATTTATAAATTAGTTAGTCTTTAACCAATCCTCATAAGCACTTTTCTCTTTTTCATCTGTTAATGGATATAACCCTTTTATTGACGAACCTTTTCGAACCTTTTCTATCACATAATCCTCATAAATTGTCATAGACTTTATCTCGTAAGCGATCTCTTTTATTATATGAGCTGGTATTACCACTACTCCTTCTTTATCGCCTACCAATAAATCTCCGGGCCATACTGCTACATCACCACAACCTATCGGAACATTTATATCTACAGCCTGATGTAGAGTTAGATTAGTGGGAGAAGATGCCCTATTATGATATGAAGGTATTCGCATATTTTTTATTTCATTTGAGTCTCTAAAACCTCCATCCGTAACTACTCCAGCACACCCTTTAACCATTAATCTAGTTATTAAAATAGCTCCTGCAGAAGCAGCTCTTGGATCTTTACGACTATCAAATATTAAAACATGGTCTTTTGGACATTCCTCAATTGCAACACGTTGAGGGTGTTTGGGATTTTTGAATACTTCCAACGCATTTAGATCTTCTCTTGCTGGAATATATCTAACTGTAAACGCTAAACCAACCATATTAGGAAGATTGGTATTAAGGGGAAAAATCCCTTGAATAAACTGATTTCTGAGCCCTCTTTTAAATAATGCAGTACATATTGTTGCTACACTCGAATTCAAGTAAATTTTTTTTATTTCATTATTCATCATATACTACCTTAAAATATGTCTGGGTCTTTAGCAGATTTTCCAAAATTTGTTTCTAAAAAATCAAAGTCACAACCATTATTAGCTTGTGTTACGTGATTACTATACATCCATAACCAACCTCTTCCTGCATTAGGTTCTTTAGGTTTAATTTCTGTTCTTCTTAATAATAAAGTCGCTTCGTCAACAAGCATATTAATAGTGCGAAATTCGATGTCAATTTCAACAATATCACCTGTCTTTAACAGCGATAAAGGTCCACCTATAAAGCTTTCAGGAGCCACATGAAGAATACACGCTCCATAACTAGTGCCACTCATTCTAGCGTCAGATATTCTTACCATATCTCTAACTCCTTTTTTAAGAAGTTTTTTTGGAATTGGCATCATTCCCCATTCCGGCATACCTGGACCACCAACAGGACCAACATTTCTTAGCACTAAAATATGATCTTCTGTAACTTCAAAATCGTCTCTATCGATCATTTCTTTCATTTCAGGATAACTGTTAAAAACTATGGCTGGCCCTTTATGTTTGAAAAATTTTTTATCGCACGCCGCTGGCTTAATTACACAGCCATCTGGTGCTAAATTACCTTTTAGCACTGCTAGAGATCCTTCTTTATAAATTGGTTTGGTTAATGGGCGAATTACATCCTCGTTAATAGTTTTTGTTTGAGAAATAATTTTTTTTAAGCTTAAACCTGAAACTGTTATTTGATCTAAATGAAGTTTTTTTCTAAGTTCATGCATTAAGGCTAATATGCCTCCAGCATAGAAAAAATCTTCCATAAGATAATCTTTGCCAGAAGGTCTAATATTAGCAATAAGAGGGATTTCTCTCCCTTTTTTATCTAAATCATCCATGGTTAAATTTACACCCGCTCTCCTAGCCATTGCAATTAAATGAATAATAGCATTTGTAGAACATCCCATTGCCATTGCTACAGTCACAGCGTTATCAATTGATTTTTCCGTTATGATTTTAGACGGAGTTAAATCCTCCCAAACCATTTCAACTATTCTTCTTCCAACATTTGTTGACATTCTAATATGATTTGAATCAGCCGCCGGAATAGAACTAGCGCCAGGTAAAGACAAGCCAATAGCTTCTGTTATCGCTGTCATTGTGCTAGCCGTTCCCATAGTCATACAATGTCCATATGATCTAGCAATTCCCGCTTCAACATTTTGCCAATCTTCGTTACTTATATTACCTGCTCTTAATTCATCCCAATATTTCCAACCATCAGATCCACTACCTAAAAACTTACCTTTATAATTACCTCTTAACATCGGACCAGCAGGCAAAAAAATCATTGGTAAATCTATACTTATTGCTCCCATTGTGAGAGCCGGGGCTGTTTTATCACAACCGCCCATTAATACAACACCGTCAATGGGATGGGATCTTATTAGTTCTTCAACTTCCATTGAAAGCATATTTCTATAAAGCATGGTGGTTGGTTTTACATACATCTCAGCAAGGGATATGGCTGGAAGTTCAATTGGGAACCCTCCAGATTGATAAATACCCTTTTTAACATCCTCAACTCTTTGTTTAAAATGTGTATGACAAGGTTGTATATCTGACCAAGTGTTGATTATGCCTATTAGTGGCTTATTTTGCCAATCCTCTTTACTCAGTCCCATTTGCATTGCTCTAGATCTATGACCAAAAGATCTTATATCTTGGGGAGAAAACCATCTCGAGCTTCTTAAATCTTTATATTTTTTTTTAATCATTTTCACCCTTAGTTTTTTTAACAATAAATTAATCATAAAATATATTTATTAAAATTTCTTTAAAAAAGAATTATATTTAAATTGGGAATATTGGTAGGCCTGGAGGGACTTGAACCCCCAACCACTCCGTTATGAGCGGAGGGCTCTAACCAGTTGAGCTACAGGCCTTTAAAATGATTTCTCTCATATCATTAAAAGTGGTTTATACAAGTACTAACTAAGTATGTAAAGGGTAAGTATATAAAGATTTAAACTTAATGTTCTAAAAATGATCTTAATTTTCTAGATCTTGTTGGATGTTTTAATTTTCTCAATGCTTTAGCTTCAATCTGTCTGATTCTTTCTCTTGTAACACTAAATTGTTGTCCAACTTCTTCTAAAGTATGGTCAGTATTCATACCTATACCGAAGCGCATCCTTAAAACTCTTTCTTCTCTTGGAGTTAAGCTGGCTAATATTCTAGTAGTGGTCTCACGTAAATTAGCATGAATAGCCGCTTCAAGAGGCTGAACGGCCATTTTATCTTCTATAAAATCACCTAAATGACTATCATCTTCATCACCTACTGGTGTTTCAAGAGATATTGGCTCTTTAGCTATTTTAAGAACTTTTCTAACTTTATCCAAAGGCATCGAAATTTTTTCAGACAATTCTTCAGGAGTAGGCTCTCTTCCAATTTCATGAAGCATTTGTCTTGAGGTTCTTACTAATTTATTAATTGTTTCAATCATATGAACAGGTATTCTGATAGTTCTTGCTTGGTCTGCGATCGAACGGGTTATAGCTTGCCTTATCCACCATGTAGCATATGTTGAAAATTTATAACCTCTTCTGTATTCAAATTTATCTACGGCCTTCATTAAACCTATATTTCCTTCTTGAATTAAATCTAAAAATTGAAGACCTCTATTCGTATATTTTTTAGCAATAGATATTACTAATCTTAAGTTAGCTTCTACCATTTCTTTTTTGGCTCGAGCAGCTTCTCTTTCTCCTCTTTGAATTATTTGAATTAGTTTTTTGTATTCTTGAATAGGCAGACTAACATTATTTACGAAATCAAACACCTGATCACAAATTCCAACTATTTGGTCATTATTTTCTGAGGTAAATTTTTCCCAATTTTTTGATTTACCAGGCTTTATTGCCCAATTATGATTAATTTCATTACCAACCCAACTGTTAATAAAATCTTTTCTTTTTACACCAGAACTTTCAGCTAACCTTAATAAAGCTCCTTCAACATTAGTTATTTGCTTATTAAGACCATACATTTGATCTATTAGCTCTTCTTGTCTGTTACTGTTAAGATAAATTTTTTCCATTTGCTCAATGAGTAAAATTCTGAGTTCGTGTAATCTCTTTTCGGATCTTGGGACTAAAACTTCACCCTTTCTTAATCTTGCAATTCTTCTTTCACTAAGCGTAAGGATTTCCTTAAAAGTCTTAGCAACTTCATCAATCATTTTTAAAATTTGCTCTTTAATCTCAGCTTCCATAGCAACTAAAGATAAATTTATATCATCTTCTTCATTCTCGTTTTCACTATCATCTTCACTGACATCATTGCTTTCATCTGTATCTTTTATTTTGTCTTTTTCTTCGTTTTTTTTAATAACATCATTTCTTGTATTATTAATATCTAGACTATGAATTTTAAACTCTGTGCTTATATCATTTGATTTAGCGTTCTTTATATTATCATTAGAAACTATAGGTTCGTTAGCTCCTCCGTTTATACGAGCATAAGTTGTTTCAAGATCGATAATATCCCTCAAGAGCATTGAACCATCATCTACTTCATCTCTCCATTTGAGGAAAGCCCTCATAGCTAACGGTGACTCATAAATTCCACCGACCATCAACTCTCTTCCAGCTTCAATTCTCTTAGCAATAGAAATTTCACCTTCCCTTGATAAAAGCTCAACTGATCCCATTTCTTTCAAATACATCCTAACTGGATCATCAGAACGAGCACCTTCTTCGTCAGATAAATTTCCGCTATTCTTTTCATCAGCTTCTTCTGGAGAGGTTTCTTCATGCTGTTCAACTATATTCAGACCCATATCGTTAATTGCTGAATGAATATCTTCTATTTGTTCTGAAGAATACTCACCGGGTGGAAGAGCAGAATTTAATTCATCTAGTGTTACGAAACCATTTGACTTACCCTTTTTTATTAATGATTTAATAGCAGAGTTATTAAGATCTAAAATAGGACTATCATTTATGTTCTTAGTGGGATTTTTTTTATTTTCAGTTTTGGCCAGCATAAATTATCTCATTTTATTTTGTTGTTTTTAAATAAACTATTTTTTTTTATTTCTATTAGGTCTATTAATTCCAGAAAAACTCTATTAATATTTTCTTCATTAATATTCCTAAAGTCTAAATTTAATCTTGAAGGATAATTACTTTGCATAATTTTTTTAATTTGGATAGTAAAACCTTTTGTTACCATATCTTGTTGAAGATGTTCTGAGGTTATTTCAGGTGCTATGTTGACTAATTTAAGAATTGAAACTTTTAATTCATTCAAATCTTTGTTTCTAAAGTCAAGTAAAGAAATTTTCTCATCATAAACCAAACATATTCTTGGAAATAATAACATAATATAGATAATTGCTCCAATCTTAATTTCAACTCCAGTTCTAGGCAGGTTTTTTTTTATAGAAAACGTATTATAACGATTAGATCTAAAGCTATTAAATGGATTTTTATTATTTTGCCTAAAGATTTTAATTCTTTTTTCAATTTCATCCCTGAAAGCTTGTTTTATATTGTTATTTTCAATAGTATTTACTTTACTTCTTAAATAATCCCAAAAATAAGCATAACTTTCAGGCTCATTTTCTTGGACATTTTTTGAACCTTCCAACCAAAGCAAATCAAGAGGTCCCATTGCTTTATCTAAAACTTTTTCAAATTCATTTAAGCCATTTTTATTTACAAATTCCTCTGGATCAAGATGATCTGGTAAAAAAACAAATTTTAATTTTTTATTTAATTTTAACTTAGGAAAATATTTTTCAAACACTCTTAACGTAGCATTTTTGCCCGCAGTATCTCCATCAAAAACTAGAAAAGCTTCATCAGATAAATTAAAAATATTTTCAATGTGCTTTTCTGTTAATGCTGTTCCTAGAGAAGCAATGGCTGGATAACCATGAGATGTTAAAGATATTACATCCATATAGCCTTCACAAATAATCAATCTTTTTTTATTAAGATTTTTTTTAGCGTTTAAAACCCCAAATAATTGCTTATTTTTTTTAAATAAATATGTTTCAGGAGAATTCAAATATTTAGGGCTACCATCACCCAATATTCTACCACCAAAAGCAATAACTTTACCTGAGTTGTTTAAAATAGGAATCATGATTCTTTGTTGAAAGTAAAAAACAAATTTTTTTTTTTGATTTTGCTTTACTAAACCAATATCAATCATGTCGTTCATAGAAAAGCCTTCTTTTGTCAAACAGGAAACTAAAAATTCATTTGACTTTATATTACCTGAATACCCTATTTTAAAATTTTCTAATAAAAAATTATCAATGCCTCTTTGCTTCAAATAATTTCTTACATTTTCTCCAATTGGTGCATGCAGATTTTGTATATAAGATTCTGAAACTCTTTTTAAAAGCTGCAAATGATTCTTTAGTTTTGGATCTTCATAAAACCTATAACTATTTTGATTTATCCCTGCATGCTCTGCTAATTTTTTTATAGCATCAACAAATGATATATTTTCCATTTCCATAACATAATTAAAAATATCACCATTCTTTCCACACCCGAAACAATGAAAAAAGCCTTTGTCATCTGACACGTTAAAAGAAGGTGTTTTCTCTTTATGAAAAGGACATAAAGCTATGTAATTGGACTTATCACGTCTTTTTAAAGAAAGATTTTGACTGACAATTTCTGAAAGCCTTATAGAATTTTTAATCTCTTCTTTTATGTCCATTTTAATTCTTATATTGCAGATTAATTCATTTTATTAATTATTATCAGTCAACTTACTTTTAATAATTTCACTTGCAATTCCAAAATCTATTTTTCCACTATACTGATCTCTTAAGATTTTAATTACTTTTCCAATATCTTTCATAGAGGAAACCTCACATGATTTTATAACATTTTCAATTATACTGTATATTTCTTTATTAGATAGTTGCTTTGGTAAAAATTTGAAAATTATTTCTATTTCGTTTTCTTCTTTTTTTGCTAAATCATCCCTCTTACCTTCTAAATAAATTTCTATAGACGATTTTCTTTGTTTTATCATGGTTTGAAGAAGTGATATTATTTCTGTATCATTAATACCAGAATCATTTCCTTTACCTTTAGCTATAATATCTTTATCTTTAATCGACGCTATTATTAGTCTCAAGGTACTAATTAAATTAACATCTTTTTTAAACATTGCTTCTTTTAATTTATTTTTAACTTCTTCTCTAATGTTCATTTTTTTTCCTAAGATTTGTTATTTATTTTAAAAAATTTAGTAATAATGAAAATTGATATTATATATTCACAACATAGTAAATTTTAAATTTTATTGACGAAAATAATAATACATTCTAATTACATTCTTGATAAAAAATATATGAAAAATTTATTAATATTTACTTGTTACACGGTAACTTATAAGTAACAAATAAGGAATTGAATGAAAAAATCTAATCAAAAAAAAGAATTTCTTGATACTGGTTATATCCCATTTAATTTAAACAGAATTGATAAAAAAAACATATTAAATTGCTTATTAATATTGAGT
>ATWQ01000026.1 GCA_000421325.1 alpha proteobacterium SCGC AAA536-K22
ATAATCATTTGGATGTTACAGGTCTAAGGTGTCTTTTTATACAAATAAAATATTAAAATTGTAAAAATACAGATAAAAAAATAGTAGGAATAAACCAGAGAAGATGCGTAAAGTCGGATCAAAAGGTTCACCAACTGCAAAATCATTCAAGTTAGCTGCTAAGACTGCAAAGAAAGTTAAGAAAAAAATAGCATAGGGTGACAGGCCAAGAATCGTCTGTAAATATAAAAAATATGACAGGCTAAAATGTAAAAAATTCTAAAAATAATATGAGCTTTAGGCTTAATTGATAATTAGGCAGACATTTTCATTTTTTTGTGAAGCTCTTCTAATTTACTTAATTTTGAAACTTTTTCTTTTAATTTAACTTCTTTATTCAAATCAATCATAAATCTTCCAGTTAAATTAAGCCAATTTCTAAAAATATGTGTTACAAAAGGATCTGAATTATCAAGAATTTTCTTAATATGTTTTTGAGGAATGATAAGTATTTCTGTTTTAATTAAAGCATGAGCAGAGAAAAATCGTATTTTATTTTCAAAAAAAAGATTAAATATTCCAAAAACCTCTCCTTTTCCTAATGTTTCGATTTTTATATTATTTCTTTCAAGCATTATTTCTCCAGAATTTATAATATATCCATCACCAATAAGATCCCCTTGTCGAAACAAAAGTTCGTTTTTTTCTAAAATTCTTTGAGAAAAAGTATTGTTTAATTTTTCATTTTGTATAATATCTAACATTATATTTTTTACTTTTTTTGTTACAACAATTGTTACGTCATAAAAGTAAAAATATTTTAGTGTTTTTTGTTTAAAAGTCAATTTATTTAAATATTTCAATAACTTAGTATCATTTTGGGATTTAGTTATTCTGGTATATTTTAGAATTATTTTTATGATATTACTTATATAATTACAGATTAATATAGGATAAATAACTTAGTTATTTTGCAACTAATATATTTCCAAATAACTGTTGAAAATATACAAAATTTATGTCTATCATTTTGATATGAATCCATCTGACATTGACCGTAAAATTGCTGTAATATTTGCCACCGACTTAGTCGGTTACAGTAAACATATGGAAAAAGACGAGAATGCTACATTACGAGGTCTTCGTGAATGTAATAAGATCATTGAAACAATAATCAAAAAACAAAAAGGACGTATCTTCAATACAGGTGGAGACTCTGTCTTTGCTGAGTTTCCAAGTGCTGTTGCTGCAGTTGATACAGCTGTTGAGTTCCAAAACCGAATAAAAGATCGCAATGATAAAGACACAACAGACATTAAATTAGAATACCGTATAGGTATTAATATGGGAGATGTTGTTAAAGAAGGAGATAACCTTTTAGGAGATGGTGTAAATATTGCTGCGAGATTAGAAGCCCTTTCTCAAACAGGTGGAATAACGATATCTAAGAACGTTTACGATCTTGTAGAGAATAAGACTAATTATGAGTTTAATGATCTAGGAATACAAAAGGTCAAACAGAACCAGTTCCATGCCTACGATCTGTTATTAGATCCATCACAGAAGAGAAAACTTAAAACACAATCATACAATACCAAATTAATATCTTTAATAGGAGGAGCTGTAGCAGCTGTCTTCATAGGACTCTTCTTTTCAGGTATTTTAGAAACTGAAAAAAAACTTGATAGCAGTAAGATCGTTATACTTCCCTTCAAAAGTTTAAGTGATACTAAAAAAGAAAAGTTACTAGCTCTTGGTATATCACAAGACTTAGGATCTAAGTTAACTAAATCATCTAAATCAGTGAATATATTAAATTTAACAAAAGCTCCAAAAGATTTAATGGATGTTTCGAAATCTACTAATGCATCTTATTTAGTTGATGGAAACATCATGCAGATTGATAATATGCTGCGGGTAAAAGTAGATCTAATTGATGGCAAAAATATATCAAATATTTGGTCAGAAACGTATGACAGAGACTTAACAGGTAAAAACATATTTAAATTACAAGATGAAATTACTAAACAAATTATAAATGAGCTGGTTGGAGCAGGGGCTGTCTTATCCAAAGATATAAATCAAAAGATAGCATCTTCTTCAACTGATGATATATCAATTTATGAATGTATTAACTTGGCTAGGAACTCTCAGACTGTAATAAGTTTAAGACCTAAAGCATTAGAATGTTTAAAAGAATCAGTCAAAAAAGATCCTAATTATGCTGATGCATGGATATGGTTAGCTGAAAGAACAAGAAACTTATATGCTTCAGGGAACAAAGACAAAGTAAATGCTTTGTTAGAAGATGCTGAAGAATATATCAACAAAGCTCTTGTAATTGACCCAGAGTCACCAAAAGGCTTAACAGTCAAAACAATGATTGAATTTCACAAAAAAAACTGGGAAACTATGTTTGTGTCAGCTGAAAAAGCCTTCAGTTTAAATGCTGGTGATCCAAGTGTGTTAAGTAATTTAGCAATAAATGTTGCGTTTGGAGGCGAATGTACTTTAAATGATGTTACCTCGCCAGATGAACAACCTAAAAATATAAATAAAAAGCAATGTCAGTTTCATAGAGGTTGTTGGGATATGGGTTTAAAAGCTCATGAATTAGATACTGGTAATCTTGTTGTTATGGACAACTACGTGTTGGCAGTATGTTACAACATAGTAAAAGATGGAGCAAATGCTCTAAAAATGATGAGTCCAATGCCTCACAAAAATAGATTTTTCTATGAAATACATTCGGGAGTAGCATCACACTTTGAAGGCAAGTTTGAAATTGCAAAAGAGCATTTTGATAATGTAAAAAAAACAATAAAAGGTAATAAGCTTCAAAAAGTTTATGATATTTTCAAAAAGTGGAATAATGAACGTTTAAGCTATCCTGTTTATGAAGAAGTTTTGTTAAAATATGGATTTGAGTAATAGATTTATAAAAATCAATTCATTTTAATTTTTAAATTTACATATCTATCAAATATGTCATTTTAAAATTCTATCATTTATACATTTATTAAATTGTTATTATAAAATTTATAGGAAGGATACAAAATGAAGTTATTAACTAAGTTAATTGCAACTATGCTTTTCGTTACTATGTTTTCTCCTCTTTATGCTGCAACTATTAAATGGTCTATGCCAGGAGACTCTCTTACCTTAGACCCACATGCACAAAATGAGGGACCTACACACATGGTTTCAAGGCAAATTTATGAAGGACTTGTTACAAGAGCAATAGATATGTCTATTCAGCCTCAATTATCTACCTCATGGAAAACTACTGACCCAGAAACTTGGGTTTTTAATTTGCGAAAAGATGTAAAATTTCAAGATGGAAGCTTACTAAAAGCTAGTGACGTTGAGTTTAGTATTAATAGAGCTCTAACGGGAACTTCTGATGTTAAAGAACTAATTAATAGTATCACTTCAGTTAAGGCTTTGGACAATTTAACAATTGAAATTAAAACTAAGGGGCCAAACCCTATTTTACTTAATCAATTAGTTCAAATTTTTATAATGTCTGAATCATGGTCGAAAAAAAATGGGTGTGAAACAGCACAAGATTATAATGCCTCTCAGGAAACATTTTGCTCTATAAATGCTATGGGTACGGGGCCTTTTAAAATTACACTTCGAGAACAAAACACAAGAACAGTTTTTGAAAGAAATGAAAACTGGTGGGGTAATCAATCTCAACATAATATTGATAAGATCGAACTACTGCCAATAAAAAATGATGCTACTCGGGTAGCAGCTCTTCTTTCAGGTGACATTGACTTTACTAATTTCACTCCAGCTCAGGATATAAATAGAATTAAAAACTCTTCAATGCATAAGGTTGTGAGTGCAGCTCAATCTAGAACAATTTTCTTTGGTATGGATCAAGGGGTTGACGAATTAAGGTCGTCTAATATTAAAGGTAAAAACCCTTTTAAAGACAAGAATGTACGCCTTGCTTTTTATCATGCTCTAGATATGAATGCTATTAAAGCAAAAATTATGAGAGGTTTAAGTGAGCCAGCTGGCATGATTACTTTTCCGGGTGTTCAGGGTTATACAAAGCAACTAGATAAAAGATTATCATTTGATCCTAAACTTTCTAAAAAACTTTTAGCGGATGCTGGGTATCCTAAAGGCTTTGAAATAACTTTAGACTGTCCAAATAACAGATATATCAACGATGAAGCAATTTGTGTTGCGGCTGTAGGAATGCTTGCAAAGGTTGGTATAAAGGTGAATTTAGACTCTCAACCAAAAAGTATTCACTTTAAAGACTTGAAAGGTGGTTTAAGCGACTTCTATATGTTGGGCTGGGGTGTTCCAACTTTTGATAGTCATTATGTGTATTCATTTCTTTTAAAATCTGACGGAAGTTGGAATAAATCTGGGTTTAAAAATAAAAAGGTTGATGAGTTAGTAGGAACTATGTTGACTGAAACAAATCTAGATAAGAGAAATGCTAATATTGCAGAAGCTTGGTCGATTGTTCAAGATAATATGCCTTATTTGCCTCTGCACCATCAAGTAATTTCGTGGGGAACAAAGAGTAACGTTAATATTCCTATTAGAACAAATAACGAACCACTTTTTCGCTTCGCTAAAGTTAACTAAATAAATAACAATGCCAGTTTTAAACATTAACTGGCATTGTTTTAAAATAGACTATAAATGTTTTAAATGTTTAACTATTTCTTAAAAAGACTTTTACAGTCAATTCTTGTTATGCTTATTGTGGGCTTTGTATCTTTTTCATTGTTTAATTTTGTAGGAGATCCTGTCAACAATATGGTTGGACAAGAGGCAAGTGAAGAAACAAGGGAGGAAATTAGAGAAAAACTTGGATTAAACGATCCTGTATACACTCAGTTTTTTAAATTTGTTGTTAACGCTTCAAATGGAGAGTTTGGGTTATCTTATGAATTAAGAAGACCAGTCTCACTCTTAATTTCTGAACGATTACCTGCTACACTTGAATTAGTTTTAGTTTCAGCCTTAATTGCAATTTTTTTTGGTGTATTGTTTGGCGTATATACTGCAATTAATCGTGACGGTTTTGTAAGTAACTTAATATTAATTACCTCACTATTTGGTGTTTCTCTTCCAACTTTTGTAATTGGAATTCTATTCATATATCTATTCTCAGTCATTCTTGGTATTTTGCCTTCTTTTGGTAGAGGAGAGGTAGTCAATTTTGGTTTCTGGTCAACTGGGTTTCTAACTATTAGTGGAATAAAAGCATTAATACTTCCTTCGATTACATTGAGTTTATTCCAAATGACTTATATTATCAGACTTGTTAGGGCTGAAATGATAGAAATTTTGCAAACTGATTATATCAAATTTGCTAGAGCAAGAGGAATTAATAATAAAGTTATAAATAATAGGCATGCTCTTAAAAATGGTTTGATACCGGTTATAACTATAACTGGTATAAATATTGGTACACTAATAGCATTTTCTATTATTACAGAAACGGTATTTCAATGGCCTGGTATGGGATTGTTATTTATAAATGCAGTTCAATTTGTTGATGTTCCTATAATGTCAGCTTACCTAATTATGGTTGCTTTTTTATTTGTCATGATCAATTTCATAGTGGACATTGCTTATTACTTTATAGATCCAAGAATTAGATTGAAAGAAGAGGAAGTAATTAAATGATTCCTCAAATAATTAAAACCTTTTTAGACTCAGATATTGGATATAGTTTCAAAAAATCTAAAGTAGCTATTGTTTCTTCTATTATATTTGTAATAATTGTTCTCACCTCTTTACTTGCAGTTGTAATTGCTCCTTATAATCCTTTCGATCCTAAGAGTGTTTCATTAATGGATGCTTTTACTCCTCCAATATGGTCGATCGGTGGAAGCGTTGACTTTCTTTTGGGAACTGATCAACAAGGCAGAGATATGTTGTCAACTATGATATACGGTTCACAAATTTCATTAATAGTTGGATTCGCATCGATAATTTTTGCAATGGTTTTAGGAGTTTTTTTAGGAGTTACTGCAGGTTATTTAGGTGGACGTTACGAAATAGTTGTTATGAGATTTACTGACGTTCAACTTACCATACCTAGTATTTTGATGGCTCTTTTGGTTGATGGAATAGCTAGGGGCTTTATTTCTAAATCACTTCATAATGACATGGCTATATACGTTCTTATCTTGGCTATTGGTGTCTCGGAATGGCCACAATTTGCTAGAATTACTAGAGCTGCTACTCTTGTCGAAAAAAATAAAGAATATGTATTGGCTAGTAGAATAATTGGTCTATCTGACATTGTAATTATGATTAAACATATCCTCCCAAACATTTTAAGACCTATATTAGTAATAGCTACAATAGGTTTGTCGCAGGCAATTATAACTGAATCTACACTTAGTTTTTTAGGAGTAGGATTTCCCCCTACAAATCCATCCTTAGGCACTTTAATAAGATTTGGAAATAACTTTTTATTTTCTGGTGAGTGGTGGATTACTTTTTTTCCCGCAATTTTTCTTGTTGTCCTCGCTTTATCAATTAATTTATTAGGAGATTGGATGAGAGACGCTTTAAATCCAAAACTAAAAGTAAGATGACCTTTTTAAAAATAAATAACCTAGATATTGAATACCAAACTCGTAAAGAAACAATAAATGCGAGTAGAAATGTTTCATTTAACTTAGAAAGAGGTGAAATAATAGGTATAGTTGGTGAATCTGGATCAGGAAAATCAACAGTAGCAAATGCAATAATTAATTTAATAGATAAACCTGGAAAGATTACTAATGGATCAATTTTATTAGATGAAACAGAATTGTGTAATAATGAAGAAGTAGTTAGAACTATAAGAGGAAAAAAAATTGGTTTTATTTTTCAAGATCCACAAACATCATTAAATCCTCTTTTCACAATAAAAGATCAATTAGTAGAGACAATTCAAACACATACAGACCTAGATTATAATAAGTCTTTAGAAAAATCGATAAAGTTGTTAACAGAGGTTGGAATAGAAAATCCTCATAAAAGAATTAATGATTATCCACATCAATTTAGTGGAGGTATGAGACAAAGGGTTGTAATAGCTCTTGCTATAAGTTGCGAGCCAGATTTATTAATTGCGGATGAACCAACAACTGCATTGGACGTAAGTATACAATTTAAGATACTAAATCTTTTAAAAAAACTTACATTAGACCGAAATTTAGGCGTTTTAATTATTACTCATGATATCGGCGTAATAGCTGAAATTACTGATAAAGTAATAATTATGCGATATGGCAAGATTGTTGAGTATGGAAAAACGCATCAGGTTTTATCTAAACCTGCTTCTATTGAATGCAAAAGTTTAGTAATGTCAGTACCGCCAGCAAACAAAAAAATTGATAGATTTAAACTTTTTAGCCCTGAAGGTGAACAAATAATTGATACTTCATTAAACTTAACAAATAATATTATTAAAAATTGGAAAATTCGAGACCTAAGTAACAAAAAATTGTTAGATTTCATTAATGTTACAAAGGTATTTGATGGAATAAAAATTCTTTCCACTAAAGATGCTGACGATAAGATTCAAGCTTTAGATAATGTATCTTTCAGTATATTTGAAGGAGAATCATTTGGATTAGTTGGTGAATCTGGATCAGGAAAATCAACTATAGCTAAAATTATAAGTGGTTTATTGCCCCCATCAAAAGGAGAAGTTAAATTTGAAAATACATCATTATTTGATCCAAAAAATAAATTAAAGATTAAGAAATTTAGAGGTCAAATCCAAATGATTTTTCAGGATCCATACTCTTCGTTGAATCCTAGATTTAATATAAAGGATATTATCTCTGAACCTATAAAGTTTTTTCAAAAGAATATTGATCATTATTCTTTAGATCAAAATGTAAATGATTTAATTGACATTGTAGGTATATCAAGAACATCGCTTGAAAGATTTCCACATGAATTTTCAGGTGGTCAAAGGCAAAGAATCTCTATTGCTAGAGCTCTTGCAACCAAACCAAGATTATTGATTTGCGACGAACCCACCTCTGCTCTTGATGTTACAATTCAGGCACAAGTATTGAATCTTTTAAAAGATTTACAAGAACAACTAAACCTAACAATACTATTTATAAGTCATGATCTGCCAGTAATTCGTCAAATGTGTGATAGGGTAGCTATTTTAAAAAAAGGGTGTATTTGCGAAATAAATCAAACTGAAAGTATTTTTAATAATCCCAAAAATCTTTACACTAAAGAACTTTTAAGATTGATGCCTAAAATTGAATCTATAATTTAAAATACCTTGGATTTTGGGATAAAAGTTGGAGCGATAATATGATTTGGTGGGGACCAACTGGTATTGGATCAACTTATACAATTGAGAGGTATGCTAATCAACATGCCGGCCCTTTTAGAAAAACTTTTAAAAAAAGAACATTTAATGGTCATCTTTGTCGAATTACAGAGGGTAATTTTGGTGGTTTTTTTGGTTGGCCTAACTTAACTTTAACTCCAAGTAAAACATTTATGGGTATCACAGTTTCTCCAAAATCCTCTGAGATGAGAGTAATAGACATGTATCGAAGGGAAGGTGACAAATTAACTGAAAATTGGGTATTTATTGATTTATTACATTTCTGGAAAATTTTAGGAGTAGATATACTTAAGAGTTTAAAATAAAAGTACTAAATATTTTTATATTTTTGCTATTTAAAAATTAGGGATAAATGTACCTATTTTGTCTTTGAATCCTTTGACTTTAACTTCATCATAATTTTTACAATCAATCTCATCATTTATAAGAGATCTAGTTTTTTCTGAAACTAAAATTTGTCCCACTGGAGAACTGCTCTCTAATCTTGCGGCAAGATTTACTGTTCGGCCTATGACAGTGTAATCTAACCTTTTTTCACTTCCAAAATTACCGACTGTGCATTCTCCTGAATGAATTCCAACTCTAATATTAAGTGGAATTGAAAGATTAAAATCATTCATTAGTTCTACTGATAATTTTTTCATTGTGTTTTGCATTTCAATAGCCATTTTTACACAATTCAAAGCATCTTTATTTTTGCCAGCAGTTTCGGGGTCACCAAAAAAAATCATAACAGAATCACCAATATACTTATCAATAGTACCGCCATATTTTAAAGCTATTTCTGACATTTTAGTGAGGTATAAATTTAACATTTCAGTTAGTGGTACTGAATCCATATTGTCAGAAATCGATGTAAATGAAACTATGTCAGAAAAAAAAACAGTAAGGAATTTCTTTTCACTTTCAATTAGAACTTTTTTTCCTCCAGAAAATATAGAATTAAATAATTGAGGAGATAGATACTTTGAAAGTTGACTAGCGATTTCCTCAATTTCTCTACTTTTTTCTTTAGCTATTTCTTCTGCATTTCTAGCAATTTGTTTTTGCTTATCAATCTCAGCTGATAAATTACGACGTAATTTTGACTCAAGTTGTAATTTTGCAACTTGCATTTTTAATGTTCTAATTTCACTACTTTGATTATCAGTCATTGAATCAACAAATATTAAATTAATAAACGTATTTTAGTTTTTAGTTAAGTATCAAAAGGATTAACTAGTTTTTCATTTGTAATTTTGTCAGAAGAAACATATCTCTGCATTTCACTTGGCATAGTTACAATGACATCATTTAATCCCACCTTTTCCAGTACATCTATGATAGACTGTTCATCCTCAGCGTACCAATGACAGAAAAAAAAATCATCTTTACCCATCCAATGTTGTAATGTCTCAGCCTTTTCAGTTTTTAAACCAGCAAAGAATTCTGCATCAGTCATTTCTCCTTGTTGTTTGATTATATCTTTAATAGTGTCTGGATTAGACCAAGTATGCGTACAAATATAATGTTTTTTTTCCATTAATCCCCTCCGATTAGAAATAACAATTAAGACTATAAAAAAAATAAGTATCTATCAATGTTAATAAATAACTATATAATTATAATAATAAAATGTTAACGATAACTTAAATATTAGTTTTTAATTACAGATCCTTCTTGAATTGAAACTTTTGCCATTGCTTGTTCACTTAGGCCTTGCATAGCTTTCATAGTTTCAATTTTTTTGCCAGCAATATGTATGTTTTCAAAAACTTCAATTATAAATCCATTATTATCACCTGTCTTAAATAACATTCTTTTATACTTGTCTTCCTCAACGTTTGAACCAATAGCTTGAACAACCGCCCACAAAGAAGGTGCCAATAAGGTAAAATTAATATTGCGACCATACATGATTAATTCTCAGCTGCTTGCTTGGCAGAAACATAATTAGCCATATTCTTGGAAGCAATTTCATAAACCTCTTTCCATTCGGATGCCTCAAATGCTCTAAACCAGTTAATCATTGAAAAACTTCCACTTGCGAAAATTAGGTTACATGCTGAAGCTATGTCATTATCACTTTCACCCTCAATAACACACATAAAGTCAAAGTCAGGTGAATTTAAGTATAAAAATTCACAAAATTTGGTATTAAAACTCTTAACTAATGGTTCAACCATTTCTCTTCTGTTTTGCGGTTTATTAAGCATTGAAGCTGCGGTTTCTTGAGAAGTTTTTCCAATTATTATGTATTTTTTCATGTTATGCGGTGACCTTTATTTTGTTGATTTAATATAATTGTTATGATGTTAACAAATTTTATCAAAAACCCCAATTTTTATGTTTACATTTTTGCTGTTTGAAATCACTATCAAAAAATAATTTAAAATTTAAGAGGGAGGAAAGTATTTATGGCTTTTAAATACAAAGAAAAATATGGGAATTATATAAATGGTAAATTTGTTGACCCTGTAGATGGCAAGTTTTTTGATAATATAACTCCAATAAACGGTAAGGTTTTATGTCAAATTGCTAGGTCAAATGAAAAAGATGTAAATTTAGCTTTAGACGCTGCACACGCAGCAAAAGATGCTTGGGGTACAACAAGTGTTACTGAAAGAAGTAACATTATGATACAAATTGCCCAAATAATAGAAGATAATCTTCCTATGTTAGCTGAGGCTGAGACTTGGGACAATGGAAAAGGCATAAGAGAAACTACTGCAGCAGATTTACCTTTAGGAGTTGATCATTTTAGATATTTTGCAGGTGTAATAAGAGCTCAAGAAGGCAGTCTTGCTGAACTTAACAATGATACAGTTTCTTACTTAATACAAGAACCCTTAGGTGTTGTTGGCCAAATAATACCTTGGAACTTTCCTTTGTTAATGGCTATTTGGAAATTAGCTCCTGCTTTAGCAACTGGAAATTGTGTTGTTTTAAAACCTGCAGAACAAACACCCGCTTCCATAATGGTAATGATGGAATTAATTGGTCATTTGTTGCCACCAGGAGTAATTAACATCGTTAATGGTTATGGTTTAGAAGCAGGAAAGCCGTTGGCTTCAAGTACTAGGATAGCAAAAATAGCTTTTACTGGTGAGACAACAACCGGAAGAATGATACTACAATATGCAAGTCAGAATCTAATTCCAAGTACTTTAGAACTTGGTGGAAAATCTCCAAATATTTTCTTTAAAGATATAGCAGAAGCTGACGACGATTTTTTTGATAAATGTATTGAAGGTTTTGTTATGTTTGCTCTTAACCAAGGAGAAGTTTGCACTTGTCCAAGTAGGGCATTAATTCATGAAGATATTTATGATAAATTTATTGAAAGATGTATCGAAAGAACTAAAGCAATTGTTCAGGGTGATCCACTTGACTCAAACACAATGATTGGCGCAATGGCCTCCGCTGAACAATATGAAAAAGTAAAATCATATTTAGATCTTGGAAAAAAAGAAGGTGCCGAAGTTTTAGTTGGAGGTGATGTTGCGCATATGGATGGGGACTTGTCTGGTGGGTATTATATTCAACCAACTATTTTTAAAGGCCATAATAAAATGAGAATCTTTCAAGAAGAAATTTTTGGACCTGTTGTCTCAGTATGTACTTTTAAAACTGACGAAGAAGCTTTAGAGATCGCTAATGACACTCTCTATGGTCTTGGTGCTGGTATATGGACAAGAGACTTAAATACATCTTATAGGTTTGGTCGTGCTATTAAAGCAGGTAGGGTTTGGACAAATTGTTATCATGATTATCCGGCTCATGCTGCCTTTGGTGGATATAAGCAATCAGGTATAGGCCGAGAAAATCATTTAATGATGTTAAGTCACTACCAACAAACAAAGAATTTATTAGTAAGCTATAGTCCTAAAAAACTTGGTTTCTTTTAATTAAATTTAAGGGGCGCATGTTGCGCCCTTTTTTCTAACAGGGGTATTATTTATGTTAAATCAAGTTGAAGCAACACAAGCAGCTTTGGATTTAATTGAAGAAATTAAAAAAGATTATGGACAAGTTTTATTTCATCAATCAGGTGGATGTTGTGATGGTTCTGCACCCATGTGCTTTCAAAAAGATGATTTTTTAATTGCAGATCATGATGTGCAGATGGGAGAGATCGGTGGAGTTCCTTTTTATATAGGGGGACTGCAATTTGAAGCTTGGAAACATACAAAATTAATAATAGATGTAGTAGATGGACAAGGTGGAATGTTCTCTTTAGATAATGGCAGGGGTAAAAGATTTATTACAAGGTCTGAAATATGTGCTGTTTAAAGTTAAATTTTTATTAACATAAACATTTTAGAATAATAGAAAAATATTTAAGATTTTTTGTAATATTTTTTTTTAATATACAAAAGTTCTGTCAGCTTCTAATGATAAATTTAATAATGTCTTTGGAAAAACTTTTCTTGCATTAGAATCTTTTAGATCTTGAGCTGATACACCTCTTATTTCGCAAGATATAGCTGAAACGTAAATTGGTACTCTAGCTTTTTTTAGCACATTAAAGTGTTCTTTTAAACTGCCTGTGCCTAAACCGACTAAGTTTTCTAAAACAGGGGGCCTTATCAAACTAACAGCATCAGCGTTAAGGAATACTATTACTTCATGACCTTCCTCTACTGCAGTTCTTGCTAACATAAAACCAAGCGACGCTTTAGTTTGGTTGTTTGTTCCATTAGTTATATTAAATAAAATTTTAGCCATTTATAATAAACATCTCTATTGTAAGTAAAAGAAATAATTATTAGATGATTTGATTGATCAGATATATGTATTATGTTGAATTATTCAATAAGTGATTAAACTTTAGACATTTAATTAATTAATATTACTGATTTTTTTTATTCTATATTTGTTTTTAAAAAATTACTTTTCTTTAAATTTATTTGAATAAAAATGTAATAAAAGTTTGTCATATAAAACTATATTAAAATTTGATGGATTATATTTTTTTATGGAAAGTATTTTATTTCATATAATGTCTGGCCCCAACAATGTTTCTAAATCAATGTTGGGTTTTTTACTCGCTAGAACAGCTGTCGAAGAAGGGCATAAGGTAGAGATATTTTTGTCTGGTGATGGTGTTCAACTTGTTAGAAATACTATTATTGAAAACTTAGTAGGTCTAGGAACAGGAAAATTAAAAGAGCATATGGCAGTTCTTAAAAAAAAAGGTGTGACAATTTATGTGTCTTCAATGTCATGTGAAAATAGAGGGATTACAAAATTAGACTTAGAGGGAAAAAAAATTAGAAAAGTTTTACCCAAAACCTTATTAGATTTAGTATTAAGTACTGATAAAACACTGATCTACTAAATATTACTGACTCATCACAAATCCACCATTAGGTGAAAGAGTTTGTCCAGTTACAAATTTCGCTTCTTCTGATGCTAAGTAAACAGCAGCCCATGCGATATCATCAACTTCTCCAAAAGTTTTCATAGGAGTAGATGATTTAACAAGCTTTATTACATCTCCTAAACTTTTTGTCATATCTGTATCGATATAACCTGGAGCAATAGCATTAACTCTAATGTTTCGGGATGCTAATTCCTTTGCAGTAGCTCTTGTGTAACCAAGTATCGCAGCTTTAGCTGCAGAGTAATGTGGTGAAGATGGGCCGCCAGTAGTGCCTAAAACTGACCCCATATTGATTATTGAGGCTTTTTCTTGATTATTCATAATTTTCAAGGCTTCTCTTGTACAAAAAAAGGTTCCGTTTAAATGTATAGAAATCATTTGATGCCAGTCATCATCTGTCATTTTAACTGTTATATCAAAGTGACTATTGATTTTACCTGTTTCAGCAAATTCTTTGCTTTGAAGGTTGTTTACTTTCATTCTCTCATCAAGTAAATCTTGTCTGTTTTCAAAACCATTTATACCAGCATTATTTACTAAAATATCTAATTGATTAAACTTTGATTTAACCTTAGTAAAAACCTCCTTAACATTTTTAGAGTTTGAAACATCCATATAGTATGCTGTTCCGTCAAGTTCGTGAGCTTTTTCATTCGCTTGATCAATATTTATGTCGCATAAAATTATTTTAGCGCCTTCATTGAAAAAATGTTTAGCAATAGATGCGCCTAAACCTCTTGCGCCGCCAGTAATTAGTGCAACTTTATCTTTTAAGCGATCCATATGTAATTCGAGCATAAATTTGTTTATAAATAAAGTTTTATATGATTTCTTGCTATTTAAATGATAGGCGCATATTTTGTTTTGGATGACAAAAAATCAAAATAAAAATAACAGCAAATATTTTGAAGATTTTTCAATTGGCGATACATATTTAATACCTTCTAGAACTCAAACTAGTGGTATTTTTTCTATGTTTCAAGCTGCTTCTGGAGATAATGACCCAATCCATTATGATATAGAGTTTTGTAAAAAAAGAGGGCATCCAGAAATGTTAGCTCACGGATTGCAGGTTTTTATTCAAACAGCTGCAGGTGCTGGTTCTTTCCCTTCAGAAGTAAGAGATAGTCTTATTGGGTTGATAGAGGTATCTGGTAAAATGTTAAAGCCTGTATACAGAGAAGATACATTGTACCCAAAGTTAATGGTTTCTAAACTTACTTCACAAAACACTACTGGGATTTTAGAAATGAAGGCAATAGTAAATAACCAAAAAAATATTTTAGTTTTTGAAGGTTCCCATAAATATCTAATCAAAAAGAAAATTATATAATGTATAAATTTAAAAATATAATTTATATTACTGTAATATATATCTTTATTTTAGTTAAGCCATCTTTTTCAGACAGTTCAAAATGTACTAATATAAAAAATATTTGTGATAAATTAGACAAAGTTGTTGGTATTAAAACTCCTATGATGATAGCTAGTGGTACTATAATTGATAATAAGATTATTGTGACTAACAGGCACGTAGTTGAAGATCACAAGCAGTTTGTAATCAAGTTCAATAATGGAGAAATTAAAAAAGCTTTTCCGTTACCTCATAACTTTCCTACAGATTTAGCATTACTATCATTAATTAAAGAACCTCAAAAGGTAAATAAATTACCTAAATCTAATAATATTAAAGGTAAAATAAGAGTAATTGCTTACGATCAAGGAAGAAATGCAAATCGAATTTATAAACCTGGAAAAATCATTTCATTTTCGGATTTTAATAGATTTCCTCAAGCACGTATACATACCAACGCTAAAAGTTTACCAGGAAATAGTGGTGGTTCTGTAGTTGACGAAAATGGTGACTTAGTAGGTATACTTGCCTCGGGTGATGGTAATATTAATGAGGTTATACCAGTTTCTTTGATAAATAAGATTATTGAAAATACAGATTCAAAACATAAAGATGATTTTTTTAAAATAGGTAATTATATAAAGCTATGTGCTGATAATCTTGAAACAGCTTTTAATGTCCAAAAAAATTTAGATGTTAGTATTGTAAGTAATATTGATAATTATTGCTGGAACTCTAATAATAAACAATTAATTGATCAAGCAGGGCAAACCTTTGGTAGGTTAGGGGATCTTAAAAGAGCAAAAAAGTTTCTAGAAAGAAGTATTCAACTTGACCCTAATAGCCCTAACGCTCTTCTTTCTTTAGCTATCACTTTTCATATCAGTAGAGATTTGGAGAAAGAGAAGCCCATAATACTAAAACTTTTGAAGTTAACTCCTGAAAATCCACAAGTATTGAGATTAGGTGTCCAAGTTGCAGGAATTTTAAAAGATAAAGAAATGTCTAATCAAGTACTAAGTCTCATGACTAAACATAATAAAGAAGCTTTGCCTCTTGCCAAAAAATTCATAGATAATGCTTTTAAGACTAATTAATTAAATAATTATCTAATGGGTCAGGAATCCAGCCATATTTAGTTAGTTTTTTACCTTTTTGAACAGCTCTTTTTTTAAGAAAATTATATATTTCTTCATTTGTACAATTAGGATTATTTTCAATATACCTTGAAATTAAAGCTACTAATCTTGGCGCTGCATAACTTGTTCCACCAGTAAAAACTTTAATGCCTCTATGATCAATAACTTCTAATCTTTCGGCAGGAAGAATAAAGTCAACAGAGTTTGTTCCATAATTTGAACCACGTCCTAATCTTCCGCTTTGGTCAGAAGAAGTAACAGTCAGGATATTTTCTAAATCAAGGGATGCTGGGTAAATAGGCTTTTCGTCAATGTTAAATCCATTGTTGCCTGCAGAGACTACAAAGATGATATCCTTAAATTTGCTAACTGATTTTTCAAAACATATCCAATCTTTTAGATTATTGGATCCCATTGATAAATTAACTAGTCTAATTGAGTTGTCAGCAATGTGCTCAACTAACTCTTTGAATTTACACATATCTAAGGCTGGAAATCTATATGGTGCAATAAAAGAGTTTGGAGCATCTTTAGCTATTACACTAAATACTGTGGTTCCATGGTGTCTTGGATAAAAGGGACTTTGTCTTGGGTCACTATCAAAAGGTCTTTCATCATTATCCCAAAAATCAAAACCTAAAACTTTCTTATTTTTAACTGCAATATTTTTATGAAGTCTTTTTAAATTATAATTAATACCTGTATCAATTAAAGCTATTATATTTTTTCTATTTTTAGTTTCAAGTTTTGGTAATTTAGGATTTAAATATTTGATATTATCTATTTTATAATTTGAAATATTTATTGAATGTATTTCATTAGGTATTAATTTATGATTGTAAGTAATTTTTCTTATACTTTGTATAACGCAATTTTTATTTGATCTAATCTCGATAAATGGTCTCTTTGGAATTTTATAAAAAGTAAATATAACTTTTTGGATTTGGTTTGATCTATACAAAGGTTTTATTTGCAATGTTTGCTGAGCATTTTTATTTGTAAACAATTGAAAATACTTATTCTTTTGTTCTAATTTCCAATTATTTCCAATACTTTTAAACTCAGATAAATTTAAGTTTTTACAAAAAATATCATGAGTTTCTTTTAATTTTATAAATTCTTCATTATTAGAAATGCTATAAGATTTGCCTGTTAATAATATTGTTAAAATTAGGGACAGTAATAGTAAATTAATTTTTTTCATTATTTATTATTTTCTTAAAGATGGAAGACCAACACCAGTGGCTTCAAATCCTCCATCTACTGCCAAAACTTGGCCTGTGATATATGATGCTTTTTCAGAAGCTAAAAAATAAATGCCATTAGCTATTTCTTTCTCAGTGCCATATCTATTAAGTGGAATTGCATCATGATAAGCTTCAATAATATCTTGAGTATGAACGGCCATTGCTAGTTTTGTCTTCACGGGACCTGGTGCTATACAATTAACCCTTATACCATATTCACCTAATTCAGCAGCTTGTTGCTTAGTTAATTGAATTACAGCTGCTTTGGACGTTCCATAAGCCACTCTGAGGGTTGATGCACGTAACCCAGAAATAGATGCAATATTGATTATATTTCCTTTTGTTTTTTTTAAATGAATTATTACTTTTTGTGAGCATAAAAAAACACCATTTAAATTTGTTTTCATAACTTCATTCCATCTTTTGAAGTTAGTTTCCTCAATATTACCAAAATCTGCAACACCTGCATTATTCACTAATACATCAATTCTATTATGCCACTCCAATATTTGATTATACATGTTGTCTAATTCATCATCATTAGAAATATCAAAACAAAATGTTTTTATATCTTTATTTTTAAAAGATAAGTTATCAATCTCTTTCTTATCATTATCAACTATTGCAACTTTGTAACCGTTTTCATTAAATAGTAGGGCTGTAGCCAACCCAATTCCTCTTGCGGCTCCAGTAATTATAGCTAACTTTTTTAAAGATTCATTCAATATTTAAATTTTTTCTATTAATTTTTCATTAGACTAGATTAGATTATTTATTGGATTTGACGGTCTATTTTCAAGTTCTAATTTCCATTTGAAAACATTATCATATTCTTCTTCAAGATCTATTTTTAAAATTTTTGATAAATTAAACATAAAATGTGCTGTTATGTCTGCAATAGAAAATTTTTCTCCAGCAATAAACTTATTCTTCGAAAGATGAGGTTCAATCCTACTAAGAAAGATTTTAAACATTTCAATTCCACGAACTACAATCTCGGGAGATTGATTTATTTCGTTACGTGTTCCAGGAACTACTTTCCCCTTAAAAAAAGATGTTTTATTTCTTACAGAATGTAAGAGAGGTAAAAATCCATCTAACTCTATTCTTCTATTCCACATATCAATAATGGCTATCTCTTTACTATTATTTCCAAATAAATTTGGATTTTGAAATTTATCTTCTAAATAACGACAAATAGATATTGTTTCAGAAATAATTGTACCGTCTTCTAATTCCAAAAATGGAACACAATTAAAGGGGTTCATTGAATTGTAAGGTTCCTTAAATATTTCATCTTCTCTCACGTTGATTTGTATAGTTTCTATATCTATGTTTTTCTCTCTTAAAAACATTTCAACTCTAAGTGCATTGGCTGCAGGGGTGAAACTATATAACTTCATTACTAACCTCATAAATTTTTTAATCTAAAAATAATTCTCTATAAATAATACTAGTTTTTTATTCTATAACCAGTTTTAAAAATGTACCAAATTATACTAATACAAATGCTAGTGAACAAAAGTATAAAAAACACACTTGTTAGTATTGGGACGTCACCAATGCCAAAAAAAGCCCATCTAAAACCAGATATTAAATATACAATAGGATTTAATAGAGCAAAGTTTTGCCAGAATGGAGGTAACATATCTATTGTATAAAAACTTCCCCCTAAAAATACCAAGGGAGTAATAATTAGCATTGGAGCTATATTTAGTTGTTCAAAATTATCTGACACAATACCAATAATAAATCCAAGAAGGCTGAAACTTATACATGTTAACAATAGGAAAAATAACATAAAGAATGGGTGTACAATATCTATGTTAACAAACAGATAAGACGTTGCTAGTATTATTAATCCTATGGAAAATGCCTTGGTGGTTGCCGCCCCTACATAACCAATGACTATTTCGACAAATGATAAGGGAGCAGATAATAGTTCATATGTGGTACCAATAAACTTTGGAAAATAAATACCAAAAGAAGCATTGTTAACACTTTGCATCTGAACAGTTAACATTATTAGCCCAGGAACAATAAACGCGCCGTAAGAAACATTGCTAATATTTTCCATTCTAGAGCCAATAGCTGCACCAAAGACAATAAAATAAAGAATAGTAGATAAAACAGGGGATACAAGACTTTGTATCAATGTTCTAAAAGATCTGTTCATTTCATATATATAGATTGCCTGTATTCCTCTTAGGTTCATTAATTAATCCTTAATAATTTTCACAAAAATATCTTCTAGTGACGTTTCTTCTGTTTGAATATCAAATAAATTTATACCAATTTGATTCATGTCAGAGAGTAGGGAAGTTATACCTGTTCTTTCTTTTCCAGTATTATAATGATAATGGAATGAATTGCCCTCATCAATCAGTTTAAGATTATATTTTTTAAGTTTAGGGGGGATTGTTGAAAGTGACTTTTTTAATTTTACTTTAAGTGTTTTAACGCTCATTCTTTTAATAAGCTTGGTCTTTTCTTCAACCAGCAGTAATTCGCCATGGTTAATAATGCCTATATTATCAGCTATCATTTCGGCTTCTTCAATGTAGTGAGTAGTTAAAATTATTGTAACTCCTTCATTTTTTAATTCTTTTATAATATTCCACATGTCCTTACGTAATTCAACGTCAACACCTGCTGTGGGTTCGTCTAGAAATAAAATCTTAGGGTTGTGACTTAAGGCCTTGGCTATCATTACTCGACGTTTCATTCCGCCTGATAAAGATTTAATTATATTATCTTTTTTGTCATATAGTTGTAATTTCTTTAAAAGATTTTCAATATATTCAACATCATCTTTTTTGCCAAACAATCGCCTAGAAAATTTAACTGAGTTAATAACTTTTTCAAAAGGTTCCAGTGCTAATTCTTGTGGCACAAGCCCAATAATCTCTCTTGTTTTTCTGTAATCCTTAATTACATCAAATCCATTTACCGT
>ATWQ01000027.1 GCA_000421325.1 alpha proteobacterium SCGC AAA536-K22
ATTTTGATATTACTGGTGTCGTTGAACGTATTGAATATGATCCAAATCGTACCGCCTATATTGCGCTTATTAAATACGATGACAATGAATTAAGATATATCATAGCTCCACAAAGATTAAATATAGGTGATAAAATTATATCATCTAACAAAGCTGATATTAAGCCTGGAAATTGTATGCCACTTTCATCCGTCCCAGTTGGTACTATTATACATAATGTAGAACTTAAACCTGGCAAAGGTGGACAACTTGCTCGTTCAGCAGGTTCCTATGTTCAGTTAATAGGAAAAGATCTTTCCTATTCTATATTACGGCTAGTATCAGGTGAAGTAAGGTTTGTCCTTTCTTCTTGTCTATGTTCAATTGGAGCGGTATCTAATCCCGATAACCAAAACACCAATTTAGGAAAAGCCGGGAGAAATAGATGGTTGGGAAAGAGACCTTCTGTAAGAGGTGTTGCTATGAACCCGGTTGATCATCCGCATGGTGGAGGTGAGGGAAGAACATCAGGTGGTAGGCACCCTGTTACCCCTTGGGGAAAACCAACAAAAGGTTATAGAACAAGAAATAATAAAAGAACTGATAAATTAATAATTAGAAGAAGAAAAGTGTAAGGTTAATAATATGTCTAGATCTATATGGAAAGGTCCATTTGTGGACGGTTATTTGTTAAAAAAAGCAGATGTTGCAAGAGAATCTGGTAGAAATGAAGTAATAAAAACTTGGTCAAGAAGGTCCACTGTGATGCCCCAATTTGTTGGGCTTACATTCGGGGTTTACAATGGTAAAAAATTCATACCTGTTACTATCACTGAAACAATGGTAGGTCATAAATTAGGTGAGTTTTCGCCAACGAGGACATACTATGGTCATACAGCTGATAAAAAATCAAAACGATAGAGGGTTCAATGGGGAAAGAAAAAAACAAACGTAGAGAACTAGATAACGAAGCAAAAGTTGTGCTGAAAAATATTAGAATAAGTCCTCAAAAGCTTAACCTTGTAGCTCAAATGATTAGAAGACAAAGTGCATCTAAGGCTATTTCTATTCTACAATTCTCTAAGCGAAGAATTTCTCAAGATGTTGAAAAGGCTCTCAGATCTGCCATCGCTAACGCGGAGAATAACCACTCNCTTGATATTGACAAACTTATTGTAAAAGAAGCTTATGTAGGTAAAGGTTTGGTTATGAAACGTTTTCACGCTCGTGCAAGAGGTCGTGGCGCTAAAATTATTAAACCTTTTTCTCATCTAACAATTTTATTGTCCGAACAGGAAGGTGGCTAATATGGGTCAAAAAACACAGCCAATTGGATTTAGACTTGGAATAAATCGTACGTGGGACTCTAGATGGTTTGGAGGTAAATTATACGCAGACTTGCTTCATCAAGATATAAAACTAAGGAAATTCTTATTTGAGAAGCTTAAAGCAGCTGCAGTTAGTAAAATTGTTATTGAACGACCTGCTGGAAGAGCTAAAATCTCTATATATGCTGGTAGACCAGGATTAGTTATAGGTAAAAAGGGTCAGGACATAGAGACTTTAAAAAATACATTAAGTAAGCAAATTGGTGCTGAGATAAGTCTTAATTCATTGTCATCGTATTTAATAAGCGCAATATAGGCGGTACGATTTGGATCATATTCAATACGTTCAACGACACCAGTAATATCAAAATTTCTCCTTTTAAAGTCAATCAATCTGTAACGCCTTTTGTGACCGCCGCCTCTTTGCCACATTGTGATCTTTCCAGAATGATTTCTCCCACCATTTTTACTAAGCCCTTCAGTAAGTTTTTTCTCAGGCTTACCTTTATATAAGTCCGATTTATCTACAAGAACCAGCCCTCTTTGCCCAGGGGTATTTGGTTTATATTGCTTTAGTGCCATATTAAACTCCTACTGACAAATCTATAGTGTTACCTGGGGCAAGTGTTACTATGGCTTTTTTAGTATTTGGCCTTCGACCTAAAACTCCTTTAAACCTTTTAACCTTTCCTTTAAGTAAAATTGTATTAATTGACTTTACCTGAACCGAAAAAATTTTTTCTATTGAAGACTTAATATCTGATTTATTTGCATCAAGTGGAACTGCGAATACAATTTTATTGAATTCTGACATTTGAGTTGCTTTCTCAGTTACCAAAGGGTTCAAAACTACTTGATAGGCTCTGTTAAGACTTATTTTGGCGTCATTCTTTTTTCTTGGTCTTATACTCATGATAACCGTTCCTCAACAAATTTAATAACATTATCGATTATAATTAAATTTTCCTTTTTTACTATATCGTAAACGTTAATCCCTTCATAAGAGAGAACATCTAAATTTTTAATATTATTTGCAGCCTTTATAAAATTTTTATCAACATCACTTCCCGTTATTACAAGAACCTTACCTACTCCCATTGAATCTAGATTCTTCTTTAGACTAGATGTCTTTCCATCACATTTTGAGCCATCTAATACAATGAGCTTACCAAGTTTAGCCTTGTCGGATAAGGCAGATTTCAGACCTAATTTCCTTATTTTTTTATTGAGTTTAAAAGAATGCGAATGAACAACTGGACCATGAGCCATTCCACCTCCTCTAAACTGCGAAACAGAACCTGAACCATGCCTAGCTTTTCCCGTACCTTTCTGTTTGTACATTTTTGCTGTAGTCATTTTTATTTCGCCTCGAGTTTTAACAGAATGGTTGCCCAACCTTCTTTTTGCTAACTGCCACCTTACCACTCTGGCCATTATGTCAGGTCTCGGTGAAATGCCAAAAATACTATCATCCAGCATCACTTCTTTTCCTGATTTATTGTTTAAATTCAGGGATTTAATTTTCACCTTGAGCTCCTTCGTTGTCAGATACTTTATTACTGTTTTGTTCAGAAACTTGCGCAAGCTCTTCTTTAGAATCATTTGAATTTTCAGATGAACGAAGACCAGCAGGAAATGGTGCGTCTTTAGGAACATTATATTTAACGGCATCAGTTATAGTAACAATCCCATTTTTAGAGCCAGGGACCGAACCTTCTACTAATATCAGATTATCATCATCATAAAGTTTTACTACTGTAAGATTTTGGGTTGTCACTCTGACGTTACCATATTGCCCTGCCATTTTTTTACCTTTCCAAGTTCTACCAGGATCCTGACTGTTTCCTGTAGAACCGTGGGCTCTATGACTAATTGATACACCATGTGAGGCTTGCATTCCTCCAAAATTGTGACGTTTCATTGAGCCTGCAAAACCTTTACCTTGTGAAATCCCAACGACGTCAATTTTTTGCCCAGGTATATAATGATTTACACTTATTTTATCACCAATATTTAATAAAGCATCCTCACTAACCCTAAATTCTAATACTTTTTCTTTAGGTTCTGATTTAGCTTTGGCAAAAAAACCTTTAAGAGGTTTTGTGATATTCTTTAATTTTTTATTATTAAAACCCAGCTGAACAGCAATGTATCCATCCTTTTTAATGGAACGTGTAGATAGAACTTCAACATCTTCTAACCTTAAAACAGTTACAGGCACATGTTCACCCTTATCATTAAAGATTCTCGACATTCCTAATTTTCTAGCTATTACACCACAGCGCATATTCTATCCTTTAAATCTTTATTTCAACATCAACACCAGATGCCAAATCTAGTTTCATTAACGCATCGACCGTTTGAGGAGTTGGTTCAATTATATCTAAGACACGCTTATGAGTCCTCATCTCAAATTGCTCACGACTTTTTTTATCAACATGAGGACCTCTAAGAACCGTAAATCTATTTAGAGAGGTAGGCAATGGAATAGGGCCTCGAATTTTAGCTCCTGTCCTTCTGGCTGTATTAACAATTTCAGAAGTAGATTGATCTAATATTCTGTGATCGAATGCCTTTAATCTAATTCTAATATTTTGACTGTCCATTAAATCCTCATTACATTAACTACTAATTATCATCAATTAAGACTGAATACTCGAAACAACCCCAGCACCAACTGTTCTTCCACCTTCTCTTATCGCAAACCTTAAACCTTCATCCATTGCAATTGGCGCGATCAATTCGACAGTTATTGCTATATTATCTCCAGGCATAACCATTTCTGTTCCTGACGGAAGCTCTACAGCTCCTGTTACGTCAGTTGTCCTAAAATAAAATTGTGGTCGATAGTTACTAAAAAATGGCGTATGCCTTCCACCTTCATCTTTTGTTAATATATAAGCCTCACCTTTAAATTTAGAGTACGGCTTAATTGAACCAGGTGCAGACAAAACCTGACCTCGCTCAACTTCTTCTCTTTTTGTTCCTCTTAAAAGAACACCAACATTATCACCAGCCTCACCAGAATCTAATAACTTACGAAACATTTCAACACCAGTACATGTCGTTTTAGTTGTCTCCTTTATTCCAACGATCTCTATTTCTTCACCAACTTTTACAACGCCTCTTTCTACACGACCTGTAACAACAGTTCCTCTTCCAGATATAGAAAAAACATCTTCAATAGGCATTAAAAAAGGTTTATCTTTATCACGAGCCGGTTGAGGAATATAAGTATCAACGGCATCCATTAATTCTGTAATCGAATTTATACCAATAGCTTCATCACGATTCTCTAAAGCCGCTAGTGCACTTCCTTTTATAATGGGAATATCGTCACCAGGAAAATCATAACTGCTTAAGAGCTCACGAACTTCTAACTCCACTAATTCTAATAATTCTTCATCATCAACTTGGTCAACTTTGTTCATATAAACCACTAATGATGGAACACCAACCTGACGTGCTAAAAGAATGTGCTCTTTAGTTTGAGGCATAGGACCATCGGCAGCATTCACAACTAAAATAGCTCCATCCATTTGGGCCGCACCAGTGATCATGTTTTTAACATAATCAGCATGACCAGGACAATCAACGTGAGCATAATGACGATTTTCGGTAGAATACTCAACATGAGCGGTAGATATAGTTATACCCCTCTCTCTTTCTTCAGGTGCTTTATCAATTTGGTCATAAGCAGAAAAGTCAGCACGACCGGCATCAGCCATAACTTTTGTAATTGCTGCAGTTAATGTAGTCTTTCCATGATCAACATGGCCTATTGTACCTATGTTTACGTGGGGCTTACTACGATCAAATTTTTCTTTAGACATCTTATATGACCTTTCTTTATTTTATTGTTTTAAGCTAATTTGGCCTTAACCTCATCTGCCACAGCTTGCGGGACTTGATCATAATGATCAAAAATCATTGTATATTGAGCTCTTCCTTGGCTCATTGACCTCAAGTTATTAACATAACCAAACATATTGGCTAATGGAACCATTGCATTAATTACTTGGGCATTACCCCTGGAATCCATACCGTTAACTTGACCTCTTCTACTATTTAAATCGCCTATTATGTCACCCATATACTCTTCCGGAGTGACACATTCAACTTTCATAACAGGCTCCAGTAATACGGGCGAAGCCTTTGCCATTCCTTCTCTAAAGGCAGCTCTTGCAGCTATCTCAAACGCCATGACTGAAGAATCAACATCGTGATATGCACCATCATAGAGATTAACTTTAAAATCAATCGCTGGGAAGCCAGCAATTATACCCGCATCTTTAGCTTGCATTAAGCCTTTTTCAACTCCAGGAATATATTCTGTGGGAATATTACCACCTTTAATTGAATTCAAGAATTCAAAGTCTTTGTCAGGATTTGGAGAAAAGGTCATTTTTACTCTTGCAAACTGACCAGAACCTCCTGATTGTTTTTTATGAGTATAGTCAACTTCGACTTCTTTTGTGATGGTTTCTCTATATGCTACCTGAGGCGCACCAATATTTGCCTCAACTTTAAATTCTCGCTTTAGGCGATCTATTAATATGTCAAGATGAAGTTCACCCATACCTTTCATGATTGTTTGGCCTGATTCTATATCCGTAGAAACTTGAAAAGAAGGGTCTTCAGCTGCCAAACGTGCAAGCCCCGTAGACATTTTTTCTTGATCATTTTTGGACTTAGGTTCAACTGCAATTTCAATTACAGGATTTGGAAATGACATTGTTTCCAAAACAACAGACTTTAAAGGATCGCACAAAGTGTCTCCAGTGGTCGTTTCTTTCATTCCAGCTAAAGCAACAATGTCTCCCGCAAAAGCTTCGTCTATTTCTTCTCTATTATTAGAATGCATCATCATCATTCTACCAACTCGCTCTTTTTTACCTTTTGTTGAATTTAAAAGGGAGTCACCTTTTTTTATGGTACCAGAGTATATTCTCAGAAAGGTCAGAGATCCAACAAAAGGATCATTCATAATCTTGAAAGCCAAACCAGAAAATGGCTCTTGATCACTGGCCTTTCTTTCTACATTTCTGTTTTCGGAAACATCACCTGGTACAAAGCCAAGATAAGCAGGTACATCTAAAGGATCAGGTAAATAATCAATAACAGAATTCAACATAGTTTGAACACCTTTATTTTTAAAGGCTGAACCGCACAATACTGGGACAAAATCCATTGCAAGAGTGCCCTTTCTAATTAGATTTCTAAGAGAAATATCGTCAGGCTCCTCGCCATCCAAATATCTTTCCATCCAACCATCATCTTGTTCAACTGCCAGCTCTATAAGATCAGATCTCATAGACTTAGCCTTACTCAACAACTCTTCTCTTATGTCTCGTATTACCCAGGATGCGCCTAAATCTTCAGATTCCCAAACCCACTCTTTCATAGAAACTAAATCTACAAGACCTGCAAATTCATTTTCTGCCCCAATTGGAAGATTTATGGGCATAGGAGTAGCACCTGTTCTATCTTTTACCATATCTACACACTTGAAGAAATCTGCACCAATCTTGTCCATTTTGTTAACAAATACTATTCTAGGAACTTTATATCTATCAGCCTGCCTCCAAACCGTTTCAGTTTGAGGTTCAATACCAGCATTTGCGTCAAGCACAACAACTGCACCGTCAAGGACAGCCAATGATCTTTCTACTTCTATAGTGAAATCAACGTGGCCAGGAGTATCAATTATATTGAACCTAAATTTAGCCTCATCTTCTGAAGACCCATAATGAGAGTCAAAACCCTTGCCGTCTTCAGTTCTAGTCCAAAAACATGTTGTTGCAGCAGAGGTTATTGTTATTCCACGCTCTTGCTCCTGCTCCATCCAATCCATAGTAGCATTTCCGTCATGAACCTCACCGATTTTATGCGATCTACCTGTGTAATATAAAACTCTTTCAGACGTTGTAGTTTTACCAGCATCAATATGAGCAATAATACCAAAGTTTCTATATCTATTTAAATTATATCCACGAGCCATTTTAATTTCCTGTATTAACCTACCAACGATAATGTGAAAAAGCTTTGTTTGCTTCAGCCATTTTGTGAGTATCTTCCCTTTTTTTCACAGAAGCGCCTCTGTTGGAGGATGCGTCCAACAATTCACTACTCAGCCTTTCTGTCATTGAATTTTCTGATCTATTTCTACTACTGTTTATTAGCCATCTAATTGCAAGCGCTAAGGCTCTTTCGGAACGCACCTCAACTGGGACTTGATATGTGGCACCACCGACACGTCTTGATCTAACTTCAAGTTGAGGTTGAACATTTTCAAGAGCTTCATGAAATATTTTAACAGGTTCAACGCCAACTTTCTTTTCGATGAATTCAAAAGCACCATAAACTATTTTCTCAGCAGTAGACCTTTTTCCATCAAACATCAAACAAGATGTAAATTTTGAAACAACTTTGTCGTTGAATTTTGGATCGGGCATAACTTCTCTTTTAACTGCTTTTCTTCGTCTTGACATTTGAATATCCTTTTATTTAGGTCTCTTGGCACCATATTTTGATCTTCTTTGACGTCTATCAGCAACCCCTTGAGTATCTAAAGTTCCTCTTATAACATGATATCTTACGCCAGGTAGATCTTTAACCCTACCACCTCTAATCATTACAACTGAGTGTTCTTGTAAATTATGACCTTCACCTGGTATGTATGATGTAACTTCAAAGCCATTTGTAAGCCTTATTCTAGCAACTTTTCTAAGAGCGGAATTTGGTTTTTTAGGCGTGGTTGTGTAAACACGTGTACAAACACCTCGCTTTTGCGGACAGGATTGCATAGCAGGCACTTTTGTTTTATTGACTGGTCTTTTGCGACCATGCCTTATTAGTTGATTAATTGTAGGCATCTGAAAATCCTTCATAAAAACAATACGCTGTGATCAGCCTTTTTAATAACTGAAAATAATGAGCTAGCGTCTAATTAAAATTACAACCAGAACTCAATATTTGCGGAACTATATGCTTTACTCACTTAATGGTCAAGGACAAAATACATACTTATAAATAAATTCACCCAATTATTTTTAGAAATAAATCAATCTAACTTTTCATCTACTTCATCAATTAAAACCGGATCTTCTTTTGCCATATTATCCATAATCTCTCTATCTCTTATATTAGCTGTCATTCTGAGTTTGTTTACAATAGAACCTGTTCCAGCAGGAACTAAACGGCCAACAATTACATTTTCTTTTAAACCAGAAAGAGAATCGGATTTTCCTGAGACAGCTGCCTCAGTTAAAACACGTGTTGTTTCTTGAAAAGAAGCCGCGGATATAAAACTTTCAGTTTGCAAGCTTGCTTTTGTTATACCTAATAATACTGAGACTCCCTTAGCAGGTTCGACACCCTCCTTAAGAGCTTTTTCGTTGGCTAACTTGAACTCTAATCTATTAACATGCTCTCCGTTAAGAAAAGTTGTACCACCATGGTCAGTAACTTCAGTTTTCTGTAACATTTGCCTTACTATTACTTCAATGTGTTTGTCGTTGATCTTAACACCTTGGAGCCTATAAACATCTTGCACCTCTTTTACCAAGTAATCAGCCAAAGCTTCTACACCGAGTATATTGAGTATATCATGAGGAACTGGACTTCCATCAATTATCATGTCGCCTTTTCTAATGAAGTCACCCTCTTGAACAGCCAGTAGCTTTCCTTTTGGAACCATATATTCAACTGCATCACTTTCACTATCTTGAGGGACAACTCTAATTCTTCTTTTAGCTTTATAATCTGCACCAAATTCAACTACACCGTCACTTTCTGAAATAATCGCAAAATCTTTCGGTTTTCTTGCTTCAAACAATTCAGCAACTCTTGGTAATCCTCCAGTTATGTCCCTCGTTTTAGAGCTTTCTCGAGGTATTCGAGCTAAAACTGCACCAGCTTTAACTTTGCTTCCGTTTTCAACGCTTAAAATTGCATTCATCGACATAAAATATCTAGCCTCTAATCCATTAGGTAAATTAATTACTTCTCCATCTGCGTCTCTCAAAGTAATTCGCGGTCTCAAATTTGATCCACCAGATTGTTGCTTCCAATCCAAGACAACTCTACTTCCAATACCCGTAGATTCGTCAATTATTTCTCTCATAGAAACCCCATCTACAAGGTCAACATAATGAGCAGTTCCTTCTTTTTCTGTAATAATTGGGATTGTATAAGGATCCCATTCAGCCAACACTTGACCCGCTTTTACGGTTGAGCCATCCTTTTTTAACAATTTAGCTCCATATTGTAGACGGTACCGAGCTTTTTCTCTTCCTTGATCATCTAAAATAAGCATTTCCGATGAGCGAGATAGAACTATCTCGCTACCATCTTCAGTATTTACTAAAGAAGAGTTATCCAATCTGATTTTACCATCAAAAGGTGCTTCAATTTTTGACTGTTCTGCACCACGTTGAGCTGCACCACCAATATGAAAAGTCCTCATTGTTAACTGAGTGCCTGGCTCTCCTATTGATTGAGCAGCAATAACACCGACTGCTTCTCCAATATTAACTGGTGTACCTCTAGCAAGATCTCTTCCATAACAAGCAGCACAAATACCAGGTTGTGTCTCGCAAGTTAGAGCAGATCTTACTTTGACTTGATCAATTCCAGCCTGTTCAATCTTTTCAATATCATCTTCCGAGATAATGGCCCCTCTATTTAAGATAACACTATTATCTCTTGCATCTAATATATCTGAAGCGGTTGTCCTACCCAAAATTCTTTCAGCAAGAGGCTCAATAATATCTCCACCCTCAATTACTGCTCTCATTATAAAACCATTTTCTGTTCCACAATCTTCTTCAGTAACAATACAATCTTGAGCAACATCAACCAATCTTCTGGTTAAATAACCAGAATTAGCTGTTTTTAAGGCAGTATCTGCAAGCCCTTTCCTTGCTCCATGAGTAGAGTTAAAATACTCAAGCACGTTTAAACCATCTTTAAAAGATGATTTAATAGGTGTCTCTATTATCTCACCAGAGGGCTTTGCCATTAGACCCCTCATACCAGCCAACTGTTTTATTTGGGCTGCAGATCCTCTTGCTCCTGAATGAGCCATCATCCAAACTGAGTTCACAGGTTCACCAACCTTTATTGTTGAAATGTTCTTCATCATTTCGGCTGCCACATCGTCAGAGCATTTAGACCAAACATCAACTACTTTATTGTATTTTTCACCTTGAGTAATTAATCCATCTTGATATTGTTGTTCGAAATCTTTAACTTGTTTTTCAGCTTTTGACATCAAATCAGCTTTTGCTTTTGGTGTCTCTAGATCAGAAATACCAAAAGATATTCCTGCTGTACAAGCATGTTTAAAACCCATTGCCATGAGTTGATCACAAAATATAACTGTATCTTTTTGCCCACAATGTCGGTAAACGTAATCAATAACATTTGTGACTTCTTTTTTAGTCATTAATTTGTTTATAGTATTAAAATCTACAGACTTATGTTCAGGAAGTAGAGTGGATAATTTAGCTCTTCCTGGAGTTGTATCTAAAATTTTAACTATTATATTACCTTTATTATCGTAGGTATTAACTCTTATTTTTACCTTTGCTTGAAGATCAACTTGATAGCTATCTAAAGCCATTAACGCTTCAGTTGGGGATGAAAAAATCATTCCTTCACCTTTTTGAGACTCACTGATCATAGATAAATAATATAGACCTAATATAATATCTTGCGAAGGTACAATAATCGGCTTTCCACTTGAGGGAGATAATATATTATTTGTAGACATCATTAAAACTCTTGCTTCAAGCTGAGCTTCTAGGGATAAAGGAACATGAACCGCCATTTGATCACCATCAAAATCAGCATTAAAAGCTGTACATACTAAAGGATGTAAATTTATAGCTTTGCCTTCAATTAAAACTGGTTCGAATGCTTGTATACCTAATCTATGCAAGGTTGGAGCTCTATTAAGCATAACTGGGTGCTCTCTTATCACTTCTTCAAGAATATCCCAAACTTCAGGTCTTTCTTTTTCAACCATTCTCTTTGCAGCTTTAACAGTACTTGCTAATCCATAAAGCTCTAGTCTAGAATAAATAAAAGGTTTAAATAATTCTAAAGCCATCTTTTTAGGAAGACCACATTGATGTAACTTTAGTTCAGGACCAACGACTATTACAGACCTACCAGAGTAATCCACACGTTTTCCAAGTAAGTTTTGCCTGAACCTTCCTTGCTTACCCTTTAGCATATCAGACAGAGATTTTAATGGTCTTTTATTAACGCCTGTTATTATCCTGCCTCTTCTTCCGTTGTCAAACAGTGCATCAACTGACTCTTGCAACATTCTCTTTTCATTTCGTATTATAATGTCAGGAGCCCTCAATTCAATAAGTCTCTTTAGACGATTATTTCTATTTATCACTCTCCTATACAGGTCATTTAGATCCGAGGTTGCAAATCTTCCACCATCAAGTGGAACTAATGGTCTAAGTTCAGGGGGTATTACAGGAATAACTTCAAGTATCATCCATTCTGGTTTAGCGCCAGATTCAATAAAAGATTCAACGAGTTTAAGTCTTTTAACTAATTTTTTTCTTTTAATTTCTGAGCCTGTTTTGATGAGATCTTCGCGAATTTTAATTATTTCTTCTTCTAGATCCATCTCAATCAATATTTTTTTTATTGCTTCAGCACCAATGGAAACTTCGAAACTTTCGTCACCAAACTCATCAAGAGCACTATCATAATCTTCTTCAGTTAGTAACTGGCCTTTTGTCAGAGAAGTTAAACCAGGTTCAGTGACTAAAAAGTATTCAAAATAAAGCACTCTTTCCAAATCTTTCAGTGTCATATCAACAAGCAAACCTATACGGGAAGGTAATGATTTTAAAAACCAAATATGAGCAACTGGAGCAGCTAAATCAATATGCCCCATTCTCTCTCTTCTAACTTTAGAAAGAGTTACTTCTACACCACATTTTTCGCATATAATACCTCTATACTTCATGCGCTTATATTTACCACACAAACATTCATAATCCCTTACAGGTCCAAAAATCTTAGCGCAAAAAAGACCATCACGTTCTGGCTTGAAAGTCCTATAATTTATTGTTTCTGGCTTCCTAATTTCACCAAAAGACCAACTTTTAATAGCCTCGGGAGAAGCTATAGAAATACTAATTTGATCAAAACTTTGTGTTGAACCTGTTTGTCCAAAAGAATTCATAAGTTCATTCATTTGCGTTTCCATTCTTTTTTAAAAAAATCAATTAATTATTCAACTAAATCCATATTAACATTTAAACCTAAAGATTTTAACTCTTTGATTAAGACATTAAATGATTCTGGAATGCCCGCTTCAAAATCGTCATCCCCCTTGATTATCGACTCATATACTTTTGTTCTACCAGAAACATCATCAGATTTAACTGTTAGCATTTCTTGAAGTGTGTAAGCAGCACCATACGCCTCAAGAGCCCATACTTCCATTTCACCAAATCTTTGACCACCGAATTGAGCTTTTCCGCCAAGAGGTTGTTGTGTTACAAGCGAGTATGGTCCAATCGATCTTGCATGTATTTTATCATCTACTAGATGATGTAATTTAAGCATGTAGATATAACCAACTGTAACTTTTCTATCAAAAACTTGACCTGTTCTTCCATCAGTTAGCCAAACTTGACCTGTTTCATCCAAATCTGCCAATTTTAGGATGTTTTTAACATCTTCTTCACTAGCACCGTCAAATACTGGAGTAGCCATTGGCACACCTCTTCGTAAGTTTTGTGCTTGTTGCATTATATCATTATCATTTAACTTTGATAAATCCGAACTATATTGCTTTTCTCCATAGATTTGATTTAGGAATTTTCTAATATTATTACATTTGGCTACATCATTGTTCTCTATCATTTTGCCTAACTTGCCTCCTAAACCAGAAGCAGCCCAACCAAGATGAGTCTCCAATATTTGACCAACATTCATTCTCGATGGAACACCTAGTGGATTTAATACCACATCTACTGGAGTACCATCTTCTGTGTAAGGCATATCTTCGGTAGGAATAATCCTTGAAATAACTCCTTTGTTGCCATGCCTTCCTGCCATTTTATCTCCGGACTGGAGTTTTCTTTTCACAGCCACAAAAACTTTAACCATTTTCATTACTCCAGGCAATAATTCGTCACCTCTTTGTAATTTATCAACTCTATCATTAAATCTATTTTCCAGAGTTTTAATAACTCCGTCAAAATGATTTGATAACCTTTCAATTTTTTTCTGAATTTTATCATTTTCAATAGCAATTGCTCTAAGGTCATTTCGTGACATTTTAGCAATAACATCTTCAGTTATAAGATCACCATTTTGCATTGATTTTATAGGTGAACCAGAAACTTTGTTACCTAAAATATATTCTTTGAGACGGCCGTAAAAACCTCTTTCTAAAATTATTTTTTCATCATCTCTATCTTTAGCGAACCTTTCTATCTCTGCCCTTTCAATAGCCCTAGCTCTTTCATCTTTATCAATACCACGCCTAGAAAAAACTCTTACATCAACAATAGTACCAGAAACTCCTGGTGGAACTTTTAGTGATGTGTCGCGAACATCTGAAGCTTTCTCTCCAAATATGGCTCTAAGTAACTTTTCTTCCGGAGTCATCGGGCTTTCACCTTTTGGGGTTACTTTTCCAACCATTATATCGCCTTGTTTTACTTCAGCACCAATATACACCATACCAGCTTCATCTAAGTTTCTTAGAGCTTCTTCACCAATATTTGGAATATCACGTGTAATTTCTTCTTGGCCTAATTTGGTGTCCCTAGCCATCACTTCAAATTCTTCTATGTGAATAGAAGAAAAGACATCATCTTTAACTATTCTTTCAGAAATCAAAATTGAATCTTCGAAATTATAACCATTCCATGGCATGAAAGCTACTAAAACGTTTCTACCAAGGGCTAGTTCGCCATCTTCAGTAGCGGGTCCATCAGCTATTATATCACCGTTCTTAATTATGTCACCTACTTGAACCAAAGGCCTTTGATTAATACAAGTATTTTGATTACTTCTTTGAAACTTTAATAATGAGTATATATCTACTGGGCTCACGTCAACTGCATCTGCAGAATCAGCCCTTATAACTATCCTGGTAGCATCAACTTGATCCACTACGCCTGATCTTCGAGCAACTAAAGTTACACCTGAGTCTTGCGCTACTGTTGCTTCTATTCCAGTGCCTACAAGCGGACTTTCAGATTTGACTAATGGAACTGCTTGTCTCATCATATTTGATCCCATTAAAGCTCTATTAGCATCGTCATTTTCTAAAAAAGGTATTAAGGCAGAGGCTACTGAGACAAGCTGTTTAGGAGAAACATCCATAAGATTAATATCGTTTGGATTAGCCAAACCAATATCTCCCGCTTTTCTAACTGGAAGTAGTTCATCAGTAAATTTATCTGAACTATCTAATTCAGCATTAGCTTGAGCAATTGTAAACTTACCTTCTTCTATAGCAGAAACATAAACAACTTCTTTTGTAACCTTTCCATTTTGCACCTTCCTGTAAGGTGTTTCTATAAAGCCGTACTGATTAATTTGGGCAAAAGTAGCTAAAGAATTTATTAATCCAATATTAGGGCCTTCTGGTGTTTCAATAGGACATATTCTACCGTAGTGCGTGGGATGAACATCTCTAACCTCAAACCCAGCTCTTTCTCTTGTAAGACCTCCAGGGCCTAACGCAGAAACCCTTCGTTTGTGGGTAATTTCTGAAAGAGGGTTGGTTTGATCCATAAATTGTGACAACTGACTGGAACCAAAGAACTCTCTAAGTGATGCAGCAGCTGGTTTTGCGTTTATGAGATCTTGAGGCATTAAATTTTCAATTTCATTCGCTGAGCTCATTCTTTCTTTAATTGCTCTTTCCATTCTAGAAAGACCAACCCGATATTGATTTTCTAACAACTCACCAACTGACCTTACTCTTCTATTACCTAAGTGATCTATATCATCAATTTCACCATGACCGTCTTTTAAAGAAACAAGTTCTTTTATGATTGCAAGAACGTCAACTTTTCTTAAAACTCTTAAACTGTCATCCATATCAAGGTTTAAACGGGCTGACATTTTTACCCTTCCTACAGGTGACAAATCATATCTTTCTTTGTCAAAAAATAGGTTGTTAAATAAAATTTCGGCAGTTTCATGAGCTGGAGGTTCACCCGGGCGCATTACTCTATATATATCAACTAATGCTTCTTCCCTTGATGAATTTTTGTCTAATGCCAATGTATTTCTTATCCAAGGTCCAACTGAAGAATTGTCAATAGATAATACTTTTAATGTTTGCAAAGCATTAAATTTAAATAATTTTATTAGCTCTTCACTCACTTCATCACCAGCTTCTGCATAAACTTCACCAGTATTTTCATTTATAATATCTTCAGCTATGAATTTACCAATAATTTCTTCTTCTTTTACTTCTATTGATTCCAAACCATTCTCTACAAAAGAGTTTAACTTTCTTTGTGTGATTTTTTCACCCGCTTTAGCAACAACCTCATTTTTAGAATAATCAATCAAATCAAACTTTAGCCTTTGACCTTTGAAATTACTTTCAGAAAAATTAGTAACCCATTGGTCAGAATTAAATTGATATATTTGTGATTTATAAAAAAAGTTTAAAATATCTTCTCTTGCCATACCAACTAGTTTGGTTGTATCAGGCTCTTTGTTTTTTTCATTACATTCTTGTAAGTACTTTTCAGAGTTTTCATCCAATAATGCCATTAAAAAAGTAGTACAAGGTAATTTTCTTCTTCTATCAATTCTTACATTTAAAACATCCTTAGGGTCGAATTCAAAATCCAACCAAGATCCTCTATACGGTATTACTCTTGCAGCAAACAGAAATTTACCAGACGCATGAGTTTTACCTTTGTCATGGTCAAAGAAAACACCAGGAGATCTATGCATTTGTGAAACTATAACTCTTTCAGTTCCATTCACTACAAAGGTTCCATTTGGGGTCATGAGAGGCATATCACCCATGTAAACATCTTGTTCTTTCATATCTCTAATTGATTTAGCACCTGTGTCGGTGTCTAGGTCCCACACTATTAATCTTAAAGTTAGTCTGAGTGGTGATGCGTACGTTAAACCTCTTTGATGACATTCATCAACGTCATATTTAGGTTCTTCTAAAGTGTACGAAACGAACTCTAACATAGATCTACCTGCAAAATCTTTAATCGGAAAAACAGAATTAAAAACAGCTTGCAAACCAACATCAATTCTTTCATTAACGGGATCATACATCTGAAGAAACTGTTCATAAGAGTTTCGTTGAACTTCAATTAAGTTTGGCATTTGTGCAACTTCGCTTATTTTACCAAATGTTCTTCTTACTCTTCTTCTATTCAATAATGTACTTTGTTGAACTGACATTTATAATTCCTTTAAATCTAAACTAGTCTATACGACCACATGAAACTAAACATAATTAGAAACAAGCTTAAAAATTTAAGCTTGTTTTTTTGATTTTAAGTAAAAAACAAAATTATTTAACCTCAACGGTAGCGCCTGCTTCTTCAAGTTTACCTTTGATTTCATTTGCTTCAGCTTCAGACACTGCTTCTTTTACCATTGAGGGGGCTGCTTCAACTAAATCTTTAGCCTCTTTTAGACCAAGACCAGTTACTGCTCTTACTTCTTTAATAACGTTTATTTTCTTTTCACCAATTGCAGTCAACATTACATTAAATTCTGTTTTTGCTTCAGCTGCAGGGGCTGCTTCACCACCACCAACTGCTGCAACGGCAACAGGAGCTGATGCTGATACCCCCCATTTTTCTTCGAGAAGCTTTGCCAAATCTGCTGCTTCTAAGACTGTTAAAGAACTTAAATCCTCTGCAATTTTTTCTAAGTCTGCCATTTTTTTCTCCTAATAAATAAATTGTTATTGTTGTGATTTTTGTGAAATTGTTCGTAAAACTTGTGACGCTGGCTCCATAGTTAATCTTAAAATCTTTGAAGCTGGCGCTTGAAGCATTCCAACGAGTTTGCCTCTTAAATCAGTTAGACTTGGTAACTTGGCTAAAGCTTCCACATCTATTTTTGAAAGCGGCTTATCTTCCAAGCCTCCTCCAATAATAACTAGCTTTTCGTTATCTTTAGCAAAATCAACCAAAATCTTTGCAGCCATTACCGGGTCTTTAGATGAACCAATAGCTGTCGGTCCTCTAAACATTCCATCCATGTGTTGATATTTGGTTTCCTTTAATGCTAAACGTGTAATTTTATTTTTTGTGACTTTAAAATAACAATTTTCATTACGCATTTTGTTTCGGAGATCTGTGCTCTCCGCGACCGTAAGACCAACACAATGAACTACTACAATTGATGCAGCACCTTCGAATGTATTATGCAAAGTTTTGACCAAGTCAGTTTTTTGTTTTTTATCCACTGATAAGCCTCCACTATTTTATTATGACACAAATGCCCTAATAATTGTTGCATTCAAGGTAATAAATTACCCACGGCCCGCCCTATCAAATAAAGCAGTAAACTGCTTTTTTGTCTATGTAGGATATTAAGAATAAATTCACCTACAGTCTTGGACAGGATCAGTCTGATTAGAGACTGATAGAGAATAATTAAAACTATTCTCTAAATAAATATATATTAAAACTATATATTTATATTAATACCAGCTCCCATTGTAGAACTGATTGATATTTTCTTTATAAAAGTGCCCTTTGCACCTGATGGCCTAGCTTTTTGAATTGCATCAATAAATGAATTTACATTTTCTATTAATTTATCTGATCCAAAGCTAACTTTTCCAACACCTGCCTGTACTATTCCTGTTTTTTCAGCCCTATATTGAACTTGTCCTGATTTAGCCGCCTCAACAGCAACCTTTACATCTGATGTAACTGTTCCCAGTTTTGGATTCGGCATTAAACCTTTTGGGCCTAAGACCTTTCCTATTCTTCCAACAACACCCATTAAATCAGGCGTGGCTATAATTCTATCATAATCTAAGTTACCTTTTTGCATATCTTCAGCCAAGTCTTCTGCGCCAACAACGTCTGCACCGGCTTCTCTAGCCTCGTCTGCTTTTTGATCTTTTGCAAAGACAGCAACTTTCATTTTTTTTCCATTTCCATTAGGCAAAGAAACAACACCCCTTACCATTTGATCAGCGTGTCTTGGATCTATCCCTAAATTCATAGAAACTTCTATTGTTTCATCAAACTTTTCTCTTTTACTTTCAACAAAAATATTAATAGCATCTTTTATGTTGTAAGATTTGTTATCAATTTTTTTATAAACATCAGTTAAAAATTTTCCTTTTTTCATAATTTACTCCAAAACCTCTAATCCCATTGATCTTGCAGAACCTTTAACCATTTCAATAGCTCCTTCTATATTAGCGGCATTCAAATCTTTCATTTTATTTTCTGCAATCTCTTTAATTTGTTTTATCTTAACTGACCCACCTACAGTTCTACCCGGTTCACTGGAACCTTTATCTTTACCTGCAGCTTTTTTAAGATAAAAGGAAACGGGGGGTGTTTTAGTAATAAAACTAAAACTTTTGTCTGAAAAAACTGTTATAACGACAGGTATAGGCATGTTTTTTTCTAAAGATTCTGTTGAAGCATTAAAAGCTTTACAAAACTCCATAATGTTTACACCTCTTTGCCCTAATGCAGGACCAACTGGGGGGGGAAGGATTAGCCGCTCCAGCTGGTATATTTAATTTTATGTAACCATCTATTTTTTTTGCCATTTTTTCCTCTACATCAACTATTGTTGAATGTGTAATAATTAATTAAATTTTTTCAACCTGACTATACTCAAGATCAACAGGAGTTGATCTTCCAAAAATAGAAACCGCAACTTTTAGTCTTGATTTATCCTCATCAATTTCTTCAACTAAACCATTGAAACTTTGAAAGGGACCTTCAGAAACGCGGACTTCTTCACCAATTTCATATATAATGCTTGATCTAGGACGTTCAATACCTTCACTTATTTGGTCAATTAATCTTTTTGCCTCAGCTTCGCTTATTGCAACTGGCTTACCTTTGCCACCAAGAAAACCAGTTACTTTTGACTGCGATTTAATTAAATGCCAAGATTGGTCTGTCATTTCCATTTTGACTAAAATGTAACCAGGGAAAAACTTCTTTTCAGTTTGAATTTTACTACCTCGTCTTATCTCGACCACTTCTTCAGTAGGGACTAAAACTTCTTCTATTAAATCATGCATGTTTTTTGAAATTATCTGCTCTTGAATATTCTGAGAAACCTTTTTTTCAGAACCGGAGAAAACATGAATTACATACCATTTTTTAGACATTATTGCCATCCAATGTCGGAAATAGAATTGAGAAAAATATGAGCAATGTAATTAACCACCAAAACTTAATAAAAACTGCACAACACTAGAAAGCATTAAATCGACTAACAAGAAAAAAATAGAAGCAATTAAAGCCATAACAAAGACACTGAGAGATGCAAACATAGTTTCACGTCTAGAAGCCCAGGTTATTCTGTTAATTTCTTGTCTTACCTGCCTAACAAATTGTGCGGGGTTTGTTTTAGCCATGAGAAGCCTTCCTTGCAAGAACAAAAATGATTATTTACATTTTTTTTTTTATAAGTCAAAACTAATGATGATTTATCAAGTATTATTGGCAGGAGTGGAGGGACTCGAACCCCCAGCCCCCGGTTTTGGAGACCGGTGCTCTACCAATTGAGCTACACTCCTCGATTAAATTTTTAAATCCTCATTACATTAACTACTAATTATCATCAATTAAGACTGAATACTCGAAACAACCCCAGCACCAACTGTTCTTCCACCTTCTCTTATCGCAAACCTTAAACCTTCATCCATTGCAATTGGCGCGATCAATTCGACAGTTATTGCTATATTATCTCCAGGCATAACCATTT
>ATWQ01000028.1 GCA_000421325.1 alpha proteobacterium SCGC AAA536-K22
AAAAAAAAGTGCTACAGAAAATATTGCAATTATTATTAATAAAATTAAGGGAAGAAAATTTTCTTTTTTAGAAGATTTTTTTATTTTAACTTTGTTTTTAGGTTTAGCTTGATTTTCATCATCTGTTTTAAGTTTAGAAACTGATAGTTCTGAAGCTATTTCAGAAACACTTTTATTTTTTTGTTCTAAAACAGGATTATTTTTAGACATATTTTTTTTTTTATCTTCTACTGCTGATTTTATAGAGGCTAGTTCATATTTAACTTGTTCAGATTTATCTTTATATATAGGACTCTGTGATGCTAATTTTTCTTTATCAATAGTTTTATGCTGATCAAATTTTTTAAGAACATTTGAGGAAACACTCCACTTTTCATTACAAATACTACATCTAAGCCATTGAATGTTTTTGGATAAGATTGTTTCATCAACATCAAATACCGTACCACATGAATTACATGTTTCAAGCATAAATAAAACCTTAAAAGGGTTAGAAATTAATGAATATTGTATACTAACATATATTTTTTTGCCAACATGTTTAAAAATAAATTACAATGATTCTATATATGTTATCATCTATATTTAAAACTAGTTTTATTATTTTAATAACTTCGATTTTAACGTATTTTTCCATCGGATTAATTGAGTATAAAGAAAAAATCTTATCAACTGTTAAACATATTAGTAGAAATAGTTCAAATATTGTTATTTTAACTGGCGGCACTAACAGAATTAAAGATGGATTAAAAATGATTAATAAATTTGAACAAGCATCTACATTTAACAATAAAATACTTGTTAGTGGAACAGGTAAAGGTTTTACAAAGTTGAGCTTAGAAAAAAAACTGAATTTTAATTTTGATTTAAATTTAATTGATTGTTGTGTTGAACTTGATAGCATTTCTACGAATACTTATTCAAATGCATATGAGACACTAAAATGGGTTAAAAAAAATAATATTAAAGAATTTATATTAATCACTAGTAATTATCATATGCCAAGGGCTTTCCTTGAATTTAGAAATAGAATGCCAGATTTAAAAATTGTCACATATCCTATTACCCCAAAAAAGCATAACATAAATAATTGGTTGAATTCATATGAAACTTTCTCTCTAATTTTTTCTGAATATTTCAAATTCCTTATTGCTAACCTAAGAATAAAAATAAAAAAGATTTTATAGATTTGTTAAATTTGCCCAGCATCAATTATCTTTTTTCGAATTGACCTTGTTCTTGAAAAAAAAGAGTGTAACTTGTCTCCATCTTTTTTTCTTATTGCTTTTTGTAAGTCTGATAAATCTTCGTTAAACCTTTGAATCATTTCCAAAACTGCATCTGAATTGTTAAGAAAAACATCTCTCCACATTATAGGGTCTGAGGACGCTATTCGGGTAAAATCTCGAAAACCCGATGCAGAAAATTTAATCACATCGTTTTTAAGATCAGTTTCAAGATCAGATGCTGTTCCAACAATAGTATAAGCAATTAGGTGGGGTAAATGAGAAGTAATAGCAAGAATTCTATCATGATATTCTGTATTAACAATTTCTACAATTGAACCTAATTTTTCAAAGAAGTTGATTAACTTTTTTGTCTCATTAGTTTGCTTATCGTAAACTATTAACCAATACCGATTTTCAAATAAAGAACTAAAACCTGATTTTGGACCAGAATACTCAGTACCTGCTAGTGGATGTGATGGTATAAAATAAACATTATTAGGCAAGTAAGGGTAGACATCACTTATAACCGATCCTTTAGTTGAACCAGTATCAGTAACTATGGTGTTGTTTTTAAGAAATGGCGCTATCAAGCTAGCAACTGTTTTCATGGCACCTACAGGTACCGCAAGAATTACTAAATCAGCCTCTTTTACTGCATCTTGAATATCATTACACACAAAAGATGCAATTTTCAATTGCATCACTATTTCTCTATGATTAGGATTAATATCATATGCAAAAGTTACAACTTTATTATCTTCTTTGGCCTTAATTGCGTGTAAAATTGAAGTTCCAATTAATCCTAAACCTATAATTGAAATTTTTTTAAAATTTAAATTCATTTTTAGTTATCTAAAAAACTTTTTAATGCGTTTATAAAAATAATATTTTCCTCTTCATTGCCGATAGAAAATCTTAAATAATTAGATAAACCATAAGCGTTCATTCCTCTAACTAATATACCTTGCTCGGCTAAAAACTTTTCTGCATATTGTGCACTATTATGAATCTCATCTGGAAATTTAACCAATAAAAAATTAGTAACAGATATTTGAAAATCTAAATTCAATAATTTTAATTCTTTTTCAAACCAACGCATCCATTTGAGATTATGTGCAACAGACCGTTCTTGAAAATCTATGTCTTCTATAGCTGCAATTCCTGCTAACATAGCAGCAGTATTTACACTAAACGGTCCTCTTACCTTCATAAGATTATTCAAAATATATTCAGAGCAATATCCCCATCCTAACCTAAGAGAAGCTAACCCGTGCAACTTAGAAAATGTCCTTAACATTATCACGTTTTTATGATGGTCAACTAAACTACTTCCATCGAAATAATCATTATTAGTTATGTATTCTGAATAAGCTGCGTCATATACCAGCAATATATTGGAGGGGATTGATTTATGTAACCGAATCACTTCCTTTTTTGGAATAAAAGTACCAGTTGGATTATTAGCATTAGCTAAAAATATTAGTTTGGTTTTTTTATTAATTTTAGAAAGGATATTATCTACATTGGCTGTAAAATTAACATCTTTTGCTACAATACCCTTTGCACCCGCAACTGAAATAGCCTGAGGGAATTGTAGGAATCCAAATTCTGTATAAATAGCCTCATCTGAACTATCCAAAAAAGCTTGCGTAATTATTGATATTAATTCATCAGACCCATTTCCTAAAATAATTTTTCTCTTATCAAGAAAATATCTCTTTGCTATTGCACTTATTAAGTCATCACTTACTTGAAGCGGGTATCTATTTAAATTCTGAGTAAAGGATTTAATTACCTTTATAGCATTTAAAGATGTACCTAAAGCGCCTTCGTTTGCAGATAACCTAATCAAATTATTTATTTTGCTTTTACCAAAATTTGGTTTGTAAGTTTGTAAGTTTTCAATACTTGCTTTAGCAGTTGGGTTATTCATAAAAATACCTTATGGTTTTTCCGTCTTAAGTTTAATAATATTATAATTTTTTTGATTGGCATTTTTATAAAGTGGTACATTTGCTAAAACGTCAAAATTAACTTTAATTTCAGTCTGATTTTTAAGCTTATTAATGCTTTCACTATCTAAAAATCCAAGTTCAATGTCTTTTTTGTCTAACGATGCTAGCAAGCTTACAACACTCAAAAAGTAAGTGGTTTTAAAGTAATTGCCAAAATGTCCTAAATAAGCTGATTTAATATCATCATCATTTCCTGCAACTCCAATTTTAAGAACTTTTTGCATTGATAAATTAGATGAAATAATTTGACGCCAAACTTTTTCAACTAAAAACTTGTCTAAACCTAAATTAACTAGTTTTTTTATTAATTCTTCTTCTCTTTTGGGATCAAAAGGAAAACTACCTTTTTTTGCACTCATTATCTTTGAAGCTAAAGATTGTCTCTCTTTTATCAATTGACATAAATTAGTATCAATTTCGTCAATCTTTGATCTTAGATCATCTAAAACAATATTACTCATTTTAATCCTTTAATATTTATCCATATATATATACTTTAATAAAATAAAATAAACTTTTTGATTATATTAATAAGTAAAATATTATAATTTAATAAGTGAAGTTTTTAAATTTTTTAATTTATGTGGTTAAAAATGATTGAAATCAACATTATTGACGCTTTTTCGGATAATTATATCTACTTGATACGGAATGAATCAAAAAATCTTACAAGTGTGGTAGATCCAGGAGAATCAGCCCCAGTAATAAGATTTTTAAAAACAAGGAATTGGCATTTAGACGAAATAATCAACACTCATCATCATCATGATCATATTGGTGGTAATGCCGAACTTTTAAATATATATAAATCTAAGTTAATTGCCCCAATATATGATAAAAACCGGATATCTGATATAGACATTTATGTTGCAGATAACGATTTGATTAATATTGCAGGGACAAAAACCAAAGTCATTCACACACCTGGTCACACTTTAGGTCATGTATGTTTTTACATGGTAGATGAAAAATGTTTGTTTTCTGGTGATACAATGTTTTATCTTGGTTGTGGACGCGTTTTTGAAGGTACAATGGATCAAATGTGGTCAAGCTTACTTAAACTAAGGACTTTACCTGATGATACATTAGTATATTGCGGCCATGAATATACATCTACAAATGCAAAATTTGCCAACCACATAGATCCTAATAATCAATTATTAAAAGTAGCTAATATAGAAATAAAAAATAAAAGAGACAAACAACTGCCTACAATACCTTTTGAATTAGGTAAGGAAAAAAATATTAACCCTTTTTTGAGAGCAGATGATCAAGACTTAATAAATTCTATTGGTTTAAAAACAAGTGATCCTAATGAGTCTTTTAGAACCATGAGGTTACAAAAAGATGATTTTTAAATACTAGATAATTCATACGCAACTTCACAATTATCAAAAATGTCCGGTTTAGATATATTTATCTTTACTCCAAGAACAAATTCTTTTTTAGAAATAACCGCATATATTTTCTTAGTTAAAATTTCAAGTAAATCAAAATGTTCACTCTGAACTATGTCCGTTACACATTTTCTAAACTGACTGTAATCTTGGGTTTCTTCCAAATTGTCACTAAGAGGCTCAGTATTATTAGTAAGTAATATTTCTAAGTTTACTATTATTTTTTGTTTATTTTTTTTTTCTTTTTCATAAACACCGATTGAAGCAATCAGGATCAAGTTATTAATAAATATTTTTCTTTTTCTAGCTTTCATTTTATCGTCCATATTATAAGCCAACATCCCTTCTAGGTGGAGCAAGATGCGCTCCTCCATCAAGAAGTGTTACGTGCCCAGTCATTGATTTAGTGTGAATTATCAGTTGAATAGTATTTAAAATTTCTTTAACTGAAGACGATGACTTTAATAAGTTTTTCTTATGAGATTTTTTAAATGCCTTTTCATCCTGTCCAGGGGCTAATAAGGTAATACCCGGAGCTATTCCGTTTACTCTTAAACAATATGAATATGTTAGTGCAGACATTTTTGTAAGACCATACATAGCTTGTTTTGATAATGTATAAGTATAATAATCTGGATTAAGTCCAAAAATTTTTGCATCAATTATATTAATTACAAAACCCTGAGTATTTTTTATTTTTTTTTGAATATTAAAGGTATATTTTGCTAACGCTTGTGTCAAAATTGCTGGTGCAGTAAAATTTACCGACATATGATTATGAAGAGATTTGGCATCAAAATTAATACCACTGTCATAATTAAAATAACCAGCATTGTTTATTAATCCAGACCAAATTGAATCTTGTTCTTCTAGGTCTTTAATTAATCTTTCAATATCTGAATGAATTGTTAAATCAGCTTGATGTAAAGATACTTTGCCTCCAATTCTTAACAATTCATCTGCAGTTTCTTCTCCTAATTGTTTTGATTTGTTGTAATGAATGGCTACACCCCATCCTGTTTTAACTAAATCAGTCGCTATAAGTTTTCCTAATCTTTTAGCGGATGCAGTGACTAAAATTGTTTTATTTTTATGTTTCAAGATTTAATTTCCTTTTAAAGCTTGGTAAGAAGTATCTCTTATTGACTTTATATAATTATAAAAAGATTTATTTTCCAATGATTTTCTAAGTCCTATTTTTTGCCAAGTTGCAGAATTTTTACTTTTAGGTGGAATAAAATTTCTAATGACATTTATAGGAGCCAATCCCGTTACTAAAACTTCATCACTTAGCAATGCTGCTTCTTCTATAGAATGTGTAACCATGATAACTGTAACAGCTTCTTCTTTAATAATTGAAATGAGCTCGGTTGATATATTTTCTCTGCTTAAATTATCCAGAGCAGCAAATGGTTCGTCTAAAAGTAATAGTTTAGGTTTAAAAAGTAATGCTCTTGCAATTGCAACTCTTTGTAGTAACCCACCCGATAGTTGATGAGGGAAGAATTTTGTATATTCTTGCAAACCTACATCTGTAATAATTTTATCAATTTTTTTAGATTTTTCATTTTTTTTAGTTGTATTTCCTAATTCAATATTCTGGTAAACATTCAACCAAGGCATAAGTGAAGAACTTTGCTGAACTAAACTTACATCTTTTAATTTTTTTTGCAGAGTTTCATTTTCAAATGTAATTTTACCTTTTTTAAATGTAATAATCCCTGAAATTAATTTTAATAAAGATGTTTTTCCAGAACCAGAAGGACCTATAATACTTGTAAATTTTCCTTTTCTAATTTTATAACTAAAATTATTGAAAATTTCTTTTTTATTAAGTTTTTCTCCATAAGAAAAACAAACCTTTTCAAAAATTAGATCATTTATTGAGCAAGTATCCATTTATTAGGGGCTTTCGACAATATAGTCAGGTATAATATTAGTATGTTTAATCATTTTTCCAACATTTGTATTTTTAAGCAAGCCATGTTTAGTCATTAATATTGATTTTAAACCAAAACTATTTGCTCCTAATATATCAGTATGTAAAGTATCGCCCACCATTCCTATTTTAGACAACGGAATGTGCCTACCAGATAATTCATTAATCCTATTCATAGCAAGTTCGAATATTGTTGGAAATGGTTTACCTAACCAAAATGGGAGATGAATTCCATTTTTAACTAAGTGTGATACATAATATGCAGGTTCTATACTAAACTTCTCTTCGTGAGGAGCAACCAAGTCTGGATTAGCGACAAATAAAGGTCTTGGATTTTCTTTCAAAGAGTTAAATAATATCTCTTGCCATACAGTATCCCATTGAAGAGTACCTAACAAAATAAATGAGTTCATTTCCTCAAACATTAAGTAATCTTGTTCTAGTTCAATACAATTTAAATTAGGTATGTTTAAATCATCTCCTATGTTGCCCATAACACCCAAAGGTCCTTCTGGTTGATTGTATGATAGAAATATTTCAGCTGCATCTCTACTCGAAATTATCTCTTCATCTGAAAATTCTAAACCTAAGGAAGAAAGTTGTTCTCTTTTTTTATATGAATTATTACTTGCCCCATTCGTAACAACTAATAGTGCAATATTTTTTTCTCGAGCTATACTTAGTGTTTTAACAATTCCAGGTATTAGTGAAGCACCAGTATTTAAAACTCCAAATGCATCAAGTAATAACGCTTCAAAATCATCTAAAATATTTTCTAACTTTGGAGCCAAAGTTGTCTTTTCATTATTTTCCTGATAGGTCGGAAAAAAGTGTCGCATGCCCTCATAAACATTAATTACATTTTCTGCATTCATATTTTTAACTGATGGAATTTCAAAATTATCTTCAAATTTAAATTTTTCCAAAACAAACTCAGGTTTAACAAAAAATTTATTCATATTATGCGTTTATCCTATAAGATATTATTTTTACGAAAGGGTTCATATGTCAAAGAAAATCCTAATTATTGGATCAGGAATAGCAGGAATTTCTTCATCATTAAAGTTAAAATCTTATGGTTTAGAGTCAACTATAATTGATAAGGGTAATTTTATAGGAGGAAGAATAGGAACTCGAGATATTAAAATTGAAGATAAATCAAATTACTTTTTTCATGGAGCGCAATTTTTTACTGCCAAATCTGATAATTTCCAAAAAGTTATCCAAAATGGAATAAACAAAAAATATATAAAAAAATATGGAAACTTTTCACCTCCAAGATATAGGGGTTTTAAATCTATGAGAGATTTTTTAATAAATTTATCTCAAAATCTTAAGGTTACCCAAAATGTAAAAGTTACCCATTTGAAACCTTTTAATGAAAAGATTATTGTCCTTAATGACAAAAGTAGTATTTGGAAGACGTATGATGGTGTAATATCTACTATTCCAGCCCCACAAAACCTAGATTTAATCACAAAATTTCCAACTTTAAAAACAACTCTAAAGACTTCTTCTTACGATGCTTGCATTGCACTAATGTTTTCCTTTGATAAGGAGCCTAAAAACGTTCCACATTTTTTTGATTTTTATAAAAAGCAAACTATTTTAAGTTGGATGGCTGCTGGTAGTAATTTGCGTTTTTGGACCGCACACGCTCAAGGAGCTTTTTCAAATAAAAGTTTAAATAAAGATAAAGTGTTAATTAAAAATGAAATCTTTTCTGAAATAGAAAAAATTATTTATCCGTTTGAAAAAAATGTAAAAATTAGTTTCCATAGTTTACATATATGGAAATATGCTAAGGTGAAGAGAGTTTGTACAGGACCTCAAATTGATCCAAAATTTCCTATTGCTGTTGCTGGGGATTTTATGGAAGGACCAAATGTTGAATCAGCTTTTATTTCTGGAGAAAAAGCAGCAGATTTGATATTTAAAAGACTTTATTAATCTGGTAAACTCTTTCTTATCAGGAAAAATAAGAAATAATGAAACCTAAATATTCTTTTCACAACGTATTTGAATAAGCTACTACTTTATATAAGAGAGAATAAAATTCTTAATGTTATACCATTAATATTTGTTTTGCTTTGGTCTTCGGCTTTTATTACAAGCAAAATAATAGTAGATAATGCTACCCCTTTTATTTCCCTTTCACTGAGATTTGGAATTGTTGCCTTCTTTTTTTTCTTATTTTTTATTTTTTTTTCAACAAATAAAAAAATCTCTTTAAAAGCTTTTAAAGATGCATCAATAAGTGGTTTACTATTTCATGGGTTTTATTTAGGTGGTGTGTTTTACGCCCTATCAAAAGGTATTTCCGTAAGCCTTATAGCTCTATTAGTTTCATTACAACCTATTTTAACATCGATACTTGCAAGCATTTATTTAAATGAGACTTTATCTAAGTTTCAGTGGTTAGGCATTTTTTTTGGGTTTTCTGGCGCATTCATTATAATTTTACCTGACATTATAAATGGTCTTACTGCTATTGCTTTTTTTGCAGGGTTAATTGGATTAACTGCATCATCACTAGGGATTATATGGCAAAAAAAAATTGGATCTGATTTGTCACTTTCTGGGAATAATTTTTTACAAGCGTTAAGTGCTTCGATTTTTCACTTTTTTCTTGCTCTTTGTTTTGAAAACTACTTTATAAATTTTTCTAATGATTTTATTCTTGCTATGTCATGGCAAGTATTTGCAGTTTCACTAGGAGCTTTTTTGATACTGATGTGGCTTTTAGAACATAATAAAGCAAACCAAACATCTACTTTATTTTTTTTGGTTAATCCCGTTTCATCTTTAATGGCATTTATAATTCTAAACGAACAATTTACTTATCTTGATATTTTTGGATTATCTCTTTCGTGTGTGGGAGTTTTCATAGTAACAAGATTTGAGACGAAAATATCATAACCTTAATTGTATTGTTTTTTTCTTTAATAATTGTTATTGCTTAAATATCAAAGTCTTTTTGTGTGAGAGCGTTTTTTAAACCGCCGAAGGAGCAACCACCCCGGAAACTCTCAGGCACCCGAAACACAAAAAGTTGATAATCTGGAGAGAGATGATTTTTTCATCCACCGAAGGGGTAAGCCAATTTTGGTCAATCTTTCAGGTTCCGTGACAGATGGGGTAAATTGTATTTTACAATAATTTTGTTACGGAGTTTATAATGAAAAATATAGCAATTATTGGCGCAGGAATTACTGGTATAACTACTGCATATCAACTTTGTGAAAGAGGATATACAGTCTCAGTTTTTGATAAAAATCGATATGCTGCTATGGAAACTAGTTTTGCTAATGGAGGTCAGTTGTCTGCATGCAATGCTGAAGTTTGGAATAGTTGGTCAACTATAGGTAAGGGCATTCAATGGATGTTGAAAAAGGATGCTCCTTTATTATTCAACCCTAAATTGAATTTTCATAAAATTGGTTGGTTACTAAGCTTCATTTCTAATATTCCAAACCATAAAAAAAATACGATATTAACTGCTAAAATGGCTATAGAAAGTAGGGATGAATTTAAAAGAATTCTAAAAATTGAAAAAATTAATCTAGATCTTGAAGAAAAAGGTATTATGCATCTGTGTGATAATTATGATTCCTTAAAACACGGAAGAAGAGTGAATAAGTGGCTTGCTGAAGCTGGATTAATTCGTAAGGAAGTTACGTTGGACGAAATGTTGTCCATTGAACCAACTTTAAATCTAAAAAGCTTTGTTGGTGGGTTTTATACTAAAAGTGATATGTCTGGAGATATTCATAAATTTACTAAGTTACTTGCAGATGCCTGTGAAAAAAAGGGGGTAAAGTTCTATTATGAAACTGAAATAACTAGAGTTAATCACAACAAAGAACAACCTATAATAACTTTCAAAAAATCTAATCAATTACAAAAACAAAATTATGATGGTATTGTCGTCTGCGCAGGAGTTAATAGTAAATTTATAGCTAACGAATTAGGGGATAGTGTCAATATATATCCAGTTAAGGGTTATTCAATTACATTATTACTTAATGATAAAGAAAGTGTTAATAATGCTCCATATGTTTCGTTACTTGATGACAAAGCAAAAATAGTCTCAAGCCGATTAGGAAAAGATAGATTTAGGGTAGCAGGAACTGCTGAGTTTAATGGTTATAATAAAGATATTAGAGCTGATAGAATAAACCCTTTGATTAAGTGGTGTAATGAACTTTTTCCAAAAATATCTACTGAACATGCAATTCCATGGGCAGGATTGAGACCAATGACACCAAGTATGGTTCCAAAAGTTGGAAGTGGGAACCTACCAGGAGTTTTTTATAATACTGGTCATGGACATCTTGGTTGGACATTAAGCGCTTTTACATCTCAACAAATTTCAGATCATATTTTAAGGAAAGACAATCATATTAACTAAAGATTAAATGTCTAAGTTACTTACTTTAAGGGCATTGTCTTGAATAAATGTTCTTCTGTGCTCTACTATTTCCCCCATTAAAGTAGAAAAAGTCTCTTCTGCTTCTCCTTCATTTTCTACTTTGACTTGAAGTAGAAACCTTGCATTAGGATCAAGTGTTGTTTCCCATAGTTGAACAGGATTCATTTCACCTAATCCTTTATATCTATTTACTTGTGATCCTTTTTTTCCTAAATCCGTTACTTTTTTGGCCAAATCTAAAGGTCCATTTAATTCATAATTTTTTGTATTTGAATTAAATATACATTTGTTTAAAAAATGATCGCTAAGGAAGTCTTTCATATTATCCAGAGCTTTTATCTCCTCTGAGTTCAAATCTTCTTCGTTTAATATTAAGATATCTTTTACACCTCTATTTACTCTAGATATTTCTATGGATTTTTTATTATCATTTTCACTATTAACGTTGTATTTGGCAGTCCATTCATTGGATGAGTTGCTAGGCAGTTTATTTAATCTTTGAGTAATCTGTATAAGATTATTGTCATTTTCAAATAGTTTAAAATTTAAAAGACCTAAGATAGCTAATTGAGAAATAATTTCTGGAAAACCTAACTTTTTAGATACATTATCTATAAGTCTCTTTGCAAAAATTGATTTTTCTACAGATAATCTTAAATCTTCGCCATAAACGGTCTCACTATCTCCTAATGACAAAGAAACATCTTTAATTCCTGATTTGATTAAATAATCATCTAAAGCTATTTGATCTTTCAGGTAAACTTCAGATTGACCATGTTTTGCTCTAAATAATGGTGGTTGTGCAATATATAAATAGCCGGCATCAACAAGAGGGCGCATGTGTCTGAAGAAAAAAGTTAATAACAATGTTCTTATATGACTCCCATCCACATCTGCATCTGTCATTATAATTATTTTGTGATATCTCGCTTTTTCAACGTTAATTTCAGAATTTCCAACGCCTGCCCCAATAGCCGTAATCAAAGTTCCTATTTCTATAGATGATAACATCTTATCTATTCTTGCTCGTTCTACATTTAAAATTTTACCCCTTAAAGGGAGGATAGCTTGATTAGACCTGTCTCTTCCTTGTTTAGCCGATCCACCTGCAGAGTCTCCCTCGACTAAAAATATTTCTGATTTTGACGGATCTTTTTCCTGACAATCTGCTAATTTACCTGGAAGACTGGCAATGTCCATAACACCTTTTCTTCTTGTTAATTCACGCGCTCTCTTAGCTGCTTCACGCGCACTTGCTGCCTCATAAGCCTTTGCTATTATTTTTTTAGCTTCTGTTGGATGTTCATCAAACCATTGGTTCAAAGATTCTGAAACTAATTGTTCTACAACAGGACGTACTTCACTTGATACTAATTTATCCTTAGTTTGGCTTGAAAACTTAGGGTCTGGAATTTTCAAGGATAGTACTGTAGTTAAACCTTCCCTACAATCTTCACCAGATAATTGAAGCTTTTCTTTTTTTGCTATACCAGAATTAACAGAATAAGAATTAATTACTCTAGTAAGAGCCGCACGAAACCCTGCTAAATGGGTACCTCCATCTCTTTGTGGTATATTGTTTGTAAAACAAAGAGTGGTTTCGTGGTATCCATCTGTCCATTCCATAGAAATATCTACAGTTATGCCTTCTTTTTCATGCGTAGTTGCTATAACTTCATGAATAGCGTTTCTTGATTTATTTAAGTACTCTATATAAGCCTTCAAACCTCCCTCATAAAAGAACGATACTTTTTTTTCGTCAGTTTCTCTTTGATCAATTAAGTCTATATGTACTCCACTATTTAAAAAGGCCAACTCTCGAATTCGATGCTCTAAAGTTTGATAATCAAAATTACATTTAGTAAAGGTCTCTTTACTTGGTTTAAAATTAATTTCTGTACCATTTTTTTTTTCATCTTCGCCAACAATCTTTAGACGATCTCTAGCCACGCCATTTTTGAAATTAATCTCATATATTTTACCATTTCTATAAATAGTTAAAATTAGTGTTTCTGATAGAGCATTTACAACTGAAATACCAACTCCATGTAACCCTCCAGAAACTTTGTATGAGTTGTTATCAAATTTTCCACCTGCATGTAATTGAGTCATAATTACTTCTGCTGCCGAAACTCCTTCTTCAGGATGAATATCTACTGGTATACCTCTTCCATTATCACTTATTGTGACAGAACCATCATTCAACAGTTTCACTTGAATGAGGTCGCAATGGCCTGCTAAAGACTCATCAATTGAATTATCTAAAACCTCATAGACCATATGATGCAAACCTGAGCCATCGTCAGTATCACCAATATACATACCAGGTCTTTTCCTAACAGCATCTAAACCTTTTAGAACTTTAATAGAATCTGCATCATAATCTGTATTATTAATTTCTAAATCCTTTTCAGACATTTATACTTCTCCATATTGAAAATCATATTTACCTTTGAAAAGGTCCATTATTTTAGGAAGATTTATTTTATCAATTAAAGTTGGATAAGCTGCAAAAGCTTCTTTACTTGTGCTAGTAAACCAAGCTTGTCCTTCATGCCTAGATATCTCTAAAAACAACGCACTTCTGTGTTTTTCATCTAAATGCTCTACAATGTCGTCTAATAATAAAATAGGTGCCATATTAAATTTTTTATTTAACATTCTTGCGTGTGATAAAATAATAGAAATTAATAAAAGCTTCTGCTCACCTGTAGAGGCAGAATTTACATTCTTATTATTTTTTCTATTTAATATTTCTATTATCGTCTTATGTGGGCCAAAAACAGTTTCTTGTTCAGAAAAGCGCGATTTTTTTAAAATATATTTAATATAGTCTTCTACTTCCGAAGCAGGTTTGTTCGTGAGAAGCTCTTCAATTTTCCCTATCAATTTTATATCTGCTGGGGGAAAATGATCTATTAAATAATTATCATTCAACTCCTTTTTGTATAAATCGTTAAGCGCTTGCACCATATCCAATCTACTCGCCGTAATAGCAACAGAAAATTCAGAAATTTGACTTTCTAAAGTATCTAACCATGTTTTATCACTATTAAATTGCATCAAAATTTTACTTCTTTGTCTTAATAGTTTTTCATATTTATACACTCTATTTAAATGTAAACTATCTAATGTAGAGGTAAGCCTGTCTAAAAAACGTCTTCTTTCATTCATACCAGTTTGGAATAAAATACACATTTGAGGAGTGATCCAAGAAATTTTTAAAATTCTTCCTAATGAACTTAAAGAACATTTCTCTGTATTAATTTTAGCTATTCTAGATTTTTTGAGTGAATCTTCTTTTAGTCCTGTACCTATATTAAATTTACCATTAGGACATACAAAATCTGCATTTATTCCCCAAATATTATAACTTTCTTCAGCAATATATTTTTGATTTAGATAATCTTCAATGTTAGACTTTCTAATCCCTTTACCCTGATTTAATAAAGAAACTGCTTCTAGAATATTAGTTTTACCACAACCATTACCCCCATAAATTAATAAAGATGAACTACCTATTTTTAGATTAAGGTCAATGTGATTTCTAAAATTTTTTAAATTTAATTTATCTATATAAAATGTATTAGAGTTGTCATTAGAAGAAATGTCATTTTTGAAATTTAAAATATTATTTTTCATTTCCATCCTAGATTTAATTATTAAATCTTAAAAAAAAAAATTAAACTCTCATAGGCATTAAGACAAAAATAACGCCATCTTGATCTGGATCTGTTATCAACGCGGGGGAAGCTGAGTCTGATAATAATATTTCTATTTCTTTTCCTTGAATTTGAGAAGCTATATCTAGGAGATATTTTGCATTAAAACCTATTTCTAAATTGTCATGATGATAATCTATTTCTAGATCTTCAGATGCATTTCCTAAGTCATGACTATTAACATTTAAAGATAACAAGTTTTTATTTAATGAAAGTTTCACAGCTCTTGATTTTTCCATAGAGACAGTTGAAACACGATCGATAGCTTTTGAAAAATCAGTGTTTAAAACCACTAATTTATTTAGGTTCTCTTTTGGAATAACTCTTTGATAGTCTGGAAATGTACCATCTATTAACTTTGTTGTTAATACAGAATTTGGAAAAATAAATTTTGCCTTTGTATTAGAAATAATTATTTTAATTTTACCATCAGTTCCTTCGGTCAATTTTCTTATTTCTCCAACAGCTTTTCTTGGCAAAATTATACCTGGCATAGCTTCAGCTCCATCAGGAAGTGGAATTTCAGCTTGGGCTAGACGGTGCCCATCCGTTGCAACTGCTCTTAACTTATCCTTATTTGGCTCAGGAACATGAAAAAATATACCGTTTAAATAATATCTTGTCTCTTCAGAAGAAATTGCAAATTTGGTGTTATCAATTAAACTTGCAAGATCAACAGATTCTATAGAGAATTCATTACCTTTTTCAATTTCTGTCATTACAGGAAAATCGTCCACTGATAAAGTTGGGAGAATAAACTTAGATTTACCTGCAGAAACTTGAACGTTTAAGTCAAGAAGTTCAATTTTAATTTCAGCACCATCAGGAAGCTTTCTTACAATGTCATATAAAGTATGAGCAGCTAGAGTAATTTTTCCTTGGTTAAAAACAACGCAACCCGTAACTTCAACAATATCCATATCCATATCAGTGGCGGTAAATGAAACTTTTGATGAGTTTGTTTCTATAAGTACATTTGATAAAATTGGTATTGTATTTCTTCTTTCTACAACAGAATATATATGTCCAAGTGGTTTCAGCAGTGCATTTCTATCAATTGTAAAATTCATAATTTAACCTCAATCGCTTGCAAATAAATACAAGTATTAAAATTGTATTCTAACATGCTTACACTAATTTCAGCAAGCAATTACGTATAACTGGTTATCTATTTAATAAGATCATTATTGAATGGAAAGTATAGATTTTTTAAGGTCAGAAAGTTGTTTTTTTAATTTAAGATCCACAAGTGACAACGTATCAATTTTTTTAACTGCATGCATTACAGTAGTATGATCTTTTCCTCCAAAAGCTTTACCGATCTCAGGGTAAGAAAAGCTAGTTAAAGCTTTACAATAATACATTGCAATTTGTCTTGGTCTCGCAATATTAATTGAACGTCTTGAGGAATTCATTTCAGATGGTTTCAAATTAAAAAACAATGAAACTTTTTCTTGTATAAAATTTATTGATATATCTTTTTCATTAACTGACAAAATATCAATTAACAAATTTTCGGCGTTTTCTATACTTATATCTTTACCTGTAAGTTCGTGATTAGCCCAAATTCGATTTAAACAACCTTCTAGTTCTCTAATGTTGCTTACAACTTTTTTTGCTAAAAATTGAAGAACATCAAATGGTATATTAAGCCCTAATAAATTCACTTTTCTTCTTAAAATATCTAATCTTAATTTATAATCAGTTGGTAAAAAATCAACAACCAAACCGCCTCCTAATCTTGATTTTAACTTCTCATCTAAATCAATTAAGTCAACAGGTGATTTGTTAGAAGATATTATGATTTGTTTACCCTCATCTATCAAATTATTAAATGTATAAAAAAACTCTTCCTGGGTTGAACCTTTACCCCCAATGAATTGAATGTCATCAATCATTAAAACGTCAATAGATCTAAATTGATCCTTAAACTTTATTGTATCTTTTTGTCTTATAGCTTTTATAAACTGGTACATGAAACGTTCTGCGGACATTAATACAATTTTCATATTATGATTTTTTTGTTTTAAATCTATTGCAATTGAGTTCAATAAGTGGGTTTTTCCCATCCCAACTTTGCCATAAATATAAAGTGGATTATAAATAATAGAGTTTGTATCACATACCCTCTTAGAGGCGGCGAAGGGCATTTGATTAGAGGCACCAACTACAAAATTATCAAAAGTTAGTTTTGTATTGATCTTCATAGACACACTATCTACAAATGAAAGATCATTATGAATGAATTTATCAACTTTAATATCGTCATCTTTTTCAATCTTATAATTTTTAATCCTTTCTACTTTGTCTTTTGTATAAATATTAATTTTAACTAAACCGTCAAAATATTTTGACGCTTCAAAATAAATAGTTTCGTAATATTGAGTTTCAGCTCTATTTGAAATTAATTGAGAGTTTGAAGCTAAATAGAGTATTTTTTTTTCATATTTTACAAAATTAAGCGGTTCTATCCATGCTTTCCAAATAATTTCCTTTATATTCTTTTTGATTAGATTTTTAGTTTTTTCCCAGTCGTTATTTTTTGAAACTTCAAAGTCTATTAAATCTTGACCTAGTTTAATTTTAGTTTCTTTTGTATCTGAATATGATTGTATTTTATTCATTAAAATTAACACTTTTAGAATTAAGTTATAGTTTAAAAATTTGAGTTTTTAATTTGAAAAACTGTAAACACAAAAATAATTTTATATAGCTTATTAACATTCGCAATATGAGTAATGGATAATAAATAAAAAAAAATTATTGATTTTTGATATTCATAGAAAAAGTCAATTAAAACAATGTACTAAAAAAAA
>ATWQ01000029.1 GCA_000421325.1 alpha proteobacterium SCGC AAA536-K22
AAAAAATAAAATCATCGATTAAAGTTAAATTAGGTCAAATTATATCTTATTCAAACGACATAAATTTTGAAAAAAAAGATATTAAAGACACTTACGATAAAAGTACGAACATATATTATAAAAATCTTTATAACAAAATTCTTATAAAAGAGACAAAAGAATATATAGCCCTAAACAAGCCCTTTGGTCTTGCCGTACAGGGGGGAAGTTCGCAAAAATATCATATAGACGGTATGTTAAGATATGTATTCAAAGAGACTTATTCTCCCAAACTAGTTCACAGGATAGATAAAGAAACTTCAGGTTTACTAATAGTAGCAAGAGATCAACAAACAGCTAAAAAGTTTTCGAATTATTTCAAGGGTAGAAAAATTATTAAAACATATTTAGCTATTGTGTCACCTTGTCCAAAAACTGAAACTGGTATTATTGACTTACCAATATTAAAAGGAGAACATAAAGGTCTTCGAAAAATGACTGTTGATCACGATAAAGGGAAACAAGCAATTACTGAATATAAAATTTTAGATAAAGTTAGTTCAAGAGTTGGATTAATAGCTCTCTATCCAAAAACAGGTCGAACGCATCAGTTGAGAGTTCATTTGGAAAATATAAATGCACCTATTGTTGGTGATAAAAAATATAATGGTTCATTACGTGTATATTCTTCTGAAAACGATTTGCCAGGACATGAAAGTATATCTCAAATTAAATGGGATGATGAAGATATAAAAAATTTACAATTACATGCTTATTCAATTAGAATGCCCTCAAACGAAGTAATAGAAGCAGAACTTTCAGAAAATTTTAAGAAGAATTTAAAGTTTCTTGGATTAACATTACCTAAAAACATAAATAATATTTTTATATAATATTTGGAGAAAATTGATTGTCTAAAAACTTTAAATTAGCGTTGTTTGATTATGATGGAACAATAGTAGATTCAGCAATTATGATAGTTGAGGGAGCTATTGCGGCTTTTAGAATGTGTGGTTTGCCAGATCCTAATCCTCAAAAAGTAAGAGAAAATATAGGAAAACCACTCGCAATTGCACTAGATGAATATATGCCACCAGGATATAATGTTACACCAGAACAAATATCTGAAGCATACAGATCTTGGTATGCAGAACAAGGAAGATTAGGATTACAAAATGAACCATTATATACTGGGGTCGTAGACCTTTTAAAAGAATTGAAAGCTGATGAATGGTTAATTGGAATAGCAACTAATAAATCACGTATTGGCCTAACGAATGGCTTAGCAAAACACGACATGTCCAATTTTTTTGATATTACTTTAACTACAGACGAGAATATTCCTAAACCAAATCCAGCTATGGCAATAAAAGCTATGAAAGATTTAGGAATTCAAGATAAATTTTGCGTAATTATTGGTGATACGATAAATGATATAGGTTTGGGTGTAAATGCAGGAATAATAAGTGTAGGTGTAACTTGGGGGTATAATGATAAAAATTTATTATTGACTGCAGGAGCAACTCATTTGGTCGATAATGCCAGTGATTTAAGTAAATTAATGAAAACAATGTTTATTTAAAATGAAAAAATTCTGGGAAACAGTTCAATTAAAAAAAACAGATATTAGTTCCTATGAGATCTTTTTAGATGATAAAGTTTTAAAAACTCCTTTGAAAAAGAAATTAACAATCCCAAATTCAAAAATAGCTGAAGAGATATATAAAGAATGGAACCAAGATACAAATATCATAGATACGGATGCTTTGATTTTTTATGGAATTTTGTCTACATATATTGATAAAATAAGCGGTAATAGAAATCCATATATTGACGATATATTAGATTTTATTGATACAGATCTTACATGTTATAGAGCAGAAAAGCCCAATGATTTAGTTCAATGGCAAAGTAAGAATTGGGATCCAATTTTATTAAAAGTTGAAAATTACATTAATAATAAGATAAACGCCTTTAAAGGTATAATGCCCTTAAAACAAGATAAAGAAATCCATATTAAAATTTCTAAGTTCTTAACTAAATTCACTGATTTGGAAATTGTAGTTCTACATAGAATTACAAATATAACAGGATCTGTGTTTTTATCACTATGCGTTTTAAGTAATGATAAAATCAAAGAAAAAGCCTTTGAATTATCACATTTAGATGAATTATGGCAAGCAGAAAACTGGGGATATGAAGAAGAAGCCTCAAAAAATAGAAATAAAATTAATCTTGAGTTAAATAGAACCATTTATTTTTTAGATTGTCTGAAGTCGTAATGTTTATTTATGATAAATTTAACTTATAGTAACTATTGAAATGACCTTAGATAATTACTCCAAATATTTAAATCCACAAAATAAAATTTTGTTAGAAGAATATAAAAGAGCTATACAAAATAAAATGTGGGTGACTACTATAATTTTAGCACTTACAATTATAGATAATATTTTATCAGATGAAAATAATTTATATTATATAGACGGACTAGATATAAATCATTTTAAAAACTCTAGAGATTTTCATTGGCTGAGATTAAGAAGAAACCAAATACTTCATTACGAAGGGCCGAAAGAAGGTTTTTTTGAAAATAATGATAGTGTCAATGTTTTGAAGATAGATAGTTTAAAAGCTGACAAGATAGTTAAAAAATGTTTTGTAGATCTTTTCAAATAAAATAATTTACCTCAGGCAAAATGAACTATTTTCACTAAAAAGTTTTTTAAAATATTTATTAAGACTATTATCCAATTCGTTAAGTGAAATATTCTTATTAAGTTTGCTCAAACTAGTTACACCACTATCTTGAACACCACATGGTACAATATTTTTAAATTCCTCAAGATTGGGATTTACATTTATAGATATGCCGTGATATGTCACCCAGCTAGAAATTCGTATACCCAAAGCTGCGATTTTATCAAATTTATTTTTGTCTTTAACCCAAACACCAGGTTGATTTTTTATTCTAACGCCATCGATATTGAAATCACTTAATGTTAAAATAATTAACTCTTCAAGAGCATATACATATGCTTTTATATCAGGAAGTCTGTTTTTAAGATTAAGCATGAAGTAAACCACTCTTTGCCCTGGACCATGCCAAGTCCATTGACCTCCTCTTCCTGTATGTCGAATTTTTACTTTATTATTAATTAAATCTTTATTTTTTGCAGAAGTTCCAGCTGTAAAAATAGATTTGTGCTCTAAAAGCCAAACTAATTCTTTATCGGAATTCTTTTTTATTCCTAAGACTCTTTTTTCCATTTCTGAAATGGCAAAATCATAATCTATCAACTTGTTTGATATTTTCCATTCAATCAACTGTGTCAAATTAATAACCCTATCTTTATCATTTGCTAATATATTATTTAACTTGCATTATGCATATTGTTTTGTTATCGCAAACATGATCTTTTTATATGCGGCTGTGGCGGAACTGGTAGACGCGCAGCGTTGAGGTCGCTGTGGGGTAAAACCCGTGGAAGTTCGAGTCTTCTCAGCCGCACCATTCTTAAAACTAACTAATTGTAATTGCTTAGTTATTTTATTTTTTGATAAAACTGTGAAACAAATTGAGAAACATTTTGCGCCTTTTTACTTAACATAGATAGGTTTGATTGATACTTTAATTTATTATAAATTTTTGCACACTGGGAGTTTATATTGGATACAAAAGCAAACTTAATGACTTATAATACTTTTACTTTTAAGACAGAAGCGCAAATGCTTCTTTTTAGAAGAATTTGGGAAGATAATGGTACAGCATTATTTGATAAGCTTAAAAAAAAAGGATGTACAAGGTTTTGTCTTAATCAAATATGGAACGTGAAGGGAACATTTAAAATATCTGTTTTGTTTGAGTATGAAAGTCCAAATGCATTTAAACAATCTCAGAAGGAATTAGATAATTTTACCAAAAATATTATTAAAGACCTTCAAGCTGCAGACCCTGTTATAGAGGCAAGTAGAAATATTGTTCTTCAGGATTTAAAAATTTAATCCCAGTCTCACAGTTTCACACACCAACTATAACCACATCTCATTCACTATTTAAATTTGATTGCATTAACCCTGTTGTATGTCTTTTTATATGTATACAGATAATTAACATACGTATTATCTGTTTCATAACCTGAGTTATTTTTTGATTACCATCAAATATTATACAGCTTTTAATTTTACTTTTACACAATCTTTACTAATCATAGCTGGGTAATTTAAAGAGGCTAATAACTCATTTTCCATTTCGTTTATTCTTTTGTTACATTTTGTTTCTGTTAAATAATAACCCTTAGTATCTTCAATACCGAAGCATTCTTTATTATAATGCATTAAGTTTAGAGGCGAACAAACTAACATAACTGCTAAAAACATTTTTTATCTCCATAGCTTCCCCCTACAGTAGATAACTCATTATAATTCATTATTTTTTTTGAACATATCTTTTCTACATCTATTCTTATATTTTTTAAAAATTGTATATTATTTATACAAAATTAATTTAATGCTAATATTAATATTTGAAAATTAAGTATCTAAATGATATCTGCATTATACTTGTTTATTATTTATACAAGTTAAAATAAGAAAATATAATTAGACTAAATTTATAAAAGAAATTTCTATGAAGGTAACAGAGAATATATACTGGACGATTACAGGGAAAGTTAAAGATGGCGAATTAGAAAATATGAAGAAAGCTATTGAAGCAATGGTAGTAGCAACACGCACCGAAGATGGTGCTATTTCATATGATTTCTGGCTAAGTGACGATGATACAACTTTATACTTACATGAAAGATATAAAGATAGCGAAGCCACTCTTGAACATATGAAAAATGTAGGAAATTTATTACCTGCTTTTATTGGCTGTGTTGATTTAGAGCCTATGTATATATAACGTACACACCCCCCATGTCCCATCCGTGGGTAGGGTCATTTAAGTGAATACAAATAAATGTTATTATAGTTAAATTATAATTACATATAAATGAAGCAGAACCCCTGTACTCAGTAGCGACTTTTTACTGTAAAAGCAACTGTGAAAGAAAACGTGCCTGTTGACACGGATTCAAGATTACATAATATGAGGCTACTGTTTATGTTCAGTTGTAAATGGTGCACTATAAGTGAATAGAACTGCTTCTCAGCCGCACCATATCTCATGATAACCAATTGAAATGTAAGCACTTTTTATGTAACAGGCAACTGGTGTTAAACAAACTGAGAAACATTTGGTGGCTATTCTTATGAAAAATATTGATTAATTTTAATAAATAAAAATAATGTAAAATATGTATATAAGAATTGTTGAAATAACTGCACCAACCAAACTACAATTAAATATTTTCTTGGATTATTTAAAGGTAACTCATTTTCCTAAAAATTTAGAACAAGGGCAAATGAATGCAAAAGTTTTCAAAGTAAACGAAGTGTCAGCATTTGTTATAGCTGAATTTGAGGATAAAAAATCTGCTGATAAAATTAAGATGATGAATAACTCAGAAATTAATGAATTAAAAACAACTTTGAAAGTTAGGTCGTTTGAGGGTCCACTTGAATTTTTATTAGATTGATATAATAGATATATTTCAAAAGCAAAGGAGATGAAATGTCTGCGAACTTTTGTGTTTTTCTGCACATTAGATACATGAACCCAAAAGTCATGGGAATTGCACATGATTATCTAGCAGATAATCAACCAGTTAAAAATCCAAAAGGAAGATTATGGATGAATTCCTTCCATGTTTCACCTGATAAAGGTCTTGGCGTTCAATGTTTTGATACAAAGGAGAATATGGAAAACTTTATACCTATATTGAAAGAGAGAATCGAAAACTTTGCAACAAAGTTTGAGTGTAAATTCACAGTAGAAACTGGTATCTTAAGTCCTGAGTTAACAAAAAGTTTTGAGTAGCTTTATTAAATAATTAATCTCTCAATTTTACAGACTCACCCATCCACTATAACAACATCTCATATACCATTATTGACTCTGATTACACTAACCCTGCTGTAAAGATATGTAAATTTAGATTACCTTGTATAAAAATTAACTATCAATAAGATATTTATATAAAGTAAACATTTAAGGATTTTAATTATGAGTGATACAAATTATGTTATATTAACAGTTGCTTCTGTTGATTTTAGTTATAGAGAAACTATGGCTAAACTAATGTCTCAACATTCAAAGGATTTAATTGCGAATGCAGGAGCTAAAGGAACGCGTTTTGGCTCTATAGGAACAGGTGAACATGCCGGAAGCCTCATTTTTATACAATTTTATGATGACTTAAATGGCTATCAAAAGGCTATGGAGTTTCAATCCATATCTCCCATTTTCAGGGAAATTATGGATAGTGGAAAAGCTAATGTATATCTAAGAAATGTAGCAACTTCTTTGCCAACAAAATTTGAAAATAGTTCTGAACATCCTAAATATATTGTCATTACAAGAGCAGAAGCTGAATTATCAGAAAAAGATAGATTTCTTAACTGTATCAATGAATCAGCGCCATGTTTTAAAGAAAATGGAGCATTAACAATAAGATTTGGAAATTTATTAACCGGCTCTAATGTGGGTAATTACTTGCTTGGTGTTGGATATCCATCTATGGAAGCGATTGAAAAAACATATGATAATTTATTAACTCATAGTTCTTATAAAAAAATGATGTCTTTTGCAAAAGTTAATATGAGAAATATTATAAAGATACTCTAATTTTTTCTAAATCGTATCTACTATATAATTATTAATATGACTGATTATTCGCACTATGTTTTACACATGGGGAGTTTAGATTAATTACAAACTAAACTCAGGCAATATATAAATAGAAATGTATCTAAAACTAAGATTAAAATAAATTAAAAGGAAAAGCTTATGAATAAATTAATAACAAAATTATTTGCCATATTAGTTTTGGTCGTATTTTCAAATGCATCAATTGCAAAACCATTAAAACCACAAGTAACGATACTTCATTCAAGTTCTAAATCTAGTGCAGGTGAATCTATTTCTTACCCTAAAGGTACTCCAAAGATGACTATTGCGCAGGTAATATTTCCAGTGGGTGGAAAATTACCAAAGCATACTCATCCTGCACCTCTTATTGTGCATATAATGTCAGGGGAGGTTACCTCAGAACGTCCTAATGGAAAAAAGGTAGTCTATAAAGCTGGAGAAACGTTTGTTGAAGCTACAAATTCACCTCATACTGTTACAAATACAGCTAAAACTCCAACGATAGTGTATGCTGTAATTGCTGGAGCTGAAGGTCTTGGACCACTAACTGTATTTGCTAAGTAATTATGAGTTCAAATAATAATCTACCCTGTCAAATATTTATAGGGTAGATAATTATATAATAGATTTCTGTATACCATCTAGGACATAATTATAGACTAAACATAATAATTACTGTCATTAGACAATATCATTTAAAAGGGTTCATAATGTCAGAAAAAAATGTAAATTTGATTAAACCAGGTGAAACATATCTAGGAGCACAAGGTGTTACATATAGCGCTGGTGTATCTAGGAACACGGCTGGCTCTGAAAAAGTATGTATGAACGTTCTTCCAATGGCGCCGGGTGTTCACTCAATACCTCATATCCATAAAGAAATTGAAACAATTGCATATTTGCTTGAAGGTGAGTGCACCTTATTTCACGGGGGAAAATTAGAAAACCAAACTTTAGTAAAAAAAGGTGAGCAAATATTTATTCCTGAAAATGTTCCTCATGCTCCTTTTAATCAAAGCAATAATGAATGCATATGGGTTGTTGTACATTCATCAGGTGATGACCAAGACGAACTTGTTTCAATGCCTGAGTTAATTAAAGAACTAGATAAGTATAAATAACAAATTATGAAGAAGGTAATGTCAGTTTATAAAAATATGATAAATATATTTGATGACTGAAATTATTGGCATTACATCCTCTTTTTTTGCAGTCATTGCATTAGGAGCATTTACGAAACGCATAGGTTTGTTTGATGAAAAAAGTAGCCAAATATTTTCTAATTTTGCATTTTATGTAGCTTTGCCACCTTTGATAATAACTTCAATTATGAATAATCAAGTAAGTGGGATTATAAACTTTGATTATATAATTAGATTTGAAATTGCTACGTTAATTATTTTTTTATTCTCTTATTTTTTTGCAAAATTTATATTCAAACTTAAAGGTAGTGAGAATTCAGTTTTTGCTTTAAACTCAACTTATTCTAATTATGGTTATATTGGAATTCCACTTGTAATATTGGTGTTTGGACAAAAAGCTATTATTCCTGCTTCATTACTTTTAGTTTGTGATATAGCATTTGTTCTAGCATTGGTTGCTATTTTTTCAATTAATTTTAATAACACATCAGCATTCCTTAATTTAATAAAAGCATTAAAATCAATATTAAAAAATCCAGTGATTATTTCTTGTGTAATAGGACTAATATTATCATTTTATGGTATCAACTTGGGAAAGGTTCCAGAAGAGATATTAAATATTTTATCAGGTGCAGTTGTGCCCACAGCATTGTTTGCTATAGGAATTATAATAGTTAGTAAAAAGGTAGAAAAAGCTTATTCAGAAATGATATTTATAAGTTTTATAAAATTAATTATACACCCTTTATTAGTCATCTCATTATACATCTTTTGGTTAACGGACGAAATTAAGACAATTGATATAATGTGGATACAAGTTGCAGTAATATTTTCTTGTTTGCCAGTCGCAGCTACTGTGTTCCCAGTATCTCAATACTATAAAGCCTATATTTTAAAAACTTCGTCTGCCATAATTATAACTACTATAATTAGTGTTGTAACAATTCCAATAGTATTGCTTTTAGCAACCAATGAAAATATTTCAAATTTTCTATGTTTTACTTTTTTCTAGATATAATAAAGTCAACATATACATTTTTAGCAACTCATTTCTGACTCACATAGAATCATATGAGTGATTACACTATACCCAAATAGAAACAAATGATTTTTAACTTAGTAGTGGAGTCGATATTTAAACTTCAAAAACCGCAATACCTCGGCTTCCTTCCATTTTCGCTAAAGTCATCAATTCTTTTGTTTTAGGAAGGGTATTAAAATGTTTATCTAAATAATCAACGTTTGCTTCAAATGCTTCTTTTGTATCGTATTCAAACAAAATTCCTAATTTAAATGTATCGCCTTTGTTCCAAATGCGGGTACATACAAAACGTTTCAAACCACGTTTTTTCATTTCAGGTGCCCATACTTTACTAGTATCATCAATATGCTTTATCATCTCGTTCATCTCAAATTCAGTTGTAAAGACAAGAGTAGTATAATTGATAAGTGCAGACATCGTTATATTCCCTTATTGTAATTCCTATATTATTTTATAATTCATGAATTTTGGAGTCAATTATGAAATTTTAACAGTAAACAAATTTACCCCATCTGCTGCACACCCTAACTTTGCATATCTAGATACACACCCATTCCTGAATCATACAGATTCACACACCAACTATAACCACATCTCATGTACTAATTACCTTTGATTACATTAACCCTGCTGTATGACTCTGAAGATTAGCTTAATTTATATCTATATTAGCTGTTGTAGCCTTTTAACTTCTTTCAATATTTTGAAGATTTTTATAATATAAACATCTTTATTAATCGGATTTAGTTAGATGTTATTGTCATCAAAAAGTTTCACAAGAATTATGTTAATATTTTTTATAGGTGTGTATCTTATTTCATTCATAAACGAAACAAATGCTGATGAAACAAGAATGCAAAAAATATCTAATTTTTCTATAGATATAAATGAGGTTACAATTGGTGATTTTTATAGATTTGTCACAAGTACCAATTACAAAACTAAAGCTGAAAGAAGAGGCTGGGGATATGTCTATGAATTTGGATGGGTCCAGAAGCGAGGATGGAATTGGAAAAATCCATATGGTGTCAAAGGCGAAAAAGATGAACCAGCAGTTCATGTTAATTTTGATGAAGCACAAATGTTTTGCCATTGGAGTAATAAAAGACTTCCTAATGAAAATGAATGGATTTTAGCTGCTTATACTGAAAAACGTAATTTACCTTCACAAAATTTTATTAAAGGTAAAACTTATCCTTTTCCAGTTGGAGAAAAGCCAATTGGAGCTAATTGCCTTAATGATTGTGATTTTGAGAAACATAAAAGTAAGGCAAATATAATCACAAGAGGTTACGGGCATTCAAAAGTTAAATTTTCTAAAAAAGGTGTCAACGGATTATATGATATGGGTGCGAATGTATGGGAATGGGCTAACATCAAAAACAAAAATAACAAAGCTACAAAAGGCGGTTCTTGGTGGTATGGAAAAGAACAAATGCATTCCAATCATATGGCTAGAAAAGATAGAAATATGTCGGCAGTATATATAGGATTTAGATGTATTAAACAAAATTAATTTAATTAAAAGCATTTTCGTGGTTAATATAAAAATTAATAAACTACAATATTTATAAGGCTTAACAGATAAATTTTATTGAGGGACATATGCAAAAATCTAAAATATTTGTAACTGGAGGAAGTGGCAAAGCAGGAAAATATCTTATTCCATATTTATTAAAAAAAGGTTACTCAATAGTCAATGCGGACTTAGTGCCACTTATGATTGATGGTGTAGATAATATAAATTTAGATATTACTAAATCAGGTGAAGTCTTTAATGCTCTTTCAGGATATGCAAATATACCAGAACTAAAGTCTGGTGAAGGTATGGTTGGTTTTAAAGCCGTTATACATTTAGCAGCAATACCAAGAATTTTAATTAAGCCAGATAACGAGACATTTCGTATTAATACATTAGGAACTTATAACGTTATAGAAGCTGCTACAAAATTAGGCGTTAAAAAGATTATTTTTGCCTCTTCAGAAACAACATATGGATTTTGTTTTGCTGAAGGTAACCCAGTACCTAAATGTCTACCTATTGAAGAAGATTATGAAACAAGCCCTACAGATAGTTATGGATTATCCAAAGTTTTAAATGAACAAACTGGTAAAGCATTCCAAAAAAGAACAGGTATAGATATTTATGCACTTAGAATAGGTAATATCATTGAACCAAACGAATATAATAGGTTTAAAGAATTTTGTGAAAATCCAAAGGTGAGGTTGCGAAATCTTTTTAATTATATTGATGCTCGTGATTTAGCTCAAGCAATAGAATTATGTATACAAAAAGATGGACTTGGTTATGAGGTTTTCAATGTTACACATAATAATAATTCAGTAAGTCTAACTACTGAACAAATAATTAAAGAATTTTTTCCAAATGTAGAACTTAAGAGAAAAATGGAAGACTATGAAGCAATACTTTCTAGTAAAAAAATTAGAAATATGCTTGGGTTTAAACCAGAACATGATTGGAAAAATTACTATCAAGATAATAAATCTTAAGTATTTTATTCATATTTAATCATAGTCATTCATTAGAATGGTTAACACTTTACGACAGGTATTTGATTAGATTATGATAATAAGATGTCAAAAACATTTATCTTAATTCTTTTACTATTCTCAAATTTCTTATACGCAGACACTAACTTTAAAATGTATTCTTGTAGTGAAAAGAAAAATAAACTTTATGTTTCTTTTAATCATAATAATAAAACTGCGATGGAAGGAATGGGTGAACAAAAGAAATATTCTATTCAAATTGATTTTATTTATTGGGATACAGTTTCATATCAAAATAATGATACCTTATTAAGATCTTTTATATTTCATAAACCCACTGGCAGGATGTCAGTAAATACTTATAACTCAAAGTTTAAAAAGAAAAATATATTATATTATCAGTGCATTCTTATGCAGTAGATATATTGATTACTATGTTAATAATCAGAAAAAAGGAAAAAATATGTATACAAGAACCCATGTTTTTAAATTTGTGAACAAAGTTTCAAGAGACTCATTTAAATTTTTTTGTATAAATTATACAGATTCTTTATTTAAAGATGGTTTAAATTTTTCTTTATTTATTGATGTTTCAGACATCTCATTTCAATTTTTAACAGTTTGGAAGTCTAAAAGAGAATGGGAGAAATCCTTTCAAAAAGCAGGTGAATATTCAGATTTAAAAAAACAGATAACAGAAATGGGAGCTACAATGACAATAGTTGGAGGTGAAACTCAAGGAAGAATGTCAAATGAGAGTGATTTTAATCTTTTTGAAAATGTTAAATAGTAAGGTTTATAACTTAAACAACTAAATAAATTTATGTATATAACGTACACACACCCACTATAACTGTATCTAAAACACCATTGACTCTAATTACATTAACCCTGCTGTATTAAATTGTGTGAGTTATTAAAATGGTTAACACTTTACGAGAGGTGTTTGTTTCACTTAAAATATAATCATGTACTTAGAATATTTTGAAACTATTACTTTTGCTATAATTTTATGCGCTGTTTTTTTCGGAGGGATAGTTAAAGGCTCTGTTGGTATTGGAATGTCCATATTTTCAGTTCCGTTAATAGCTTTTATTTTACCTCCTACTAAAGCAATGATGCTTTTATGTTTTCCAGTCATAATAACAAACTTTATCCAAATGGACATTAAAAGAGGAATAAGTAATTATAGATTTTTCCCAATGTTTATAACACTTTTTATAGGCATACTTATTGGTGGAAAATTAATATTAAGTCTGAATTTAAAAACAATTTCAATAATTATTGCATTAACAATTATTATTTTTACATTTATCAATTTTTTAGGATTAAATCTAAATAGCCTTAAACCTAAATATGAGAAAATATTATCAATCATAATTGGATTTTTTTCTGGTATTCTTGGTGGGATATCCACATTTTATGCTCCTCCTATAATTACCTTTTTAGTTTCATTAAATTTAGCAAAAGAGAATTTTATTAGAACTACAGCAACTATGTATTTTCTAGCTTCTATACCATTATACTCCTCTCTTATTTATCACGGTTTAGGTAATCATTATGATTTGTTAGTTAGTCTTCTTATTACTGCCCCAGCATTATTAGGACAATATTTTGGAACTAAAATTAGAATGAGGTTATCTAATGTAATTTTTAAAAAAACTATTTTAATAATTTTAATTATAATTGGTTTTTCATTGCTGATTAAAAATTTATAAAATGCTTTTTTATTGCGAATATATATATAATATATTAGCAATTTTATATAAATATTTATCAAAAAATTATTATTAAAAAAAGCCATTTTTTATGAAAATAACGGAAAATATATATTGGATCATTACTGGAAAAGTTAAGGATGGCGAATTAGAAAATATGAAGAAAGCTATTGAAGCAATGGTAGTAGCAACACGCATTGAAGATGGTGCTATTTCATATGATTTTTGGCTAAGTGAGGATGATACAACTTTATACATACATGAAAGATATAAAGATAGCGAAGCTACGCTTGAACATATGAAAATGTATGAAATTTATTACCTACTTTTATTTGCTGTGTTGATTTAGAGCCTATCACTATTATTGGAAATTGTTCCAGTGAACTAAAACAAGCGTGGGAAGCATTTGGTGCAAAACATGTTAAAATATTAAACTGTCTATAGCTTTATTATACTAGATTAAAGGAGTTCAATTTTGAGTAAATATTTAGGATTATTTATTTGCCTGTTTTTAGTACTGGGTGCCTTATTTCAAATTGGTATTTTTTTATACGTGGATATTAATAGTATACTAATCGTCTTTGGAGGAGCCTTTGGTTATTCTCTTATCCAGAATAAAAAAGAAGATTATATAACCAATTACGGAACAGGAGCCATTTTTTTTGGGTGGCTGGCAATGTTAATTGGGTTAATTGCCTTGACCGGAGGAAAGTATGATAATTGGGGTGATATAGATAAAATGGGTGCAGCTCTAAAAGTTTTAATGCTTCCAGTTTTTTATGGTTATATGATTAAACTTATAACAATGCCTTTTAACAACCAAAAATAGGATAGCGCTAAATTGAGTTATAAGTATTTACTGACATCCTGCCAGTGGGTTTATGAAATATAAAAGATCTTAATAAGGTATCATTATTTTGATATGAAACTGTATCC
>ATWQ01000030.1 GCA_000421325.1 alpha proteobacterium SCGC AAA536-K22
TAATATTTTTTATCTCCATGTTTTCTGTCATAATGAAATTTGAAGAGTGAAACTGCATTTTTAGGGGTGAATAATTGTTCCATTAAAATTTTAGAATAAAATGCCATTGAAGCTATTTGTTCAAGCACCATGGATTTTTCTATTATATTATCACCTTTGTTTGAAAAAATCAAAGCCCCATGGGATCTAAGTAATACAGCTCCTAATTGTGAGGCATCATAATCAATACCATCAAGGTATTGTGAAACTGCTTGACCAATAGATTCTTCATATTTAATTAGAGAATTTCCATCTGGTATAGGAATATTGGGTATTTTTGTAGGAAAATAGTCTGCATGAGTTGTTCCCATTAAAGGAATATCTTGTGCAGCTTGTGCCCAAACTGTTGCAAAATGTGAATGAGTGTGACAAATTGAGGATAAACTTGGGTTTGTACGATATAAAGAAAGATGAATTGGGGTATCGACAGAAGGTTTAAGACCTGATATGTGAACTCCGTTGTCTAAATCAACAACAGATATATGTTCGTTCAAAAGTTCATTAAATGGTAAACCAGAGGGCTTTATAAAAACATACTTCCTATTTTCAGAAAGTATACTAACATTACCCCAAGTATACATAACTAAACCACTCGTACCTAGTGCTTTATTTAATTCGCAACACTCACTTGTTTCTTTTAAATATGAATCTTTTATTACAAGATCTCCCCTGCAACATACTTTGAAGACATATCGTTTGCAATCACAGGTGACCCCGTCACTAGTAAAGCTGCGTAAAAAACATCTCCAGCTCCAATTGTTTGTTTGGCTTTGACTGACTTACCTAGATATTGTTTTCCATTGAAACTACAACCTTTTTCACCTAGAGTCACGAAGACATTTGTAAGATCTTTAATGTGTAATGATTCAGCTTCGTTACACACTAAATAGTCTGCTTCAGTATATTGATCATAATTTGGTTTTTTATCAGATAATTGCGATGCTGCAAAAAGGATTTTAGTGTTTTGTCGAATTTTTTTTACCAAATTAGGAGAAAATAATCCACATCTATAATCTGATATAGCCACAATATCAAATTTACCAAAATCTAAATCTTTAACAAAACTTGTTGGACATGATGTGTTGTTTACTCTATTTATTTGTAAGTAATTATATTGATTATCACCTTTGTATATATAATTTCGGGTCTTAACAGTATCAAGATTGGAAACCACGTTTAATAGGTGAACTTGACTTTCCAAAACATATTTCTCAGCCATCCTTTTTGTCAAACTAGTAATAAATGTTACTTGAGCGCCAAATTCACGTGCATATCTAGCAACATTGCTGGCACCTCCAAATTTATACGTATCTTTATTAAATTTGGTTTTTAAAGTAGGACTTTCTAGAGAAAGCCCAGATGCTTCTAAAAAAACATCATGATCAATTATAGTATCGCCTATTATAAGTATTCTTTTTTTGCCCATTTATTTGGATCCCCTGAAATTTTAGTTAAAGTTTCAGTAGTAGAGATATTTGGAATCAATGGAAAAATCTTTATTTCAATATGATGGGGTATATTATCGTTAATTCGAACTTGATCTTGTGAAACTTCTCCACCTTTAACAACTATATTTGGAGATATATTATCATATAACTGGGATAAATCATTTTTAGAATTAAAAATAATAACTTCATCAACGAATTTATTACTTTCTAAAATATTTTTGCGAATATCTTCATTGTTAAATGGTCTATTTGGTCCCTTTATTCTTTTAACTCTTTGATCAGAGTCTATTGCCACTACTAATTTTGTACCCTGTGTTTTAGCAAACTTAAGCAATTCTAAATGGCCATAATGTAAAAAATCAAAAACACCATTTGTAAAAACAATACCTTCTTTTTGATCTATTCGTTCAACTCGTTTTACATGTCTGCCTTCACCCCACTTTTTATTAATCCAAACATCTAGTAATGATTTCATCTCCTCTATTGAGCTAATCCATGACCCTAAACATAAGACATTTGAGTTGTTGTGATCTCGAGACCCAATAGTAGCTTTTTCAGAATGAGCCAATACTGCTCTAACACCAGGAAACCGATTTGCAACAATATTAAGTCCAACTCCAGTTCCACAAATTAAAACACATTTCCCAGCTTGTCCTTTAGAAATTATAGAAGATGCTTGTTTAGAGTAGTCAACATAGTCTACACTAATTGAAGAATCATTAGGACCAATATCAATAGGAAAATAACCAATTTTTTTTAAATGTTCAACTAATTCAGATTTTGCAACCACACCATTGTGGTCGGAGGACAATATAACTATTTTATCTGTTTTTTTCATTTAATAACTAAATTTAATTAATAAAAATATTTAACTTATTTATTAGTCAAAAGCAAATTTTCTTCAATAAATTTTATTCATACTTAATAAGAATCTTTTAGAGTTGAGGTAATATATTCTTTAACTTTAATACATTTATTAGTTTATTAAACATAGTAAATTAAGGATGTCTTACATTTCTTAAAAAAAGTAAAAAAATTCTTAGATAAGCTCTTGTTATTCTTCCAATTTTGGTACCTATTATAATGCCTAGTAAATTACTCTTAAGCTTTAAAATTCCTTTTTCTTTAATAATTTTATAATTACAATCGAGTAATGATGAAAAATTAAAAATCCCGTGTTTTGACAAAATAGACCATATGTTATTCCAGCTAGAATAATTATGCAGTTGCACATGATCTTGATGAGCAATTACTGTGACATCTGATATGTCAATTAAAGGAATGTCTAATCTAAGTACACGAGAAGCTAACCAATTGTCCCATCCAGGACGCCCTACAGGAAAATCAGGCATATTTATTTTTTTCACCATACTTGATTCAAACAAGAAAAAATCAATCGCTGTGTGTCTACCACGTGAATTATCTTTTTTATAATTCTTTATTACATCGTTAAATTGATCATTCGTTAACAAAGAATTCACTATCACTTCAGTTCTACGACAAACAAGCATATATTCAAAAAGTTTATTTCTTTCGATAAATTCAAGTATATTTTTTAAAAAGCCAAGTACTAAAATATCTGAATTAATAATACATATTTTATGATTAGGAAATTTTTTTGCTGCAAAAGCAATAGCTTCATTTACTAATGGTAAATGTCCATTTTTTTTCACTATTTTTGGGGTTATATATCCATACTTTCTAGCATAATCATCAATCCCTTCATCATCACTATATAATATAATTTCTGAATTTTGATTGTATTTTTTAATTGCATTAATACAATTTTGCTGTGTTACAGCATAAGGGGATACAAAACTTCTTGGAATAGTTACAAATACAACGTTCATATTAATTTTTTCTTGATTAGACATTTCATTTCCGTTCTTTTATATATTTGCAAACCAAAAACTCATCTTCAAAGAAAAAATGATATTTGACACCTGATTTAGGAGTATCTCTTAGTTTTGACAATATTTCATCTCCTTTTAATATAGGAGCGATTATATCTGAATATGTACTTAAAAAAATAAACGGGACTAAAAACAAAATCTTTTTCTTTTTCACACCAACATATAATAAATAAACAATAAGCATAAATACATACGCCTCACTAAATCTACCTACTACAGGGGCAAACGCATCCAAAATCCCAACTACAATTATAAAAAATAAAAATAAATACTTATAATAGTTATCTCTAACTAACCATAATATTACAATTAGCAAGACAGTATTACGAATTATAAACATACCAATATTTGCACGAAAGGATAAGTCATAATCAGCATAAACTTTAAAGAAGTTTAACTTGGAAATTAGTAAACCTTTGTCAATAAAATAATCATAAAATATTAAAGTAATAACTAAAATAATTATAAACTTTATAACCCCTCTTCTTAGTAACAATAAAAGAGGTGCGGATGCCACATGCATTCCTAATGACATAATAGCAGTAAAGATAGCTAGTTTCTGGTTGCCATGCAAATACAACATAAAGGTAAGAGAAAATATAATGACTGATAAGCCGTAACGAAGGGAATTAAATTGAAGAGAGTAATAGTACATTAACACAAGAAAAACTAGCAACCATTTAGTATTTCTATCTGTATATTTGTAAAGTTTAAAGTATACTATAGATTGTATTGCTGCAACGGTAACAAATATAGACTGATAACTTAAGCCCATATAATTTAATATAATATTCATAAGTGCATATACAGGCTCAATTCTACCAAAATGCAGACTATTTTCGTTTAAGTTAAAATGATTAAATATTTGTTGATAACTGCATGCATCATTCCCAACATCTCCTCGTAATGCTGAAAAAAAGAACAAAATAAGTAAGAATATGGAAAACCCTAACCTTCCTCTTATTAAAATGTAAAAGAGAACTGCAATTGAATATACAATTGGATATATTAAATAACTACCCATACTTATACTGAATTTACTTTGATTTTAGAAAGAGTTTTTTCTACTTCTATTATTACATCATCCACCCTTATATTATGAATACAAGGTACAGCTTTGTTTTTATCATATTTATAAATGCAACGCCAGTTACAACCATAGCACTCCATTTTTGAGAAAACTGCTATTGGTTTAACTCCTTTTATATTTTTTGGATACGGCATAAACCTTCCATAATGCCCACCTCCAAGCAGACAAATTGAAGGAGTTTTTACTGCAGCTGCAATATGAACAGCAGAGGTATCATTGCCAATTAATAATTTTGCCCTTCTTACCAATTCACAAAATTGTGAAAGTGTTGTTTTGCCTGCTAAGTTAATTGCATCAGTAACTGAAGATTGTTTGATAACTATTTCTGCATCTTTAAACTCTGGTCGTGTACCACAGACTATCATTTTATAGCCATAATATTGAAAAATATATCTTCCTATTTCAGCAAAAGACTTTGACAACCATTTTCTGCCCGCCCATGACGCGCCAGGAAAAATTATGAAATAATCTTCAGATACATTAATACTATCTGGTAAATCAGTCAGTTTTGGTAATTTTGATATTTGGGGTTCTTTAACCTTTATATCCAAACCCAACAAAAACTCAATGTCACGATCTAGTTCCATTAATAATTTGTCAACTGCAGAATTTATCTGAGTATACCATCGATCAGAAATAACTCTTTGCCAAGTGCTTGTATAATTTAAATCTCCACTTGATCCAACTTTATTAGTTGCTTTTGATGCTCTAATGATTGTGTCACCAACATAAAAATTTCTTGAGTAACATGGATGTATAGCAATATTTACGTTTAATTGGGACACTTTAATAAGCGTATGCCAACGATATGGAATATTAAATTTAAATTTTCTGACATTAATGGAAATAATTTGGTCAAAATATCCAGTATCTTTTGCCAATTTAGCAAAGCTTTTATTAGCTACTAAAATTATTTTTTTATTATTAAATTTTTTTCTTATGTGTTCAAAAGAAGAAATCCAAAGAATAAAATCACCAATATTATCCAACCTTACCAACAAAACTGAGGTTGATTTCTTCAACTTTTTTTTACAAAATAATAAACAAATAGTGTCCATTAACCATAGAAAAAATGCGTGAAACTCTACTAATAACTTTTTCATAAAATACAATAATTAATTACTTTAACTTTCTATAAATCCCAAAAACAACCCATTTTATTGTTCTAAATATATTTGGTAACGTTATTTTAACATGATGTGATGATCCATCAAAAATAAACCTCATTATCTTTATTTTTTGTTGTCCACCGTACATGTGATATAATATAGCGGCCCTATGTTGGCCATCTCTGATTAAATTTTGTCCATTAGTTAAAACAATATATTTATTTTTGTATGGATATTGATTTTTTTGTATTGATTGAAACAAGGATTTAACTCTATCCGAATTGTTGATCCCATAATAATTATACTGTTCATATTGTTCAAAGTCCTTAGTGTCTCCATCAAGATACCTATAAACAGGTGTTTTATTAATTGGTAATATTTTTTTTAATACCAAGCTTCTATATTTTTTTGTGACTATACACTTCAGTTCTGACAACCTAACTTCTTCAATTTTTATAGCTTTTAACTTTGGCAATTGATAAGAAATTTGCATTAAAAAATGCTCATCAAAGTTATCTATTGAGTAGCCAGGTAAAATTTCCATTTCTTTTAGTGCTTTTTTATTCATTTTGGAAAAATCTAAAAACTCATTAATTGAAAAATCTATCCTAGTATTATCGATGTGCAGATGAATTGATTCACCAATATTATCCTCGATGACAAACCTTCTAAACTTACCTTTTCGATTACTACAATCCGATAATATTATTACTCCTGGATTACTCATTTTAATATTCCTTAAACTCAAAATATCTTTTAATTATGTTTTGGAAGTCAGATGATTCAATTAGACTTAGTAAATCATCAGTGAATTTAAAGAATATAAGATTTAATTTTAATGAAACCTTATTTTTATCAATTAAAGTAAACAAGTTAGAAATTCTTTCAACATAACCACTTTCAAACTCACGTTTGTCAAAAATTGATCTAGCAACTAAACACACAAATTCGTCTTCATAAGATAGCGTCCAATAACTAATACCATTTTTAACTTGAACAAACCTTTTATTTATCCAAGAAGAAAGTTGAATAGCATTATCTAATGGGAATAATTGACCTGCATCAAGACTATTTACAGCTAATTGGTAATTCAAATCAAACAATAAATTATTATATTTATTTTTTAATTTAAATTTTAATTTATCCATTCCATATAGAAATATCTGGTTTCTATATGGGTGCCTAATAGTTCTATATCCGTGGGATTTAAAAAAACGAACAAATTTAGATTCATTTTCTTTATTAACCAAAAGGTCAATATCCTTTCCTACTTTTAAACTACTAGGGAGTTCATTATTAATATTTCTTATAACAATATAATCTAATCCAGATTCATTCAACTTATCAAAGATTTGTACAACATCTTTATCTCTGATTAGTTTCATTTGATATCTTTTAAATTTTTCAAGTTTTTTTCAGCCACTAGAATTGCTAAAGCATATTTTATGTAATCTTTTTTATCCACTTCAAACCTGAATTTATTTGATTGAATGTGAACTTGTTGATCTTTCCCAGAAGATAAAGGATGATTTAATTCTATTTCAAATTTATTTTTTAAAATTTCTCCAATAACTAATGTTTTTATTTTTTCACCCATTTTTAAAACAGACTTTTGATTTTACTAATTATTGCATCCAAAGTAATAGTTTTTTTATCAAGATAACGTCGCCATACAAGGTCTATATCTGGATCATATTCAATGTCGTAATTAAAATTTATTGAGTATTTATTAAGAGTGGAGTGATCGTATTTGTTAGTTTTTCCACAGTGCACACCACTATTGTCATGTCCAATATTATTAACGTAAGAAACTATTGGTTTCACAACATATTTATCATTTTTAATTAAATTAAATGTAAGTTTATAATCACCTGCGTTCAGTTTTCCTTCATGAATCAATTTCAAACCTGTTATTAATTTTGGATGTTTTTTTCTAATTTTCTCAAAAAGATTTCTATCTTTTGACATTTCAATATATTGACCTGAATATTTTTCTATATTTAATGTTTTTCTGTCTAACCAAGTCCCGTAACCCCAAGTATTAAAATAACTACTTTTGTAATAATCATACTTATAAACATCAGGAAATTTTGCTGGAACATTGTATCCAGAAATGGCTAGTACATCTCTATGATCTCTATAGAATTCTAGTGCATCATTCATATATTTTAAAAAAGTCTCTGATACAACATTGTCATCCTCAAGGTATATCATCTTTTTATATTTATTTAATATTTTATAAGTACCATTATTATAGTTATCTTCTCTGCCATTAGATTTTCTAGCAATTACATACGTTTTTTTGAAACCATTTACAGAGCAAGCATAATTCTTTATTTTTTCCACTTTTTTTTCATCCCCATGTTTTGGGCCATCAATTAAAAAATACAAATCACTATGTTCTGCTAAACTATTTTTTTGCAGAGATTTTATTGTTCTATTTAAATGGTTAATTCTTGAATAAGTTAAAATAACAATTGGAGCTAATTTCATTTTTTCCATTTCATAAGTACGTAGAGAATTGATTTTAAAGATATAAGCTAAACTTTAATAGTATTTTAGAAAATAATGCAAATATTAACGATACTAAAATTTTGATTTTAAATTAAGTTAAATCATTCATTTGACAAAAACTTTTAAACATTGTTCCATATTATCCATTTTGTAAAGCATTTCATCCTGACTATTAAATTTCATAATCATCATACCAAGCGTGTGGTTTGAACCATTAAATTTATACACATTATCACCAGGCTTGACGTAAATACTTTCCTGTATAATATTTTTTCTAATTTCATAACTATACGAAATTTTGCTTAGTACTCCGTCTTTCAATGCGTGGAGAATATATGAAGAATAGTAACCATAAGTTGGTTTCATTTGTAAGCTAGAACAATCAAAACCTAAAGCAGAATCTACTGTGTATTTAACTAAATCAACACCAGTAGCTTCCCTAACAACTTCAGGAATTAAATTACCTCCATTTCTAGGACCAAGTTCAAGAAATGAAAAGTTTCCGTGTTTATCATAGTGATAATCAAAATTGAGAGCGCCATGTTTGATATCTAAAAGTTGAAGCAATCGCTCTGTTTCTTTGTGTGCCTGATTTTGTGTAAATTCTGACATAATTGAAGGAAAACTTTCACTAATTGGAAAAAGTGGATTCACTAAATCACTAAAATGCTCATTTGCCAAAAAACGAAACGCAAGCTTTCCATTAACAATAAAGCCATCACCAGCCACTTGATAGCCGTCACGAACAAAAAATTCCTACACAGTTACTTTTTTTCTCGCGTAAATTGCAACGCAATTTCAAAAGCTGTTCTCAACTCCATAAATGATTCTATTTTAGTAACTCCTTTGCTGCCTGAGGAGTCAACTGGCTTGACTATCGCCGGCATATCAATTTCTTCAAGCCATAATTTTGCTTCTTGCAAATCATAAAATGATTTTGACTCAGAAACTAATACTATGCTTTGCTAAAAATTCCCTAAATAAATCTTTTCTGGATAAAATTAAAACTGACTTGTAAGGGTTCCCAACCAAGGCCATTTTCTCTGCAACATACGCTTGAGAGGAAGCTGCTAGATCTGAAGCATAAGCTACAATTCCATCAATCTTTAATTTTTTAGATAGGGTCAAGGTAGAATCAATATCAGTGGTAGAAACATTATGCCATTCATCAGCAAGTTTGTGACCTGAATTTTTTGGTAAGTAATCAGTTGTAATAACATAATGACCCTAACTTTTAGAATATTTAATTGGAGGAACTTGTTGTGGTGAAGCACTTAAGAATAAAATTCGTTTACGTTTCATATTTGATTATCAGTATATTTCAGGCTGTTTTAAATTTTATTAAAAAAATAAACTTGAGTTTATTCAACAATAATTAAATATTCTTATAAATTAAAGTTTACCTTTTTCACATAGTAAAAATATACTTGAACAAAGCTCAGGATAATGTTGACCTAGTTCATAACACCCATTCAAGTATTCTGTAGAGATTATATCTGTTTGAAGTATCTTGTCCCATTGAAAATTTGCTAAAGCTTTAAAAAATATTCCAGATCTATACGCCACCTTTAAACCTGCTGCTTTTGCATCTCTTTCAAGGGTATCTAATGTATAAGTTATCCTATGCCCATGCGCTTCTTCTCCTTTGGTTATAGCTGAATTGTGAGTAATTAATCCCATCTTTACCGCAATTTGTCTTGAGGGAGCCATCGCATTAGGTGTAACTAAAAAAAGTTTACCTTTATCACTTAACCACTCATTATTTATTCTTTCCAACACTTTTACAGGGTTATCCAAATGTTCTAAGGTATGAGTAAAAACTATATTGTCATATTTTTTATCTAATATAACATCCTCAAATAGTGAATTTATAATTTTTATATTTTTTGGTAATTTTTGTTTTGCTTCTTCCAAAGCTTCAATAGAAGCTTCTACACAAGTGATATCTTCAAAATACGCTAAAAATCTCTTTGTAAAATCGCCCTTGTAGGATCCTAACTCTAAGAGGTTACCATTTTGGTTAAAAAATGGTATAAAAGATCTAATCATAAAAGGATGCATGACGTCAAAGTCAAAATTATAAGCATATTGATTATCAACAGTATCTTTATGTTCTTTTAAATAGTCTCGAAATTTAATTTTCATTTTTGATACTTATTATAAAATCTCTTATCACCCTCTTGATAATAATAATGCACAGTAATAAAAACTCTAAATTTTAATTATTATGCTAAGAATACTTATTAGTTAAATTTAATAACCCAAAACAAAACAAAAATCAAATTTCTATTTTTTTAATAATCTAGTAAATATTATTTAATATTAAATTCATTATGCATGCCTAATTCATTGTTGTTATACCTGCTGGAATTACAAAGCCTTCCCCTATATAATTATTATAATCGACTTGTTTTTATATATTTTCCATTCATTAACCTTGATCTTTGTGGTAAAATCGACCAGATGCTGGTTGATACCAATCTTTGTGATCTTGTGGTATTCTCGATTTAAAACCAATTACTTCCATAACTCTAATATCATCGCTAAAGTTTTCACCTACTAAGTTACAAAAATTTATTTGAGGTTTTACAAATGGTCTTGTGAAACTTAGGGTCAAAGCTCTTCTGGTGGTACCATCAGTATTCCGAGATGCTGCATGCCAGATGTTTGAGTCAAATAACAAAACCGTTCCAGCTTTTCCAGTTATATGTTTGGCGTTTGACTCCAAAATATCATCTGAAGGTCTTTCTTTTTTTCTATGTGAAAATGGTACTAATCGTGTTGCTCCGTTTGCAATAGTAAAATCCTCAAGCATGATCAACACGTTGATCATTAACGTTAAGTTTGAAGAATAAGTCCTAACGTCACGATGGAAGTTATCCACATGAGGATAATTTGAATTACCTGAGTTTGTGTTTTTTATTCCTCCAAATGAATTTAATATATAAGGGCCCTCGAAATACTCCCTAAGCACTTCGTCGAAAGGTAGCATCTTGATAAGATCAGCCATAGCGTCATCTTTCCCAAGAATATGGTGTGCCACCCCTGACATCGAATTACCAAAGCCAGCTTTAATCCTTATCGCGCTCGTGTAATCAATCCATGAATCTAGATCTTCGATGAGACGATTTATTAATTTATAATCGAGAAAGTTAGTTGCAATAGTGTAGCCTTGTTCTTTTAAATCTTTATTGTAATTTATCATATTTTTTCACCATCGATTAAAATTTTGAATCCTCACTTAATAAAGCCAACCGAGAAATCTTTACAGATATGTTATTTCCATCAGTTTACAATATTGAAAATTTTTTTAACAGTTATATACTTATAATTTTTTCTAAGTTATCTAAAATATAATCCATTTCTTTTCTACCATATCTTTGATCGATAGGTAAGTAGACTGTTTTATTTAAAAGCTCTATTCCTTTAGAGTCATTTTTTGGCAAAATAAGATTTGGCCAATATTTTGGGCAAAATATACTTTTCTCTGCTAAAGTTTTAATAATATATTGAGCCTTTTGATGTTGCATTGGAAAGCAAAGTGGAGCAGTTTTTTTGGGTATCGGGACGCTTTTGATTCCATAATTACTTAATCTTTTTTCTAAATAAGAATAATTATTTATTCTTTTTGTGAATGCTAAATCAAAATCAACATTTAATATTAGATTTTGAGTAAAAGAGCTTATAGACATTGGCCTAGTATCTAAATTCAAAGATTGTTCGGCTTCTGTAAAAGCTTCTCTACCTTTTTCTAGCAGTCCAATTTTCCTTAAATGCAAATAATATGATCTTTTTTTTGAAAGATATGAATTATATTTCTTTAATGAAATTTTTCTCGATGGATTTTTCAAAAAACCTCCATCTGGTATACCAAAGAATTTCCTTGGCGAATAAAATATAGGCACTTTAGAATTCGTTTTAATCCACAAACTCATAGTAGCATCCACAATAACGTTTTTATGTTCAAAAAAATCAATATCTTTTATTAAAGGTTGACTTGTTAATCCAAAATAATCTACGAGCACAATTATATCTTTTTTAGAATATGTATTTGGTAAAATTATTCTAAAATGATCATTAAACCTATAAAATTTTATATCATAACCTAATTTCTTTAGAAGTGTTGCAACTGTTTCACAGTAAAAGTGCGGTAGCCAAATAGTTTTTGCATCTCTATTTTGAAGTTCATAAAGCAACGCCATTCTTCCACTTTGTACTTTAATTACATCAAATATCCACTCTGGATTATTTTGATTTATATTTGTTTCAAAGCTAAAGAAACCGCCAATAGGAAACTCAATTGATATTTGTTCAATCATTATTCACTTTCTTTATATTAATTTATCGAGTGCTCTATTCAAAATTCACTATTTAGCCTTTGTAGAAATTTTACTAAGTTAAATAGTTTTATTATAAAATTATTATTTAAATCAGAGTATATTGGAAAACAAATTACTTAATCTAAAATCGTTTTTGCAAATATATATATTCTATTGTAATTTTTATAGATTTAAAATTCCATTCCTTCAAGCCTCAAAATTTATAACTATTTATAAGTTAATATTAAAATTATTAATATTAAACGTTATTAATTATCTCTTTGAGTTTCTATTTCTTTTAATCAAGGTGTCAGTTTCATTTTTTCCATCTAATTCAATTTTAACTTATATTTTTTAAATATAACTCTTTTTAGTAAGTTTCACCTCTTGTAATGGTATGTGTTTTTACATTTTTATCAATTTTTTTCAAAAATTTTTATAGAGATTTTACGTTTAAGGATTTCAGTCAAAGTTTCACTAATGGTAACAAATTGATATCTAACAAATCTTTTGTTAACTTTTTTACATTTAGTTACTTTTTTTTGGATTCTTTATAGCATAATTTTGAAATACTAGTAGTTCGCATTAAACAGTATTCATCCGAAAAAAAGATCTAATCATCACTTTCTTTTTTGCATGGGAAAATTACTGTAGTATGTTTTTGGATACAAATTATAGAGTTCTTCGTATTCATAGTTCCAATAACTCATTAAAAAACGTTTCCATTTATGTATATTAAACATTATTTAATTTGTGCTTAATCTCATCTAGTTAGTAAAATATAAACTTTTTTAGAGTTTTTCTAATAAAGAAATGAATGCAAAACTTGCTACTAGGCTTTCATGTATACCAAGAAAAAGAGGATAATTTTTTTAAAGGTATTTCAAGAAAATACATATTTAACAATATGTTGGAAAGATTTTTTTGATTCAATTTCCCAGTTTATATTCGTTTCAAAGTTTTATTTTCTTTTGAATCTATGACCAACACTTACTGACGCAACTTTTAGGCGCTTAGGTAACA
>ATWQ01000031.1 GCA_000421325.1 alpha proteobacterium SCGC AAA536-K22
TAAAGTTGATGAGTTAGAACTTTCTGTTAGATCAGCAAATTGTTTAAAAAACGATAATATAGTTTATATAGGAGATCTAGTCCAAAGATCTGAACCAGAAATGCTACGAACTCCTAACTTTGGGAGAAAGAGTTTAAATGAGATAAGAGAAGTCTTCTCAAACATCGATCAAATCTTGATCCGTCCTCTGATATTGGAATCTTAATATTTTTCATTTCAAAACTTTTTATATTTAATAATAATATTTAACTAAACACCAAATATCCAACCTTCTTTCTTAGATGGACTTGGTACATTCCATACATCTTTTTGGGATGTAAAATATCTTAAAGCTGCAGAAGAAATAATTGCATCGGCATCATCTTGATCCGGACCACCTATTATATAATTTTTGTTGAGCGATTTAGAATTAAAAAAGCTTAGACTTTTATTAATATTTTCAAGAGTATATCCAATATTTTTATCAGGTTTAACTGATGATAGTCTAAAATAATATGTAGGAAAAATTTCTACAAAAACACTTTTATTTGGTGTTTTATAATTCTCAAAAGGCCATATATTTACTTTACTTTTATATAAATTGAGTATTCTCATTCCAGCCAACGATCCTGTTCCAACTGAACCTGGACCTACACAATTAAAAGCCGGACTTGGTGAATGAATTTTATTTTTAGCATGAATCTCTGTTAACCTCCTTCTAGAAGCGTAAAGCTTTCCTTTTGATTTTGGTGCGTTGTAATAGTCAGAATAATGTTTTTTGTTCCATATTTCACCACCATAAAAGTTTTCTTTTTCTTGATTTATTATATTTATTGTAGACCATAAACTTTTTGCATTAATTGGACTTTCTTTAACACCAGGAAAATATGAAAAAAAATCATAAAATGGATATGAAAAAGCAAAATCGAATCCGATAAGAGATTTTTCCTTAATAATTATTTTATTTAACCAATTTATTAAATTAGACCGAGACCAATATTTTTCTTTAGGTTTGATGATTTTGGGAACATCAGTCCCATTATTACTTAAAGAAACGCTAATCCCTTTTTGAAACCTATTTTTGTCACCTGACCAATCAATACCAATGTAATTTTCAAATTCCATATTTTACTCAAAAAAAAACCGCTCTTAAGTAAAGAACGGTCTAGATTTTAATTTATTTTGTTACTAACTAGCAACAGCTTCTTTAAGTTCTTCTGTATTTTCAGTCGTATTTTGAACAGGGCCACTATCTTTACCTCTTGCATCTTCATCGCGATCAACTAATTCTATCACAGCCATTGCTGCAGAGTCTCCATACCTGAAACCTGCTTTTAAAACACGAGTATACCCCCCTGTTCTTTCAGCATATCTTGAAGCAAGAGTTCCAAATAGTTTTGTTACCATCTTTTCATCTCTTAACTTAGAAAAAGCTTGTCTTCTTGCATGTAAGCTGCCTTTTTTAGCTAAGGTAATAAGCTTATCCACAATTGGCTTCATTGTTTTTGCTTTTGGCAAAGTCGTAATTATTTGCTCGTGTTTTATAATAGCTTGCGCCATATTTTTAAATAAAGCTTTTCTATGTGAAGAAGTTCTATTTAATTTTTTACCTTTAATTTTATGTTTCATTTTTATCTCCTAATGGACTCTTTACAGGCTAAAATGGTTCTTCAATTCTTTTAACTAATTCTTCTATGTTTTCTGGTGGCCAATTTTCTACATCCATTCCAAGTTCTAAGCCCATTACTTTCAAAACTTCTCTTATCTCATTTAAACTCTTTCTCCCAAAGTTAGGAGTTCGTAGCATTTCTGGTTCAGATCTTTGGACTAGATCTCCTATATAAACTATATTATCGTTTTTTAAACAATTTGCTGATCTAACAGAAAGTTCTAACTCATCAACTTTACGTAATAGATTTTTGTTAAATGGTAAATCTTCTAAAACCTCTTGGACCTCTTCTTCTTCTGGCTCTTCAAAGTTAATAAAGTTATTTAATTGGTCTTGCATAATTCTTGCAGAAAAAGCAACAGCGTCTTCTGGCGCGACAGAACCATCAGTCGTAACCGTTAAAGATAACTTATCGTAATCAGTTTGTTGACCAACTCGGGCATTGTCAACATTATATGAGACTTGAACTACTGGGCTAAAAATCGCATCAATTGGAATAACTCCAATTGGAATATCTTCTTTTCTATTTACGGCAGAAGAAACGTACCCTTTTCCATTCTCAACGGTAAACTCTATATTAAGTTTAGCTCCTTGATCTAAAGTACAGATTTCATGACCTAAATTCATTATTTCAACTTCAGGTGGACATTCTATCATTCCTGCAGTTACTGTTGCAGGTCCGTCAACATTAAGTTGGATTTTCTTAACTCCATCAAAGTCCATTTTTACTTTTATACCTTTTACATTTAATATTATATCTGTAAGATCTTCTCTTACACCAGGTATAGATGAAAATTCATGCAATACTCCCTGTACTTGAATTGACGTAATAGCAGATCCTTGAAGAGAAGATAGTAAAATTCTTCTAAGTGCATTTCCGATTGTTACTCCGTAACCTCTCTCAAGAGGTTCAGCTATTATAGTCGAAGTATTCTCAGGATTTTTTTCTTCCCTAACTTCTAACTTAGAAGGTTTAATTATTTCTTTCCAATTCTTTTCAATCATGATTACTCTCTGTAAATAAAAAACTTAGTTTTTGTAATTGTTTTAAATAAGCTATCTAAACTCTTCGTCTTTTCTTTGGCCTACATCCATTATGAGGAATAGGAGTCACATCTCTTATAGAGTTAACTTGAAAACCAATAGTTTGAAGAGCTCTTAGAGCAGACTCTCGTCCAGACCCAGGACCTTGAACTTGAATATCAACTGTTTTAACACCATGCTCTGATGCTTTTTTCCCAGCATCTTCAGCAGCTAGTTGTGCAGCATAAGGAGTAGACTTTCTAGATCCCTTAAACCCCATGCTTCCTGACGACGACCACGAAATTGCATTACCTTGAATGTCAGTTATAGTAACAACTGTATTGTTAAATGACGAATTAACATGAGCTACAGCATTTGTTACATTCTTTTTTTCTTTACGACGTATTTTTGTTTGAGTAGATTGTTTTACCATAATATTACACTCTCCTTATAAGGATTATTTCTTTTTGCCTGCGATTGCCTTTGCTGGACCTTTTCTAGTTCTTGCGTTCGTATGAGTTCTTTGTCCTCTTACAGGTAAATTTTTTCTGTGTCTTAGACCTCTTAAACAGCCTAAATCAAGATATCTTTTTATGTCCATAGAAGTTTTTCTTCTTAAATCTCCCTCAACTAGATAATCAGCATCTATTATATCTCGAATTCTAGTAAGTTCATCTTCGGATAAATTATTGATTCTTTTATCTTCAGTTATTCCTACTTTTCTACAAATATTCTTTGAGCCTGTCAGACCAATTCCATGAACATAAGTAAGTGCAATATGAACCCTTTTATTAGTTGGTACATTAACTCCTGCAATTCTTGCCACTAATTCCTCCTTCTTAATTAACGTTTAGGATCTATTCAAAATAAAATAAATCCAGGATTATAACTATAATAAAAATACTTACAATTTTTTAAAAAATTACAAAATCTTGAGAATTTCTTGAAATACCTTTTCTATACTTTGCATGCCGTCTATTGCATTAAGTTTATTTAAATTTCTATAATATTCTATTACAGGCATCGTATCCTTTTTATATACTTTAATGCGATTTTTTAAAATTACAGAATTATCATCATTTCTAATATTTTTATTTTCTGTAGATCTTTTATTAATTCTTTCTAATAATAAATTTTCATCAACAACAATCTCTATTACATTTTTTATATTAATTTTAAAATTATCTAACAATTGGTCCAGTTCAACTGCTTGTTTTAATGTTCTAGGAAAACCATCCAAAATAAACCCATTATTACAATCTGTCATTTGAATTCTTTTTTCAATCATAGCCATTATTATATCATCTGAAACTAAATCTCCACGATCCATTATTGATTTAGCACTTTTGCCTAATTCTGACTGGGAATTAACTTCGTCTCTTAACATATCCCCCGTAGAAATTTGTACTAAATCAAATTTATCGATCAACATTTTGGCTTGCGTACCCTTGCCAGCACCTGGAGGCCCAAATAATATTAAATTCATTTACCGTCTGCTTCCTCTTAACTTTGATTTTTTAATTAAACCTGAATATCTGTGTGCAATTAAATGTGACTGAGCTTGCGATACCGTATCCATAGAAACAGTTACAACAATTAACAAACTTGTACCACCAAGGTAAAAAGGAATTGAGTATTTTGAAATTAAAATTTCTGGAAGAATACAGACGGCTGCGAGATATGTTGCACCAATTGCTGTCAACCTAGTTAATACAAAGTCTAAATAATCAGCAGTAGGAGGGCCTGGTCTAATCCCAGGAACGTAACCTCCATTTTTTTTTAAATTATCAGCAGTTTCGTCAGGATTAAAAACTATAGCTGTATAAAAGAAAGCAAAAAATACAATTAAACTTATGTATAAAGCTAAATATAGAGGTTGACCTCTTCCAAAATATGAGTTTAAGGTTAAAATCCATTCAGAACTATTATTATCCAAACCTGAAAAAGAGGATAATGACGTAGGTAATAGCAAAAGAGCTGATGCAAAGATTGGTGGAATTACACCAGGTACATTGATTTTCAAAGGCAGATGGGATGAATCACCTGCAAACATCTTGTTACCCATTTGTCTTTTGGGATACTGTACAATTATCTTCCTTTGAGAACGTTCTATAAATACAATAAAAATAATTACTGCTATAGCTAAAATTAATATTGAAATAATTAAAAATGTAGAAATTGACCCAGTTCTACCTTGTTCTAAAATTTGTGCTATTGCTCTTGGTAATTCTGCAACTATTCCTGAAAAAATGATTAAAGATACACCATTTCCTATCCCTCGAGACGTGATTTGCTCTCCTAACCATAATAAGAACATTACTGATCCAACCAAAGTAACAACAGTAGTAACTTTAAAAAAAATACCTGGATTATTCACTAGTGAGCCAGAAGCACCAGATGTACTTTCCAAAGCAACAGCAAATCCATAAGCTTGAACCGTTGCTAACAAAACAGTAAGATATCTAGTATATTGATTAATTGTTTTTCTTCCTGCCTCACCATCTTTCTTTAATTGAGACATCTGAGGAGAAATAGAAGTCATTAACTGCATAATAATTGAAGCTGAAATGTATGGAAGTATTGTAAGTGCAAATATTGTCATACGACCCAAAGCACCGCCAGAAAACATGTTGAACATTCCAAGAACACCATTATTTGCATTGTTAACAATTTCTGATAATGCAACAGCATTTATACCTGGTACAGGTATATATGTGCCTAATCTATATACGATTAGAGCTAAAAGAGTAAATATTATTCTTTGTCGCAGTTCGGTTGCTTGACCTAATGCCCCGAACATACTTTCATTAGCCATTAATTAAACCCCAACCTTCTTGGACGGTTTTAAAGCCAATTTCTTGTTTTCATTAATAATAATTGAACCGCCTAGCTTCTCTACAAAATCTTTAGCTGAAGCTGAAGCTGCATCCACTTCAATGTTGATTTTAGTTTTAATTTCACCTTTAGCCAAGAGTTTAATTTTCGATTTCAAAGTCTTAACGATACCCAAATCAAATAATGTTTGAGAATTAATAATTTTATTTGGATCAATTTTTTTAACATTAATTAGATTTTCTATTCTATTAAAGTTTAATGCTATATAAGGAATTCTGTTTATATTAGTAAATCCTCTTTTTGGTAATCTTCTGTGAATAGGCATTTGTCCACCTTCAAAACCCTTTATAGACACTCCCGATCTAGCTTTTTGACCCTTATGACCTTTTCCAGAAGTTTTACCTGTTCCAGAACCTATTCCTCTACCGATTCTTTTTTTTTCTTTTGAAGCATTATTGTTATCTTTAATTTCATTTAAATTCATGCTTTTCTCCTAATCCAATCAAATTATTCTAATTAGTTAACTTCAACCAGATGCTTGACTTTGTTTATCATACCCCTAACAGAAGGCGTATCATGTAAAACTTTACTTCTGCCAATTTTATTCAACCCAAGTCCTATCAATGTTTTTTTTTGGTCTGATTGCCTACCAATGGGGCTTTTCGTTTGGGTCACAACAAGTTTATTTTTATCTGACATTACAATACCTAACTAACTTTAGCGCTTTTGTTTATTTCTGATTTTGGCTGATTACCATAAATTTCAGCTACTTTTCTACTTCTTTTATTAGCAACACTTCTAGGAGAATTCATTGAATTAAAAGCCTCAAATGTTGCTTTAATCATATTATGTGGGTTTGATGTTCCTATAGATTTGGCAACCACGTCTTGTACGCCAAGTGTTTCAAATACAGCTCGCATAGGTCCACCTGCAATTATACCAGTTCCAGATGGAGCACTTCTTAATACAACCCTTCCAGCACCGTAATGACCTTTCATATCATGATGTAAGGTTCTACCTTCTTTCATTGGAACTTTAACCATATTTTTTTTTGCATCATCGGTAGCTTTTTTGATTGCCTCAGGAACCTCTTTTGCTTTACCAGTGCCAAAACCAACTTTACCTCTTTGATCACCAACAACAACAAGCGCAGCAAATCCAAAACGTCTTCCACCTTTAACAACTTTGGCAACACGATTTATTCCAACTAACTTATCAACTAAATCATTATCTTCTTTATTGTTTTTTTTATCTTGTTTATCAATTCTCGCCATTACAAACCCCTAAAATATTAATCCACCTGCTCTAGCTGCTTCAGCTAGATTTTTTACTCTGCCATGATAAATATATCCACCTCTATCAAAAACAACATTCTTTATACCTTTTGTAAGAGCTTTTTCAGCTATCAGTTTACCAACAAATGTCGCGGCTTCTTTATTTCCACAATTTTTAAATTGTTTTTTAACTGTGGTTTCAAGGCTTGAAGCGGATGCAACAGTTAAACCTTCATTATCATCAATTATTTGGCCATAAATATGTTTGCTTGACCTGAAAACAGTTAATCTTAATTTACCATATGACTTAGCTTTCAAAGCTTTTCTATTTCTATTTTTTCTTCTATCGTGCAAGGACATTGAATTATTCATAATTACCTCTATTTTTTCTTACCTTCTTTACGTAAAATAAATTCGTTAGCATATCTTATTCCTTTACCTTTAAATGGTTCAGGAGGTCTTTTTGATCTAACCATTGCTGCAAACTCACCAAGTTTTTGTTTGTCAGCACTCGAAATTGTAAATTTTGTATTTCCTTCCATCTTAACCAAGATACCATCAGGAATTTGAATTTCAACAGGGTGACTAAGACCTAGGCTAAGTGATAATGTTTGACCTTGTAATAGACCTCTATAACCAACACCTACAATTTCCATATCTTTACTAAAACCAACGCTAACACCTAATACGGCATTGTTTATAAGAGCTCTAGTTGTTCCCCAAATAGCTTTATTTCTTGAATTATTATTTTTTGGTACAATTGATATCGTATTGTCTTTTATTGTAATATTTACCGTATTACTTACTGATGCAGTTAATTCACCTTTTGATCCCTTAGCCCGAAAGTTATTACCTTCATGTTTAACTTCAATACCATCTGGGATTTTAATTATGGCCTGACCAATTCTAGACATTAGTTTATACTCCTAAAATACTTGACAAAGAACTTCACCACCAACGTGTGCGGCTCTTGCTTCATTATCACTCATAACACCTCTAGGAGTTGATAATATTGATATTCCAAGTCCATTATATGTTCTTGGTAAATCACTTATACTTGAGTAAACTCGTCGACCAGGTGTTGATACTCTTTTAATTTCACTAATTACAGGCTTACCTTCATAATATTTTAATTCTATTTTAAATTCATGAATTCCAGGTCTCTTTTCGAATTTAGAAAAATTACGAATATAGCCTTCTCTTTTTAAAACATCTAAAACATTTGCTCTAAATCTAGAGGCGGGAGCTTGTACAACTATTTTATTGGCTGACTGACCATTTCTAATTCTAGTTAACATATCCCCAAGCGTATCACTCATAGACATAATTAATACCTTTCTACCAACTTGATTTTACCATACCTGGAATTTGTCCAGACAAAGCGAATTCTCTTAATGCAATACGTGACATTTTAACTTTTCTGTAGTAGCCACGTGGTCTCCCTGTAATTAGACATCTATTTCTTAGTCTAATCTTTGACCCATTTCTGGGCATTTCAGATAACTTTAGTTGAGCTTCAAAACGCTCTTCAATAGGAAGTGATTTATTGCTACAAATTGCTTTTAGTCTATCTCTTCTTGATTTATTTTTTTTAACTTGCATTTGTTTATTCAAGTTTTTTTGGATAGCACTTTTTTTGGCCATCTATATCTCCTAATAAAATTATTATGAATTAAATGGAAAATCAAATCCACTTAACAACTCTTTTGCTTCGTCATCTGATTTAGCTGAAGTAACAAAAATTATATCCATGCCTCTAGCTGAGTCCACGTTGTCATACTCAATTTCAGGAAAAACAAATTGCTCCTTTAAACCGAGTGCATAATTACCATTGCCATCAAAACTTTTTGGGTTTATTCCTCTAAAATCACGGACCCTTGGCAAAGCAACATTTATAAATCTATCTATGAACTCATACATTTTATTTTTTCTAAGAGTAACTTTAACTCCGATAGGCATCCCTTCTCTTAATTTAAAGCTCGCATTTGCTTTTTTTGATTTAGTTACTATAGGTTTTTGACCACTTATTGCAGTCAACTCTTTGACAGCCACATCAATTTTTTTACTATCTTTTACAGCTTCGCCAACACCCATATTAATAACAACTTTTTCAAGTTTTGGTATTTCAAAACTATTTTTATATTTGTATTTTTCTTTTAAAGTGTTTGTAATTTCTTTTTTATATTTTTCGTGCAAGCGGACAGTCATTTAAATCTCCATTTTACTTGTCTAGTAAAGAGCCTGATATAACAGACATTCTTTTCTTGACACCATCTTTAAATTCATACTTAACTCTTGTTGGTTTACCGTTATCAGGATCAATGTGCGAAACATTTGAAATATGAAGAGAAGCTTCTATTTCTTCAATTTTTCCAGGGCTTTCTTGTGTAGCTTTTCTGTGACGCTTAATAATATTAACACCTTGCACAACAACCCTATTTTTATCTTTGATTATAGATAAAACATTACCTGATTTACCTTTATCCTTACCGGCAATTACAATAACTGAATCACCCTTTTTGATTTTAAACTTCTTATTCATTATAAAACCTCCGGAGCAAGAGATACTATTTTCATAAATTTTCTACTACGTAATTCACGCGTAACAGGTCCAAATATTCTTGTTCCTATTGGCTCATTACTTTTATTAACTAAAACAGCAGCATTTTTATCAAACCTAATACAAGTTCCATCATTTCTTCTAACTTCTTTAGAAGTTCTAACTATAACAGCTCTATGAACATCACCTTTTTTTACGCGACCTCTTGGGATAGCTTCTTTTATTGAAACAACTATTACATCTCCAACAGCAGCTGATGTTCTTCCTGACCCACCTAAAACTTTAATACATTGAACTCTTCTTGCACCTGAGTTATCAGCTACTTCGAGATTACTTTGCATTTGTATCATATTAAATCTCCAAGAAAAATTCTCATTAGTAGATTACTTCAAAACGTTTATTTTTTGAAATAGGTGTACATTCTCTAATATTCACGACATCTCCAATGTTAAATTTATTTTCACTATCATGTGCTGAAAATTTTTTAGATTTAGTTACAAATTTTTTATACATTGGATGCATAATTTTTCTTTCTACTATAACAGTAATAGTCTTATCTGATTTATTACTTGTAACTTTACCTGTTAAAATTCTTTTTGGCATATAATTATTCCTCAAAGTTGGGTTGATACAATATTGTTCAAAATTGTTTTTATACAAGCTATTTCTCTTCTAATTTGCTTAAATCTAGCAGGATTTTCGTTCTGTCCGTTTGAAACTTGAAAACGAAGATTGAATTGTTCTTTTCTTAACAATTTTAACTGCTCTTTAAGTTCATCATTAGTCTTTACTTTTAAATCTTTGGGCTTATATTTTGCCATCTAATCCTCTTCTATTTTTACTCACCTAATCTTTTAACAACTTTGGTATGCATAGGTAATTTAGCGGCAGCTAAACTCAAAGCCTCTTTTGCAGCAATTTCTGAAACGCCATCAAGTTCAAACATTATTCTACCTGGCTTAACCCTGCAGACCCAAAATTCTGGAGATCCCTTACCTTTTCCCATTCTAACTTCGGCTGGCTTAGTTGAAACTGGAATATCTGGAAATATTCTTATCCATACCCTACCTGCTCTTCTTAAATGCCTTGTTATTGCTCTTCTAGCCGCTTCAATTTGTCTTGCTGTCACTCTTTCTGGTTCTACAGCTTTCAGCCCAAATGATCCAAAATTAAGTTTAGTTCCACCCTTCGCTAAACCATGAATTCTGCCTTTATGCGCTTTTCTAAATTTTGTTCGTTTTGGCTGTAACATTTTTTTACCCCTGGTCCATAGATTTAATATTTGAACCTTTAACCGCAACAAGCATTTTTTTATCTTGAGCCATAGGGTCGTGTTCCATAACTTCGCCTTTGAAAATCCATACTTTTATACCAGTTGCACCATAGGTAGTAAATGCAGTTGCTTCTCCGTAATCAACATCTGCTCTTAAAGTATGTAAAGGCACTCTGCCTTCTCTATACCATTCGGTTCTGGCGATCTCAGCACCGCCCAATCTTCCAGCGCAATTAATTCTAACACCTTCTGCACCAAGTCTCATTGCACTTTGAACAGCTCTTTTCATCGCCCTTCTAAAAGCAACTCTTCTTTCAAGCTGCTGAGCAATACCGTCTGCGACTAACTTTGCATCAATCTCTGGCTTTCTTATTTCTATAATA
>ATWQ01000032.1 GCA_000421325.1 alpha proteobacterium SCGC AAA536-K22
AGGTAGTGTTAAAGTTACTTTTCAAGAATCTAAAAAATAAAATTAAAAAGCAAAAATTCTTAGTTTTCAAATGATGGTTTAAATGTTATCAAATACAAAAATTATTAAGGATTATTATGAAAGATTATTCAATATCAGATATAAGTCTTGCCGAATGGGGAAGAAAAGAAATATCAATAGCTGAAACTGAAATGCCTGGATTAACAGCTTGTAGAGAATTGTATGGCAAAGAACAGCCATTAAAAGGAACTCGAATTGCAGGTTGTTTACACATGACGATCCAAACAGCTGTTTTAATTGAAACATTGGTTGATCTTGGAGCTAGTTTGAGGTGGGCTAGTTGTAATATATTTTCGACACAAGATCATGCTGCTGCAGCTATTGCTGAACAAAATATTCCAGTATTTGCTAAAAAGGGTGAAACTTTAAAAGAATATTGGGAGTATGTTGATAGTATATTTACGTGGTCTGAAGATTTTTTTGCTAATATGATACTAGATGACGGAGGTGATGCTACACTTTACATAATTTTAGGGTCTAAAGCTGAAAGTGGTGAAAAAGTTCTTGCCTCACCAGCTAATGAAGAAGAAGAGGCACTTAAAGCTCAAATTATGTCTAGACTTAAATCGTCACCAGGTTGGTTTACAAAAGTTAAAGATAGTATTAAAGGAGTAACTGAAGAAACAACAACAGGTGTTCTTAGACTGTATCAAATGGCTGAGAAGGGTGACCTTCCTTTTCCTGCAATAAATGTAAATGACTCCGTTACAAAGTCTAAGTTTGATAATTTATATGGTTGTAGAGAATCTCTTGTTGATGGTATCAGAAGAGCTACAGACGTTATGTTATCTGGTAAAGTAGCTGTAGTAGCAGGTTTTGGTGACGTTGGTAAAGGTTCGGCGGCCTCTCTTCGTCAGGGTGGTGCTAGAGTGATTGTTACTGAAGTTGACCCAATTTGCGCATTACAAGCTGCAATGGAAGGATACGAAGTGTGCTCAATGGAAGATGCTTGTCCAAGAGGAGATATTTTTGTAACTGCAACTGGTAATAAAGATGTTATTACAGTTGATCATATGAGGGATATGAAAGATAGAGCTATAGTTTGTAACATTGGTCACTTTGATTCTGAGATTCAGGTTGAATCATTACAAAATATGAAATGGTCAGAAGTTAAACCTCAAGTTGATGAAGTCGAATTTCAAGATGGTAAGCGTTTAATTGTATTAGCAAAAGGAAGATTAGTTAACTTGGGTTGTGCAACTGGCCATCCGAGCTTTGTAATGAGTGCTTCATTTACTAATCAAGTTTTAGCACAGATTGAAATTTGGCAAAAATCTAAAAATTATGAAAATAAGGTTTATACATTACCAAGACATCTCGATGAAAAAGTTGCTACATTACATTTAGAAAAAGTAGGTGCAACTTTATCTAAACTATCAAATGAGCAAGCTGATTATATCGGCGTTCCAGTTCAAGGGCCTTTTAAGTCTGATAATTATAGATATTGAGGATGAAGCTATTATCAGAAATAATAGTCAAATCTGAAACTGAAATGAATAAATTTGGTAGTTTGATATCAAATATATTAAAACCAAATGACCTAATTACTTTTGAGGGAGATTTAGGAGTTGGTAAAACCTTCCTTTGCAAGTCTATTATAAATGCCGTCACACATATAAAAGAAGTCCCAAGCCCAACATTCAACCTCGTTCAGACTTATCCTTTGAATAAAGAGCTAGAAATATGGCATTGTGATTTTTACAGAATTAATAACTTTGAAGAAGTAGAAGAAATTGGTGTTTTTGAAGATCTAAAAAAAAAATTATTTTGCTAGAATGGCCAAGATTTAATTTAGAACTAAATTATTTTGACCCTCTTAACATTAATATTTCTGTTATTCAGGATAATAACGAGCAATTTTCAGACTTCAGAAAAATATCTATAATTGGATCTACAAATTGGTTTAATAGGTTAAAAAACCAGTCTACAGATATAAATATGAGTAAATAAATATGAATTTTATTTTTTATGATTTGGAAACCACAGGAAGAAACTCTAGTTGGAGTCAAATAATTCAAGTTGCCGCAATCCTAGTTGATAAGAATTTTAATGAACTAGAAAGATTTGAAGATAGGTGTCGTTTAAGATCAGGTTTAGTGCCTGAACCTGGTGCTTTGTTAGTTAATAAAACATCAATAGAAATGTTAAATAATGTTAATTTATCGCATTATGAATTAATAGATAAACTACACAAAAAATTTAAAAAATGGTCTCCAGCTATATTTATTGGATATAATACTATTTCATTTGATGAAGAGTTTCTTAGAAAAACTTTTTTTAAATTACTTCTAGAACCTTATACAACCCAATTTAATGGGAATAAAAGGGCTGATGTTTTGGGAATGACAAGAACATCTAAATATTATTATCCAGAATGTTTAGAAGTTGGAATGAATGAAAAAGGGAATCAAATATTTAAATTAGATAGTTTGACTCAGTTGAATAAGATTATTCATAATGCACATGATGCTATGGGAGATGTAGAAGCAACTATAGAAATTTCAAAAATTTTAAAAAACAAGGCTAATATAATATGGAATTCTGCTTTGAATAGCAGCAATAAAATTGAGGTCGATAACTTTCTAATTAACAATGATATAGTTTGTATGGACGAATATTTTTTTGGTAAATTCAATACTCATGTTGTTACTTACTTATGCAAAAATCATTTTAATTACCCTCAATGTTTTGATTTAATCCATGATCCTGTTGATTATTTTGATATGTCAATTAAAGATTTAAAAGTGAAAATTAAGCATAGACCGAAACTAATAAGAGAAATAAAAAATAATAAAAATCCTGTATTATTGGATGTAAGTTATATTGAACAAATACCGCTTTATAAATCTATAGGTGTTGAAGTTCTTCGTGAAAGAGCTGAGATGATTAAAAATAACTCAGATTTTAAAAATAAAATACAAAGAATCTTATTTGAAGAAAATGAAGAAAAACAGATATCTAAATCTCAGATTGATTTACAACCTGAAGATAGCTTGTATTTTGGTGGGTTTCCAGACAACAATGATAAATCAAAAATGTTAGATTTTCATGATTCCGATTGGGAAGAAAAATTTTATATATCAAACAAATTTAGAGATCAAAGATATAAATATTTTGCACAAAGATTGATCTATGAGGAAGCTCCTCAAGTACTTCCTAAATTGGATTATGATAATATTCATAATATTATTGCAAAACAAATTTTAAGTACTGATAATGAAAACTGGAACACAATACCAAAAGCATATCACGAGTTAGACACTTACAGAGAGCAATTTGAAATTCAAGGCGATGACGAAAAACTATTATTTTTAGAAGACTTAGACAAGTTTCTTCAAGATCTTGAAAAAAAGTTTCAATAAATTATTATCAACATAGAAAGTTAGGAGAATAGAAATGGCGACCAATAAAACTAGTGATCAAAAATTTAAAGAAGATGTTTTAGAATCAAAAGAGCCAGTTTTAGTTGATTTTTGGGCTGAGTGGTGTGGCCCCTGTAAAGCTATAGGTCCGTCTCTTGAAGAATTATCGGAAGAAATGGCTGACAAACTGAAAATAGTTAAGATTAATGTCGATGAAAATCCGTCAACATCCCAGACTTATGGAATAAGAAGTATACCCGCTTTAATGATTTTCAAAGATGGTAAAAAAATTTCTGAAAAAATGGGTGCTTTACCAAAATCAGCTCTTGAATCGTGGGTTAACGAGACGATTTAATTAATTTTTGTTTCATTAAATCTTAAAGTGTATCCTGCTAAATAGAGCGAACCAGTAATTAGAAGAGGTAACTCTTTTTCAGCTATTTGTAACGCATTTTCTAAGTTTTTAGCAGGAAGAACATGTAATCCTGATTTTTTTAATTTTATAATAATTTGATTAGAAGTATATGAAGATTTTATATCTGGAATTGTAATAGCAAACACTTTATTAATGTGATTTTCAAATATATTTACAAAATCTTTAATATCTCTATTACGTAACATGCCAATTATTAAATTCCATTTACCTAAAGATTTTTTATTGAGGTATTGATTTAAAACATACGCACTATCTTCGTTGTGTGCACCGTCTAAGATTGTTATATTCTTTCTATAATCAATAATTTTACCCTGTTCTATCTGATGAACTCTTCCAGGCCACGTCGTTTGTTCCAATGCTAATTTTGTCTTTGACAAGGATAATAATGGTAATATTTTTTTTGCAGCAGTATAAGCTGTTGATGCATTCTCATATTGATGATCACCTTTTAATCCAAGAATTGTATTTGAAGAAATATTCTTAATCTTAATTATTTCAGTTTTTAACTTTGTAGCACATGCTAAAAGAGTTTCACTTGCTTTTTTATTCTTTTGTTTTGCTATAATAACAGGTGTATTTTTTCTAAAAATTCCAGCTTTTTCACGGGCTATATCTTCAATTTTTTTTCCTAGAAACTCAATATGATCAAACCCTATTTTAGTTATAATTGTAATTTTTTTATTTTCTATAATATTTGTAGCATCGAGTCTACCGCCTAGGCCTGTTTCAATTATATTCACATCACTTGGGTATTTGTTAAAAGCGATTATAGCTGCGGCTGTTGTTATTTCGAAGAATGTAATTGGTTTATTATCATTTTTAGTCTCCACTTCTTCTAAAATTTTTATCAATTTTTCTTCGGAAATTAATTTATTATTTATTCTTATACGTTCATTAAAATTAATTAAATGGGGTGACGTGTATAAATTCACTGATAATTTATGATTTTCCAATATTTCCTTGAGGAAAGATGCTGTTGAACCTTTGCCATTAGTCCCCGCAATATGAATTACGTTTTGTAAGGTATTTTGAGGATTATTAAATTTTTTCATTAATAATTTTAATCTTGAAAGATCAAAGTCAATAAGCTTAGGGTGAAGCGAAAACATTCTATTTAATGTTTGTGATAATTTATCTTCTTTGGTCATTTTATTAAAAAAGTATTAATCTTTGTCATTTAATTAATATAGAAAGTTAAAGTTTCTAATAAATGTGAAATTTTTTCTTTTTGCTTAGATCTAGGAATAACAATGTCTATCATTCCATGAGATCTTAAATATTCAGCTGTCTGAAAGTTTTCTGGTAGCTTCTCTTTAACAGTTTCTTCAATAACTCTTCTTCCAGCAAATCCGACTATTGCCCCTGGTTCGGCTATGTGAATATCTCCTAGCATTGCAAAGCTCGCAGTAACTCCACCGGTTGTAGGATTGGCGAGTAGAACAATATAAGGTAGGTTTTCTTTTTTAACTTTGTTAATTGCAATAGTAGTTCTTGGCATTTGCATTAATGAAAAAATACCCTCTTGCATTCTTGCTCCACCCGAAGATGGTACCACTATTAAAGAGCATTTTCTTTTTATTGCTTCTTCAGAAGCTATAATTATTCCGTTGCCGACATATCTTCCCATAGACCCGGCCATGAAAGAAAAATCAAAACAGGCTATTATTGCTGGTATTTTATTAATTAAACCATAACTCACTAATAATGCATCATCCAGTTTAGTTTTATTTTGTGCATCTTTTATACGATCAATATACTTTTTTTTATCTTTGAAATTAAGGGGATCTAATTTTAATTTAGGAATTGTAATATCTTCAACCGTATCATGGTCTAAAAGAAAATCAATTCTTTGTCTGGCAGAAAGATGATCGTGAAAACCACATGCTTTACATACATTATTATTTTCATGAAATTCTTTGTGAAATATCATTTGAGAACATGATTTACATTTTACCCATAAAACTTCTTCGGGCTCTTTTATTTTTACAAAAGCCTTAAATTTAGGTAGTACTGTTTCTTTAATCCAATTCAATTTTAAACCCTTTATACTCTCAAAATTTCATAAAAATAAGGCTTAATTATGTTTAATACTTTTTGAGACTTTACCTATAAAATCTAAACATGAGTTAAGTGTATTTTTTGTAGGATTATCATCTTTGTCTAATGATGATTTTATTAAATCAACTACTGCAGAACCTACAACAATTCCGTCTGAAATATTAGCCATTGATAACGCTTGAGAAGGTGATCTAATTCCAAATCCTATAACAACTGGAAGATCTGTAACAGATTTGATTTTTGCTAATTTTATTGATACATTTTCTATGTTTGGCGCTTGTGTCCCAGTTATACCTGTTATCGATACATAGTAGACAAATCCTGTGGCATTAAATAAAATTTTATTTAGTCTTTTCTCATCAGTCGTTGGTGTAACAAGTCTAATTATGCTTAGTTTATTTTTTTCCGCTTCAACATAAAATTCTTCATCTTCTTCTGGGGGTAAATCAACAATTATTAGTCCATCCACACCACAGTTTAGGCATAGTTCAATAAATTTTTTTTTACCAAATTTGTATATGGGATTGTAATATCCCATTAAAATAATTGGTGTATGAGTATTTAACTTTCTAAATTTTTCTACTAAAGATAAACAATTTATTACGTTCATGCCTGATTTTAGAGCTCTTTGACTTGATAATTGGATAGATGGACCATCTGCCATTGGATCAGAAAAAGGCATCCCAATTTCAACAAAATCAACACCATTTTGCGGTAATTTTTTTATTAAGCTTAGAGAATTTTCAAAATCAGGATCTCCTGCTGTTAAAAATATTCCAAGAGCTTTTTTATTGTTTTTCTTGAGTTGATTAAAAGTTTTTTTAATACGGTTCATAGGCTTTTACGAGTTTTCATTTTCCATTATCAGAGGTAATACTGATGTTAAATCTTTATCCCCTCTGCCACACATATTCATAATTATAATCTGACCTTTTCTTTTTGAAGCTATTTTTCCAGTTATATGTAAAGCATGTGCTGGCTCAAGAGCAGGTATGATTCCTTCTAAACGACTACATAGTTTAAAAGCAGCTAAACTTTCCTCGTCTGTTGTAGATAAATATTTTATTCTTCCTATGTCATATAACCAAGAATGTTCGGGACCAATACCAGGATAATCTAGGCCAGCAGAAATCGAATGTGCATCAATTATCTGTCCATCTTCATTTTGAAGCAGATAAGTTCTGTTACCATGAAGTATTCCAGGGGTGCCAGCTGATAGAGACGCGGCGTGTAAGTCAGAGTTTAAACCTTTACCAGCTGCTTCAACTCCAAAAATTTCTACTTCTTTGTCATCAAGAAAAGGATGAAATAATCCTAAAGCGTTAGAACCACCACCAATACATGCAATTAAAACATCAGGTAGCCTGTTTTCTTTTTTTAATATTTGTTTTTTTGCTTCTTCTCCTATTACAGACTGGAAGTCTCTTACCATCTTTGGATAAGGATGAGGTCCAGCAGCCGTTCCAATTATATAAAAATGTGTATTTGCATTAGATACCCAAAACCTTAATGCGTCATTCATTGCATCTTTTAAAGTACCTGTTCCTGAAGTTACAGGATTAATTTTTGCACCTAACAATTGCATCCTTTGAACGTTTGGCTTTTGTCTTTCAATATCCATTGCACCCATAAAAACTTCACATTCAAATCCAAAAAGGGCGCATGCAGTAGCTGTAGCCACACCATGTTGACCGGCACCAGTTTCTGCTATTATTTTATTTTTACCCATTTTTTTAGCCAATAAGATTTGTCCTATTACATTATTAATCTTATGCGCACCCGTATGGTTAAGTTCATCTCTTTTTAAATAAATTTTTGCTCCACCAAAATGTTCAGTTAATCTTTCTGCAAAATATAAAGGGCTAGGCCTACCTATGTAATCTCTTCTATACATTTCTAATTCATTTATAAATGATTGATCTTTTATAGCTTTTTCATATGAATTTTCTACTTCAAGAATAAGAGGCATTAATGTTTCTGCAACAAATCTACCACCGTGGATTCCAAATTTCCCATTTGAATCAGGCCCTTTTTTTAAACTATTTAAATTAATTTCTGACATGATTAATCCATTATAAATTTCTACATTTGAAGACAAAATCTTTTATTAGTTGTGGATCTTTAGTCCCTTTATCTTTTTCAAGTCCAGACGAAATGTCTATTGCAGGTGGTCTAGTTATATCTATTGCTTCAGTTATATTATTGATATTTAATCCTCCAGCAAGCATCCATTTTTTTTTTTGTTTGTGATTTTTTAAAATTTCCCAATCAAATTTCTTTCCATTCCCACCAGGTAATTCTTTCGACGGTGCATCTAAAATTAAAATGTCACAAATTTCCTCATATGGTTTGATCAAATATTTAATATTCATATCATTTTCAATACCAATACCTTTTATTATAGGAATATTAAACCTTTCCCTAATATCTTTACATCTGTTCGGACCTTCTTCTCCATGAAGCTGAATAAAATCTGGTTTTATATTTTTTTTGATTTCAAGTAAAAAGTTATCACTAGGATTTACAGTAAGAGCAACTATTTTTGATATTTCAGGTCTATTTCTGATTAATATTTTAGCGTCAGAAATAGATATGTTCCTTGGTGATTCTTTATAAAAAACTAATCCTATATAATCAACACTATTATTTATAGCAGCATCCATAGAAATTTGATCATTTATACCACAAACTTTAATTTCAAATAACTTTTTCATTATACATTGTTAAGAATATAAATGATTCGTATAAATTTCATTTATTTATACGGTCTTTCATTGCTTTACCCATTCTAAAAAAAGGAATGTTTTTTGATGGAACAGCTACTATGTCTCCATTTTTAGGATTTCTAGCTATGCGAGCTTCTCTTTTTTTAACATCGAAAACTCCAAATCCACGTAACTCAATCCTTTCACTTTTAGTCAATGCTAAGCTAAGAGTACTAAAAAAAATATTTACAATTTTATTAGCGTCTTTTTGATATAATTGAGGATTATTGCTAGTAATTTTATTTATTAAATCTGATTTATTCAACGTTTTGCCTTTTATGCGTTTATATTATGAAGAATTAGCGTCTTTTTTAGCAAGTGCTGCACCCAAAATATCACCTAAACTTGCACCACTGTCAGATGATCCATATTCAGCCATAGCTTTCTTTTCTTCTTCTATCTCTTTTGCCTTAATTGAAAGGGCAATTTTTCTTGCTTTTTTGTCGATATTAGTAACAGTAGCATCAACTTTATCACCAACACCATATCTATCAGTTTTTTGGTCAGCTCTTTCACGTGAAAGATCACTTTTCTTTATAAAACCTTTAATGTTATCACCAACATTAACCTCTAGTCCGTTGTCAGTAATATTAGCTATTGTACAAGTAACTGTTGAACCTTTTCTAATATTTCCTATTTCAGTAGCAGTTATATCCTCAGTAAGTTGTTTAATACCTAAGGAAATTCTCTCTTTTTCTATATCTATATCTAATATTTTAGTTTTTACAGAAGTCCCTTTAGAATAAGTTTTAATCAATTCGTCGCCATTTCCATCCCAGCTTAAATCCGATAGATGGACCAAACCATCTATATCTTCAGAAAGTCCAATAAATAAACCAAACTCAGTTATATTCCGTATTTCGCCTTCAATTGTCTCTCCAACTTTATTATTTGATTTGAATTCTTCCCACGGGTTGTCAATACACTGTTTTATTCCTAACGAAATTCTCCTTTTTTGCACATCTATTTCAAGAACCATTACCTCAATTTTTTCAGAAGTAGATACTATTTTTCCAGGATGCACATTCTTTTTTGTCCAACTCATTTCAGATACATGTACAAGGCCCTCTATACCATCTTCTAGTTCAACAAATGAGCCATAATCTGTAATGTTAGTAACAATACCTGCCATTTTTGAGCCAACTGGAAATCGTTCAAAAACTTTTAACCATGGATCCTCAGTAAGTTGTTTTATTCCTAATGAAATTCTTTGTGTTTCGTCGTTAAATTTTATAACCTTAACTTGAACAGATTCACCAATTTGTAAAGCTTCAGATGGATGATTTATTCTCTTCCATGAAATGTCTGTTACATGTAATAATCCGTCTACACCACCTAAATCAACGAAAGCACCATAATCAGTAATATTTTTGATAACCCCCTGTAATACCTGTCCTTCTTGAAGGTTAGCAACAAGTTCAGATCTAGCCTCCGCTCTACTATCTTCTAAAACAGCTCTGCGAGACACGACAATGTTACCTCTCCTTCTATCCATTTTTAAAATTTGAAATGGTTGAGGAGTACCCATTAAGGCACCTAAATCTTTAATTGGTCTAATATCTACTTGACTTCCAGGTAAAAAAGCAGTTGCTCCGTCAAGATCAACTGTAAATCCACCTTTGACTTTACCGAATATTACACCATTAACTCTCTGTTGTTTTTCGAGAGCCATTTCCAGGTTAACCCATGATTCTTCTCGTCTAGCTTTTTCTCTGCTTAATACTGCATGTCCATTTATATCTTCTAATCTTTCAATATAGACTTCAACTATATCACCAGGATTTATTTTAATATCTTCTTCATTATTTCCGAATTCTCTTAAAGGAACTCTTCCTTCAGATTTAAGTCCTACATCAATTAAAATCATATCTTTTTCAACTGTTAAAACAGTTCCAGCTACTACTGATCCTTCAATACTTGTCATTTCTTGAAAGCTTTGATCTAATAATTCTGAAAAGCTCTCATTCACGGGTGTGGCTGTTATATCAGCTTGGGACAATATTTTCTCCTATTTTTATTTGCACATAAGCAATTTGCTGAGTTTATAATTATGGAAACAAAAGAAATCAATCAATTAATTATA
>ATWQ01000033.1 GCA_000421325.1 alpha proteobacterium SCGC AAA536-K22
TTTAGCAAAAGCAGAAGGAATTAATCCTTTATATATGAATCTACTATTAACTTCAGTTTTAACGATTGTTGTTGCATTATCATTACAGATTATAGGGCTATTACTTATAACTGCAATGTTAATAATACCAGCCGCAACTGCTAGAAGATTAGTTAATTCACCAGAATTGATGGTTATTGTTGCAACATTAATCGGTATTTTTTCAGTTATAATAGGGATATTTTTATCAGTTGAAGCTGATATTCCATCAGGTCCATCTATTGTAGTTATAAGCGCAATTTTATTTTTTCTTTCTCATTTTTTTGGAGTTTTTTTTAAAAAAGAATAAATATTTTTAATTTTTATAACTAAAATTTGTAATTTTATGGTTTTAAAACAATCTTACCTTTGGCACCTCTAGATAAAATTTTTTCTAAAACAACAGATGCTTTAGATAAAGGATAACTTTCTTCTATGAGTGGTTTGAGTAAATCTTTTTGATACCAATCAAATAGCTCAATCATATTCTTTTTATACTCCTCTGGTTCTCCACGAGTAAAAGCTCCCCAGAAAACTCCAACAACACTAAATTCTTTAACTAATGCAAGGTTGACTGCTAGTTTTGGTATAGTACCTGACGCAAATCCAATAACTAATAATCTACCACTTCTAGCCATAGTTCTTGCAACTGTGTCAAAGATATCACCTCCAACAGGATCAAAGATAACATCCACACCTTTACCATTTGATATACTTTTCAACTCTTCTTTTAGATTATCGTATCCAATGGAAATATCTGCTCCATTATCTCTGGCTATTTTTTGCTTTTCAACATTTGAAGATACAGCAATCACTTTTGCGCCTATTATTTTGCCAATCTGAATAGCTGCTATTCCAGTTGATCCTGACGCTCCTAAAACAACCAACAACTCATTTTTTTTAAGCTTAGCTCTTTGTTTAAGAGCGTAATGTGACGTACCATATGCACATAACAGAGCGCATGAATCGTCAAATGACATTTTATCTGGTATTTTGAAAACAGATTTTTCATTAACAACAGCTTGTTCAGCATATCCACTTAACTGAGAAAGTGCTGCTACTCTATCACCTGTTTTAAAATGTGATGTATCAGTTCCAACTTTTAAAATTTCACCCGCCACTTCCATGCCAGGAATAAAAGGAGTTTCTGGCTTTAATTGGTATTTTCCTTGAACTAATAATCCGTCTGGAAAGTTTACACCTACAGACTTAACATTTATGATTACACTTTTATCTTGAATGATAGGTTCTTTGACATCTTTATATTCTATATTTTGGATTGGTCCAAAATCGTTACAAACAATTGCTTTCATTTTAACGCCTTTATATAATTTTATAATTATGGAAATACTAAAGATATTGTTTCTGCAATAAATGCTGGCTTACTTTCATTTTTAATTTCTAATTCACATTTATTAACAACTCTATATCCACCATTACTCATTTCTTCACAGGAAATTATCGTTTTGTTTAGTCTAACATGTGACCCAACTTTTACCATGTTGATAAACCGTACTTTATCAGAACCATAATTTAATGTTCTAGATGAATTTCGAACTTGTGAGTTTTGGGCAGCTAATTTTGGAAGTAAAGATAACATAAAATAACCATGAGCAATCGTTTTTCCATCAGGCATTTCTTTTTTTGCTCTTTCTTCATCTACATGTATCCATTGGTGGTCAGATGTTGCTTCAGCAAAGTTATTAATTTTTTCTTGTGATACATGATACCATTCACTTGGTGTCAGAGGTTTATCAATAAAATTTTTAATCTCAGAAGGGCGTTCAATAATTACCATTTTCTACTCTCTTATTTTGTGTTTAAATATCAGAATAAATGATAGTTTATTTAATATTAAATAAAAATAAAATTTTGTGGAGATTTTCATGTCTCATTATAAAAAATTTAAACTAGAAGGTGTAATTCCAGCAACATTACTAGCCTTTGATAAAGATTTTCAAATAAATGAAAAAGCTAGCAGAAAACATATAAAAGAATGTGCTTTAACAGACGGTATATCAGCTATAACAGTAAATGGGCATTCATCTGAGATACACGCATGTAATTTTGAAGAGCAAAAAAGAATATTAAGTTTTTCACTTGAAGAAGTTGGCGATTTTATACCAGTAATAAACGGTGTTTATGCTGATGGTAGTATTGAGGCAGCAAAAATTGCTAAAATGTCTGATACAACTGGTGCTTCAGCATTATTATGCTTTCCTCCACAAAGTATGGCTATGGGTGGTCATTTAAGGCCAGAAATGGCTTTAGAACATTTTAAAAGAATTGCAGATGCTACAGATTTACCTCTAATATGTTTTAACTATCCATCTGCAGGAAATTTAACCTATCCATTTGATACATTATTAAAACTTTTTGAAACTGTACCAACTATAAAAGCCATAAAAGATTGGTCAAATGATCCTATGGTTCATGAAAAACATATAAAAATATTTCAAAATCTTTCTAATCCGGTAAATGTTCTTACTACTCATAGTTCGTGGTTAATGTCATCATTGGTAATGGGAGCTAGAGGTTTGTTGTCAGGAGCAGGTAGTGTAATAGCTTCTTTACAAGTCGAATTGTTCAATGCTGTAAAAGTTAAAAATTTGGAAAGTGCTCAAAGAATTAATGATCAAATTTTTCCTCTAGCTCAAGCTTTTTATTCTCCACCATTTTTAGATATGCATAATAGAATGAAGGAAGTTTTAGTTCTCACTGGAAAAATGGAAGAGGCCATAGTAAGACCTCCTTTAATGAAGTTGAGTTCAATGGAAATTAATAAATTGAAAAAAGCAGTTGAATTATCAAAAATTAAAAAACTTTAAACCTTAGAATTTAAGAATCATGAATTTTTACATATTCAAAATCACCAGGTTTATTATCAATACCTAAATCAGGTGCAGAAATCCAATCAGCATATCTTCCGGGTTCAGAAACTGGTTTCATTAATGACTCAATAAATAAGTTATCGTCTTTTGTCGGTAAAAACTTATTTTCTTCTTTATTCCAGTTTTCTTTAGTTAAAACATCACATAATGGTGATATATTAGCACTCATAAATGTACCAATCTTTCTATTAAAACCTTCAAAGGGTAATTTCATTTCAAAATTAATTTTAGCTTCTTCAATGGTTCTATTCCATCTTTTTATACTTACTGCAGTATCTTTTGTGTAATCATCTCTTAATCTCATATTAAGTGATAATAGAGCAGGGGCTTTTTTATTAATAATTTGTCCATCAGTAAATTCTAAAATTGGGTAAGTGTCGTTCTTTAGTATATGATCATCTTTTATTTTTGTTTCCCAAAATCTTCCTTTTACTCCTGCTGTATATGTGTTTGCAGCATTTGTAGAAATTTCAGATCCAAACAAATCTAATGATAATGAATAATGAAGGTTTATTTTCTTTTGAATTGTTGGTAAGTCAATAACGCCTAATTCTCTTATTTTTGAAATATCATAAGGATCTGAAATATCTGCTTTATTCATCATTTCACATGTTTTCTTGATCACTCTTCTTACACCATTTTCACCAACGAACATGTGATGAGCTTCTTCTGTAAGCATAAATCTACAAGTTCGTGAAAGTGGATCAAATCCAGATTGTGCAAGGGCTTCTAATTGCATTTTTCCGTCTCTGTCTGTGAATGCTGTAAACATAAAAAATGAAAGCCAATCTGGAGTTGATTCATTAAACGCTCCTAACATTCTTGGAGCATCTTCGGATCCTGATTGACGTTTAAGCAATTCATTAGCTTCTTCTCTTCCGTCAGAACCAAAATATTTTTGAAGAAGATAAACCATTGCCCACAAATGTCTTCCTTCTTCAACATTTACCTGAAACAAATTTCTCATATCATAAAGGGACGGAGCTGTACTTCCCAAAAATCTTTGCTGTTCAATCGAAGCTGGTTCAGTATCACCTTGTATAACAATTAACCTTCTTAACATAGATCTATACTCACCTGGAACTTCCTGCCATACTGGTTCACCAATGTGATCACCAAAAGGAATTGTTCTTCCTTCCTTTTGAGGAGCTAGTAAAATACCCCAGCGATATTCAGGCATTTTAACGTAGTCGAAAGTAGCCCAACCATCTTTATCAACATTTATTGCAGTTCTTAAATAAACCAGCATATCTTGAAAACCAACTGGCCCAAGATCTTTCCACCAATCAATATAACCTGGATGCCACCTTTCAAGAGCCTTTAGAACGCGTTTATCAGAAGATAAACTTACATTATTTGGAATTATTGTATCGTATTCAACTTGACTGTTATTTAGCATATTTCCCCACTTATGTTCTTTCTTTAGTATATTGACCTTTGTTGCCAGTTCCATATTTTTTCAATGCGCCATTCTCACCTACAGCGCTTGGTCTTTGAAATATCCAGTTTTGCCATGCAGATAACCGACCAAAAATTTTAGTTTCCATTGTTTCTTTTCCTGGAAATCTCAAGTTAGATTCCATACCAACCATAGAATCAGGAGAAAAACTACTTCTTTCTTCCAAAAAAATCCTAATTTCATCTTCCCAATCAATATCATCAAACATAAAAGTAATTAATCCCAAATCATTTGCCTCTTCAGCCAAAATTTGTTTCTCAAGATTTTGTTTTGCTAGAAGAATTTGTTCAGGTGATCCTATAAATCTTGTATCTATTCTAGACATATCGTTTGACATCAGGAAACTGCCAAAATTAGAACTTGATAAAATAATAGTCGCTTCCTTATTATCATATTCTTCAAACTCTCCTTCAGCCATATAACTTCTATCAGCGGCGAAGATTAGTTCAGATAAAAAACCTGCGTAACAAGATCCAGGTTCAATTAAAGTTATTAAAGTTCGTGAAGTAAGATCTATTCTTTTAAAAATTCTAGTCCAAAAATATGATATTTCATTAATAAACCATTGGTTTTTATAAGTCTCAAATAACTTGTCATAAGACAAAACATTAGAAATTTCACCAGAGGTTTTAAAAACTATTATTCCTATTTCTAATTCATTAAATCTTAAATTCAAGATAGCATCGTCTAATTCTCTAGCACATTTCAAAAGCCAAAAATCATCGCCTTGGGATACGATATCACTTAAATTTTCCGGAGCAGTATCAAGAGGAGCGTTGATTGTAATAGTAGCAAATTTTTTTTCTCTGTCTATTTGTACAGATAATGTTGAATATATAATCTTTTCGTTGCTAACAGCTTTTTTTTGTAAATTATTTAGCTTAATACAAATTAAATCATCCGCTTTTTTTTTATTATAAGATTTTTCCTTAATCAGTAAATTAAGTTCATCATTTAAAGAAGATTTTTTAGTAATAGTGTCAACCAAACACCAGTCTTTTGCTTTTTTAGCTTTTACACCTTCCTCCATAGTACAAAACACATCGGCAAGATCTCTTCTTATTTTTCTCTTATCTGTAAGCCTGGTTAAACCACCTGTGCCAGGAAGGACAGCTAGAAGTGGTACTTCAGGTAATGATATACTAGATGACCCATCATCTACTAGTAGAATATGATTGCATGCAAGGGCAAGTTCGTATCCACCACCTGCACATACACCTTCAACTAAACATATAAAAAATTGAGATGATTCCTTAAAAGAGCTTTCTAAAAAGTTTCTTGTTTCATTAGTAAACTTACAAAAGTTTACTTTATGAGCATGATCTGATGATGCAAGCATTTTAATATTTGCCCCTGCGCAAAATGCTTTGTCATTACCAGATTTTATTATAACAGAATTTACATTTGGATGTTCAAATCTTATTCGTTGAATAGCGTCTGCAAGTTCTATATCTACACCTATATCATAACTGTTTAGTTTTAATTTATACCCTTCAAAAAATCCTGCATCTTCATTTACCCTCATTATTAGAAAAGCACAATTATTCTCAATTAATAGCTCCCAATGTTTATAGGTATTAGGATTAGTCTCAAAGTTAATTTTATTTTTCATTTCTTTCCTTAGTTTAGACGTTTAACATGTATAATTAACAACACTAAAAGTCTATAAAAGATTAACAACAAAATCATGTATAAATTTCAATGTTATATCTGGACATTCATTCAATGGGTTATGCCCACAGTCTTTTATTGTTTTTTTTGAAAAAGGTGCCTTTATGTTTTTTTGAATAATATTAAGTTGCTCTATTGATCCATAGGGGTCATTCAAACCTTGAATTCCTAAAACTGGAGTTTTAATTTCCGCAATATGATTTGTTATATCCCAATCTTTAAAGTTTTTATCTAACCAAACATTACTCCAGCCATAAAAGGCATTGTCAACGTCTCTGTGATATTTTTTCAATTTTGAACGAAGTGATCCATGCTCATATTGATAAAGTGTTCTTTCAATTGCTTTTAGGTTATCATTTTCTATAAAAAAATGAGGAGCTAAAAGAACAGAGCCTATTAAATTATTTATTGTTTTGCCTCTACTACTTAATGCTGCAATTGTTCCACCGTCGCTATGACCAATTAAAAAGTAATTTTTAATTTCAAGTTTTTGAATAAGAATGGGTAAATATTCTTCTGCTTCAATTGTCATATAATTAAGGGGTCTTGGTAACTCAGAATTAGATGATTCTCCGTAACCAAATCTAGAGTATACTAATACATTTAACTTTGTTTTTTTATAAATTAATTGTGGAATTTGTCGCCACATAGCTACAGAACCAAGACCTTCATGTAACAAAATTAAAACTGGAGTGTTGTCAGAAAAGTTTCCGAAGGTTAAATATTCTAGTTGTTTGTTATTGATGTTCAAAAAAGAAGATTTAATTTTCATTATCAATTAACTATCTCAATTTGAAACGCTGAACTTTACCTGTAGCTGTTTTAGGGAGTTCTTCTACAAAATTTATCCATCTTGGATATTTCCATTTGCCAATTTTATTTTTCACATGTTCTTTTAAAATATTTTCTTTATCATTCCTGGTTATATTCTCATTTAAAATGACAAATGCACAAGGTTTATCTAGTCCCTCAGAATCTTTTTTTGCAACAATAGCGGCTTCTAGGACAATTTGGTGTGATACTAATGCTTGTTCAACTTCAAATGGTGATATCCATATTCCACTGACTTTAAACATGTCATCTGTCCTTCCGCTGTAGATAAATTTACTGTCTTTTAGTTTTTCATATTTATCTCCAGTTCTTGTCCATTCTCCTTCAAATGTTTTTCTAGACTTTGTAAGTTTGTTCCAATACGCAATTGCAGAGGATTTGCCTTTAACAAGTAACTCTCCTATTTCTCCTACATCAACTTCTTCATTATTCTCATTTACTAAACGTAATTCATATCCAGGAACAGCACTACCAGAAGTTCCATAAACAATATCATCAGGCTTGTTAGATAAAAAAATATGTAACATTTCAGTTGATCCAACTCCATCTAGTATATCTACATTTGTAATCCTTTTCCAATCTTGGCCAATTTGAGAAGGAAGAGCTTCGCCTGCAGATACACATATTCTGAGGTTTTCAAAAGTAACATTATTTTCTCTTCTTAAATTTGCTAACATTGCTGCGTAAATCGTAGGGACGGCAAATAAAATTGTTGGTTTTATTTTATTCATTATCTCATAAACACTGTCAGGTGTGGGTCTTAATGGGAAGAGGGCGGTGGTTGCACCAACGCCCATAGGGAAAGTCATGGCATTACCTAAACCGTATGCAAAAAAAAGTTTGGCTACAGAAAATACTATATCTTTTTCTTCTATTTTTAAAACCTTGACAGCATATGTTTCAAAGGTTTCTAATAAGCTACTATGAACATGAATCACGCCTTTGGGTTCTCCGGTCGAACCAGAGGAATATAGCCAAAAAGCAGGTTCATCTCCAGAAACTTCTATTATTTCCTTTTCAACACATAAATCTAATTCGGCCGTAAAATTTTTAATACCTTTATCTTGATTAGTTTTTCCAATGACAAATATGTTATCTATAAAACTATGCAGATTTGGTATATCAAGAATTAAGTCTTTGATTTCTTCAGATACAAAGATTGTTTTTGCTCTACAGTCATCTAAGATAGTTTTGATGATATCTTTAGATAATAAAGTATTTATTGGCACTGGGATAACACCAGCTTTTATACATCCCCAAAAAATTATTGGAAATTCAATTTGATCAAGAACTAACATTAAGATTCTTTCTTCTCTTTTGATATTTAATTCAGAGAGAAGATCTATCATTTTATTTGTTTGAATTGACAGCTCTTTATAGGATATTGACCGACCAGTTGAGGTTACTTCAATAAAAACTTCTTTATTTTCAATTTTAGTACCTAAATGTTTGTCTATAAAGTAATATGAGGCGTTATTCTTTTTATCTTTTTTATATTCTTCCATAATTGAAAGTCCTCTTAATTCATATCCATTCTATCAATAGCTAATTCTATTGTCTTAAGTCCTAAATTTCGAACAATTTCTCGTTTGTATCTAGCAGAGGTATAGTGATCTGATTTAGTGTTTAAATCCCATGCAAAATCGTTTAAACTTTTATTAATTTCTTTTAAATTATTTGTGTCCCATTCTATAGCTGATAATTTATCGCAAACTCCTCCAACAACAAATCTAACATGATTTTCTTTTGCAATAGCAGCAAATGATGCCATGGCGAAATCACCATATTTTTCTGAAATTTCTTTGAATGCGTATCCTGTATTTTTTGTTGATTTTGGAAATATTACAGATGCAACAATTTCATTATCTTTTTTAGAAGTTAATAAGGGACCTAAAAAAAAGTCTTCTGCATTTATTATTCTTTGTGAAGAATAATTTCTTATTTTTACTTTACCTTTAAGGGCTAAGAAACATAGTGGGATTTCAGAGCTAGGGTCTGCATGGCATAGTGAGCCAATTACTGTCCCACGGGCACGATGTTGTTGATGACCTATATAAGGAAGACATTGTGCAATAAGGGGTAAATCTTTTTTTGTTTTATTTCTATTTTCAAGTTCGAGTTGTCTGTAAAGCGGACCTATTTCTATAGTGTCTTTATGATCAATTAAGCCGATATCATCCTTTATTGTATTTATATCAATCAAAACTTTTGGTTTTGCTATTCGCATATTCATCATAGCAATTAATGATTGGCCTCCTGCTAAAATCATTGCATCTTTCCCATAATTTTTTAAGGCATTTAAGGCTTCTGACCAGTTTTGTGGTTGAAATAAGTCGAAAGAAGCTGGTTTCATTGTCTAGGCCCAAAAAAATTGATTAATAAAGCCAAAAAACTTAATTTTTTATTTTTAGGAGATATTTCTTTTGTAAGTTGATTCAAAACTTGATTTAAAATTATTTTAGCTGCTACGTTCAAAAAACGATTACCAATGGCAGCAATTTTTCCAGAAACTTCTACTTCGTAATAATAGTCTAAAATAGTTTTGCTTTTTTTAGTTTTCATT
>ATWQ01000034.1 GCA_000421325.1 alpha proteobacterium SCGC AAA536-K22
TAATTAAGAATTTCTTATTGTTTGTAGGTTGTGTTGGAATTGTTTTGATTTTTCGAATAACTCCTCATCCACCTAATTTTACACCTGTTATTGCTTTAAGCTTTTATTTGCCTATAATTTTTGGTATTTGGTCTCTTCCTTTTTGTATTTTGGGTTTTGCAATAACAGATTACTTCATAGGATTTCATAGTTTATTAATTTGGACATGGGGCAGCTTATTTTTAGTTGGTTTGATTTCAAAATTTTCTAAAAAATTAATAAATAGATTAATATTAGTGTTATTAGGTTCTTTGGTATTTTTCGTGTTTTCTAATTTTGGTGTTTGGCTCACAGGCTCATTTTATGAACCAAATATTAAAGGTTTAATAACATGTTATATTATGGCAATTCCATTTTTTACAAATACTCTTCTTAGTACTATTATATTTTCAATATTTATTGAATTTTTTGTATTCTCGAAATATTTTAATCTCATACCTTTAATGAAAAATAAACATAATTAATTTTTCGGTTTTTATGGTTTTAAATATATTCTTTTCTTGACCAAAAGATTATCAACCTCTATCAAGTATTGACAAACCTTTTATGGGGGTGTAGCTCAGTTGGTTAGAGCGCCGGCCTGTCACGCCGGAGGTCGCGAGTTCGAGTCTCGTCACTCTCGCCATTATTCTTAAATAGTTGTAATAATTTCTATTAACTTGTTAATATGACTATTTTAATATTCAATGAAAAATTAAATTATTTTGAAGGTTAAAATGAAAATTGAATTACATCATATTAACTTATCTTCTGATAAGGTAGACGAAATGAATGATTTCTACTTAAATGTTATGAAACTTAAGACTGAAACTCTAGGACTGCCAATTTTGGAGAAGAAAAAAGGATATTCAGGTGATGTTGCTTTTGTTTCAGATGGTAAAATACAAACTCATTTAGCTGAAAAAGATTTAAATGTTTGCTTCAAGACTGGTCATTCTATAAATCCTCTAGAAAAAGGGCATATAGCCTACCGAACTGACGATTTAGAAGCCTTTAAAAAACATCTTAATAAATTAGGTATCAATTATTCTGATTGGGGTGAAACAGCAGTTGCTGGTTGGAAACAAATCTTTTTTTATGATCCAGATGGTAACGTAATTGAAGTCCATGAAGTTGAGAATAATTAAATTTTAAATTTAACAATAATTATTTACTTATTTAGATTGGCGGTAATATTTGACAAAGCCAAATATTAATTTGTTGGCAGTAATAGTTGCGGTTCCTGTTATTGGAATGACAATTATTTCGCCAGCATTAACTCTTATTAAAAATGACTTAAATATCTCATTTTCTGATACTCAGCTTGTTTTAACTTTATATTTTATCTTTTTAGCTCTTGGACAGATCTTATCAGGTCCATTTTCAGATAAATATGGAAGGAAACCAATCTTAATATTAGGAGCTGCAATATATTCAATTTCAGCATTTTCAGCTTCATATTCGTCTAATATTGAAATTTTGTTAATACTGAGATGTATTCAGGGTTTTGGAGCAGCTGCTTGTCTATCTGTAGGAAGAACAATCTTAAGTGACTGTTTTGAGATTAGTGAGGCAGCTAAACAAATGTCAAAAATGACCGCTATAATGGCGATTATTCCTATTTCTTGTTTTATTTTTGGAGGCTTTTTAGCTGAATTTTTAGGATGGCGAATTAACCTAATTGCTTTAGGTGTAATCAGTCTAATATTGATAATTTTAATTTCATTTCTGTTACAAGAAACATTATTAAATAAAGCTAAAAGTGTAAGCTTTGAAAATATATTTATAGTTTATAAGGGCTTAATAAAAAATAATTCCTTTAATTTTTTTACAATTACAACTGCTATGCAAACTTCAATGTTTTTTGCGATGAATGGTTTTATGCCATATGAGTTTGAAAGAAAAGGAGTTAGCATATCTGAATTTGGTATATGGTTTTCTCTTACATCAGTAGGGTATATTTTTGGAAATATTATAAATAGTAAATTAACCCCTATGGTTGGTTTGGAGAAAATGTGTTTTGTAGGAACTGTATGCTCTTTTTGCACTGTATTTATATTCTTTTTAAATAATAATTTAGGAGAAAATGGACCCTTAACCTTGTCATTGATATGTGTTTTATTTGGTTGCTCTAATGGTTTTGCAGTTGCTAATAGTATGACTGGGGCTATAAACTCTTCAAAATTGAACAAAGGAGCTGCTAGTGGCCTAATGGGCGCATTCCAAGTTGGTTCAGGAGGCTTGGCAGGTTTTTTAATTATTTACTTTGGTGGCGCTGAAAATTTTAATATATGTTTATTTGCTTTATTTATTATGTCAGGTATTTCTATAATATCTTCTTATTTGGTATTATATAGAAAGAAAATGATTATTTGAGATATTTAGATGAGTGAAGACATTGAAATTATAGACGCACATCATCACTTCTGGGACCTAAACAAAAATTATTACCCTTTTTAAAGAAATTCTATTATCAATTAAAATAGGTGAAATATAATTAATATTATTTAAGTTACATGGAGCTTTTTCGTATGGAGCTTCAATCCACCCTTGACGAGCGCCCAACATGCCGCTTGCCAAAACATCTATTTTTTTATCTTTACTTAACCATTTTTCAATTAAATTTATAAAAGTATTTTCAAAATCGTTATCTTTTACAAACTTCATACCATCTTTGGTCTCAATGGTATCAAACACAACATCGTCTTCTATTAAATAGGCACGAAAAGAACTTGTTCCCCAGTCAACAGCTATCCATCTATTCAAAATATTTCCTTTATAATTGGAAATATTTTAAATTATAATTGTAAAGAGATAAACATATATTTATGTTATTAAATTTCTTAAATTGTTCATAGCTCTTAATCTTTCCAAAACACAAATAAGAACAAACTTAACTAAAATATCCTCTTTTTCAAAATAATCCTTGATAAAATCCACACCTACTGCGTGTAACGTAGTATTTCCTACTGATTTAGCGGTTGCGGACCTTACTCGATCAGTAAATAAAGCCATTTCTCCAAACGAATCTCCTGGATTAAAAGTGGCTATAACCTTATCCATTTTTGATACAAGTTGCACTTGACCTGCTTCAACGTAAAAGAAGAATTTAGGCTTCTGATTTCTCATAAAAATAGTTTCATCATCACTATAATCTTTAATAGGAAACTTTATCTCTTGCTTAGATATAAATCCATCATCAATTAGATGGTAGGTTTTACTCTTATTATTATGAAAGATTCTATCTAAAGAATATTTTATCATACCACGAGTTAAAGATGAAGAGACCGCAAATGCTTTACGTAAACTTGAACTGTTAAAAGCAAAAACTGTAACGTCTTCTTTTAAAAAATAATCTAGTTCATATGGCTTTGAAATTAAAGCCTCAGCGAAACCAATTGGAGCACCTGGTTCTAAGGTAAAAGTTTTACCTTTTTCATCTCTTGCTAATACAGAGCCCTCTTTGATAATAAAACAATCTTCGTGATCTTTGTTTTTTAAAAGATGTTCTTTTTTAAGCTCATGAACTCGATAATTATTTTTAAGTAGTGGTATATATTTTGATAAGATAATACTAATCTGTTTTTCTTTTTCTTTTGATTTTTCCAAAACATCCCCCCAACAAAAAATAATTATTTTAAATATTTATTACAAATTAAAAAATAAATCTATTGGAAGTTTATTAAAAGAATACTTAAATTTCACGAAATAAGAAATAATTTGAATTAGGCTGCTGGGTTTGAAATTTTAATTTCAGATGAAGTAGCCTCTGCCTCGTAATTATAAACAAAAACGCCAGCATATTGATTTTCCTTAAATACAAATGTTTGTTTTAATTCTTTTATGAATGCGTCTGATTCTGTTTCATACTTCTTTAATCTGTCAATTGTATCAAATTTGATGAATATTGATAAATCTCCATCTTTACCAATCATTACATTTAAAGATTGAAATTTATACTGACTGATTTTTTTTCCTAAATTATCTGAACAAAAAGAAGCTGCAACTTTTGCTTCAGCAACAGTTCCAAATTTATATTGATAAACCTTAGCAAACATTATAAATCTCCCAATTTATCAAGTGCATTATCTATCAACGAGTTGGCTTCATTACCCTCAACTTTGATTTGGTTGTGAATTTTAGTAACTATATTCATCTTTTCTTGTAATTCATTACCTTCAGAAGATAACATCACTGTCATATTTCTAATTTCACATAAATTAGCATTAATTAAATTTGTTGCATTTTCTTCTGGTAAATTGAGGCCACTACAAATATCGATAAAATTTTTATAATCTGAAAGCGTGAAGTCCTTATAATTATCCATAAAAATATCAATTGATTTAGAAATTTTTTGAGATGTTATCTCTTTTTGCTCTGTTTGGGTGTCAATCTGAAGTGCTAATCGAGATACTAATTTTTCAATTAATTCAATTTTCTCTGAAGACATTTCTTTAACTTCAGTAAAATTAAGCATACAGAATGTGCCTAATGCATAACCGTCTTTATTCCTTACGGGAAAACCACAATAACTATGACACATTCCAGATGTGACAGCTTGATGATATTTAAAAGTATCGTGTTTTTTTAAGTCAAATACAATTAATGGATTTTTTTCAAGTAACACGTATGAGCATATACTAGCAGCTTTATCTGCCTTCCTATGTAGTTCTTTCTCACCAGGTTTACCAACTTCAGAAATCATACACTGATCTTTAGAATCATATAAACTAAAACTTCCACCCTCATAACCTGAAATATCTTTTGCTATTTCCAAATATATGTCAAACAAGTAAACTTGGTCAGTCCCAATTATACCAGTCTTTTCAGTAGCTTGAGCTCTTCTATTTTCATTTATTGGTGTTGGTGCGGGGACCCATTCCATCCAAAACTCCATGGTTTGTTATATATCTTAACACGTTAATTTATTTTTAAATTAATTTAAATAGAAAATAACTAAATAAGAAATTTTGTGTTCTTATTAATCAAAAAAAAACAGCCTTTAACGACTGTTTTTTATAAATATAAGTTAATTATAAACCAGTTTGAGAAACTAACTTTGTTGTCATGTAAGCATCTAAACCTTCTGGGCCTCCTTCTGATCCATAACCAGAGTCTTTGACACCTCCAAAAGGCGTATCAACAAGCCCTAAACCATGATGATTAATAGAAACTTGTCCACTTTCAATGGCTTGACCTAAATCTTGAGCTGTTTTTGCAGAATTTGTGTAAGCATATGCAGCAAGACCATAATTAAGACGATTAGATTCCTCAACAACTTCGTCAATAGAGCTGAAAGAATTAATGGGAGCTAAAGGACCAAATGGTTCTTCATTCATAATTCTTGCATCGTTACTAACGTTTGTCATAACAGTCGGCTCAAAAAAGTAACCTTTATTACCTTTTCTTTTACCCCCAGTTAAAACTTTTGCCCCGTTTTCAACGGCGTCTGCAACAAAACCCTCTATTGCTGTAAGCCTTCTATCATGTGCAAGTGGGCCCATCTTTACACCATCATCCAGCCCATTACCAACAGTCAAAGCTTCAGCTTGTTTGACAAAGCCATCTACAAATTCTTCATATACTGAGTCATGTACTAAAAATCTTGTCGGCGAAATACATACTTGTCCCGCATTTCTAAATTTATTTGCACTTAAAATTTTAACTGCTGCTTTAACATCTGCATCTTCACAAACAATAGCAGGAGAATGACCTCCAAGTTCCATTGTTACTCTTTTCATGTGTGTTCCAGCTTGAGAGGCTAATAATTTTCCAACTGCTGTAGAACCTGTAAAAGTAACTTTTCTTACAATTGGGTGTGCAATTAAATATTCTGAAATTTCAGCTGGTATTCCATAAACCAAATTAACTGACCCTTTAGGCATTCCAGCTTCATCGAAAGCTTTTATCAATTCTGCAACACTAGCAGGTGTCTCTTCTGGTCCTTTTACAATAGCTGTACATCCTGCTGCAAAGGCTGCTGCAACTTTTTTAACAACTTGATTAAGAGGAAAATTCCAAGGTGTGAATGCTGCAACAACGCCAACTGGCTCTTTAAATACAAATTGGTAAACACCTTGAGGAGCTCTAGATGGAATAATTCTACCATATGCTCTTCTACCTTCTTCAGCGTACCAGTCTATTGAATCAGCTGCTCCCATTGTCTCCATTTTAGCTTCGATTAGAGGTTTACCTTGTTCTATAGTCATCAATGTGGCAATTTGATCTGCTTTATCACGAACAATATCAGCAGCTTTACGTAAAATCTTTGACCTTTCATATGCAGAAACATTTTTCCAACTATTAAAAGCATTTTCAGCTGCATTTAATGCAATATCTAAATCTTCTTTTCTAGCGTGAGAAACTTTTCCAATTACTTCTTCAGTTGCTGGATTTATAATTTCAAGACTCTCTTTTGCAGCTGCTTCTCTCCATTCTCCATTTAGAAAAAGATGGGTATCTGGATAATTAGTTGACATATGTGAACTCCCTTAGTTTTTTTAAAATAATTTGATGATTAGTACTTTATAGAAAGAATTAACTGAAGACACTAACTTTCTGATAGTGCTATTGGAAAGTTTTGTTCAAATAAATCTATATCGCTATCTAACCCAACTGTCACCCTTATACACCTATTTTGTGGATAAGAATATGGCATTCTAACGAAAATACCTTTTTTAATAAGATTTTCTAATACTCTTTTTGCAAATGGTGCATCTTTCATACAATCTATTGCAATAAAATTTGTATGTGAGGGTATAAACTTACAATTATTGCCTAAAGCTATGTCAATTATTTTGTTTCGAGCAAGTGCCACTTTCTTTACAACTTCACTTATAAATTCATTATCTGCAAGTGCTACTAAAGCACCTACCTGCGATACTCTTGACATTCCAAAATGATTTCTTATTTTTTCAAAATTTAAAATTAAATCTTTTTCGCCTATAGCATACCCTACTCTCAATCCTGCCATTCCATAAGCTTTAGAAAAAGTTCTCATTCTAATTACATTTTTTATGTTCGTTGATATATTAGGGATTAATGTTGTATCTACGAAATCTAGATATGCCTCATCTAAACATAATATTGTACTCTCAGGTAGATTTTGAATTAGTCTTTCTATGTCTAAAGGTTTATTTATAGTACCCATAGGATTATTCGGATTTGAAACAAATAAGATTTTTGCAGATGTTTCTCTAACTTTAATTAATAATTTTTCTAAATCTTCAGTATCATCCTTGAATGGAACTTTATGTAATTGACCACCAAAACCCTCAACATGATAATTAAATGTCGGGTATGCTCCGTCAGTAGTTACAACATTATCACCTTTTTCAACTAACAGTCTCACCAGATATCCAAGCAAACCGTCAATACCTTCGCCTACCACAACATTTTCAGCTTCAACCATATGCTTTTTTGCAAGAGCATGTTTAAGATCAAAATTTTCAGGGTCTCCATATTTCCATGTTTTTATTATTTCGTTTTGCATAGCCAAAGTAGCTTTTAATGAAGGACCAAATACACTTTCATTGGCACCAATACGAGCTTTAAAATCTTGTTTTAAGTTTCTCTCCTGAGCTTCCGGTCCAACAAAGGGAACTGAAGAAGGGAGTTTTTTTACTATTTCTGTATATCGAATACTCAATAAATACTCCATTTTTTATATATATAAAAATTTACTAACATAAGTAATTAATTATTCAAAATATTGACTATGTATCCATTTAGAAAATTTGTCATTTATTAAGAAGATTTTGATCGATACTATATGTTTCAATAGCTGTCTTAGAAAAAAGAGCTCTTTTTTCATCTATTGAGAATTCTTTAACAATCTTTTTATAATTATTGAATAAATCATTGAAGGTAACTTTTAATTTAGAAACAGGAAAATTACTAGCAAACATGCACCTACTAGGACTAAATAAATCAATTAACTCATAAATAATATTTGCATTTTCAGCATAATTCCAATCTTGTCCATTTACTCCAAATTCAGATAGTTTTATAAAAGTGTTAGGCTCTAAAGAAATTAATCTAATGCCTTTCCTCCAAAAATCTATACCTTCCTTAGATCTATCCCAAGGAAACCCTGCATGATTAATAATAACTTTGGTATTTGGTATTAACCTGACTATCTCAACTGCCTCTTCTAAGTGCCAACAAGGAACTCTTAAATCATAATTTAAATTATATTTTTCTAATAACTTTAAGCCTGATCTCCACTTTTCATCTTTCATGGAACCATCTGTAATATATTGCTTAGTTTTCCTCGAAAATTTAACGGATGGCTTTGATCTTATACCTTTAACAATATCAAAACTTGCTTGTTCTGCTATAACTGATTCTGCGTTATTTTTATGAAACCAAGCATGAGAAACAATAGCATTTGGAAATTTATTATTTTTTAATAATTTTTCTAACCATTTAGTTTCACCAACTTGATCTTGCCTGTCCCACTCGGCCTCGCAGTGAACAGTACCAATCACATTATGATTTTTAATATCTTTGATATAATCAACAGGAAGGTAATTTTTTCTAATAGATTCGTAATTTCCTAAAAAAAAATCAGAGTCTATTTTATCACTTAAAAAAGGGTAATAATTTTTGTTTAGGTCCCAGAAGTGATGATGTGCGTCTATAATTTCAATGTCTTCACTCATCTAAATATCTCAAATAATCATT
>ATWQ01000035.1 GCA_000421325.1 alpha proteobacterium SCGC AAA536-K22
AAAAGTTTTAAACCAAAAATAGCTGTGATTGATTTTGGCGTAAAAAAAAATATACTTAGACATTTATCCAATTTAAATGCTGATGTTACGGTGTTACCGGAAGATGCTAATATTGAAAATATTAATAATTTTAAACCAGATGGTATATTCTTATCAAACGGTCCAGGAGATCCTGCAGCAACTGAAAAAAAATGTAGAAAACTTCTAAATTTAATATTTAAACTTAATGTTCCTGTTTTTGGAATATGCATTGGACATCAATTAATTGGGCTTTCTTTTGGTGCTAAAACTAGTAAAATGCCCCAGGGACATAGAGGTGCTAATCATCCTGTTAAAAATTTGTTAAATAACAAAGTTGAAATAACTAGCCAAAATCATGGTTATCAAATAGATATGGATAGTCTACCCAATTGTCTTGAAATTACCCACACCTCTTTATTTGACAGCTCTATAGAGGGCCTTAGACATAAAGATTTGCCAATCTTTTCTGTTCAATACCATCCTGAAGCTTCTCCTGGTCCAACTGATTCGTCTTATCTATTTAATGATTTTTTAAAACTAATAAAAGTGTCGAAAAATGCCAAAACGTAATGACATAAAATCAGTTTTAATTATTGGAGCAGGTCCGATAATAATTGGTCAAGCCTGCGAATTTGACTATTCAGGTGCTCAAGCGTGTAAAGCTCTTAAAGAAGAAGGAATAAGAGTAATTTTAATAAATTCTAATCCTGCTACTATAATGACAGATCCAATGATGGCTAATTCAACTTATATTGAGCCTATAGAAAAAGATACAATAGAAAAGATTATTCAAATAGAGAAACCTGATGCAATCCTTCCAACTATGGGAGGACAAACAGCTTTGAATGCTACGTTAGAGTTATATAATTCTGGGATTCTTAAAAAATATAATGTTCAGATTATTGGAGCTAAACCAGACTCAATTAATAAAGCTGAAGATAGAGAATTATTTAAAAAGAGTATGGATAAAATTGGTCTGGAATCTGCAAAAGCAAAAATTGCTAAAAGTTTAGATGAAGCTAATTCAGCATTAGACTTTGTAGGTTTACCAACAATTATTAGACCTTCTTTTACACTTGGTGGAGAAGGTGGAGGAATAGCATACAATAAAGAAGAATTTATTGAAATTGTATCAAATGGACTTAAATTATCACCAAATACAGAAGTTCTTATTGAGGAATCTCTTCTTGGTTGGAAAGAGTATGAGATGGAAGTTGTCAGAGATCATTCAGATAATTGTATAATAATATGCTCTATTGAAAATGTAGATCCTATGGGAGTCCATACTGGCGATTCTATAACTGTAGCTCCAGCGCTTACTCTATCTGATAAAGAATATCAAAAAATGCGGAATGCTAGTATTGCTGTTCTTAGAGAAATTGGTGTTGATACAGGAGGCTCAAATGTACAATTTGCACTTAATCCAATTGATGGAAGATTGATTGTAATTGAAATGAACCCAAGAGTAAGTCGATCATCTGCATTAGCCTCAAAAGCAACTGGTTTTCCTATAGCTAAAGTAGCGGCTAAACTTGCAATAGGATATAATTTAGACGAATTACAAAATGATATTACAAAATCTACACCTACAAGTTTTGAGCCTACTATAGATTATGTAGTTACTAAAATACCTCGTTTTACATTTGAAAAATTTCCTGGTAGTGAAAGTTTTTTATCAACTTCAATGAAATCTGTTGGGGAGGCAATGGCTATTGGAAGATCGTTTCAAGAATCTCTCCAAAAAGCTCTTAGATCACTTGAAACAGACTTGTCCGGTTTAAATGACGTACCTTTTCCAGTTAAAACTGAGATGTTAGACGATATGGATAACATATCTGGCTGGTTAGCTGAACAAGTACCTGAAAGAATTTTAAGAATATCTACTGCTATGAGAAATAAAGTTACAATTGAAGATATTTCAAGAATTACTGGATGGGATAAATGGTTTTTAGAACAAATATTTGGTATAGTACAAGTTGAAGAAAAATTAAAAGAAAACTCATTTAGTGTAAATGAAATTTTTCTTAGAAACATCAAATCCATGGGTTTTTCTGATCAACGTATTTCCGAAATAACTAACCTAAGCGTGGAAGAAATTTATGGATATCGTTCTCAGTTTAAAGTTTTTCCATCTTATAAAAGAGTTGATACATGTGCTGCTGAATTCTTTTCTGAGACAGCTTATCTCTATAGTTCTTATGAACAAAATAATATTAATGAATGTGAAGTTTACCCTTCAACAAAAAATAAAATAATTATACTTGGAGGAGGTCCAAATAGAATTGGTCAAGGTATAGAATTTGACTATTGTTGTGTTCACGCAGCATATAGTTTAACAGATGCTGGTTACGAAACTATTATGATAAATTGCAACCCTGAAACAGTATCAACTGATTATGACACATCAGATAAACTATATTTTGAACCTTTAACTCATGAAGATGTTCTTTCTATAATTGAAAAAGAAAAGAAAAATGGAAAGGTAATTGGAGCAATAGTTCAATTAGGAGGACAAACACCACTCAAAATAGCATCATCTTTAGAAAAAGCAGGGATTAAAATTTTAGGAACATCAGTTAAAGCTATAGACTTAGCAGAAGATAGAAAGAGTTTTAAACAACTATTAGAAAAATTAAAACTTAAACAACCATTAAATGATGTTGCAAGCAGTAAAAATGAAGCAATTAAAATAACTAATAAAATTGGATTTCCTGTTGTTATCAGGCCTAGTTACGTTCTTGGTGGTCGTGCTATGGAAATAGTCTATAACAATGAACAATTACAAAAATATATTAATGATGCTGTGAAAGTTTCTGGCAACAGTCCTGTTTTGATAGATAGTTTTTTAAAGAATGCAATAGAAATTGACGTAGATGCCATATCTGACGGGAAAGAGACATTTATAGCAGGTATAATGGAGCATATAGAGGAAGCAGGTATTCATTCGGGAGATTCAGCTTGTGCTATTCCTCCTCAAACTCTTGGTAAACAAATTATTAAAGAAATAACTTTACAAACAAAAAAATTAGCAAAAGGGTTAAAAGTAATTGGTTTTATTAACATACAATTTGCAATCCAAAATGATAAAATTTTTATATTAGAAGTTAACCCAAGAGGAAGTAGAACAATTCCGTTCGTTGCTAAATCAACAGGTATTCCTCTTGTTAAAATAGCATCACAAATCATGGTAGGCAAAAAATTATCTGATTTTGAACTTTCGCATAACAAAATGAAACATATATCAGTGAAAGAAGCTGTTTTTCCGTTTGCGCGATTTCCAGGAACTGACGTAATACTTGGACCTGAAATGAAGTCTACCGGTGAAGTTATGGGTATAGGCTCAACTTTCGGAGAAGCTTTTGCTAAAAGCCAACTTGGTGCTACTATAAACTTACCTCTTAAAGGTCAAGTTTTCATTTCAATCAAAGATGAAGATAAAAAAAATATTATATCTATTGCACAAAATCTAGAAAATTTAGGTTTCAAAATATGCGCCACATCTGGTACTGCCAAAACATTGAATGATAACAACGTTAAAACCAAATATGTTAAAAAAGTAATTGAAGGAAGACCAAATGCTGTCGATGCTATGTTATCTAAAGAAATTCAACTTGTCATCAATACAGTAGAAGGAACAAATTCTATCAAAGATAGTTTCTCTTTGAGACAAACTGCACTTTTAAATAAAATTCCTTATTACACTACCCTTCAAGGCGCTCAAGCTGCAACATACGCCATAAAGTCTATAAAAAATAAACATTTAAAAGTGAAATCTCTTCAGTCATACTTTAAATAATGTATATTTTTATTATACATTTTGTTATTAACTAACTTTTTGGAAACGTTAACATGGACAAAATACCTTTTACATTATCTGGACTTGAAAAAGTCAAACTTGAGCTTAATGACCTAAAAAAATCTGAAAGACCTCAGGTCATTCAAGCAATAGCTGTTGCTAGAGAGCATGGTGATCTTAAAGAAAATGCAGAATATCATGCAGCAAAAGATAGACAGTCATTTATTGAAGGAAGAATTACTGAACTTGAAGACGTAATTAGCAGAGCAGAAGTAATAAATCTGAGTAAATTATCAGGTGAAACTGTAACCTTTGGAACTAAAGTTAAAATCATAGATGAAGAAAATGATCAGGAAACAGATTATCAAATAGTAGGACCATACGAAGCTAATCTAGAGTTGGGGCTCATATCAATAGCCTCACCAATAGCCAAAGCATTAATAGGTAAAGAAGAAGGTACTTCAATTGCTGTTGCCACCCCAGGTGGTACAAAATATTACGAGATATTATCAATTAAAATTAATTAAACATAGTTTCAAATGGTACACTAGGTAAACTTTTAATACTTCTGATATTTAGTGATGTTTTAACAGTACTGACTTTAGGAGCTTGGGTAAGATTTTTTGTTAAGAATATTTGGAAATCATCCCAATCTTTAGCTATAATTTTTAAAAGAAAATCAATCTCTCCAACTAGCATATGACACTCTCTTACTTCAGGAAAAAGAGATATATAATTTTCAAAAATTTGTAGATCATTTTCTGCTTGACTTTCAAGACCTACATAAGCAAACACAGTTACTTTGAAACCTAGAAGTTCTGGATTTAAAATAGCGTTACAGCCACGTATGAAATTTCTATTTTCTAGAGATTTAACTCGTCTTAAACATGATGGAGGCGAAATATTTACAATGTTAGCTAGTTCAACATTACTAATACTCCCATTTGATTGTAATTCATTTAAAATTTTAATATCAATATTGTCTAACTTCTTTTTTTCATTTTTCATTTAATTAATATTTCTTTATAGTATGTAATAAATATATATGGAATAATATTACTATAATCATAGTATATTTACAATATTATTTCATAAATTACTTTAATTATAATATATAAAATTATATTGGGAGAAAATTTGTATAATTCAACAAAACCTAATGCTTGGGTGATCAGCGATGGAACTAAAGGAATGGAAAACCAGTCCTTGGCACTTGCAAAATTATTAAATATTAATTTCAAATTAATAAAATATAATCCACCATATTTCTTAAAAAAAATTCCCTTATCAAACAAGCTTTATATTTCTTCTCTTAAAAATTATTTTCTTAAAAATACGACTATACCTTCTTATATTATCACAACCGGAAAAAGAATGGCTGGAGTTTCAGTAGCTTTGAAGTTTATTCTAAAAGATGAAGTTATTACCATTCATATTCAAAATCCAAAATTACCTTTCGAATATTTTGATTTATTACTCATTCCAGAACACGATAATATTGCTGCCAAAAATGTAATCCAAACGAAAGGAGCGCTTTCTTTCTTTGATTCTGCTGATTTAAATAAGCTTGATGAAAAAAAAATCAAATTTATAAAAAGAAATAAACAAAATATTATTTTGTTAATGATTGGGGGAAAGAATAAACGTTATGAACCAAAAAATTCTGATTATTATTATTTAAGCATGAAGATTATTGAAGCAACAAAAAATGTAGGAGGTCAATTGATTGTCTTAATATCTAGACGAACACCTTTAAAGGCTATCAAAATTTTACAATCCTCATTCTTAAAACATTATGAACATTTTCAAATAATAACTTCATCTGAAAACAACCCTTATCCAGATATTTTGAAAATAACTAATTATATTGTAGTAACTAGCGACAGTGTTAATATGATTTCAGAGGCCAGTAACTTATCTATACCTTTATTTGTTTCACATTTCCCTCAAGAAAATGGTAAAATTTCTTGTTTTTTAAATAACCTTGAAGGATTAGGAGTGCTGAAAAAATTTGAAGGGAAATTATTTCATTACAACAAAAACAAATTAAATACTAATAAGGAAACTATTTTAAAAGTTAACAAGTTTTTGGGACTCTAATAAACTTCCTATATTTCTAACTTTACTTATTTTTTGCTCTAAAAAATGCCAATTGTTTTCTTGATCGATTTGTTTCCATATCTCTTCTACTTCCTCAATAAGCATATTTTCTCTATTTTTATCTAGTATTATTCTTTTTTCATACATACCTTCAGATGATTGGGTATTTTTCAGAATATCTGTAATTCTTGAAAATCCATCAACTTTGTATTTATTTCCATAATTAGTCTTCAAACAATCTATTACTGCTTCACTTCCACTAAAGAAATCATAAAAAAAAGAGGCATATTCTATTTTACATTTCTCACTTTCATTTAACAAAATATTCATTATTTCATTTAAGCTTTTACTATCAATGTCTTTTATCCCAATTCTCCAGCAAAAATGATTTTTGAGAGATAAATGAAAATTTGTAGAAAATTCATTCAATATCTCAACAATTCTTTTTTCATTTATTAATTTATTCAGACTTTTTCCTAACTGGGTTAATGCCCACAATGCAGCTTCAGGCTGTCTACCAAATGAATATCTTCCATTATAATCAAAATAAGCTGCTGTAAAATTTTGATTTGCATATTGTACAAACCTCCAAGGACCAAAATCAAAAACTTCGCCAGTAACGTTGAAATTATCTGTATTTAGGACCCCATGAACAAAACCTGAAATAATAATTTTACCCATAGAAGTAGCAATCTTTTTTACGCATTCTAAAAAAACAGTTTCCACAAAAATTTCACTATTAGAATTCTTATTGATATAACTGAAATAGTTATCCCTCAAATAGTCTAATAATATTTCGAGATTATCCTGTTGATTTAAATAAGCTAACCTTTGAAAAGTACCAATTCTGATGTGACTATTACTTCTTCTTACTAAAACTGCAGATCTAGTCGGAGACGGTTCATCATTTCTTTGAAGTTTTTCTTCTGTTTCAATTATAGATAATGTTTGACTAGTAGCTACTCCTATAGCAGATAAAAATTCTGTAGCTAATAATTCACGAACGGCTCCTTTCAATGTAAGTCTTCCGTCACCTCCTCTGCTATATTTTGTCTGTCCTGATCCTTTTGTTCCTAAATCCCATAAATTATTATTTTCATCTAAAATCTGTGCTAATAGGAAACCTCTTCCGTCACCTAATTCTGTATTATAATGTCCAAATTGATGACCATGATATTTCAAAGCCAAAGGATCATGATTTACTCCAGGATATTTATCAAATTTCCCAAAATAATTTATCCACTCATCATCAGTAAGATTATCAAGACCTATAGGCTTGGCTGCCCTATTATTTCTAAATCTTAAAATATGATTTGGAAATTGGGCTGGTTTGGCAATGTCATAAAACGCATTTCCTAAACTAAAATGATTATTTACAACTTGAGAATTATTTTTCATTAACAGTTCTAACTTTCATTTATCTAAAAAGATTGTCCTGTAAACTTTCCTCTAGTTTGTTGTACATGAAGGCCACTTGTTCACCATATCCATTATAAATAACTGTAGGGATTCTTGCATCAACACCTAGTTGTTGCTCTGTCTTTTGTGACCATCTTGGATGAGGTATGTCTGGATTTACATTAGCCCAAAATCCATATTCTTTAGGTGCAAGTTTTTCCCACATACCAATAGGTCTATCATTTGTAAGACTAATTTTTACTATTGATTTTATTGATTTAAAACCATATTTCCATGGGAGAATTAAGCGTAATGGGGCGCCATTTTGGTTAGGTAATTCTTTACCATAAATACCCGTTGCAATAAAACTTAAGTCATTTTTTGCTTCTTCAATAGTTATACCCTCTTGGTATGGCCATGGATACCATTGTTGTTTTTGTCCAGGAGCAATGTCAGGATTAAAAAAAGTTTCAAATTTTAGAAATTTTGCGTCATTCTTCGGTTCAACAAGTGATAAAATTTTATTTAAAGGGAATCCGGCCCAAGGTACAGTCATTGACCATGCTTCTACACATCTAAATCTATAAACTCTTTCTTCAATTCCACCAATTTTTTTTAGTAAATCGTGCACGTCTATCGTAAGTGGTTTATTTACCAATCCATCAATAGTTAATAACCAAGGATTAGTTGTAAGTTGTGCAGCTCTTCTCCAAATGTTTTTACTAGAGCCAAATTCATAAAAGTTTGTGTAGGTGGTTGCCAA
>ATWQ01000036.1 GCA_000421325.1 alpha proteobacterium SCGC AAA536-K22
CCCCCCCCTCGTGTGGTATTTTTTTTTGGAATAACAATAAACAAAACCATCTAATCTGCGGAGAACTAAGACCTCAAATATCAAAATCATAATTCTTATAAATAGTATTAATTAAACATAAGGAAAAGATAATGCTCTTGTGTTTAAAGTTTACATTGTATGAGATTACAAACCTATTGAGTTACAATTATATATTGGAACGGATCTTAGTTAGGTAACCAGTTTTTATTATGAAGCACCCAAGTTGGAATGGTGTTTAAATATTCCCAACAGGACAAGGGAGAACTTACCCTTACAGAACATGAAGTTTATCTTCATCAGACTCATATTCTGACCGAAGTTAAAGTTGAGAAAGACCTTACTTGGATTTCTAAAATAGAGTGAAGTAAGGGAATGGGATATCGGACTTCTCACCCAACTAAATGAATTACAAAGGTAATACTATTGGTTCATGTAGTTTCTCAGATGAAGATGTGAACTTGGTCATCAGACTCAAGAAAACCACTTAACCTTTGAGTAGGTTAAGTGTGTCCAAAATCATCTCCTCAAGTATTTTGAACTATGGATTTTAAAATATACTTCCTACTAATGGTATTAAAAAAAGTGCTATTATGTATGTCATAATGCCTGACCTGACAACAGCATCTGTTTTAACCTTGTAAATAGAAGCAAATACTAATCCCATTGCTCCAATAGGTGTTGCAGAGAGCATTAAAGTAGTTTTTGCATCTATAAAGGAAATACCTGAGAACCAAATTATTGTTGTTAATACTATTAAAAAACCAAATAATTTTAAAAATGTAATTAAAAAAGATAATTGTATCTGTGTTGTATCTGTCTTGTAAGATAATAAGATACCCATTGCTAATAAAGTTAATGGAACACCTGAGGCACATATAAAATCTACTAATCTATTACTACTTTCGGGAAGATTTATAGAACTATGATAAATTATTAAACCGAGTATCAAACCTATAAAAGCAGGATTCTTTATCTGTTTTAACACTGCCTTTTTAATATCTAATTTATTTTGAGTAGTAAAATCTAATGCACACACACTTAATCCAACTGTAATAAAGTCAGCAGCAATAACTGTTTCAATTGGAACAATATCTTTAGCAGTAAATTCAACTAATAGTATTGGATATAAAAAAAATAAATGATTTCCAAAAGATGCCGTCATTCCAATTATGACACATTCAGGATTTTCTCTATTAAAAAACTTTTTTGCTATCATAAATGCAACAAAATAGATAAATCCTTGTGCTAAAAGGTAACAAAAATATAATTTCCAGTTTATGAACTCATAATTTAAGTTTCCAATTATTTTAATACCGAAAGCAGGCACTACAACTATAGCAACAAGTTTAGAAAATATTTTTGCTTCAGAATCATTAAATAATGAAAATTTTCCTAATGAGTAACCAATGAAGACCAAACCGAAAAGAGGTAAGGTTGAGAAAAATAGATTTGAAAACATTTTTAATAATCCCACTTTAACACACATTTAAAATGGAATATTTAAATGTTATTAACAACATATAGACGTAAATTCTTTTAACAAGTTAATTTTATTATGTATTTTTAATCTTAAATCTTTGGTTATGATTTATGCAGTTAATCATTATGATTTAATCATAACTCATTTAAAAATTTCTAAATTATAAATTTCATTTAGTTTGTAAGATTTAGTTTTTAAACTTACCCCATTAGCAATCATTTAATGACTGCTGAGTATGACTAAATACTCATATTGATAAACTATGAACACCTTATCAAATCACTATAGGAAAGAGTTAAAATGAACTTAAAACACAAACTCAATCTTCTTGAAAAACTCAAAGAAGAACGAGATACAAAAGAACAAAAACTAAGGTTTGGAGTGAAACGAAGATGGAATGGAAATACAGGATATTCCTTCTTTAGAGAACTTCGTGAATCTCTATCAACATCAAATAAAACTAAACTTAATAATCTTAAAAGGAGTGTAATTATATGAACACACATAACTATCTAATCAGAGTCAAAGACGAACATTGGGAAGATATACAAAGAGTCAAAACTCTGGATAATTGCTCTGCAAATTCCATTATCAATGAAGGAATAAGACTTGTAGTGAAGAAGAAGATGGAAGAACTCTCTACATTAAGAAAGAATAGAACAAGTCTTCAGAATATGGTTTCAGCATAATTAATGGAGGGGTTTTAAACCCTTCCAAAATCAATCAAAAAATATGAGAGAAAACCTAGAGTTTTGAATCTCAAATAACTAGGGTTTTAGACAAATGTTTAAAACCCCTCATAGTATCCAAAGAGAAATATTATAATTTAATAAACTATTTATCTAATTTTAAACAGTTACCAGAAGCAGTATAATTTTTATCAACTGCTTGTATTATTGTCATATTAAGAATTTTATTATTTGGTTGAGGAGTTAATATTAGTGAGGTCGAACTATCACGATAATAGAACCTATAATTGAAATAAGGTTTTAACTTAACCTCTTTCCATTCCCATGTTCCAAAGGAAGTCTTTTCAATTATATTTTTTCCTTTAATTGATAAAACTCTCGTTTTACTTTCATTCCCATCACTCCATATTACATTTTCGCAAATCCATTCTCCATCAAGAGAGGGTAATTCAGCAGCAAATATTTTAGAAGAACTAAAAATTGTAAGAAATAAAAAACATAATAAATGTTTGATTTGCAAATCCTTTCTATATCAAAGTATCTATACTTTTTAAAAATAATATAAATTATAAAAATACTATTATTTTTCAAACTTTACTAATCATAACTATTTTTATTAAGTGTAAAAATATTCTTTAGGAGAAAATATTGGATATATTAACAGCAGTAGCAATAGATTTTATAGCAACAGTAATAGTGAATGTTTCAATGTATTGGGATACTATGATTTTATAAACAAAACACTAATCTATAAACCACGATAGTTTCCAGAGAGAAATATCCTAGGTTGGGAACTTTGCTTAAATATTCTTTACTTTAAATATTTTATTTTGATTAAAAAATATGCATGTATAAAAATTATTATTTAAATATTGCAATTATATTTTAAAATTCATGATTAAAATTGTGTGATGCTAAGTATTAAAAACAACTATTTATTGAGAAAAATATGGAGCAAGAATATTATTTGTTAGTTGATGTAGATATTCATAATATTGATGAGTATAAAAAATATCTTGATAAAGTTAAACCGATGGTAGAAAAATTTGGAGGTAAATATTTAATAAAGGGTGGTGAAATTGACGCAAAAGAAACTGACCTTTGGAAACCGACAAGAATAGTTTTAGTACAGTTTCCAAATAAAATTTCTGCCCTCAACTGGTATAATAGTGAAGAATATAGACCTTTAAAAAATTTAAGATTAAATAATGCCACTTCAAATATACTTTTCATTGAAGGAGTTTGATTTAAAGAGTTTCAAAAATAAAGATATCAAAATTCTTAAATGCACACCCTCCTAAAACTGACAACCAACACCTAATCTATAAACCACGATAGTATCCAGAGAGAAATATCAATTACTCTTTACGTTTGTTGTTTTTTTTTTACAATAAATTCATGATAAATAAAAAAACTTGTAGTCGTTGTGGGGAAAAAAGAAATCTCCATCTTATTACCTTTTCTTATGGAGACAACGATCCTTCTGGTAGATTGTTACTTTACTGTTTTGATTGCAGAACCTCACAGGATGTAAATCATAGAATTGATACAAGTATTCCAATTGAAATAGTGACTGAATCAATATTAGAGGATTTGTATCGATTAAAAAAAACATATTCTGATCCTGATACATTTTTAAAGATGATATTAGAAGTAGACAATCCAAATCTTTTAAACAAAATTAATAAAATTTTGAAGAAAAATGAAAAAGAAAATAGATTAAAATCTTAAATGGAACACCCACCCCTTAAATCTGACAGGCAAAACTTAATCTATAAACCACGATAGTATCCAGAAAGAAATAGTAAAACTAAGTTGCTAATCTTGACCAAACATACTTTTTTAAAATAGGTTTAGTTTTAGTTCGTACAAATTTAGCAAAAGATGAATCTATATGGAATAGTCTCCAATAAAAAAAGTAATTCCAAGTGTGTTGTTTATTTTCAATCAAAGGAGGATGAATATTAGAAATATCATCATTAGAGTTATATTTATCTAAATAATCATTTATTTCTTTTTCTAAATCAAATTTGTACTTATCTACTATTGGTCTTAATTCTCGTAATACAATATCATTAGTTTCTTCTGTAGTTATGTATTCATATCTATCAAATATCTCTTCCATATTTTTAATAGTATTTATTAATATGGTTTCGATTCTATCATTAATAAATATTGTTGCATTATCACAGGCACTTTTAACATCATCTATAGAATTTAAATTTGAAAAAATTGCATTCGATATTTCGTGTATTTCTCTTGGTGAATATTCCATAATCTACTCTAGTTTATAATGTTGAAATATTTCTTGAATTGCAGGGTCAATTTTCATTTTTATAAAAGCAGTACAAAGAATATTTGTTTTAGAAAAGTAATCTTCCCAACTTTTTGGTTTATAATCTATTCCACTCATAAACAAACTTTTAGGATAATTAGGAAGAGAATTATTATTTTCCTTATTTTCTTCAACACATTTTTTGATAAGATTATCAAATTCCCATTGAAAGTAGTCTAGATCTTCTCTGACTAATAGATAAATTTTCTCTGATGTCTGAAAGTCTACATCATTAAAAATGTTTTCTTTGAAAATATCCTTATAAAATTGATATCGATCATCAATATATTCTTCTAATTGATCATTAATTTTATTTTTAGTAACAATAAAATTATAGATTAAATCTTTGTATGTTTTAGTATGAAATTTTTTTTCTGTTAAAATGTCATTTTTACCAAGTTCTTTTGTTTTTTTTAATTTTTTAAAAAATCTTTGCGTTGAACCTTTTCTACTATTCTCATTTGCTAAATCTATTTTACTTTTTCTAGCAAATGAGACTTTTAAAATTTCATTTTTTTCAAAATTTAATATCTCTTTTTGTAAATTTGGATAAATCTGATCCTCTCTAATTTCAAAAGAATTTTGTATAAAAAAGTATACATCTAGCAGGTTACAATCATAAAACTCTTTACCAATATTATTTTTATTAAATTGTGAATGGATTGTCTTTTCAGCAGTTATACAGTCTTGAACAAATGCCCAATATTCACAAAAAAAAGGTTTTGGAACACCAGTTGCTTTACTTAATTCTCTTAATCTTTTGATGGGATGATTTATCGTGCGACCTATTTTAATCCCTGATATGGTTTTATTATTAAGTATGTAAACAAAACCTTCCAAGTTTGAATCCTTTTATCAAAAATTTTTTTATTATACCTATCATATTAAGACTATTTTTTTTTACAATTGAAAACCTAATCTATAAACCACGATAGTATCCAGAGAGAAATATCAATTGCTCTTTACCTTCACAAAGTATTTTGATTAGACTGTGAGTATGAAAAATTTACTATTAACAATATTCTCTATTATTTTTTGCCTAATTTCATCTATAGGAAACTCAAATAATTTAATTTGTGAATATACTAATTTTACATGTGAAGAAGTTGAGTATTCAACATTAACCAAAAGAGACCAAATCTACTATAAAAAATTTTCAAACATACCTTTTACTGGATTTGTAAAGGGCAAATGTTGTGAAAAAAAAATAACTGGATATAAAGCATACTACTCTAAAAACGTTGAATATAAAATTATTCAAGGAAAAATTATTCAAGGAAAAAGAGATGGTGTATGGTTGAAATTTAACGAAAATGGTTCTTTACAAACAAAACAAACTTATAAATTAGGAATATTAAATGGTGCATATTTCGACTCCTCAGGCATTTATTCTTCTTTAAAAGGTGAATACAAAAATAATAAAAAACATGGTTTGTGGGTTTCTTCATTTTATTTAAATAAAGAATTCAATTTAAAAGAAAATTATTCTGAAGGTAAGTTAAATGGTGTTTCAGAGAAACATTATGACAACGGAAATCTTGTCTTTAAAAGAATTTATACATATGGAATTCTAAATGATGGTGAGTGGATTGAATATTATAAAAATGGAAAAATATTCAGCAAGAAAAATATAAAAGAGGGAAAGTTAAACGGAGTTTACGAAACCTTTTATAGAGATGGTAACCTCAGTCTCAAAGAAAATTATATAAATGGAAAATTACATGGTGATAGTTTTAAGTATTACCAAAACAAAATTCTTCAATCAAAAAAAACATATACTAATGGCATTCTTAATGACGGAGAATTTACTGAATACCACGAAAATGGGAATATCTTATTTAAAGAAAATTTTAAAAAAGGAAAACTAGACGGATTATCGAGAATTTTTTATGAAGATGGAAAAATAAAAATAATACAATACTATAAAAAAGGTTTGCCACATGGAACTTTTAAATCCTTTGAAAATGATGGAACACCTTCACTTTTTTTTAACTATAAAAATGGAAAACGTCACGGTGTTTCTGAGTGGTTTTATCCAGACGGTTCTTTAAGAGCAAAAAGGATATATAAAGAAGGTAAGACTATTTCTTATAAAGAATACAAGTCAGATAAATATTCTTTTTATTAAATTTTGTGTTTTAAAATATAATAATGAATAAATATATCATAATATTTCTAATCTTATTTTCATATGAATCTTTATCTGAAACTATAGAATGTAAATTTAAGAATAAAGATGGAAAAACAATTATTAGAAGTTTTGAAAGACAAAAACATTACTTTTATGTCCAAGATGAAGATGATTTAAAGTTTGGTGCCAGAGGTTTCAAATTAATCTTTGAGCAAGATGATATTATTACTCTTGCATGGGGTTCACAGTCTTATTCTGAGATTTGTACTATCAGTAATTTGTATAACATGTTTGATTGTACTAAGTTAGAATTAAACAAATTTTATCCAATTAGGAAAATTGGTGGAGTTTGTAATAAACAACACACCCCTTAAAACTGACAACCCAAACCTTATCTATAAACCACGATAGTATCCAAAGAGAAATATTTGATTACTCTTTACTCAGCAGACCTATTTTGATTAGGTTGTGAGTACAAAACAACATAGGTGAGTTATGCAAATATTTTCTGAAAAAGATGTGTAAACTTGGGTAAATATAGTTCCAGAAAAATTAGGGATAGATAAAACACCCCGGGAATTAATTAGATCAATTCATGGTAATTTCACCCAACTCATACACTTTTACAATATCACCATTCATATCATTAACTACGATAATGTTGTTATCATCATTTAAGATAGGATAATTAAAATTCCATATTGTATTGTATCCAAATATCGGTTTCTTCAAAAATAGTCTCACTATCCTTGCAATGAACTGATTGAAAAGGATGTGATAAGAAAGGGTTTGGAACTGGGTCTCTTTTGTAAGTAAAACTTCCAACAAGTCCCATATGATACATACTTTCTGATTCCTCTTTTTTTT
>ATWQ01000037.1 GCA_000421325.1 alpha proteobacterium SCGC AAA536-K22
CTGGTGTTGGACCAGCGGCATCTAATCTAAGTAAAATAATATCAAAAGATTCTCTTATTTTAACTATACAGAATGGACTTGGTGCTGGTGAAAGAATTGCAACCTTTATGCCTACTGATAATATTCTTTTAGGAGTGGCTCAAGGCTTTGGAGCTGCAATGGTTGGTCCAGGACATGCTCACCACAATAATATGAGTATGATTAGAATAGGTGAAATGAATGGAGGAATAACTCCAAGATTAGAAAAGCTAGTCAAGGTTTGGTCTGAAGCAGGATTTAACGCAAAAGCGTTTGAAGATATAGAACAATTAATTTGGGAAAAATTTATATGTAATGTCGCCTATAGTGGTCCATGTTCTATTTTTAAGAAAACACTTGGTGAAATTATGAGTAACAAACATATGTTTCACATAGCGAAAGAATGTGCTTTAGAAGCAAGAAAAATGGGTGATATTAAAAATGTTAATTTTACATTTAACGATACAGTTGACTATATAACAGAATTTGGCAAAAAACTTGTAAACTCTAAACCCTCAATGCTTCAGGATATAGAAGCTAAAAGATTTTCTGAAATTGACGCTATTAATGGTATGGTCGTAACTTTAGGAGAAGAAAATGGTATTGAAACACCATTTAATTTGGCTGTTAGTACAATTATAAAAGCTTATGAAGACGAATATAAATAAGTTACATTACAATTCAAACTTGCTAAAATTATGAATTAAAATATAATATTGCAATCTGTTATGTTCATGAGAGCTTATACCATGTTTTTAATGGATTAAAATATTAACTAAGTGCTCTTTATTGTTAAAGAGTTAAGAGAAGGAAAAAAAATGGCCACAGGAACAGTTAAATGGTTTAACCCTACAAAAGGTTATGGATTCATTGAACCAGAGGGTGGAGACAAGGATGTTTTTGTTCATGTCAGTGCTGTACAAGCAGCTGGAATGACAACTCTCGAGCCTGATCAAAAAGTTGAATATGAATTGGAAGACGGCAAAGACGGTAAAGTTTCTGCAGGCAACCTAAAAGCTATATAAATTACATATCTTACTTTCAGGTTGATACTTTTAATTCAATAAAAAACTGTACTAGTACATGAAAACAAACTTATTAAATCAACTATTAACTGAAACTAATGATCCTAAAAATATGGCGTTTTTCCTAAAAGCCCTTTTTACCCGCAAGGAGTTAAAAGAACTTGAGAACCGTTTGAAAATTTTTCAAATGCTTTTACAGGGTAAAAAACAAAGAGAAATTTCTGAAGATTTAAATGTTGGAATTGCAACAGTTACAAGAGGTTCATACGCCTATGAAAATGAAGATTTTTTTAAAATTAAATCTAATATTATCAATATTTTAAGATCAAATCATAAAAAATGACTAATAATAAAAAAGAACCAGATAAATTTAAAATTAAAGGAAAACCTAAATACATCAAGATAGGAGATGAGTATATTTTTTTTGAATTGTTTAAGAAAATACAACTAAATTTTAAAAACTGTTTCTTATTCGAATCACTAGGAGAAGAAAGTAATATTTCTCGATACCATATAATTGGTTTCGATCCCAAATATCTTATATTTTCTGAAAGTAGAAATGAATTAAAAATTGAAGACATAGATAAAGGTGAAATTAATACATATGAATGTGAAAACCCTTATTATAAATTAAGAGATATTATTCCTCAAAATGTTATATCAAAGAAATATGCTGGAGGATTAGTTGGCTTTGTAAGTTATGACGGTTTTAATTATTTTGAGAATAATTTAAATATTAAAAAAAATCCAGATTTCGAATCCTTTAAATTCGGGTTATATCTTGATGGTTTAATCTATGACCAAATGACTGGAGAAATTTTTTATTATTATTACGAAGATAATAAAATTGAAAAAATTAAATCAATCATTAACCAAAATAATCATAATAGTCCTCGAGTAAGCTGTAAATTTTTAAAAAACTCAATGACACGGGATGAGCATAAAAACACAGTATTAAAAATCAAAGAAGACATAAAAAACGGTTTAATATTTCAATGTGAAGTTGGTTTTAAAAGTCATTATGAAATAAAAGGAGATCTTACGGAGATTTATGCAAAATTAAGGACCTTAAATCCATCCCCTCATATGTATTTTATGAAGTTTAGCGATCAAATTATTATTGGAGCATCACCAGAACTTTTGTTTAGGCTTAGAAATGGAGAGATGGAAACTTTTCCTTTAGCTGGAACAACAAAGCGAGGAGTTGATAAAGCAGAAGATCTAAAATTAGCTAGAGAGTTACTAAATGACAGTAAAGAAATAGCTGAACATAATATGTTAGTAGATTTACATAGAAATGATTTAGGTAGAGTTGCTAAATTTGGTACCGTCAAAGTTAGAAACCTTATGGATATAAAAAAATATTCTCATGTACAACATATATCATCTGAAATTGCTGGTATAATTAGTGATGATGAAGATATGTTCTCTGCTTTAGCATCAAATTTTCCAGCTGGCACTTTGTCAGGAGCCCCTAAAATAGAAGCTATGAAAATAATAAATGAGATTGAAGAAGATGGTAGAGGTCCATATGGAGGTGCAATTGGACAGTTTGGATTTAATGGAGACTGTACATTTGCTATTCCAATTAGATCTATTTTTATAAAAGGTGAGAATGCTTTTGCTCAAACTTGTGGGGGGAATGTCTATGATTCAGATCCAGATAAAGAGTATTTAGAAATTGAAAGAAAATTAGCTGCTATGAAAACAGTTTTAGAATCATTTAGAGAAGGTAAGTAATATGAAAGTCTTAATTATAGACAATTATGATTCATTTACTTTTAATCTGTTTCAATACTGTGGCGAGATTTTGGATAAGAAATTATCAGCTAAAAAGAATGAGGTAATTGTAAAAAGAAATGATCAAATATGTCCAAGTGATTTAAAATTTATTAAACCTGACAAAATAATAATTTCACCTGGTCCAGGTTCACCTGAACAAGAAAGATATTTTGGAATCTGTCATGAAATTATCGTAAAATTTGGTCCTAAAATACCAATTCTAGGCATATGTTTAGGTATGCAAGGTATAGTTTATTCATTTGGAGGTAAAATCGTACTTGCTAATGAACCTATGCATGGAAAAACTTCATTCTTATTACATGACCAAAAAGGAATACACCATAAAATACCTCAAAATATAGAAATAATGAGATATCATTCTCTAATTATTGATACAAAATCTTTACCAAATTGTTTTGTTATAAACGGCGTTTCAGAAGATAATGATGATAAAAATTCTATACTTGATATAAACCAAGTTTCTTTTACTGGGGAAATTATGGCAATAAGTCATAAATTATACCCTATTTATGGAATTCAATATCATCCTGAATCTTTTGGAAGTGAAGGCGGAAAAGAAATATTAGAAAATTTTTTATTTAATTTATAGGTATGTTTTATGAGAACTAAAGTTATTAAAATTTATGAACAAGGATCTTTAGAGGTTCTCAAAATAGAAGAAGAAGAATTAAAAAAATTAGACTCTAATGAAATTTTAATTGAACACTCATTTGCTGGGTTGAATTTTATAGACATCAATCAAAGAAGAGGTACCTATCCCCTTAAGAATTTACCTAAAGTCCTTGGAATGGAGGCATCTGGAACCGTAAGAGAAATTGGTTCTAATGTCTCAAAATTTAATATTGGTGATAAAGTAACACATTGTATGAATTTAGGTTCTTTTTCACAGTTCATGAACTTAGATAAGGATAGAGTTATTAAGCTTAAAAATGAAGTTGATCTTAAAATTGCTGCCGCATCTACCCTGCAAGGTTTAACTTCTCAATACTTAATTAACCACTCATATAAGTTAAAAAAGAATGATACTGTTCTCGTACATGCTGCTGCTGGTGGTGTTGGACAAATTCTTTGTCAATGGGCAAAAAAAATTGGAGCAAATGTTATTGGGACAGTAAGTTCTTTAGAAAAAGAAAATATTGCCAGACAAAACGGATGTCATTTTACTATTAATTATTCCAAAGATGACTTTGAGAAGAAAGTCTTAGAAATCACAAAAAATAATGGGGTTGATGTAATATATGATTCAGTTGGAAAAGATACATTTTTAAAAGGAATAGGTTGCCTAGCTCCAAAAGGAAGAATAGTTAGCTTTGGCGTCTCATCAGGCCCTATTGATCCTATTAACATAAATATGCTGAGATCTTTTTCAGGATCTATTTCAACAGGCGGATTAAATACTTACATAAAAGACGCTAACGAAATGCAAATGAATGCCGAGACATTTTTTGATATGATAATAAAAAAAGATTTAGAAATTAACATAGATAAAACGTTTCACATTGACAAGATTAAAGAAGCTCAATCCATATTAGAAAAAAGACAGACAACTGGGTCAATTGTTCTTAAATTTTAAAAAATTTAAATTATATTTAATTAATATAATATATTTATATTGTGTATATTAAATATTTTGGAGATTATAATAATCAATGCTAAATCTTGGATTATTTATGATGCCTATTCATCCTGCAGACAAAGATGTGGGTGTTTCTTACGAGGAAGATAGACAACTTGTGCTTTTGGCCGATAAATTAGGGTTTGCTGAAGCTTGGATGGGAGAACATTATAGTTCCACAGCGGAACCAGTAACCTCACCTTTGATTTTTAACGCATCTTTAATAAAAGAAACCAAAAATATTAAGTTTGGAACAGGAGTAATTTCCCTACCACAACAACATCCCGCAGTTGTCGCTGGTCAAGTTAGCTTGCTAGATCATCTTTCAAAAGGAAGAGTTATATTGGGTGTTGGCGCAGGAGGTTTAGTTAGTGATTGGGAACTCTTTGGTAATATGGATGGCCGCTCAAGAGCAATTACGATGATTGAATCAATGGAGGCAATTTTAAAATTTTGGGAAAACAGTAAAAACTATCACTATAAAGGAGAGTTTCTTGATATTTCCTTAAAGAAGAATATTATTCAAGAATTGGGAATTGGAAAATTTGTAAAACCATTTCAAAAACCTTATCCAGAAATCGCAATATCTTTAAAAAATCCTAATTCAATGACCGCAAAACTGGCGGGAGAAAAAGGATGGATTCCAATTTCTGGTAATTTTGTAGATGCAAAAGATATAGCAACTCATTGGCCAACTTATCAAGAAGCTGCAAAAAAAGTAGGCAAACAACCTACCTATCAAAAATGGCGTGTTGGGCGAAGTGTCTTAATAACTTCATCAAACTCAGAAGCTCAAGAAATATTAGATGATCCAAATGGAGTATTTTCTCACTATTTTCTTTATTTAAATACTGTTTCAAAACTTGCATCAGGAACTTTAAGTAAAGATATTAATTTAAAAAACGATTTACCTGAAGCTATGAAAAAAGCGAAAGACTTAATAATTATAGGTGACAAAAAAACTGTGACTGAAAAGTTAATAATATTTATTGAAAAAGTTGGTCCTTTTGGCACACTCCTTCTCACAGGGCATGATATCGGGAATTCAAAAAAATTATGGGAAGACTCATTTACCGAGATGGCCACTTCTATCCAACCAGTATTAAACAAATACATAAGTCAAAAGTATACCAATTAAATTTATTACTTTGGCATCATTTTCTGAAACGGAAATCTATACGTTTTTAGCGTAAATTCATTATTTCTAGATCTTTTATCAATTGGATCCTCTTTAATAATTTCTCCCATTTGAGGTACACCAGACCTCTCAGCATTTCTTTTAGCTTGATCCAAAGCTTCTTCATTTTGATCTGTATGAGGAAATTTGAAAAGTTTATTAATCCCATCTTTTACAGCCCATAATACAATTAATCTTTCACCTCTATCATAAATAACCGCATGATGTTCATAAACAAACTGTTCAGGGGGCCTGTCATACATAGGACGACCTATAAATTCATGGTTAGTGTAAAAACTTAACCAAATTGCTATAAATATAATTGGAACAGTAAAAAACCTTTGCCATATATTTTTAGTAAAAAACGGTAAACAACATACAGCTCCAGCAAAAGACCAAATTAACATTAATTGTCCAGAACTAATTGAAAAGTCTAACATTATACCCCGCTCTTCTTTCTAATTACTTCTCCATCAATAATGAGTTCATTAGTCGGATCAACATGAACTATACCATTGTAGTCAACCCTAAATTTGAATGCTGGAAGCTCTTGCCCTTCCGAACTAAAAAATAATTTTTTAGTATATTCTTCTTTATAGGGATTAACTTTAAGTAATTTTACTGTTGCATGTGTAAGTGGCGCAGGAAATTTTCTAGCATTGTAAAAGTGTATAGTTACTAAATACGACCTTGCTTCAGGGGTTCTTATTGCTACGACTTCTCTATTTTCTTTGAGATAGACTGTTTTACCATTTTGATCAACATAAGTGTCATTGACTGTTCCCAAATCGTCTCTTTCTAGATGAATTAACGCATCATCAGGTCTTCTAAAGCTAACAATATGTCCCATGTTATCTTTAACCCAAACATCGAGATCGTATGGCTTTTCTCCGTCCCATTCAAGCTCAATAAAATATTCTGCTTTAGGTTTTATTGTCTCTTTTTTAGCAACAGGATTAATCAGTAAAAAAGCCAACATAAATAAAAACACAAAGCCTATTAACATATTAAATAATAGGTCAATAAAACCGAAAGATGATCTATATCTAGGATCACTCATGATTAGAATTATTCTCTAATATCACCATTTGGATTTTAGTGAGTACGCTCCCAACTAAACCTGAAAGAGTTGTACATAATGCCGTACTCATTCCCAAGGCCATGTTTGAAATTACCTTTTGAACATTCTCAACATTACTTACGTCTAGATTATCAAAAGCAGAACTTAACATTAACAAGAAACCAGCCACTGTTCCTATCAAACCCAGAGTAACCATAGTTTCCGAAGCAAACCATATGTAATTACTTAATGTTTTGTGTTCTATATCAGATTTGAAACTTAAAAATCCAGTGGCGACGGAAGTCGCTATAAAATATAATTTAAATTTTTTAAAATTTAAGAACAATTGACCCAGTTGTCTGTCTTTTTTCTAATATGGATTGAGCTTCTTTAATCTTGTCAATGTGAAACGTTTTATCTATGTTAATTTCTAAATCTTTTTTTATTATCATATCAAAAAATGTCTCGGCATTCATTTGCATTTCGTTAGCGTCTTTTATGTAAGTATTTAATCCGCCTGTTGAAATAGATCCTGAAAAAGATCTCAGCATATTTATGTTAATAGGATCAATAGGGCCTGATGAGACGCCAAAGCTAACTATTCTTCCTTTTGGAGCTAGGCAACCTATTCCTTTTAAAAATGTATCTTTTCCAACTGAATCATATATTACATCAACCCCATTATTTTTTGTGATTTCTAAGACTTTCT
>ATWQ01000038.1 GCA_000421325.1 alpha proteobacterium SCGC AAA536-K22
AATAGTCTTTCTCCAACTGAAGATATTGAAGGTGGGGATATCCTTCCATCATCAACGTGAATTAATCTATTACTCTTTACTTCGATTATTCCCCAACCTGTATTCCTTAATCCTGGATCAATTCCAATTATACGCAAAGTAAAAACCTTTTTTATAGATCAATTTTTTTAATAATTTCTTCATTAATTTCAAAATTACCGTAAACCCCTTGAACATCTTCACAATTGTCAAGTGTATCTAAAAGCTTTAAAATTGAGGTGGCTTTTTTTTCATCATCAATTTGAATATAATTTTCAGGATACCATATCAACTCAGCCTGATCAGGAGTTCCTAAAAGATTTTCAAGTTTTTCTCGAACGTTGTTAAATTCATTGACTAAAGTAATTATTTCATAATTAGTATCGTCTGATTTTACGTCAGTAGCGCCTACTTCGATAGCAATGTCAAAAATTTCATCGTCACTCTTTACATTTTTTTGATATACAATTTGACCAACATTATTAAACATAAAAGACACTGAGCCAGTTTCTCCTAAATTGCCTCCGTATTTTGCAAAAGAAGATCTTACTTCAGCAGCAGTTCTGTTCCGATTGTCTGTTAATGCATCTACAATTAAAGCCACTCCACCTGGAGCATATCCTTCATATCTTATCTCTTCTAAATTAGAACTTTCTCCATCTTCTGCTTTTTTAATAACCCTTTCGATATTATCTTTTGGCATATTTACAGCTCTACAAGCTGATAGTGCAGACCTTAATCTAGGGTTACTTGACGGATCTGTACCACCTCGAACTGCGACTTGTAATTCTTTTGTGAGTCTAGCAAATTTTTTTGCTCTTCTAGCATCTTGGGCTCCTTTGCGATGCATAATATTTTTAAATTTTGAATGCCCAGCCATTTAACTACCCCTAATATTTATAAAAGTAATTAGAACAAACTAGTTTGTTCTAATTTGCCCCCTAACCTAAGAGGATTAATTGATTTGCTCAAACCATTTGTATCAGTCTCTATAACAACTCCACATAAAGTCGGTTCTCCAGACGAAACTTCAAGTCTAGATTTTTTTTTATTAGGATACATAAATCTTTTAAGAGCATCATTTTTATTCATACCTATAATAGAGTTATAATCACCACTCATTCCAACATCAGTTATATAAGCAGTTCCATTTTCTAATATTTGATGGTCTGCAGTAGGTACATGCGTATGAGTACCAACAACAGCGGACACATTCCCATCAAGTGCAAACCCAATTGCCATTTTTTCTGAAGATGCCTCACCATGAACATCTACAAGAGAAAAATCAACATTGATAGTTAATTTCAGATCATTAATAATTAATGGAATTTTATCAAAAACGAAATCTGATTTAGACATAAATAAATTTGTCATGATATTGGCAACCCCTATAGTACCAGCGTTTACTTTAACTATGGTTACACCTAAACCAGGAGTTCCTTCAATCATATTCATGGGACGAAGTAATCTGTCAGATTTAGAAATGTATGATATTATTTCTCTTTTGTCCCAAATATGGTTTCCAGTAGTCAGAACATCAGCACCAGCGTTGAAAAAATCATCACAAATTGACGGGGTTACACCAAATCCACCTGCAGCATTTTCTACATTAACAATTATGGCATCAAGTTTCAATCGTGTTTTTAATTCAGCTATTTTGTTTTGTGCTAAATTTCTTGCATTCCTTCCTACAATATCTCCTAGAAATAAAACTTTCATTGATTTCTTCTTTTAAAAATTATTTTATTATGGATTAAAAAAACATTCTTTTTCGGTAACTATATAATCTAAATTCATATCATGTTTTTCACGAGGTAGTTTATTAATTTCTAGTGCACTATAAGCAAGCCCAACTGTAATAAAAAAAAAATTTTGTTTTTGAAAGTGTTTTTTTAATTTAATGATAGTTTTATCATAATATCCCCCTCCGTATCCAAGTCTAAAGAATTCTCGATCAAACATTAACATTGGAACGATCATAATTTGAGGGAAAATAATTTCTTTTTCATGTGTAGGTTCTAAATTACCTAAGGGTCCAATTGTCAACTCATCTTTGGGAGACCACTTCCTAAATAACATAGATTTTTTTTTAATATCCACAACTGGCATACTCATAACTATCTTTCTTTCTTCAAAATATTTAGTAAATTCAAAAGGAACTATTTCATTATTTATCGGATAGTATAAAGAAGCTGTTTTGATATTGTGATTAAAAAAAAAAATTTTATCTAAACAATACTTTATTTGGGTTATTAGACTAATTTTGGAATGATCATCTAGTGAAATTACTGATCTTTTTTGTTGGGCAGAAATTCTAAGGTTTTTTTTCATTTGCATACTCAGTCTAAAACATGAAAGCCAAATAGTCGTTGGATAAGTTATCCTATGTTGCCTGTTAAACAGGTGGGCGCCATATACTGAAACCAAAGTTACAGAAGAGACGGCTCCCTAAAGATACTTATGGCCCCAAGGATTAAAATTCCTAACGAAAAATCCAGCTTTCTTATTTATTTTATTTATTTTCAAGTAACATTGCAACTTTATTCATTCTTTCAGAAGCTTTACCTAGCCAATCAATCAAATCTTCAATTTGATTTAAATTCAAATCGGTGTTCTTGTTAGTTTCATGATTTATTAATTTATCTGCTAATATTAAAGATGTCATAGCTAATAATCTAGACTCACCAACTACACCAGAAACTTTAGACAAATCTTCAATTACTCTATTTACTTCTTGAGAGGACTTGATAAGCCTTTCCTCTTCACCAGGTATGCAAGATACAGGATATTTAATACCATTGATATCTATTTTAACTGTTACATTATTTGACATGAACCGCCTTATCAATCATCAAAATTTGAAGTCTGTTTATTACTATTTATTTGAATTTTGAGATCGTCTAAGCATTTTTCTGCATCATTAAATTTTTCATTAGCTTCTCTCAAATCTTTTTTTATTTCTTCGAGTTTATTTTTATTTGTAATACTTTCAGCAATATTTTTTTCTAAATTTTTTATACTTTCTTCAAAATTGTTTTGGATGTGTTTTAACTCTTCAAGTTTAATTGTTTTTTTTTTCATTTATATTCATTAATCAAATCACTTTAAATTTAGATAATATATATATTAGATAAATTATTTAACAGTTCAAATTTTTAATAGATTAATTTTATTGAATTAAATAATATTTAATTTATAGGTATGTTTAATTTTATTACTATAAACTACATCCATCAATATTTTAGGGGATTTCAAATATGAGAATGACTGGAAATATCAAAAAAATTTTGAATAATTATGAAAGTGATAATCCTGGTGTAAAAGCAAATTTAGCAAGAATTTTAATGTCTGGTAAGTTAGCTGGCACTGGTAAATTAGTAATTCTTCCTGTGGATCAAGGTTTTGAGCATGGTCCAGCAAGATCTTTTGCAAAAAATATATTAGGTTATGATCCTCATTATCATTTTAAGCTGGCAATTAATGCAGGGTTATCTGCTTTTGCTGCACCTTTAGGAATGATAGAAGCTGGAGCCGGTACTTTTGCTGGTCAAATTCCTTTAATTATGAAAGTAAATAGTTCGAACTCTTTATCAAGAGAAAAAGGTGGTCCTTCTCAAGCTATTACAGGTTCTGTTAGTGAAGCAATTAGGCTTGGGTGTTCAGCTGTGGGATTCACTATTTATCCAGGATCTGACGCAGCTTTAGATATGATAACAGAAATTCAAGAAATTGCACTTGAAGCTAAAGATGCTGGTCTAGCAGTTGTAGTTTGGAGCTATCCAAGAGGGGGGGAATAATCGAAGTAAAGAGTAATAGATTAATTCACGTTGATGATGGAAGGATATCCCCACCTTCAATATCTTCAGTTGGAGAAAGACTATTATTTTTAAAGAATAAATTAACAGTCATAGTTGAAAAGTATAGTCCAAATACATCTGCTGTAGAGCAGATATTCGTTGGACCAGGAACTGGTTCAAGTCTGAAGCTTGGAATGGCAAGAGGAGTTTCAATATTAGTGCTTGCCCAAGCCGGGCTTAGTATTAAAGAACTACCACCAAAGCTGGTAAAAAAAACTGTTACAGGTTATGGGTCTGCCTCAAAAGATCAAATAAAATCAATGATAGAAAAATTATTAAACATCATCCCTAAAAACGAAGATAGCTCTGATGCATTAGCAATAGCAATTTCCGCTCAACATATTGGTTACGATGACATTAATACTAAATTGTCAAACGATTACAATGGTTTAAATTCAGCTATCGCTAAAGCTTTATTAAAAGAAAAAAATGTATAATGTTTCTAGTAATTAAATTTTTTTAGGTTCTAAATGATAGCTTCTTTGAATGGCATAATAACTCTAATAGGTAAATCTGATATTGTCTTGGAAGTTAATGGTGTTGGATATCTTTTGAATGTTTCATCAAAATTAATAGCCTCTTTAGATGAAATCGGATCAAAATTAATATTATTTACTGATTTGCAAATCAAAGACGATAAAATTGTAATGTATGGCTTTGCATCATTAAAGGATCAAAACATTTTTAAATTATTACAAACTGTTCAAGGAGTTGGTCCTAAAGCAGCTCTTTCTATTCTTTCAACCTTGAATGTTGATGAAATTATTTTGGCTGTTACGTCAGGGGATAAAGCAATGATTTCAAGAGCAGATGGAATTGGTCCAAAAGTTGCTGCTAGAGTAACGACAGAATTAGTTGAAAAAGTAATAAATTTTAATAATAATGTATCAAATAATTTTATTAGTAAAAATTTACCCAATACAACTCAAGAAAAGTTAAATTTAAATAAAATTGATGATGATTATAAGGATCTATCAGCTGAAGTTGAGGATATTATTTCTGCATTAGTAAATTTAGGATATTCTAGAAGTGAGGTTTTTTCAGTTGTAATGAAAATTAAAAATGACTTTAGTCTAAATGATATAAGTAAAAATTTTACCGTCAGCCAAATAGTGCCAATTGCTCTAAAAGAACTGTCAGGAGGAATAGAATGACAGATGAAAATAAAATGGATGATAGGTTGGTTCATCTTGAAGTTTTAGAGCAAAAAGAAAGTCAAGATTTAAACTTAAGACCAAAGCAGTTGACAGAATTTATTGGTCAACCTCAGGTGCAAAAAAACCTATCTACATTTATTTCTGCAGCTGTTGCGAGGCATGAGGCTATGGATCATGCACTGTTATTTGGCCCACCTGGGCTTGGAAAGACAACGTTAGCACAAATTATATCATTTGAGTTAGGAGTTGGATTCAGGTCTACATCTGGCCCTATTATAAATAAAGCTGGGGATTTAGCAGCTTTATTAACCAATTTACAACCTAAAGATGTTTTGTTTATAGATGAAATTCATCGTTTATCTCCAAATATTGAAGAAATTTTATATCCAGCAATGGAAGATCTCCAGTTAGATTTAATTATTGGCGAAGGCCCTTCGGCAAGAACTATTAAAATTGACTTACCTCCTTTTACACTTGTTGGCGCAACTACTCGGTCCGGTTTGCTAACCACACCATTGAGAGATAGATTTGGTATTCAAATTAGAATGGAGTTTTATAGTTCTAAAGATTTAGTGATAATTCTTTTGAAGCTAGCTGAAAAACTTCAATTAAATCTCGAAGAAAGTGGTGCTTATGAAATTGCTAAACGTTCAAGAGGAACTCCTAGAGTTGCAGGAAGATTACTAAGGAGAGTTAGGGATATTTTTTCTGTATCTAACAGTAAAACAATAGATCAAAAATTTGCTGATAATGCTTTAACACAATTGGATGTGGATCGATCTGGTTTGGATGCAATTGATAGAAAATATTTAAATGTTATTATTGAAAAATATCAAGGTGGTCCCGTAGGACTAGATACTTTATCAGCAATTTTATCAGAACAAAAAGATATGATAGAGGAAGTAATAGAACCTTATTTATTACAACGGGGGTTAATCCAAAGATCTTCCAGGGGTAGATTTGT
>ATWQ01000039.1 GCA_000421325.1 alpha proteobacterium SCGC AAA536-K22
TTGTTATGAGTATTATTAATAAAGAATTCAAAATTAAAGCTAAGGGTTTAAAATTTCCCGAAGGTCCTATTTGTATGAATGACGGTTCAATTGTTTTAGTTGAAATTGCAAGAGGTACTCTAAGTAAGATTAATACGTTAGGTGAAACAGAAGTAATTGCAGATTTAGGAGGGGGACCTAACGGAGCAGCCATAGGACCAGATGGATATTGTTATGTTTGCAATAATGGTGGTTTTGAATGGGAAATTTCTCAAAATGATAAGTTCATGAGGCCAATCTTAGAAAGTAAATCATATTCTGGTGGAAAAATACAAAAGGTTAATATTGTGACTGGTGAATTTTCTACTTTATATGACAATTGTAACAATACTCCTCTTAATGGTCCAAATGACATAGTGTTTGATAAAAGCGGTAATTTTTGGTTTACAGATCTTGGTAAAGTTAGAAAAAGAAATATGGATAGAGGTGCCATTTATTGGGCAAAAGCTGATGGTTCAATGATTAAAGAAGTTATTCAACCCTTTATGACACCTAATGGAATAGGCCTGTCTCCAGACGAAAGATCTCTTTATGTAGCTGAAACAGAAGGTGGAAAACTATATAGTTTTAAAATTATAGGAGATGGTGAGGTTGAAAAAATACCTTTTCCAGATTCTATTAACGGAGGTTTGTTATTAAATAATGAAGGAGGAATTAAAAGGTTTGATTCACTTGCTGTAGAAAATAATGGAAATATTTGTGTTGGAACACTTTTTAATGGAGGTGTTTCAGTAATATCTCCTCTAGGAGAGTTAGTTGAATTTGTGAAATTCGATGATCCTTATATTACAAATATTTGTTTTGGTTCAAAAGATTTAAGAACTGCATATATTACAGCATCATATGAAGGACTTTTACTTGAAGTACCTTGGAGTAGAGAGGGTTTGGCTTTAAATTTTTTGAATAAGTGATTTATAGTAATTTCAATATTTCGCTTTTAAAGTTTAAGATTATCTCTTTAGGATCTTCATTAACGTCAGATTGAAATACTTCAAATTCTATTTTTATTTTATCCTTCCTATTAAAAATATATTTAATGTATTTAGATAATTCTAAATTATTTCGATTATTTAAATCATTTATAGTTTTTCTACCAATTGGTCTTGAATTTATATCAAAATTTATATTAGAAAATTGAAGCAACCCTAATTTTGGAGATTTTTTTAAAAAAGTATCTAAATCAGAATCAGTAAAACTGTGGTAGAGGTCAATTATTAACTTATGATTGTTATCTTTAACTAACTTCAAACAACTTGCTATTGAATTAAAGTGACCTTTTTTTAAAATTTCCCAACTGCCAATAGGTTCTAGTCCTAGTGTTAAATTGAGCTTTGAAGCTTCTTCAAATAACGAAATTATATTTTGGCTAGTTTCATCTCTTAAGCCCTTAATATCAATTATATTATTGTCTGATGTATATTCATTACTTATTGGGTTTGGCCCACCCATTATTCCACCCGTAATTAGGCATACTAGGTCAGGATTTAAGATTTTAGCGCTTTGTAATACTTTTTCATTTTGTTTAAAGTAGTAAGGGTCAGTAAAATATCCAACTGAGTTTATACTTGTAACATTAATTTTATTAAGAGTAAGTTCTTGTTTTAATTTATTAACTCCAAAATTATTAATAAAATCAGTATGTAATCCTATATTCTTAATTCTAGCTTTTGCTATTGTTTCTATAAATTCAAAGGGGCTTCTATCAATTGGCCACAAATAACTATTTATTGATAAATTATTATCTAATATTTCATTGTAGTTCTGTTTCATTATAATAACACTTAATTTTTTTTACATTAATATAATTTATATGATAACTATTATTTATAATTATTTTTATTAAATAAAAAAATATAAAATTTATATTAATAAGATTTGCTAAATGTTGAAATTAAATAGAAGAAATTTTATTAAAAATACATCTTTATTTGCTTTATCGTCTTCTTTTAGTCAAGCCTATATTATGGATGCAATCGCAAATAATCCATTAAAAATTTATTCAGTTAATGTAGCTAAAGTAACTGGAAATTGGAATGAGATGAGTGAAAAGGCTGGTGTTCCCCTAATTTTTCATTCCAAAAAAGGTTCTTCTAAAGAGTTTCTTGAATTGTTTTCTTCCTCAGGTGAAGGCCAAAAGCTGTATGATGCTATATCCGACAATGGTGGCAACCAAGAAGATCTTCTGTATAAAACAAACTCGATAGTTTCTTTAGATACATCTAGAATAAAAAATTGGAAAAATCTTATACCTGAATATAATGAAGGAAATGTTGCGGCTAATACAATTAGAAATAAGAACGGAGAAATTGTTGGGGTTCCATATATTTCTAATGCAGACTCAATGGCTTATAATAAAACAAAGGTAGGGGGTGAAATTGATACTTGGAATGCATTGTTTGACAGTCAATTCAAAGGTTATGCAACCATGCAAAATGAGCCCGGCCCAACTTTAGCTACAACAGCCATATATTTAAAAGAGACTGGAAAGCAAGATATTGATAATCCTTCAGACATGTCAAAATCTGAGGTAAAGGGTGTCTCTCAATTTTTAATCAAACAAAAAAAGAAAGGACAATTTAAAACTTTTTGGAACGATTTCGCTAATTGTGTTGATTTACTCAAAAGTGAAGAAGTTCTTGTTTCATCATGTTGGGAACCCATCGCAGTAAATGCTGCAAAAAAAGGTGTTGATATACATTATGGAACTATGAAAGAGGGTCATCAAACTTGGAATAATATATGGATGCTAACTGAAAGCGGTAAGAGAAGAGGTCAAGAAGATAAATTTTATAAATTAATGGATTTATATTTATCTCCGTGGTTTGGAGCAAGAACTGTTTCTATTTTTGGTTTTACTCCTCAAATGACAGAAGTTTATGAATATGTTGAATCAAATCAAAATTATTTTGATGAAAATGAAAAAGCAATTATAGAAAAAAGATTAAAAAACAAAGCTATTAGAATGTCTGTAAGAGGAAATTCTCAGCAAAATTTATATCCTAAGGAGCTGTTAGCTTATTATGATTGGTGGTCAAAAGTACAAGCTGCTTAGAATGTTATTTATGTATTAGAGGAAATTATAATTGTTTTACGGTAAAATATTTAATTTGCTGAGAGAAAATCATAAAGATAATTGGCTTCTATATACAAAGCACGAGTTTATAAATAAACTCTCTAATGACACCCTAAAAGAAGAAAAGTTTTTAAATTATTTAATTCAAGATTATCTATTTCTAATTCAATTCTCTAAAGCTTGGTCTTTAGCTATTCTTAAATCTGATAATCTTGAAGAAATGAAAATTGCTGCTACTACAGTAAATGATTTAATTAATTTTGAAATGGAACTTCATATTACTTTATGTGCAAATTATGGCATATCAAAATCTGATTTAGAAAATGCGGATGAAGAAAATGAAAATATTGCTTATACAAGATATGTTTTAGAACTCGGATACTCAGGTGATTTTTTAGATTTATTATCGTCTCTTGCTCCATGTGTGTTAGGTTATGGTGAAATTGGCTTAAACTGTCAAAACAGCAATCCCAGAACTATTATGTATAAGAAGTGGGTAGAAACATATTCAAGCATTGAATACCAAAATGTTTGTAAAAATGTATCTGGATTAATTGATCAAGCATTTTTGTTAAGATTAGGTACTAATTTTGAAAATACATATAAATGGAAAAAAGTTAATCAAATTTTTAAAAAAGCAACTCTTTTAGAAGTTGATTTTTGGAATATGGCAATAAAATAAAAAAGGAATATTTGTAAAAATAAATACCCCTTTATTTTTCATAGTTAAGAAAAGCTATTTTGAGCGACTGTCATAGCTACTACCATGGGAATAGATAATATGACATTTTTCCTTGAAAACAACATTGCCTTTCTTGCTGCCTTAGCTTTAGTCTCTGCATCAACTTCAATAATACCTAAAGCTTTTTTTTGATTAGGCCATATTACTGCCCAAACATTTACAAACATTATTATTCCAAGCCACATCCCAATACCTATTGGCCAGTGTCCATCAGAAAATGTCATTGCATCATGAAGGTAACCATTTAAGTGTGCTAAAATAAGTCCGGATAAAAGTGTAGCTACTGCACCCCATCTAAACCACCATAGTGCAGCTGGGGCGATAACTTTACTTATAGCTGGCTTTTGGTCATCTGGGATCTTTCCCATGTTAGGTATTTGTATAAAATTAAAGTAATATAATATACCAACCCACATTATAGCTGCTAAAACATGAAACCATCTTAATAGCCACATATTAAAAGCTGTTTGATCAAATGAGCCTTGTGCTAAAAAGAAAATTAAAATAAACGCGAATACAAATCCAGTAATGACTGCACTTCTTAAATTAGTTAACATTGAAGACATTTAATCCTCCCAAGATTATTTAACGTTAACAATATTACATTAATGTTATTTATACAAATTAATCTCTTTCAGTTTAGAAAGTATGGAATTTATTTATCGTTAAATATAATATAGTCTTATTAAAGATAATTTGATAAAGGGCTTGTTAATGCATACTTATGATGTTCATATCAAGAATGGTGAAGTAATAGATGGCACAGGCGCGCCAAAATTTAAGTCTGATATTGTTATTGATAATGGTAAAATAATAGGTGTGTTCCCTCCTGAAAATGGAGATGTAAGAGAGCCATCGGAAAACCATTTCTTATCAAATTTTAAAGCCAAACAAACTTTTGATGCGAAAAATAAAATTATTTCGCCTGGATTTATTGATGTTCATACTCATGATGATGATAACGTATTCTTAGATCCAACAATGTCTTCAAAAATTAGTCAGGGTGTAACAACGTGCATTGCAGGTAACTGTGGCATAAGTTTAGCACCATTTAGTTATAAAGGAGATGTCCCAGCTCCAATTGCCCTTTTAGGAAAGTCAGATGTCTTTAGATTTCCAAGAGTTCAAGATTATAAAAATGAATTCGAAGACAAAC
>ATWQ01000040.1 GCA_000421325.1 alpha proteobacterium SCGC AAA536-K22
AGATCCTCTAAGAGATGCTGAAATTATTGAAACAGAATTAATGCTAGCTGATTTAGAAAGTTTAGATCGTCAAATCCAAAACTTGTCTAAGAAAGCTAAATCTAATGACAGCGATGCAAAAAATGACCTCCTTCTAATGAATGAACTATCTACTTTTTTATCAGATGGCAAGCCAATAAGATTGGCTGACTTAACTCAAGATAAAGCAAAAAGAATTAAAACTTTTAACTTATTAACATCTAAACCAGTATTATATGCTTGTAATGTTAATGAAAATGATGCTGCAATAGGGAACAATTTTACTAAAAGTATAATTGATAAAGCCAATGTTGAAAATTGTGACGCAGTCATAATATCAGGATCAATAGAAGCTGAAATAGCGATGTTGGACAATAATGAGAAAACTGAATTTCTTAAAGATTTGAATCTTAACGAATCTGGTTTATCTAGACTTATTAAGGCTGGTTTTAGTTTACTTAATTTAATAACTTTTTTTACTATTGGTCCAAAAGAGTCTAGAGCTTGGACTTTGAAAAATAATTCAACCGCCCCCGAGGCAGCAGGTATAATACATACAGATTTTCAAAAAGGTTTTATTAGGGCTGAAACAATATCGTGCAACGATTATCTAAATTTAAAAAGTGAGCAAGCAGCAAAAGATGCAGGACGAATGAGAGTAGAAGGATCAGATTATATTGTAAAAGATGGAGATGTTTTTCATTTTAGATTTAATGTTTGATAGGAGTTAAACCATGGGCGAGTTCTTAGAACTAAAATCAGCAGATAATAAAAATTTTTCAGCATATATTTCTCAACCTTTGGAAAAGCCCATAGCAGGACTAGTAATCTTGCAAGAAATATTTGGCGTAAACACGCATATTAAAGAAGTAACAGATTTATATGCAAGTAAAGGTTATCTCACAATTGCCCCTGCATTATTTGATAGAATAGAAAGTAATATTGAACTTGAATATGACGAAGAAGGTGTAAATAAAGGAAGAAAATTAAAGGAGTTATGTGATAGAGATGCTCTAGAAGATATTGATGCTGCTATTTCTGTGGTGTCTTCGGCTGGTAACGTTGGTATAATAGGTTATTGTTGGGGAGGGTCTCTGTCATGGAGAATGGCTTGCCAGTCAAACGATTTATCAGCGTCAGTTTGCTATTATGGCGGTGATATTCCTAGACTTAAAACCCTTGAACCTAAATGTTCAGTTTTGACCCATTTTGGGGAATTAGATCAAGGCATACCAATAGATAGTGTTAAAGTTTTTAAATCAATCAACCCCGAAGTGCTTACCTACACCTATCCAGCAGATCATGGATTTAATTGTGACCATAGAAATCAATATGATGAAGTTAGTGCTAAAGTTGCTTTAGACAGGACATTAAAATTTTTAAAAAGTAACTTGTAAGAATTTATCTATTTTTTATTGGAGCCCAAATTTGCTTCATAGCTAAATACGATAATATTGTAAGCACAAGTAAAAATAAAATAACTGAAATACCAAGTCTTTTCCTATCTTCCATCTCAGGCTCAGATGCCCACGCTAAAAAGGCCGTAACATCCTTAGCCATTTGATCAGGTGTCGCTTTAGTACCGTCAGCGTATTCAACACCATCTTCATATAATGGTTGCGGCATACCTATAAGTTTTCCTGGATAATATTTATTGAAATACATCCCATCTGGAACTTTTTGTTCTGCAGGAGCATCTACATAACCCGTTAATAAAGCGTGTAAATAGTTAGCACCGTCAGATCTAGCTTTAATTATCAATGATAAATCTGGTGGGTAAGCTCCTCCATTAGCCGCACGGGCAGCCTGTTCATTAGGATATGGCGAAACAAATTTGTCACTCGGTCTTGCTTCTCTTTCAACCACCTCTCCGTCGTCGTTAAAGCTATCGACACTATTTTCAGAAGCAAATGCTTTAATCTCATCATCGTTATAACCAATTGCTTTTAAATTTCTATAAGCTAATAGCCTTAAACCATGACATCCAGAACATACCTCTTTGTATACTTGGAGTCCTCTTTGTTGGGAAGCACGGTCAAAAGTACCAGTTAAGCCTAGAAATGACCAATCAAGTTTCGGATAGTCTAATTTTTCCCCAGCTCCGTATGACAAACTAGATGAAAAAATCAAAAAGATATATGTAAGGGTTTTTGGAATATAACCCAAAATAAAATCCAAAAGATTTTTATACATCTATTTTTTCTCCCTGGCTGCAAAAGCTGATGCCGTCGCTCCGCCACTTAGTACAGGTTCAGAGATTGATATTGGAAGTGGCTTAGTTTTTTCAATATACGGTAATAATGGGAACAATACTAAAAAGTGAAAGAAATAGTAAGCTGTCGCTATTCTTGATAATATTACATAAATTCCTTCAGCCGGCATTGCTCCTAAATAACCCAATAAAATACAATCTAATAGAAGTATCCAGAAAAATATTTTAAATATTGGTCTAAACTGAGATGATCTAACGGGCGATCTATCCAACCATGGAAGTACAAATAGAATTTATCTGGAATTGCTCTAAGAATTGCATAAAAAGGAAGAAAATACCATTCAGGTACAATGTGAGCAGGTGTTACCATTGGATTGGCTTCAATGTAATTATCAGGGTGCCCCATGAAATTAGGAAAAAAGAAAACAGCTGCAGCAAATATTGTTAGAAACACACCTAAACCAAATAAATCTTTAATTGTGTAATAAGGATTAAATGGCAATGTATCTTGTGATCCTTTAACGTCAATTCCAATAGGATTGTTAGATCCAAATCTATGTAAAGCTACAAGGTGAAGAATTACAACGCCAACAATGACAAATGGTAAAACAAAATGTAGAGAGAAGAATCTATTTAGAGTTGAATTATCAACTGAAAATCCACCCCATAACCACGTTACAATACTTTCTCCTACTAATGGTATAGCTGAAAATAAGTTAGTAATAACGGTAGCACCCCAAAAACTCATCTGTCCCCAAGGTAAAACGTAACCCATAAAAGCTGTAGCCATCATTAATAACAGAATTAACACACCCAAAATCCATAAAAGTTCTCTTGGGGCTTTGTAAGAGCCGTAATAAAGTCCCCGAAAAATATGTATATAAACAACTATAAAAAAGAAACTTGCTCCATTCATGTGGATATATCTTATAAGCCATCCATGATTAACATCTCTCATAATCCTCTCAACAGAATCAAACGCATAATCAACGTGAGCTGTATAGTTCATAGACAATACAATTCCTGTTATAATCATTGTTACTAAAGCTATGCCTGCTAAAGATCCAAAGTTCCAAAAATAATTTAAATTTTTTGGAGTAGGATAGTGGTTTAATTCATGATCCATGAAAGAGAATATAGGTAATCTATGATCAATCCATTTAACTACTGGGTTTTTAAATTTAGCCTTCGACATTCATTACTCCTAATAACAAAAATATTAACCAATCTTAATTAAAGTATCTGATAGAAATTTATATGAAGGTACTGCCAAGTTTGTTGGGGCAGGACCTTTTCTAATTCTACCAGAATGATCATAATGCGAACCGTGACAAGGACAAAACCACCCCCCATATAGTCCTTTCACATCCCCTGACTTTTGACCAAGTGGAACACAGCCTAAGTGAGTACACACTCCAACCAACACTATGTATTTTTCATTTGTGACACGATCTGAATCTTTTTCTGGATCTCTCATATCATCGATTGACGCTTCCTTAGCATTCTTAATTTCTTCTGCAGTTCTGTGACGTACAAAAACAGGCTTACCTCTCCACTTAACTGTAATTGCTTGACCCTCTTCTAATGATGACAAGTCTATTTCAGTTGATGCAAGAGCCAAAGTGTCTGCAGCAGGATTCATTTGGTCTATTAAAGGCCATGCGAATGAAGCAGCACCGATTCCAGCCATTGCATAGGTTGAAACGATTAAAAAATCTCTTTTACCTTCATCTTTACTACTTTTAAGATTTGATTTAGTAGACATATATCTCCCTGTCAAAAGTTATACTTTATATAAGCATTCTTTAAAAAAATTTCTAGTCTTTTTCGTTATCAATAATAATTTTTTTAGCTAAATTTTCTTTGATTAAGAAAACTGATGATTGAAAATTTGTATATTTCTAAATCCAAGAGACTTTGG
>ATWQ01000041.1 GCA_000421325.1 alpha proteobacterium SCGC AAA536-K22
TTTTTTTGTGGTAAATGAAAGGATCTATAACCATTCCAAGGAACTACATTATAACTCATCTTCTTAGGATTAAATGGTAATTCTAGATGTAAGTCCTCAAAGAACCAGTGACCTCTTTCAAGATTATGTGACCAAACATACCTTCCTTTATGGTGATGTTTATAATCAGGTAAATATTTTAGATTTTCCATGTAATTTTCGCACCTGTCATCATTTGGAGGTATATCCCACTGAAATTTCTTAAGATGTTCCATTCCATAATTTGTATATATTGTTTCCATTGCAGGTTCTTCCCAACCATATTGACTCATAACTATTGGTTTGATGGGATATATATGACTTTTCATATCCATAAGTAAAATTTCAAAATTTGGTTTATCATATGGACTCTTGATACATTCTACTCTTAATGTTGCACCTGCAACTTCTGGAAAAGTTTTTGACATTATGTCTCCAATATCTCTCCAAGTGATGTCGTCCTCATATAGACTTTTTCCTTCATAAAACAACTCGGGAATATTATATTGTTTTTGAAATTTCTCTTTTCTTTCATGAGGAGAAGTCAACATAAATTTCTTAAATAAATCTGGTTGTTTATATAAAAAACATGACCATATTTCGTCACTTATTGAACCCCAATAATAATCACCACCAAAACCTTCAACACTAATTTTATATGAGTATTTTAGATTATCTCTAAACTCTTTTCTTTTTTGAACATATTTTTTATTCATAAACTAAGTTCTCCACATTTATTATATTGAAAAAATAATGGGACAAATTTACGGCAATAAAACCTCCACTCGCTCAAAACTGACAACCAAAACATAATCTATAAACCACTATAGTATCCAGAAAGAAATATCAAAACACCCCCCCCTTAAAACTGACAAAGTTTTATTTGCACTTCCCTACTAAAAAGTTTGAAGGTTTTCTACTAGATCATCATTCATTTCTAAATTTTTAAGATAAAATCTTTCAAGTTGTTCAACACTTGTCCCAGCATTCTTCGCAAGATTAAATATATTCACCTTACCTTTACTTTTAACAAGTCTTGTCTGTAATGAATAATGTCTTAATGCGTATGGTGTGAGAATTTGTCCATCTGACCTTTCTTTAATTTTAGCAAGTTTCAAAATATAGTTAAATTGTCTATTCACATTTCTTATTGCTGTTGAACGATTAGTATAATTATTAAAGAATAAATAATCATCTGGTTTATAATCTGGATTTAATATTCTTAATTTATCATAAAAGTCTAATGCATCTGGCATTGTGGAAACCATTCGATATCCGGTTTTCCCTTTAACCTTAATCTCCAACCTATTGGGTTTATACTTAACCTCAATATCTTGATGTTTTACTGCAAAAATTTCACTTTCAACAGGTCTCATAAATGAGTGAACCATGAATACAAAGAAGTAATATAACTCATCAGTTATTTGTATTCCCCTAACTTTCACTTCATCATCAATAACGTCTCTAGTTGTCTTCAAAAATAATTTATATTGTTTTTCTGTAAATGAAGGTCTTGGATTATCTTTTTTAGATACTTTAGGTATCATAGGCATTTTATCCAATGAACCCTTTTCATATGCAATTTTTAGTATCTTACTAATTATAATTAGATGTTTGGATTTTGATGATGCAGATAATCCTTTATCTCTATTATCATCTAAGACTGTTAGATAATCTCTTAAATCGTATGTTGTAATATCGTTAATATTTTTATTACCAAAGTATTCATTTATCCCATCTTCTTTTCTTAGGATTAAACCCTCATCATCAACATGAAATCTTTCACTTCTAGTTTTACCAGACATAGACTTCTGTTGTTTCATCAAAAGATTAGCAAAATGATTAAATGTTTTGTTTGAAGGTGTTTTCTTAAACTTTGTAGTATGTAATTTAGAAAACAACTCTTGTGCAACCTGTCTAGCATCAATCCGAGTGGTTTCTTTTGTAGAACGAGTTAAATATTTCTTTTTAATTGGGTTCCAAATCCTCACAAAATAATATGGACTTCTTCCAGTCTTATACAAAGATAATCCGTTGGACATGTGTATTCTTTGTGTGATTTGGTTTACGGACATAATCCGGAATTTTAGTGTATAACTGTGTATAACTCAAGTATGAAAATTCAGGACTATTTTAAAACCTTGTAAACCATTGATTTTATTAAGATTATTGGTAGCGGAGGAGGGACTTGAACCCCCGACACCCGGATTATGATTCCGGTGCTCTAACCAGCTGAGCTACTCCGCCTAATTGTTAGATAGTTACTAAATATAAATTATTTTGCAGTCAAGTTATTACGAAGATAAATATAACTTATAATATAATAATCGTGTCTCTTATTTTATCTTCTAAATATATTTTTAATATAGGGTAAGATTCTACAGACGAATTATTTCCTTCTTTGATTATTGAAAATTCAAGTTTTTCAATAACTCCTAATGACTTTTGTAGATTCTTATAGGGTGACTGATTTTCTGTTGATAAAATCTCAAGTTTTTCTAAATTTAAGTGGTTATCTTGCATTTTATAAATAGGTTTTTCACTTTCCCAGTTTATTAGATTGGGTATAATCCCATTCAGATAAGATTGATCTGCTAAAATCTTAGAATTATTGCATGGCATAGCAAACTTCCATTTATATTCGCCTCGCGAGGCTTTAAAAAAAGGTTCATAATATTTTAAGATTTTTTTAGTTGTATTTTCAATTACATAACCTATTACTCGAGGTGATTTTCTTAATTGAGATTGTAATTTTGAACTATCTAAATTGAACCATCTTTTAGATTTAATTTGTTCGCAGTTGGGATCTATTGAAATAACTTCTAAGTAAACACTTTTACTTATCTTAACTACCCTATTATGTGTACCCATATCTTTATGGTAACCAATATTACTTAGTTTAATACGTAACTTATTTTCTATGTAAGAAGTTCCCTCCTCCAAAGTATTGGCGGCTAAGACAATATGATCTAATTTATGCATTAATGGTATTATTCAAATCAAGCATATTTGGGGCATTTGTTATCCATCCACCACCTAAAACATGGGCGTGATCTGCAATATTATAGAAAACGGCCGCTTGACCAGTTGAAACTCCAAATTGAGGTATATCAAAATATAAATCAGATGAACCAGTTTCAAAATCAACTGTAATTTTACCTTCAACTGGGTTTGAGGTATTTCTTAACTTTACTAAAATTTTAAATTCTTTGCTTAGAGGTTGCTTTATTATCCAATTGCATTCTGTAATTTTAATTTTTTTACAAGCCAAATAATCTTTAGAACCCACTACTACCTGATTTTTTTGTGCATTAAGGGCAATAACGTACAAAAGTGCGTCTTTATCTTCAACTCCTTTTCTGCCTCCAATTCCTATGCCCTTTCTCTGTCCTATAGTATAATCAATAATACCATTATGTTGACCTAATTTTTTTCCTTCAATATCAACAATATCTCCAATATCGATGCTTCCTGGTCTTAATTTACGAACTACGTCTGCGTACTTCCCATCTGGAACAAAACATATATCTTGGCTGTCGGGTTTCTCTGCAACATCGAGATTATATTTCCTCGCTATTGACCTAGTTTCTTTTTTTGTTAATGAACCTAAAGGGAACCTTAAAAATTCAAGTTGATTTTTTGTTGTTGCAAATAAAAAATATGACTGGTCTTTTGCAGGGTCTATTCCCTTATACAAATTGGGTATACCAGTATCTCTTTTTCTTCTAATATAATGCCCAGTTGCCATAGCACTTGCACCTAGCTTTTTAGCCCTAGCAAACATATCAGTAAACTTAACTGTTTGATTACATCTAACACAAGGTATGGGTGTTTCTCCTCGAAGATATGAATCAGCAAAATCTTCAATGACTTGGTCTTGAAAAAGGTTTTCATAGTTTAATACATAATGTGGGATTTCAAGTTTACTTGATACTAATCTTGCATCATTAATATCTGATCCTGCACAACAAGCTCCCTTTTTTTGAAGCGCTTGACCATGATCATACAACTGCATAGTTA
>ATWQ01000042.1 GCA_000421325.1 alpha proteobacterium SCGC AAA536-K22
AGAAAAAATATTAGCTGTTTTATAAACCTCATCAAGAAAATACGAATTTGATACTTGTTTATTTATCAATCCTAGCTTTACAGCCTCTTCAGGATAAAATGTTCTACCACTAAATAACAACTCAAAAGCGTTATATCTCCCAACGATTCTTGGCAGATGATTAAAATGAATAGCTGGTAAAAGTCCTAAATTAATTTCTGGATAACCAAAAGAAGCACTTTCAGATGCTATAATCATATCGCATGAAATAGCTAATGTCATGCCACCACCCCTTGCTGCTCCATTTACCGCTGCAATTATTGGTTTACCCATATTGTATTGAACATCCCAAAGATCTATGTAAAGACGATTTAAAAACTCTCTAATTTCCATACTAGATTTACCAATTAAAATGTTTAAATCTAGTCCAGCACAAAATGTTTTAGCAATATTACTTTCTAATATGACTACCTTAACACTTTCATCTTTAGAAGCTTTCGTTAATGAATTTAAAATTTCATCTAAAAATTGAATTGTGAAAGCATTTGAAGGTGAACGGTTTAAGATTATTCTAGCAATACTATCTTCAATTTTATAATTTATATTTTTATTACTATTCATTTTATATTTCTTTGCTCTATTATCACATCCTAAATTAAATTATTAAGAATTAATCATGCAACAAAGTAATAATTTTGAAAAGATTTTAAAAAGCGTTATTTCTGAGAATGATTTGTCAACTTTATCATTAGATGACGCAAATGATGAATTTTCAAAACTCTGTAGAGCTTTTATCATACAGTATTATGAAAAAAATTTGGATAACAAAAAATCTTTATCTTTATTGAATAATGAAAAAAATAATTCTGTATTAAAATTATTTAATAATTTTTTTAATGAAAATGAAATTAAAACTCCTAAAAATTTTTCAACTAATTCAGACAAACATATATGGGATATATTTTGTTCTGAAGCATTTGAAGCCTCCACAAAACCAGATGAAGTTAAGGATAAAATTTTAAAAAAAAGAAAGTTGATAAAAATTAATGAAAATGAAAATTTTTTAAAAAACCCAGTTAAAGAAATTTTATTTTTAAGTAATGTTTTAATTACAACTCCTTCAGACTTTTTATCCACAAATATCCCATTAGAGATTAAGGATGAATTAAAAAATTTTAAAAATGTCAAACAACGCTTTTGGTATGATCATCCAATACCATTAGATGCTCTAAATTATGAAAATGAAATTATTTATGGTTTAAAAAATCTTGATAGGGCTATAGCCTTTGAAGTTAAACGAGGTAATGTTAACAATACAGATAAAATTAAACTTATTTTATCAGTTTCTGTGACACATATTGGTTTAGAAAATATTGCTTTAAAGTATATCAAAACAATCATAAAAAAACATTTGAATTTAAAATTTATCAATGTCTACTTATTTGATGAATATGTATGTAAAAACATAAATTCAATTTTATTCAGTGAGGATAAAGATACAGAAAATATAATGGGAGTTAATGGCAACTATGGTCGCCACTATACATTTTTAAAGTATATATTATTAATATGGAATAAAATAGTTGATAAAGACGTAAGATATAGTTTTAAGATCGACTTAGACCAGGTTTTTGATCAAGAGATTCTTTTAAAAACAACAGGTTTCTCAATTTTTGAAATCTTTAAAAATCAAAAAAATTGGGGAGGTACAGCAATTGACTATGAAGGAAAAAAAGTTGATCTTGGCCTATTAGCAGGGGCACTTGTAAATAAAGCTGATATTTCAAAATCATTATTTACACCAGATGTTAATAGACCCAAAAATAACGATTTATTAAAAAATATATCTTCTAAAAGAATATTTTGTCCGGAATGGCCCCAGTCATTATCCACTGAATCTGAGTTGATGTATAGACTAGATAACATTCAAAGAATTCACGTTACTGGTGGTACTACTGGTATAACCTTAGATAGTTTAGTAAAATGGGCACCGTTCACGCCTAGCTTTGTAAATAGGGCAGAGGATCAAGCTTTTGTAATTTCTTCCATTAAAGAACAGGAATATTTAAGTCATTGTCATGCTAAAGATTTAGTTATGAGACACGATAAACATGCTTTTGCTCAAAAAAGTATTGAAATGTCTAAATTTGGAAAAGAAATTGGAAACCTAGAAAGAATATTAATATTTAGTTATTACATGCAAATTCATGATTTAGGTTTTGAAATATTAAAAAAACATTTATGGCCATTTACCTCGTCTTTTTTAACCCAATATCCCGAACTTTTATCAGGGTTGATATTTTTAATTGATGGAAGTCATAATGGAAAAGATTATGTTAGTTTAGGATCACAAAGATTGGTTGACACTCAAATCTTTTGTAAAACACAGTTAGACAAACAATATAATATCGAAAAATTATACTGGCGTGAATTTGTCAACAGGGTTCAAAAATTTAAAGATTCTAACGGTAACCTCAAATCACTTATTAACTACTGTAAGGTCTAATTATACTAATTAATTAAATAATTAATAAATATTATACAGGAACAAACTTATATCCATTTCCATACTTGTCCAAATAACCAAATTTTGGCTCTAACATATGACCACCTGAGCATATTATCCTGTCATTACAAACCATATCAAAAGCTTTTTTTCTTGATTTCAATCCGTTTTCTATATCAACATCAAAAATTACAGAAATATCTGGATTTGCTAATTGCAAATTAGGGGCATGGAGAACATCGCCCATTTGAATAAAATTATTATTATTGTCATCTATCCTAAATCCACAATGCCCTGGTGTGTGACCAGGTAGAGGAACAGGATAAACTCCAGAAATTATCTCTTGACTGTTACTCAGTGTTTTTACTCTATCACCATAAGCTCTAATTACAGCCTTATTTAAGTCAGCAAAATTTCTTCCATTTATTTCAACATCATCAAAATTATCCTTGTTCCAAAAATTCAATTCATCTTCTATTACACTTACCTCTGCTTTTGGAAACATAGCTTTACCATCTTTGTCAATTGCCCCTGCTACGTGGTCAGGATGTAAATGTGTAAAAAATACGTCTGTTATATCCTCAGGTTTTATATTTGCTTTTGCAATTTCTTGATGGACAAAACCACAGGTTGGTCCAAAAAGATCCCTACACCCTGCATCAACTAATAAGATTTTGTCATTTTTAAATATGAGATAAGCATTTACATTATTAATGGTAAGTTGATTGTTTTCGTCAGAGATTTTATTAGCAGTATCTTCGTCCAAATTAAGTAGAATTTCTTTAGGTATAGATAAATCTCCATCCTTCAAAGCTATGATTTTGGTAGAACCTACCATTAATTCCTGTAAATCTGACATTTGCTTCTCCATTAATATAAACTTAAGACAAAGCTTAAAAAAAAATATTCTAATTTCAATAAAAATAATAATTAAGATTTTATAAAAATTCTGACTTAAATTGAGAGAGTTGTATTACCTCATTTGCAGGCTTATCTTCTCTCAGTCTTTTAATGCGAGGAAATCTTAAAGCAACACCTGATTTATGACGATTACTTTCATTAACAGCATCAAAAGCAATTTCAATAACAAAAGTTTTTTCAACTTCCCTAACTGGGCCAAATTTCTTTATAGTATTATTGCGAACAAATTTGTCTAATACCTTAAGTTCATTATCATCAAATCCAAAATAAGCCTTCCCAATAGGGGATAGCTGATTACCGTCCCATAAACCAAATGTAAAGTCAGAATAGTAAGAACTTCTTTTACCATGGCCTCTAACTGCATACATCAAAACAGCGTCGACATTTTTGGGATCCTTTTTCCACTTATACCAATATCCTTTTGGCCTACCAGGAATATAAGAGCTTTTCTCATTTTTTATCATTAAACCTTCATGTTGATCATCAATAATTTTTGTTTGTTTTATCTTGGATAATTCATTCCAATCATTAAATTTAATGACTTTAGACAAATCAAAAAAATATTTTTATTTTTTTTATGCCATT
>ATWQ01000043.1 GCA_000421325.1 alpha proteobacterium SCGC AAA536-K22
CCTCTAAAATTGAATTATAGAAATATAATTTAACTTCTATAATCATAAATTATGATACCTCTATTATTTCTAGCCTTAACAGTATAGTTAGCCAGCGCTTTCGGCATTACTTTTTCATCAATAATTTTCTGACAGGCTCTATAAGCATCTTCATTCTCATATTCAAAAGTACTTGTTAATCTATGATTTTGTTTGTTCCAAACTTGTGCAACAGTTCTTCTCACTAAACCGGCTTTAGATAGATCTTTCATGACATCGTCTGTCCAAACTCTATCTTCAAATGTTGCTACCCAATGTTCTAATTCTACTTTTGTTGCAAAGTCTAATTCCATGCAATTCATGAATAGAGTTTCCTTAGTTATAGGTTTTACCATTTACTTCACCTTTCAATTAGCTATTAAATGTCTAAAACATCTACATAAACATAAATAAATCATTTTATTTCTTTTAAAAATAATTAATCTTATTATGTATAATAATTATATATTTTTAATTCAAAACAAAGCACTAAATGGTAACCGTATTTAAAATATTTTTAATTTTACTCGCAACGTTGCTTGTTCAAAACAAGGCATTTTCTTATGGAATAAATTCTGGAAAAGTAAGCGTCAGTGTTTCGGTAAGCAAGACAGATAAACCAGGTGATAAAAGTACAGAAGCTACAGTAAGTAAAAGTATAGATAGCAATGCTACCCCTAGCAAAAATAAATCTATTAGTGATACTGCAGAAACATATTCTGCTAAGAATTTATCTAATAAGAATTCATACTCACATGACGATAATGATAATGCGTCCGAAGGTTCTTATAGTAAAAATAAAACAGGTAACAAACTAAATGTTAACAAAACTTATGAAAAATTTGCAATAGTCAAACAGGAAAGATTATTTGACGCTATTAAAAATTTTAAAAATGAAAAAAATATTAGTGAAGTAAATTTAGAAAAATTAGATAATTTAGTTAATAAACGTATTAAAGAAATAGCCAAAAAAATAAAATTTAAATTTGACGAAGATGATGAAAAACAATTTTTTGAATTTACCAAAAATGCTAGCATTAACATTAATAAAATCGAAAAAAAAGCTGAGTTAGTTGATTATGTTCAAAAAACTTTTGAGGTAATGGGATTAATTAATTAACTTCATCTGCTGCTAGATCCTATGAATATATATTTACTACATACCCTTTATGCTTTACACAAGAAACACGGGGGCTTAATTTCTCCCACTCATCAAAAGTTAACACTTTTATAAGGTTGAATATTTAAGGAAACACTGGGTATTCCACCGAGGGCGAATGGAGCGGGCGAAGAGATTCGAACTCTCGACATTCTCGTTGGCAACGAGATGCTCTACCACTGAGCTACGCCCGCTTAATTGAGAAGGAATATAACATTCTAACTGATACTATCAAGAGAAATTAAAAAAATAATTATTATTAATTATTTTTGAAAGCTTCATAAATGTTTTTTGATATGTAGATGATGTCATCTTCACTTAAATATGGATGCATAGGTAAAGATAAAACGTTCCGTGCCAAATAATTTGTATTGATTAATCCACTTTTAGAAACAGGGTAGTTTTTATAAGGCTTATGTTCATTGAGTGGAATTGGATAATATACAGCAGTAGGAATATCTTTAAATTTCAAGCTTTCTTGCAACTTATTTCTATTTATATTATCAGGTAAGATTATAGTATATTGAGCCCAACTGCTTATAAATTTTGATTTAAGTAGTGGGAGTTTTATTTCAAGGTTTAAATCATTTAGATGTTTATAATAATTATTTGCAACTGCTTGTCTTTTATTTAACTCTGATGGAAAAATCTCAAGTTTTTCTAATAATATTGCAGCTTGAATAGTTGATATACGAGCATTCATTCCAATTCTATCATATTCATATCTACTTTTACCCATCCCGTGAACGTGAGAGGAGTTAGCGATTTCATATATTTCTGGATCATTTGTAAAAATAGCTCCTCCATCTCCATAGCAACCCAGAGGTTTTGCTGGGAAAAAGGATGTTGCAGTTACTTCACAAAGATTTCCAACATTATTTCCGTGATATTTCCCTCCAAACGATTGGGCTGCGTCGTCAAGAACCCATAAATTATTATTTTTTGCAAATTCATTAATTGGATCCATGTCAGCGGGTTGTCCAAATAGTCCAACAGACATAATACCTTTAACAATAATACCCATTTCTGTAGCTGTATTAAAGGCATCGGCTAGTTTACCTGGATCGATATTAAATGTATCATCCTCTATATCGATAAAGATTGGAATTGCTCCCAATAAAGGCATAACTTCTGCAGATGATGCAAATGAAAAAGCAGGCACTATGACGCCCTCGCCTGGCTTAAGTTTTAGCCCCAGAAGAGCCAATAATAATGCATCTGTTCCACTTGAACAACACAATACAAATTCTGAATCAGTATAAATACTAAGCTTTCTTTCTAGTTCTTTTACTTCTGGACCTAAAATATATTGCCCATGATCCAAAACTATTTTGATACGTTCGTCAATTTTGTGACGAATAAGTTTTTGTTGAGCTTTTAAATCAATAAATGGAATCATAAGCAACCTAAATTTTTTGTAATTTTTTTTCTATTATTTGCATTACATTTTGAACACTAACTGCTTCTTTATGATCAGTTAAGGGTTTTTTCCTAGATTGTATACATCTAATAAATTCAACTAATTCATTTCTAAGAGGTTCATTTTCTTCAAGAATAATTTCTTCAATAATACCAACGTCAATAGAGTTATCTGAATTAATAATTGATGAATTATAATAAAGTTTTTTTGACCAGTCTTTTGTATCATCAAATATTAGAGAGCCTTTAGAACCTATAATTGAAAACTTATGTTCTTTATAAGGGCACATCCAATCACAATTCACTAATGCCGTAGTACCCGCGTTGAAAGATAATTTAACGCTAATTGCATCTGGTCCAATATTAGAATTATGATGAATAGAATGAGTATTTATTTCCACTGGTAATTCTTGTGTTATAGAAAGTATCATAGAAATATCATGTGCAGCCAAGTCATACAAGACAGACTCATGAGAACGTATAGCACCTAAAGCTAACCGGTGAGCCCGAATATTTTTGATTTTCCCTATTTTCCCTTCTTTAATAAGATCTTTCATTTTGATAAATGCATTATGATAATTTAATAGATGCCCAACCATTAAAACTCTATTTTTTTTTATTGCTAATTTTGAAAGATTAGTAGCGTCAGATAAAGTCAAACAAAATGGTTTTTCTATTAAAACATCTTTATTATTTAGCAGAGCTTCTTCAGCTAAATCTTTATGTGTTTTTGCTGATGACGCTATTACCAAAGCTTTTATTTTTTCATTTTTAAAAATATCATCAATTGAATAGGTAGGTAGATTAAAATTTTGATTAAATTTTTGTAATAAACTTTGGTCTGCATCGTATATGCAAGCTAATGTACCCATTTGATGCAAGTTTCTGGCTATATTTTTTCCCCAGCTACCACATCCGATTAGAGCAATATTCAGTTTTTCAGTCATTTCAAAGTATCAATTTTATAATGATTTAAGTATAATGATAATATTTTAAATATACTCACTTTCAAGATTGGTCAATTGTAGTATTTTGTAATATATTGTTGAATAAATATACTAGAACAACAATATAAATATTTAATCGAAAGGAATTGATTGAATTAATGAATAATACTGATAATGATAGCTTAATTTCAAAAACAAATATTATTGATGTGAATGCCGACACATTTATGACTGATGTAATTGAAGCTTCTAAAGAAAAACCAATAATCGTAGACTTTTGGGCTCCTTGGTGTGAACCATGCAAACAGCTTACGCCTTTATTAGAAAATGCAGTAAAAGATCAAAGGGAAAAACTTACTTTAGCTAAAATTGA
>ATWQ01000044.1 GCA_000421325.1 alpha proteobacterium SCGC AAA536-K22
TTTGCTAAATATGTATATATTTTAGAATGTGTTAATGGCAGTGTAATATTTTCCACACCCAAAGCATCTGAGGCAGCATTTGCAATAGCAACTGGAGTAGACATACAATTTCCTTCACCTAAACCTTTGGCTCCTAATGGTGTAAATGGACTAGGGGTTTCAATATGAATAATAGTAGGTTTAATAATTTCACAAGTTGAGGGAAGTAAATAATCTGTAAACGAGCCACTCAAAAAAGATCCATCTTTATTATATTTAAATTCCTCATACAAAGCTGCTCCAACGCCATGAGCAAAAGCACCATAGATCTGGCCGTTTGCGAGTAAAGGATTTAAAATTTTTCCAGCATCGTGTCCTGTAATATATCTATCTATTTTTGTTTTTCCTGTCATGGGATCAATTTCAAGGCCACAAACGTCAAAAACAAACCCATACGCTAGTGAGCCATTGATTTGATCTTTTTGATTTGGTGGTTTTAATTCTTGAGGAGACCATTGTACAATTTCTTGCAATCCATTTTGTAAGCTTTCATTAAGTTGACTTGGAGACCAATGTTCATTACCTCCTAACCTGTTAAAAGGAATTTTATTTTCTATATTGTTCTTATCAAAAACATAGTTATTTTCAAAAACCAGGTTTTCAGTTTTACAGTTTAATTTAGATGAAGCAATTAAAGCCAACTTAGTTTTTAGTTTTTTAGCTGCTAAAGCAGTAGTGCCTGCTACAGCTCCTGCAAAACGGCTTGAATAATTTCCTGCAGCAATTGACCAAGGATCTTTCTGGGTATCTAGTTCAGTATTAACATTAACGGTTTCAAAAGAAATACCGAATATATCTGCTACAACTTGTGCAAGAACAGTTTTGTGTCCTTGTCCTTGGGGTAAGCTGTCACATGTTACGTATACTCCGCCCATTGGTCCAATTGCAACGCTAGCACTTGCTATCGCGCCTCCCTTGTGCCCTGATTTTTCTCTTTCATTATATGGAAGTGCTGTTGTAATATAACCCATATTAGAAACAGATGGTTCAACCACAGCTGTATAACCAATCCCATAAAGTTTACCATTCTTTATAGCTTTTTCTTTTCTTAACTTCATTTCAGAAAACTGTTTAGACCGTATTACTTTGTTAATTAATTTTGAATATTGCCCCGAGTCAAGCAGGGCTCCAGAAGCAGACTGGTAAGGAAAATTCTTATCTTTAACAAGATTTAATTTTATTACTTTTAAATGATCCAAATTTAGGTTATTAGCTATTTTATGGACAAGTCTTTCCAAGGCATAATAATGCTGAGGACCTCCAAATCCTCTATTTAATCCAGTTGGTGTTTTGTTAGTAAGTACAACTCTATTTCTACAAAAAATGTCGTCTATTAAATAAGGACCAGATAAGTTACCATGCATTCTATATAAAGAAGCAGGTTCAGGTGCTCTTAAATATGCTCCAACATCATCTATTTGATCATAATCAAGTGCAAGTATTTTACCATTTTTTTTAACTGCTGCTTTGATGTTTGTCACTCGATTAGTCGCTGATGATGCAGCGGTTAAATGCTCAATTCTATCTTCAACCCATTTCACATTTTTACCTGAAAGTCTAGAAGCTAAACAAGTAAGAACTATCATAGGAAGTATGGCTTGCTTAATGCCAAAACTACCACCAGAATCTTGATTCGAAATAAGTCTTAATTTATTTTCACTTATATTTAACGATCTAGTAATTACTGAATGCAAGCTAAATGGACCTTGAAAATTAGAACGCACAGTATATTGAGACTCTTCAGAATTATAATTACTTTGAACAACAAAACCTTCTAATGGTGTGCAACTATTTCTTGGATATTTTATCTGCAACTCAACTATTTTATCGGCTTTTTTAAATGCTTCCTTAGGGTTTCCATAAGAAAATTCTCTGTCGCTTACAACATTATTTTCAAGATTTTGATGCACTAAAGGAGCATTTTTTGAAGAAGAAATTAAAGTATCAATTACTGGGTTAGACCTTTCATAAATTACCTTTATATTATCAACAGCATCTTCTGCAATATATCTATTTTCTGCTAGAACTAAAGCTATAGGTTCCCCAACATATCGAACATATTCAATTGCACATGGCCATACTTCAATTTTTGTTCTTAATACAGAAAGTAAGGGTTTAGATATTTTTTTAAAATCTTTACCATCAATTATTATATTAACCCCAGGGATTGAAGTGGCTCTTGAAGTATCTATTTTAATAAGTTTTGCAGAAGCATGTTGAGATCTTAATACTGCTACATGCAATGTACCAGGAGGTTGACCAAAATCGTCTCCATAAATACCTTTTCCAGCAATTAAGGTATCATCTTCTGATCGTTCTATTCCAAAACCAATATTACATTTAGAAATTTTGTTCAGGACATTATCCATAAAAATTTAAATCCTATTAATTACCTTTATAAACAGGTTTCCTTTTCTCAACAAAACTGCTTACTCCTTCTTTAAAATCATTGGAGCTTCTTAATCTACCATAAGTTTCACCTTCTAATTCTATGGCAACGTGTAAAGGAGCATCCTGAGAGGTGTTCAGGACAGTTTTAATTGCTCTTTGGGCAAGTGGTGAAACAGAACAAAGTTCTTTAACGAGTTTACTAGTAGCTTCCTCTAATTCTAAATTTTCAACAACTTCGGACGCAAGTCCCCATTTAAACGCTTCTTCACCAGATATTCTTTTACCTCGCATAATCATATCTTTAACACGAGATAAACCAATCATTCTTGCTAATCTAACAGAGCCACCCGAGCCTGGTATCATACCTATTTTCATTTCTGGAAGCGATAATTGAGAATTTCTTGTAACAATTCTAAAGTCACATGCTAGAGAAAACTCTAAACCAACACCAAAACAGTACCCTTGAATAGCGGCAATCACAGGCTTTCTTAATTTTTCGGGTGTCATAACATTTTGAGCAAGCATTGTAAGTGTCTCAGGTGTTTCTTTCATAAATCCTTCAATATTCCCACCTGAAGAAAAGTTTTCACCTTCGGCACGTAATACTATAACTCTCACATCTGTATCATTATCAAGGTTTTTCATAGCTTCCGCCATTTTTATTCTTTGAGAGTATTCAATTACATTAAGCGGAGGTCTTGATAAAATTATATCTCCTCTTTTATTTTTAGGAGAGACTTTAACTTTAAAACCTTCAAACTTGATTAATTTTTCAGACAATTATTACTCCTACTTTTATTCATTATTTGGCAAGTCATAACTTTCCATTAAATCATCAACAACACCATCAAAATAATCCCAAGGTGTTTCTCTATAACTATGATTTTTAATAATAAATGATGCGCCAGCATAAAATTTTTCATATTGCTGTTGTCTACCAGCAAACTCTGAACCAACTACATCCCATGCTAGTTTAAAAAGTTTCATTCTAGATGTAGCATCCATTTGAGGAGTTTGAAAATATGTTTCAAATTCTTTTTTAAGTTTTTTATTTTTTACTACATTTATACTTGCAGGCATTTGAAAAACACCACCACCACAAAGGGTCCTCAATTCATCAATTATTGAAGTATAGTTTTCTGTACACCAGTTAAGAGCTGCATACATCATTCTTCTATTAAAAGTCATATGATTTTCTGGCCAACTTTCTGCTGCTTCAATTTGACCATGGATCATTCCTGATAAGTTTGCTTCTAAAGATGACATTTTACCAAGAGTTTCTCTTACGGCAGGTATTTGATCAGCCCCAGTTGCTTTTGCAACTTTGTTGCATAATCCAGTAATTAATTCCATTTTAGACCAATATCTTACATTTGCTTGGTGATTGCCATAACAATGAGCAGGAGTTTTAATATATATTTCACGAGCTAGTATTGCATCATCC
>ATWQ01000045.1 GCA_000421325.1 alpha proteobacterium SCGC AAA536-K22
TTATACATTTTACAAAATAAAATTAGCTCAATTATTAATTAATATAATTTGGTCAATTACAAATTTCACATTTTAAAAATACTAAAATACTAAACTAATTACAAAACTTATTTCTAAATATTTGATTATTTAATAATAATGTGGATTATAAGTAATAACCAAATTTGGAGGAATAATTCTTGGATAACTTTTCATTTGATAATCGTGATGGCTATATATGGCAAAATGGAAATTTACTTGAATGGAAAAATGCTAATATTCATGTATTAAATCATGGTTTACATTATGCTAGTTGTGTTTTTGAGGGTGAAAGAGCATATAAAGGTAAGATTTTTGAAACTAAGCAACATACTGAAAGGTTATTTAATTCTGCTCATTCACTTGATATGAAAATACCTTATTCAAAAGAGGAGATAGAAACAGCAAAAGATCTACTGCTAAAAAAGAATTCTTTATCAGATGCATATGTTAGGCCAGTGGTTTGGAGGGGTAGTGAGATGATGGCTGTTTCTGCTCAATCAACTAAAATAAATGTAGCTATTGCTGTTTGGGAATGGCCGAGTTATTTTGATCCAGATCAAAAAATGCAAGGTATTAAACTCGATATTGCTAAGTGGAGACGTCCAAGCCCTGATTGTGGACCTGTGCATGCTAAAGCTGCTGGTTTATATATGATTTGCACACTATCTAAACATGAAGCAGAAGCAAAAGGTTATAGTGATGCACTTATGCTAGATTATAGAGGACAAGTAGCAGAGGCAACTGGTGCTAATGTTTTTTTCAAAATGCCAGATGGAAAATTACATACCCCTTTAGCAGACTGTTTTCTAGATGGGATTACAAGAAGAACAGTAATGAAACTAGCAGAAAAAAATGGTATTCAAATTGTTGAAAGAAAAATTATGCCAGAAGAGATGGATCAAGCCGAAGAATGTTTTTTGACTGGTACTGCAGCAGAAGTTACTCCTGTTCAATCAATTGGTGATTATAAATTTAAACCTGCTGAGTTTTGTCTAAAATTAACAAAGGCTTATTCAGATTTGGTTAATGGGAAATAAAAAAAATCCTAAATACTCCATTTTTTTGCAGCTTCATCGTCAGACAAGTTATAATCAACCCATTTCTTTTGATGCTCATTTTCTTCGACTTTCCAAAAAGGAGCCTTAGTTTTTAGCCAATCCATTATAAAATTACAACTGTCGAATGCATTTTGTCTATGTCTTGAAGAAACTCCAACAAAAACTATTTGATCAGTTGGTAATAATTTTCCAATTCTATGTATTACTGTCGCTCCAGTAATATCCCATCTTTCATAGCTTTGTTTAACTATTTTTTTTATCTCTAATTCAGTCATTCCAGGATAATGTTCAAGTGTCATTGATTCTATTACGCTGTTGATTTTTTCGTCGAAACCTCTCACAACGCCAACAAAACTTACAATCGCACCAGTTTGATTTTCTTGTAAAATTTTAGTTTCTTTTGAAACATCAAAATCATTAATCTGTATTTTAATTTTAACAGGGATTTTTTTTTTTTGATCCATTTATCCTCCTGTCACAGGCGGGAAAAAAGCTATTTCATCATTATTACTTATTTTTGTTTCAACAGAGCAATATGTTTTATTTACAGCAATTTTAATTAAATCTTTTTTTACAAAAACTTTTTTATAATCATCATTTAAATTACTTAAATAATTAATAAGTTCACTTATAGTTTTCACATCATCAGGTAGTTCAATTAGTTCTTCTGACTTACCAATATGTTCTTTAATCCAAGAAAAGTATTTTATAATCATTATTAACTCTCTTTTTCATTATTATTAAAAAATAAAATTAATCTCATAATATATTGAATTCCAGTTATCAAAGTAATTATGGCAGCAATCCATAGAATAGTATATGAAATGATGCCCAAGGCATCGAGGTTGTAAGAAAAACTATTAGTCCGCCAAACTAAAAAACTACCACATGCGATCAGTTGTATCGTGGTCTTCCATTTTGCAAGAAGAGTTACTTCTAAAGTAATTTTGTAACCAGAGATACTTTCCCTTATACCGCTAATTAAAATTTCTCTTAAAACAATTATGAGTGCAGGTATAAAGGCATAATTATATTCAAACATATGCTCTGAAGCTAGTGCAAACATTAACCCAATAACCAAAAGTTTATCAGCAATTGGATCTAGAATTTTTCCAAAATTGGATATGACTTTATATTTTCTAGCAAAAAAACCGTCAAAATAGTCAGTCATACCAGCCAAAATTAACAAAGGAGTAGCAACTATTGCACCAATTTCTCCACCATAAATAACAATTAAAGGAAGTAATAATGCAGTTAAACATCTGAACAATGTTAAACCATTAGGTATTGTACTCTTGATTAAATTTTCTTTAAGCATCAACAGCCTTACTTACGATCTGATTTGATTACTACTTTAAAGGTAAAATCTATTATAGTTAAGTAATTATTATTAATTAAAAAAGTTAAATACTTTTTGTGCAGTTGACTTATTAATCCCTTCAACTTTTAGAAGATCCTTTAAATTGGCTGTTCCAACAGCTTTTGCGGAACCGAATTCATCAAGCAATGACTTTTTTCTTTTAGCACCTATACCTTCAATTTCATCTAGTGGGTTTTGAAACATTGTTTTTTTACTTTTAAATCTATGGCCAGCAATGGCATATCTATGAACTTCATCTCTTAATTTTTGAAGAAAAAATAATGTAGGATCATCTTTTTGAAATATAATTTTATCATTATATGTAGTATAAAAATTTTCTCTTCCTGCGTCTCTATTTATACCTTTAGAGATCGCTAATACTTCCATATCGTCAATTTTCATTTTTTTTAGGACGGATAAAACAGTATTCAAATGACCTTTTCCACCATCAATTATTAATAAATCTGGATAATTAGAAGAAGTTTTTCCAATAAATCTTCTTTCAATAACTTCTTTCATCATCAAGTAATCATTATTATTTACAAATTCGGAGCTTAGGGATGATTTTTTGCTTTTGTGCTCAGAATTTATATTATACTTTCGATATAAAGATTTTAAAAAACCATCCTCATTAAAGGCTATCATAGCACCTATTGGAGATTTGCCTTGATGATGAGAATTATCATACACCTCTATTTTTTTTATTTTCTTTTTAAAATGGAAAACATTTTGAATATTCATTAAATTTTTTTGATTAGAGGATTTCTCATAGATTTTTCTATTTAGGTTTTCCTCAGCATTTTTTAGGGCAGAATTAATAAGTTCTAATTTTTTTCCTCTTTGAGGAGATTGAATTTCAACTTTAAATGCATGTTTTTTTTTCAGAAATTCTTCAATAAGAGCTTTATCTTTTGGATATTCATTAACGAGTATACTCTCTGCTGGAATATTTTTTTCGTAGAATTGACAAATAAATGCTTGCATAATTTCATTTTCATTAACATCAGTTCCATTTTTTCCAGGATTAGGGAAATAAGATTTTGATC
>ATWQ01000046.1 GCA_000421325.1 alpha proteobacterium SCGC AAA536-K22
TAATAATTTTGATAAGCTTTGGAACAAAAGTTCTGCTTTTGCTAAGACAGGATTAGTTGGAGCTAGTTATGGGCAAGGAACAGACGGTTCTATTATGTCTATTGCTGCTGAAATAACTAAACACTTAGAAGAATCTATTCCGGATGCTGATTTTGTTAGAATAGTTAATAATTTAAGAAGTAAATTTGGTAGTGATGTTAGTGTTAATCCTAATGGTAGATTGGTTTTACAAGGAAAAGCTTGGGGACATTTAAATAAAATAGCAGAGACTTATGTTAATTCTATGAATGAAGCAGAACCTAGATTAAAAGATTATTCAAAATACATGAGAAAAGCTTTTAAAACATATGTTAAATTTGCTAAATTAGCTCAAGATAATCCTGATGTTATGGGTCCAGTATCAGCACCTAAGATGACATATAAAGAACCTAGTGGTATTTCTATGGAGGCAGTCTGGCAGAAAAATTGGATTGATGGTATGAGTACTTCTATGATAGAAAATCACATACCTTCAGACTGGAAAACGTTTGATATTATGGGGTCTGAAATATTATTTCAAGAAGGTATACCTGTTCCTAATTTAGATGCTGAATCTGAAGCTCTTAAATTTACTAATGATGTTAAATCAGCAGGCATTAGTCGCTTTCCAGTTATTTCCATTCATGGTTTAGATGATTTAGTACAATCAATAACTATTTCTGAGATGAATAGATTGTATCCAGATGACTTTAAATTCTTTTTATCTGTTTGGGATGCCGGTAGAGTTCCTACAAATATGTTAAGGAATTACAGTAATATTTATAATAAAGTGTTTGAAAAAGTTATGAAAGAAAATGACTTTTTTAAACAATTAACTAATGGTTTTAGAGAAGCAATAAATTCTATTGAAATTAGAGATAACAAAGGCACTAGATTAGCTGATAAGTTTTTAGAAAAAGGAAGGAAATCAGGTGTTGTTAATGAATACAATCAATTAAAAGGAATGATAGCAGATTTAGAAGCTTTCGAAAGAACTACTTGGGAAGGTGAAAAATATAAACCTGGTATGGCTACAACTACTGATGAGAATGTTGAAGGTAAGAATACTTTGTTTGAACGAGCTGAAATGTCTGGTGGACAAATAAAACAAATGTTTTTCCCTGATCCTGACGAGTATGAAGATTACTTATCAAGTAAAGAAAGTCAAAGTACTGTTCAATCTGCTTTTTCTGGTTCTCTGTTAGATAACAACGAAGTTGCAGCAGAACTAATGAGAAGAATGCAAGAGTAAAAAATAAAAAAAAAAACCCCCTATAGATTAATTTCTATGGGGGTATTTTTATTTTAATATCTTCTGTCTTGCTGTACTTTTTTCAAAAACTTTTCTGCTTCTTTTCTTAATTTATTAGCTTCTTTAACAGCTTTTTCTTTAGCTTCTACTAAATCATGTCCTTCCGAAATTAGTCTGCCTTGTATTGCTACTAAGTTTCGTTGATATATTTTATTAAAAGCAACTTCATTTAATTCAGGTGTGTGTGCTAATTTTGGGTCTAACCCTAATTCTTGTACAACTTCTTCATCACTAACACCTAACTCTGACATTGGATTATAATTTTTATTCATATTCTATCTCCTGTGATCGTCCTGATATATTACAACCTTTATAATAAACTGTTTCTCCAAAAATATTATTGCATTTATATATAGATTCTTTTGCAAATATAATATCTTCTATTGGATACCAGTCATTATCTGATATTTGTAATTCTATTCTTATTTCTTCTAAATCTATACCATCGTTATATAATTTTTCTATATTGTGGTAATGCGTTTCTAAGTCATGTAACAATTTTGGGTTGTGATTTGTTTTTATTTCTAGCGTTGTTATCATCTTTTTCCTCCTCTTTATTTACATAGTCCATAAAGCTTTGCATCCAGTTACCGTCTTCTTGTATCTGAAATTCCCATTGTAAAGTTTCTTGATGTAATCCTTTGTCGCTGGGGTGTGCTATGTTTAATGTTAATTGTGCTGTGCTCATTAGTGCTCCTTGTTATCTGTAACTTTATCGTACCCTAGAATTGCCATGCTCTTTAATAAAGAGCGTATGCAGTCTTCGGCTGCGTCATGTGTTCCTGAACTTAAATCTTGTGAGTGAGTAACAGCTACTGCTGACTCTAACATTAGACTTAAATCTTCTGCTAATCTTTTTTCTTCTACCATATTATACTCCTATTTACGCCAATCATTTTTCCATAATGGTCTTGGCTTTTTTCTTAATAACTCTCTATAAAGTTCGGCAGTCTTATCCATTTGAACAAGACTACCGGGTTCTTTTTGTTTGTCTTTAGGATTTAAACTCCTACCCATTGCGCTAGTAATCCTACTATAACAATGATAACAAATATACTAAGGCTTTTATTCTCCTTAGCTTTTTCTTTTAGTGTCTTCGGATCTATTCTCCAAGTCATAACTTCTCCTTACTTAGATAATTCACTCGTTATATCTTTGTCAAGTAACTTCCAGATAATACCTGCAGCAATGATGCCTGCTAATCCTGCGTTACCTAATGTCCAGACTATATTGAGTATAGAACCGATTACATCACCAGTTAAGAACGCTACTTTCTGTCCGAAAATAACCTGTAATATAATTGACAAACTAATTAACTTAATACCAACGTCTATTGCACCGTCAGCTCCGTTCTTTATTTTTTCTAACATATATATCTCCTATATAATTAAACAGCGAGCTCCTCTTCTGTGAGGTCCACTACTTCACATACATTTCCTGTACATGCTAAAGTCTTGCTTCCTGTTGTAGTATCTTCCAGCTCATATTGACTTATCAACGTCCAGTCTAAGTTCTTCGGCATCACTTCATTGAGTGCTTCGTACTCTTCCTTCGTGCAATCCTCGTAAGGTGCTTGCTGATAAGTGTGGTCGGAATGAGGTAAGAAACTTACCCCTGACACTTCATCAAAGTGTTCGTATACCCAAGCACCGACCTGCATCCATTCGTGCTCCTTCACACTTACAGTTATACTTGGTTTATGTTCACAGTAATATCTCTGATATGTTAACCAGAGTTCTAACTGCTCTATAGCTGTTCTGTCATTCCTTAGTACAGCACCGTCAGGTGACTTCATAGGGAACGAGAACACCTTAACACTATCAGGCTTCATCACATCATCTTCACAAGGTATGCC
>ATWQ01000047.1 GCA_000421325.1 alpha proteobacterium SCGC AAA536-K22
AATGCACTGTAAGCGTCTTTCTGCAAGGCACAACGGGAACCTTCAAAACAGCTATTTCTGGATGCATACAGGCATTTTATGGAAAAGAGTTTAACGGATCACATCTTCCTGAAAACTGGAGTTCAACCAGTAATGCAATGGAAAAAAAAGCGTTCCTTTGCAAAGATGCGGTGTTCACGATTGATGACTTTGTAGCCCGTGGTACGCCTTCTGAGGTTTCTCGATCACACAAAGACGCGGAACGTGTTTTTCGCGCGCAAGGAAATCAATCTGGGCGAGACCGGTTAACATCTACAACGGAAGTTAGAGGGGCCTACATTCCGAGAGGATTGATTTTGGCAACAGGCGAAGACATTCCCAATGGGCACTCCCTACAAGCGCGTTGTGTGATTTTAAGTATCAAAAAAGGAGCCACAAAAACTGACACACTCACGGCTCTTCAGGAATTAGCAAAACAGGAAAGTCTCGCCCAATTAATGTCAAATTTTTTAAGTTGGGGCGCTGATCAGGCTGATCACAATAAAATCAAAAGCCTTATAACTGCAGCTCACGACGATTGTATTAAAGAGCTCCCCACTTCTGGCCATACAAGAATGCGAGATAATCTCGCCTCATTAACCTCCGGTATTTGGCTTTTACTGCAATTTGGCAAGGAACGCGGTGATATTTCAGATGAAGAAATACAGAAGTTCAAGGCGGCCACCTTGAATGCGGCGACCAAAGTCGCTGAATTCCAAATGAGCGTTGATCAAGAAGCCTCAGAAGCAGATCGTTTTATAGAATATCTACGCTCCTCTATCGCTATGGGTGCTGCTCATTTAGCGAATAAATATGGTACATGCCCTGATGCTCCCAGTACTTGGGGATGGAAAACAACTGGTACGCCAGACAATGAAGTAACTTATGGGCAAGGCACAAAAATTGGTTGGATTGTTGGAAAGGAAATATATCTTGATATGAAAGCGGCTTTGAGTGTGATCAAAACATTTTCTACGCGCCTCGGAAATCATTTGGGTAGTTCTGAACTCGCAATAAAAAAGGCTCTCTTTGAGGCTGGAATGTTAGAAAAAGAAGGTGAGGGCAGATACACAAAAAAAGTGAGTGTAGAGGGAAGGCGCGAAAATGTTACCTGCATTCAAGTTAGTCTCTTAATGGATATTGAAGAAATTGAGAGAGAGCTGTCCGAGGATGATGAACCTCTTGAAGAAAACTTACCATTCTGATGTCCCACTGTCCCGTTTGTCCCAGAATATAATAGGCCCCCCAAAAAATATTCATCTTTTTTACTTATCAATACATAACAACTTTATAAGAGGTATATAATAATATTGGGACAGTGGGACACTTCAACTTAACTATATGATTTATATGGGATATTAGCTGTCCCAGTTGCAATATCGTACTGGGACAATTGGGACACAATACCATATTTGGGAATGACCTATTGCGCGGAGATAAAATAGCCTCGTTCGCTAACCGCAGTTCTTTATTTGCGTTCCACAGCTCCTTACATAGGCCTTGACGTCTTTATAGTAGGGTTTTTCTTAGTTTAAGATTATTGTTCTCGGTAGGTAATAAGATATAGTGTTTTCACTCTCTTAGAGTTTGCCCCAATCTTTACGCCAGTTCTTCTCCAAATGACCGTAGTCAACAAACCAGGATTCTAACTCCTTAAGTTCATTTTGTATCTTGCGTCTTTTCTCAGATATTTGTTTGGCCTTTTCACGCTCAGCTTTTGTAAATCTTCCATGCTTAATTTTAGATTCGACGAGTCGTTTTAGACCGTCCTTGGTTCTAGGCCCTGTGCTAGCGCCGCCATGTAGTCTACATCGACCCACTGGTAATTTAGCGGGTCTTTGACATAGTGTACCTCTTCTGGTTTTTGCTTTGCACCTTTGACCTGGCCAATTAGGTCCAAAACGCCAGGGTATACCTTTTAAAAGGTTTCTTTTTGTTATCTTGTGAATATTACCTATCATGAGGTTTTATTATACCACAAATTAATACACTTATCAGCAGTGTGGTTACTTGAAACTAAAGGCCATGGTCAGTTGATCATGATCATAGGTTGCATTATTCTTTACCCATGGTCCTTGGATGGTTTTAAATTGATCATGGTTTGAAGACTCAAAAGTAGCTTCCTACTGAAACAAAACTATAATTCGCTCCAACGCCTCATGAACCAAGAACCACGGACCAATGCCCATCTATGACCTTATTACTAAGGGTAGTGGAAAGTTGTTTTTAGAGAGACCCTAGTATCACAAGAAATGCTAACTCACCAACTTCTAAGATCGCAGAATGAAACTGCTATTCGTATCTATCAACCACAAAACGTTTTCCAAAAACATGGCCCAAGGTCCGCGGCACGTGGCGCCTGATCTGATTTGTGATATGATCAGATAGCACGCTATCAACAATGGTGGCGATCTTGTTTGCCATTTATCTGCCCGACTGCCAGCTTTGGCGCAGCAGATAAATGCCGATCATCATCATTGGCAGGGATAATATCTGCCCCATGCTTAGCCCACCTGCCAACAATCCGATATGGGCATCAGGCTGGCGCACAAGCTCGACAAGGAATCGCGCTGCACCGTAGCCAGACAAGAACACACCGCTGAGGCGTCCATGCGCGCCAAGCCATCCCCGCCGCCAGAAAACATACATCGCAATACCAAGCAAAACCCCCTCAAGACCAGCCTCATAAAGCTGGCTTGGGTGACGCGGTTGACCATCGCTATTGGGAAAAATCATGGCCCACGGCACATCGGTAACACGGCCATAAAGCTCGGCATTGATGAAGTTTGACAAGCGCCCCAGAAACAGGCCAATCGGCGTGACCATTGCCACCCTGTCGGCCACAGCTAAAAGCGGAATTTTATGGCGCCGTGACATGACATAAAGCGCGGCAGCAACGCCGATTAGTGCCCCATGAAATGACATGCCGCCCTGCCAGACGTAAAAGATCGCGATCGGATTGCTTAGGTAAAAACCCGCATTATAGAAAAAGACATAACCAAGACGTCCGCCAAGAATAATGCCGATCAGCAAATAATTAAGCAGCCGGTCAGTCTGATCAGCAGTCATCACCGCGGTTGCAAGGCGGGTTTCGCGGCGCAAAATATAAATGCCAATCAACAGACCGGCAATATAGGCAAGCGCGTACCAGCGAATACCAAA
>ATWQ01000048.1 GCA_000421325.1 alpha proteobacterium SCGC AAA536-K22
AAAAATTTATAATTTATGAAAATTAAAAAAGTATTATTATGCAATCAATTGAAAAATGGATAAATGAGATTAATTCTAATGACAGATTAGTTGAAAAAGGTCGTTGGATAAATTTAACTTTTACCTTTGGTATTGGACAGAATGATTATTTATTTGAAATTGTTGAAGGTAAAGTAATTTCCACAACTAAAAGAACAATTTTAACTAGAAGTGGAACCTTTAAAATTCAAGGAGAAAGAAATGCCTGGGAAAAGCACTGGCTTATCTCTCCTCCAAGAGATTATCATGATATTTTTGCTATGCTTGCCAAAAAATTAATTATTATAGACGGTAATTTGACTCCATTTATGCAGAACCTACAATATTTCAAAGATCTTATTTCATCAAATAGACAATCTAAAAATTAGGCTAACTATGAAGAAAAGTAGTATAGAATTTGAAGATATAATTGGCAGATACTTAAATATAAGTGTAGCTGATGAAAATTACAGAATATATGTTGAAGAAGCAGGTAAAGGTATTCCTTTACTATGTCTACATACAGCAGGATCAGATGGACGTCAGTTTCGTCATATTTTAAATGACAAAGAAATAACTAAAAATTATAGAGTTATTGCCTTTGATCTTCCTTGGCACGGAAAATCTAATCCTCCAGAAGGTTACGAATTGAAGGATTATAAGCTTACTACAAGTCTATATAAACAGATTATAATGTCTTTTTGTGATAATTATAAATTACGTGATCCTGTAATTATGGGCTGTTCTATGGGAGGAAGAGTTGTTTTACATCTGGCCCTAGAACATAGTAATTATTTTAAGGCTGTTATTGCCCTCGAGGGGTCAGACAAACTTGAACCCTATTATGATTTAGACTGGTTATATAGGCCTGACATTCATGGTGGACTGATTCAAGCTGCATTTGTTTCATCTCAAATAGCTCCTCAAAGCCCTGATAAATTTAGGCATGAAACTTTATGGCATTATATGCAAGGTGGCCCTGGAATTTTTAAAGGAGACCTTCATTTTTATTGGCATGACGGAGATTTTGATGATCGATCAGCATTGATAGATACATCAAAGTGCCCTGTATATTTATTGTCTGGTGAATATGACTGTTCATGTACTCCTGAGAGAACTCTAGCAACAGCAAGCAGAATAAAAGGTGCCAAAGCGACTATAATTCCTGGAATAGGACATTTTCCAATGTCTGAAAATCCAGAATTGTTTCAATCTTATATTTACCCTATTTTAGATGAAATCTTAAAACAATTCTAACCAGACTTTTCAATATTTCCACAAACGCTTACAGCCTGACCAGATATATTCTTCCCTAACGGACTGCACAAAAAATGCGCTTGTTCAGCTAAATCATCATGTGTAACAAACCTGTTAAGAGACGCACCCGATAAAATTTCATCTTTCATGTCATCAAAAGAAATATTTTTTACTTTGGCTTTTGCTTCAATTACTCGATTTTGTCTTTCACCCTCTACAATCCCAGGTAAAAGAGCATTAGCCCTAATGCCCCTAGGTCCCAATTCAATAGCTAAACTTTTTACCATACCAATAACGGCCCACTTCGTTGCGGCATAAGGTAATCTATAAGCAAAACCAACTCTTCCTGCCACAGATGACACTGAAAGAATAGACCCTTCATCATTCATACGAGGAATAGTTAATCTCATAGTTTCAAAGTGACTGGTCATATTAACCTGAAGACACTCTTGCCAACCACCTAAAGTTTGATCACCAACTCCTGCAGTCTCACCAGCTATCCCGGCATTGTTAACTATTATGTCAACTTCTTTTAGATAATCAAAACCTGCCTCAACCATAGATGCTATTAATTGTGTTTGCCTAAGATCACATATCATAGCTTTAATATTATCATCTAGATCATTAACTTTGTTGACTGCTTCTTCATTTATATCGCAGACAAATACTTTTGCACCAGCCTTCTCAAACCTTTTGGCTATAGCATACCCTATTCCGTCAGCACCAGCAGTTATTAGAGCTTTCTTGCCCTCAAGAAGTCTTTCATAGTTCATTTTTTTACTTTCTACTTGATGTTAGTTTTATCTTTACCTTTAAGTCCTAACATTTCTCTAGCTTCGTCCGGAGTAGCTACTTCCAAGGAAAGTCCTTCTAAGATATCTCTAACTCTCTTAACTTGATCAGCATTTGTTTTAGCAAGATTACCGGGACCGTCCCATAAAGAATCTTCAAGTCCAACACGAACATGAGAACCCAATGCTGCTCCAGTTGCATTCATTTTCATTTGCGTCGCACCAGCACCTACAACCGACCACTCATATCCTACATCTCCAAATAATTTATCTGCTGTTTTTTTCAAATGAAGTAAATTATCCGCGTCTGCTCCTATTCCTCCCATAATACCCATTACAAATTGAATAAAATAAGGTCCTTTCAGCATTCCTTCTCTATGAAAATGATGAAGATTATACAAATGTCCTACATCATAACATTCAAATTCAAACCGAGTCCCGTTTTCATAACCAAGTGTCATGATATTTTCTATGTCTTCAAAAGTATTTTTAAAAAGAGAGTGTTTACTTCTTTCTAACATTTCCTTTTCCCAGGGAAACTTTAATTGATTGTGTTTTTTTAACATAGGAAATAGACCAAAATTCATTGATCCCATATTTAGTGAAGCGAGCTCTGGTTTAAAGTGCATGGCTGGCCTCATTCTGTCCTCCACTGTCATCTGTGGACCTCCACCAGTTGTAATGTTAATAACAGCGTCACACGAACTTTGTATAGTAGGTAAAAACTTTTGAAACTCTTCTGGATCTTGGGTTGGATGACCGTCAATCTCGTCTCTTGCATGAAGATGAAGAACAGCTGCGCCCGCTTCATGTGCTTCCAATGAATGCTCAATAACTTCATCAGCTGTTACTGGCAAATACTCTGACATTGAAGGTGTATGTATTGCTCCAGTTACTGCACAACTTATAATTACTTTTTTATTTTTAGCCATCTTAAATATCCTCTCCTAGTTCAAGTTTTAGCTTTCTAATTA
>ATWQ01000049.1 GCA_000421325.1 alpha proteobacterium SCGC AAA536-K22
ATCCATGAATCCGTCAATGACAAAAGCTTGTCTACAACCTTGTCTACAAGAGATAAAGCCCATGATCCGGGGTTACTGCACCCTTTTCCTAATCAACATTGGTCAATGGTCAGGGGGTGGTCTGCCCATTGACCGTAGTCCGTGGAGCATGGACCAGGGTTCATTGATGGGTTGGTAAGTTTGGTTAGTTGTAAATTTATTTGATAATGTATTTGTAAATAACGTCAAATATTAGTTACTATTATTTAGGTAGCACTCCATCCCTAATAGGATTAATCATGTAAATAGTTTGATCCCATGCTGTAGCAGCACTATTCGTTACAATGATCTGCGAATTATCCATATCTATCAGCATATTTTGACCATTCCGACCCTCTGTTCCAAAAATATTACGACCATCCATACCGTTAAAATCAAAATAAAATTGGGCACCATATTTCTTTGCATATTTATGTAGCCATAACTTAGAATTACTATTTTTATTCGGTCTATATTTAGGCCATGTTACTGCCTGTAACTGAGCTTTTTTTAAATACTTTCCAACACAAGTTTGTTTTTGATAGTCTTTCATCATTGCTACCGCGACTCTTAAAAAATCGGTTCTAGTCATATAATACGAATAAGAAGCTTGTGTTTCAAGTTTTCCCAAATATTTTGAATCCCAGTCCGTTCCTTTTGGATGTTTTTCATAGGAAATACGATACTTAATTTTCACTTTATCTTGAAAAATACTTCGCATCAAATCATCATATTTATCTCCTGATTTGAAGGCAATGTAGTTAGCGATTACATCAGCGAGAACATTGTTATAAAAAACACCAGTTCCTTGCTTTTTAGTTCCTTCGAGAAAATTTGCTATTGTTTCCAAATTCATTTCTCTATGGTGTAACCTAGAGCCTTTTATGCGAGTACTCCTTTTATCAACAATATGCCGATCACCAGCACTCATATTCAAAAGATCACGAAGACGTTGACCTTGATAAAGTGTCTTACTCATCATTGGCCAATCTATTATTTCATCAATAGAGCTGATATAGCCTTCACAAATAGCATGGCCTAAGATATATGAGTTAATACTCTTGCCAGTAGAGTGCGAAAAGAAACGCGTTTCATCGTCAATATTCTTGTCAAAACGACCATCTTTAGCTTTACCATTGTATTTAATCACTCCATTTTCATAAAATAGATAACTAAGAATATATCCCTCAGATAATTCTTTTTCCAAAATTAGACTTTTTTCATTGGGCTCATATTTGAAATCAACAGCATTGCCTTTAGGCTCTATAATATAAAGTCTATTCTGTGATTCCCTTCTGAGGATAAGATATTGAGAACGAGATTGATAGAGAGAAATAGTCGCGTCATTTGGTCTAACTCTCTCAGGAAGCTCTGCGAATGGTTTATTATAGATAACAGCCTTTCCACCTGGATCATTTTGGCGCAATGTAGTTGATTGGCAACCTACAAGTGTTAAAATGAAAAAAATAGTTAAAGATAATTTCATGAGGTAACCACTCTAAAAGTTAATAAAAAAACCACTAAATAAATTCTATCTTAATTAGTTACCATGTTAATTACCATAAATACAAATTTCAATATCAAATTGGTAAATTTATAATTAAGGAAACAAAAGGAAAGTATTAAAACTAATAAAACATAACTTTCCACTAACCTTAGTACGGTCATAGATGGGTATTGGTTCGTGGTTCTTGGTTCATTTATGTCCTGTGTTCTGAATAGATTTATTTGAAAATATTATATATCTCAATAACTTAAAAAAAATAATTAAAAAAAGTAAAATACACGATTCACATACTAAGAATTCCAGGTTATACTTACACTATCAAATGAATGAGAATGCATTTGTGTGGTTACATGGTCCGATCAAAACCATGCTAAAACTGGCTTACGTATGCTGCCAGTTCTCATAAAAGCGACGCTTCAAAAATTTTATTAATTAAATAAGGAGCTTTGGTATGAGCGATTTAAATATAATTCCACGTAAAGAAATATGTAAGCAGATTGGTGTAAGCCGAGACACACTTAAAAATTGGATTAAAGACAGAAACTTTCCAGAACCTCTAAAATCTTCAGGAAGAGAACCTCTATTTAACGAACTATCTGTAAAAGAATGGTTGTTAAATGAAGGAGGTAATAATGAACAGTAAATCTCCTAAAGAATTAGCAATAGATATTGTAAATCAATTTGGTTTCCCAGTGTTCCCATGTAAGCAAAACAAATCACCGTTAACTCCCCATGGATTTAAAGATGCAACAACAGATATAGATATAATTGAAAAATATTGGAACAGACATCCCAACGCATTAATTGGAGTACCTACAGGAGGCGTTAGTGACTTGTTTGTTATAGATATCGACAATGGTAATGGAAAAACAGGTGAAGCAACTTTCAAAAAACTTGGATATGATGATCCAGAGACTGTCCAAACCAACACCCAAAGTGGTGGTAGACACTTATTATTTAAATATGACAGCTCTATTCCACAACAAAGTAAAGCTAACACTTTAGGCCAATTTATAGACACAAGGGGAGACGGCGGGTATGTTATTTGGGCTGGATCAAATGGATATAGTTATAGAAATGGTTTTGATCCATCGATAAAGAAAATAGGTCCAATTCCTGATAAAATAAAAGCAGATTTGATGGGCAATAAATTATTAATTCCTGAGGGTCAGAGAAACGAAACCTTATTTAGAAAATCAGTAAGTCTAACAAAAAATGGAGTTTCTGATGAAGCAGTCAAGGAAGCAGCTATTCAGTTAAATGAATATTGTACATCACCTCTTGATAGTAGAGAAATAGAGCAGATTTCTAATAGTGCTCTAAAATATAGAGATAATATTAATCCCAATTCCAATTTATCTAATTCTTTACTACCTTTTACGGATTTAGGTAATGGAGAGAGATTTGCACGACACAATAAAGGCAAGGCAATTTTTTGCATTGAACAAAAATGTTGGTATGCATATGAAGAAGGACGATG
>ATWQ01000050.1 GCA_000421325.1 alpha proteobacterium SCGC AAA536-K22
TGACCGTATTATAAGCTTCCACGGTGAACTTACCCTTGGCAATTCCAGCCTGATTCGTTACTATAAAAACAAAAAAACCAAGCTGATTTAGGTAAGCAATGCACTCCAGTGCTCTTGGAATATATTCTAATCGATGTACTTCTCCTACATGACCGTGATCGACATTTATAACACCATCTCTATCTAAAAAAGCAGCAGGTTTTCGCATACAAATTATAACTCAACAAGTACCAGACATTATCGATTTAACGGCATATTGCCCCTCTTTATTTCCATTCGCCAGTGATTAAGTAGATCTCTCAACATTGTTTCAACAGTTATAGTTGGACTCCAGTCAATTGTCTTCATAATTTTTGAGTTATCGAACATCTGATAGTCTGCATCAATAGGACGAAGTCTACCACTATCTGTCGACACATCTATATCGCTTCTTGTAGACATACCCAGAACCATCTCAACAATTTCATTCAATGCAAATGCCTCAGCACCCGCTATGTTAAAGGTCTCTCCAGACGCCAAGGCACCATTAGCACTCTTGAGTGCCAATAGAAAATAGGCTCTGACCGCATCACGAGCGTCTTGAAAAGTCCGGACGCTGGATAGATTCCCCAAGTAAACTATAGGATCTTGTAAGCCCGCCTCAATGAGTGCAACTTGTTTGGCTAGCGTACTTTCAAAAAATACATCACTGCGTCGAGGTCCTGAGTGAGTCCCCATTCTGGTTACAAAAGTCTTTAGCCTATAAGCCTCACCATAAAACTGGCCTAGATAATCGGTTCCAATTTTACTGATGCTGTATGGGCTAGTGCCGTGAAATTTTGATTCCTCTGTTAACTGAACTCCGCGAGCAACCTTACCGTATACTTCACTAGATGAGCAAACGTGGACTACGGGATCATAATCTGAAGCTTGTTTCAACTGCCTAATCACTTCCAACAAATTTGCTGTGCCTAAAATATTGGTTTGAAGTGTCTCCAAAGGACTATCGAAAGAAGTCTTGGGAAAAGACTGAGCAGCCAAATGAAAAATAAATGACGGCCTGACTTCGTTTAATAATCTATGTAACGAAGCATAATCGTTCAAATCAGCATACTGGACAGATACTCGATCATTACGATTAATCCGGTCTGTAAGGTGATAGAGGTTGTTCATGGGTTCCTGCCAGCGCATCATACCGCACACGTCCCAATCCGATTCAGTAAGAATAAAGTCTGCCATCTGAGACCCTACTTGGCCTGTGAAGCCAGTTATGAGTGCAGTCGTTTTCACTTTCCAAACACCTTTTGTTCCACAAGCGCACAAAGCTCATGTCCTAACATTGTATGTACCTCTTGAATCTGTGGGGTTCTAGTAGATGGAACAATGAAACAAACATCACACAAACTGCCGATTGCACCACCATCGTTACCAGTAAAACCGATAACTTTTAACCCTTTTTTCTTAGCAGTTGTTATCGCTTTACAAATATTATGTGAGTTCCCACTAGTGGAGTAAGCCAAGAAGATATCATCTATCCTGCCCATAGTCTCAAGTTGTCTAGCGAAAATGTCTTCATATCCAAAGTCATTTGTCCATGCCGTGAGAAATGAAGAATCAGTTGTCAGCGCAACAGAACGAATTCCTGGTCGAAAATTCCTATGATCAAGCGTGGCCAGGTATTCAGCACTCATATGCTGGGCTTCGGCAGCACTGCCGCCATTACCAGCAAAAAACAATGTGCCGCCATTTTCCACTGAGGCGACAATTAGATCTGCTGTTCTTTTTATCTGCAAATCAAATTTTGCTCCAATTTTTTGTAATAAAGCTATTCTCAAGTTTAGTGATTCTGAAAACATGAAGCGTTTCCCCTATCTAGTTGGTTATTTTCTATGGCCCACTGAAATTTCTCGTAAGTATCCTGCAAAGCCTCTCTAAAATCTAATTTAGGTCGCCAACCCAAACTACTTATCTTAGATGCATCCGCCAACTTTCGGGCAGTCCCGTCTGGCTTAGAGGTGTCTTGAACAAGCCTACCCTGATAACCAACCAAATCAGCTATAATTTCAGCAGTTTCTCTTGTAGTTAATTCCGTACCCGGGGCCACATTAACCATTTCACCAGAATCGAATTTATCCGTTAGAAAGACGATTGCCTCGGCGCAGTCATCTACATGCATGTACTCCCGTCTTACCTTTCCACTTCCCCAGACAACAGATTCTTTTTCTCCCGCAATTTTTGCAAAATGAAAACGTCGCATCAGCCCAGGGATAATGTGACTGTTGTCAGGATCCCAGTTATCTCCTTGTCCAAAGAGATTAATTGGCATTGGACAAACAGACTTCAATCCGTATTGTTCATGAAGCGCCTGAGCACTAACAATTCCTGCGATCTTAGCCACCGCATATGAACGATTTGTTGGTTCTAACTCTCCAGTAAGTAAATACTCTTCCCGCATAGGCTGCTCACAAAGCCTTGGATATATGCAACATGATCCTAAAAGAACGTACCTATCGACATTTGTTTCTAAGCAGGCCACAGCTATATTATTTTGTATTGCTAGGTTTTCTAGCACAAAATCGGCGGGGTACTTAGCATTACCTACGATACCTCCCACTTTCGCCGCAGCATTGTAAACGAACTTGAACTGATGTTCTCGAAAAAATAGCTTTACCGATTGTTGGTTTGTAAGATCAAGTTGCGCCCTACCTGCCGTGACGATTTGAGACGCACCAAGTTTTTTTAATCGTCTTACGATCGCTGAACCTACCATGCCTTTATGGCCAGCTACAAAAATTTTTTTATCTAGTTCTATCATAAAACTCCAACCTCAACTCCATGACTATACACACTAACCCTCATTATTTTATCTATTCCCACTATTGTACCAATCCGATCCGCCGCTTCGGGATCAGCTAGCACAAGAAAGAAGCCACCCCCACCGGCTCCACATAGTTTGGCACCATATGCACCTGAAGACATTATTTTTTTGTAAACCTGATCTATTTGAAGAGAACTTACCGAAT
>ATWQ01000051.1 GCA_000421325.1 alpha proteobacterium SCGC AAA536-K22
TTTTTTTTAGATCTACTTTATTAAGTTATAGCTTTTTATATTTTCCAAAATATACGTCTAATTACGAATCAAAATTTTATGAATTATTCTATTTTATTAAACTACCAATTTTAGCTGAGCTAAATCATCTAAGCATGATAAATTTTGTTGCAACATTTCAAAATCAAAAAGTTAAATTTTCGGGAACAATTAAAAATACTTCCAATAGACCAATATTAATTCCTAAAGTAAAGATTTTAGCTGTAAGAGAAGATAGAAAAATTATATTAGAAAAGGTTTTAAATTTAAAAAACAAAATAATTATGCCTTTATCGGAGATAAAATTCAGTGAAGTATTAGAAATGCAACTTAAAAAAGAAAATGTAACTGTAAAGGCAACTTTATTGAAAAAGATTTCTGACCTCTAATCAAATTTAATTATTTTTTCTTTAGAAATAATATCTTTTATTGTTTCACTTTTTTTAATCTGGAAATCTTTTTCATTATAAACCATAATTTCTATCGCATCTTTTCTTGCATTATAGTTAGATCTCATTACTGATGAATAAGCACCAGTTGTTCTGATAGCTAATAAATCATTGCCTTTAACCTCATTTATTTCCCTATCCAAAGCTAAAAAATCACCAGTTTCACATATGGGCCCAACTATATCGGCAACAACTTTATTTATACTTGTTATCTTAATTGGTTCAATTTCGTGATATGCATCATATAAAGTAGGTCTAATTAAATTATTCATAGCTGCGTCTACAATAATAAAATGTTTATCTTTGGTTTTTTTATTTCTTATTACTTTGGTAATTAACACTCCTGCTTCGGCAATGAGGCTTCTTCCTGGCTCAAAACTTAATTGATAATCAGAGTCTTTAAATAAATCTAAAACAATCTTTTTATAGCTTACAAAGTCTGGCTTTATACTATTATTATAATGTATTCCAATTCCACCACCTAAATCTAAAGTAGGAACTTTATAACCATTAAATTTCAGATCATCAGCAAGTTCTTTAAGATTTAAATATGCTTGATAAAAAAAATTAAAATCAAAAATTTGTGAACCTATATGAACGCCTAAGCCAATGGGATTAATATATTCTAACTGATGAAGTTTTTTATAAATTGATTTCACGTTTTGTAAGTCAATTCCAAATTTAGTTTCTTTTTCTCCTGTTGATATTTTCTTATGAGTTTTAGGAGCTATATCAGGATTAACTCTTAGACAGATATTAGCTGTTATCTTAAGCCTAGAAGAAATTTCAGAAATATCATTTAGTTCTTCTTCTGATTCTATATTAAATTGCAAAACATTATTTTTTAGAGCAATTTCTATTTCATCTTTATCTTTACCAACGCCAGAAAATATTATTTTTTTTGGGGAAATTCCAGCTGCAACACATTTTTCGAATTCTCCTATTGAAACTATATCTGCTCCGCAACCTAATTTTGCGAAGTAGCTTATAATACTTAGTGCGTCATTTGCTTTTACAGCATAATGAATATTTCCTTTTACTTCCTTTATGGTGTCTAAAAATACATTATAACGTTCTTTCATTAGACTCGCATCATATATAAATAATGGAGTCCCATATTTTTCAGCTAGAGAACTTATTTTAATTCCTTGAACATTAAGATCATAATTTTCATCTCTATAAAAACCGATTTGACTCATGAGTAATTCTAATTTTTCGAGATTGTTTGTGAAGGTTTTAGTGGAGCGTCTTTTCTTCCGCATCCATTAAAAGAAATCATTGAAAAAAATAAAATTATTAAGATTATAGTTTTAAACTTCATTTTTTTAATCCTTTAAAAATCTTTCTTTTGCTTTTTTAATTGCTTGTAAAACATTTTCTGGAGCAGTTCCACCATAAGAAGTTCTTTTAGAAACAGAGCTATCTATCTTAAGAATATCCAAAATCGTATTTTCAGCATTTGGAATTACAGTTTTAATTTCTTCTATTGTTAGATTTTCTAGTGTGGACTCTTTTTTTTCAGCCAACACTACAATCTGTCCAGTCAAATGATGAGCATCTCTGAAAGGTATTTTTAATTCCGTAACTAAATAATCAGCTAGATCAGTTGCAGTAGGGAAGCCTTTTTGAAGGGCCTCCATCATTTGATGTGGAATAGGCTCAAGACTTTTAATCATTCCTTCCATATTGATAATGCACGATTCTATAGTTTTAGCAGTATCAAATACTGGCTCTTTATCTTCTTGCATATCTTTCCCGTACGTCATAGGAAGGCCTTTTAGTACTGTCATTAGGCTAAGTAAATTGCCAAATATTCTTCCAGGTTTAGCTCTTATCAATTCAGCGGCATCAGGATTTCTTTTTTGAGGCATGATACTTGATCCAGTAGTATAGCTTTCTGGCAATTTAATAAAATTAAAGCTATCTGAAGACCAAATTACTAATTCTTCAGCTAATCTAGATAAGTGAATAGCTATTAGGGATGAAACAGACATAAATTCAATAGCAAAATCTCTATCTGATACAGCATCCATAGAATTTTCCGTGGGTTTGCTAAAATTAAGTTTTTGTGCAACAAAATGCCTATCAATTGGATAACTGGTCCCCGCTAACGCGGCAGAACCTAATGGCAACTCATTTAATCTTTTTCCAACATTTGTATTTTTAAGCAAGCCATGTTTAGTCATT
>ATWQ01000052.1 GCA_000421325.1 alpha proteobacterium SCGC AAA536-K22
TTAAGTTTTTAACAGTTTTATTATCAATTATCTTTTTCTCTACGCATGGTTATGCAAAAGAAACAAAATATAGTTGTAACCCTAAAAGTGCAGCCGCAGTCAGATCAAACGGTATTCAAGTTTTTAAAATCACTGGAAAAGAAAAACCAGTCGAAATTATTATTAAAGATGGAGAAGGTATTGAATCAGGTTTGTTTATGGTTAATAAGTCAAAATATGAGATCTTAGATTTAGGAACAGGTAAGGCTTATGCTTTTGATAAAAACGAACCATGGACGCATATACAAGATATTTTCTTCTTAGATAATAATGTTTTATCTTTTATCTTAGCTGCAAACGCATCTATAACACGATATCTTTGTAATGAAGTTAAATAGTGATTTCAAAAGTATTTAATTTAGATTAATTTACATGTTATATTAAAATACAAATATTTTAGGTGATAAATGTTCACTCGTTCACGACTTATGAAATTTTGTACGTCTGTATTGATTAAATTAAGAATGGATGAGGAAAAAGCCAATGATACATCTGATATTCTAATTGAAGCGGATTTGATGGGGCATTCTACTCATGGTGTAAGGCTCTTACCTCTATATATAAAAGATATTGAAGCAGGTAACATGGTTGTTACAGGTCAAGAAGAAATGATAAAGGATACTGGAGGCTGTTTGACAATAGATGGAAAAAATCTTCCAGGAATATGGTTAACAAAAAAAGCTTTGAGTTTATCAACTGAGCGAGCAAAATTATATGGGACATCAACGACGCTTATAAAAAATAGTCACCATAATGGAGCATTAGCTGCATATATGCTTCCAATAGTTAATAAAGGTTTTGTTCCAATAATTAAATGCTCTGTGCCTTCTTCAGCTACTGTTGCGCCATTTGGAGGAACAAAAGCGCTTTTAACTCCGGATCCAATGGCTTTAGCTTTTCCAACAAATAATGAGCCTGTAATTATTGATATAAGTGCATCAATTACCACTAACAACATGATTGCGGATAAAATATCTAAAAATGAGTTTTTTGATTTCAATTGCTTGCTTACATCAGAAGGTGTTCCCACTAATGATCCGAAAGAAGTTTTTGAAAAAAATGGCACAGTTATGCCTGTTGGTGGATTAGAATATGGTCATAAGGGGTTTGGTCTTGCTTTAGGTATTGAAGCTTTGTCCCAAGGCCTATCTGGTTCAGGCAGGAGTAAAAAGCCAAAATCAATGAATTTGTCGATATTTGTTCAAGTAATTGACCCAGACGCATTTGCTGGTTTAAAAGCTTTTAAAGATGAAATGTCCTTTCTTTATCAAGAATGCATTAGTAATCCACCAATAGATATAAATAATAAGGTAAGGATGCCCGGACAGCAGGCTCTGTTTAAAAGAATTAAATCTATAAATGAAGGCATTAACTTAAGTCAAGAGACTGTATCAGCCTTAAAAGATATTTCTAAAAAATTTAATATAATTTTATAAACCAAGATTACCTTCCTCGCCATTCACTTACTTCGCCGAGTAAATTTAAAAGATCATTTAATTTTTCTGCTCCATATCGTTTTTGTATTGCTTTATATACAACATCCATTTCAGGTGCGATTTTACTTAATATTTCTTCTCCAAGTGTTGTCAAAGTTAAATTTATTCTTCTTCCGTCTTTATTATCAACAAATCTTGAAATGAAATTATTCTTTTCAAGCTTTCCAATAATTCTTGATAAACTTGGAGCTAATATACAAGCGTCAAATGCAACTTGACCAGCGTCTGAAGTTCCTTTTTCACTTAATACTCTTAAAACTCTCCATTGCTGTTCTGTAAATCCATACTTGGTTAAAATCGGTCGAAAAGATAACATCATTGCTTCTCTTGCTCTTAACATTGCAATTGGCAAAGATTTGCTTGTTTCAGGAAAAGTTACTATATCGATATTGCTAATTTTACCATCCCCCCAGATAAATAAAACAGTTAAATAGAACTATATGTAAATTAAACTTACATATAAAATTAAATATATTCATTATAGAAAATTAATCAATATTTATAGCCTAGTTATCACAAAGTATGATTTAATCAAATTTATAGTTTTATTTAATTTTCAAAACTGTAGTAACTAATTTTAACATATGTGGATAGATTTATGAAAAATATTGCAAAAGAAAAATTATATAAAGACGAATTGTGCCTTGGAGTAGGTCTAAGACAAAGTAGAACAGTTGATATAGGTAAAATAATGGCTACTTGTGACTATGACTGGTTATTCATAGATATGGAACATAATAGTATGGATATAGATGTTGCTTCACAAATTTCTGTTGCAGCACAAGATGCAGGTGTAACACCTATTGTTAGAGTGCCAGATTTTGCTCATCATCATGCAACAAGAGTGCTTGATTGTGGAGCAATGGGTATAGTTTTTCC
>ATWQ01000053.1 GCA_000421325.1 alpha proteobacterium SCGC AAA536-K22
ATTGAAGTAATTTCTTTAGGTTATGAATTTTTAAAAAAATTAGATATAATAGGCAATATTACTTTAAAAATTAACTCTCTAGGTGACACTGATAGCAGGGTTAACTATCGAAAAGTTTTAATAGAATATTTGAATGATTATAGATCGAAACTTTCAGAAGATAGTATTAAAAGATTATCAGAAAACCCTCTTAGGATACTTGATAGTAAAAATGCAGTTGACCAAAAAATACTAATTGATGCTCCTAATGTTTTAGATTATTTGAATGAGAAATCTAAAGAAAGATTTGAAAATGTATGTGAAGGATTAAATGCTTTAAAAATCAAATATGAAATAGATAAAAATCTTGTCAGAGGCTTAGATTACTATTGTCACACTGCTTTTGAATTTATGACTGATGAATTAGGAGCTCAAGGAACTGTGCTAGCAGGTGGGAGATATGATGGACTTTCTAAAATGCTTGGTGGAGTAGAAGTTCCTGGAGTAGGATGGGCAGCAGGTGTAGAAAGATTGGCACTAATGGTTCAAAGCGAATACATAAATAGTCCAGATATAGTACTTATGGCTCAAACTGAGGTTTATAATCATCTTTTGCTTCCAATAATGAATGAATTGATTAACCAAGGTTTTAAAGTAGAGATAATTTATACAGGGAATATGTCTAAAAAATTCAAAAGAGCAAATAAAATTAATGCATCATTTGCCATACTACTTGGTGAAGAAGAAGTTGCTAAAAAAGTTATTAAATTAAAAAATTTATTGTTAGGTTCGGAGCAGTTAATTGATTTAAATCAAGGAATAAAAATCATAAAAAAAACACTTAAAAAATAGCTGGAGCAAAATTTGAGTTTAAAAAATAATATTGACAAAATTATACTAAGAGAAACTGAGATCGAAAAGTTACTTGTTAATTCTTCGAAATTAAAACAAGCTGAACTAGTTGAATTATCAAAAGAATTATCTGATATCAAACCAGTCACTGAGCTAGCCAAAAAAAAGGATGTAATGCTGCAAGAGTTATTGGACCTTAGTGAGATATTAAATGACAACGAAGCTGATGACGAAATAAAAAAAATTGCTATTAGTGAGTTTGAATTTTTAAAAGAGGAAATTAGTACTTTCGAAAGAGACATACAATTTGCATTATTACCAAAAGATAAAGATGACACAAGAAATGTAATTATTGAAGTAAGGGCAGGTACTGGGGGTGATGAAGCGGGTCTTTTTGCATCAGATCTTTTTTACATGTATGAGAAACTATCTATAAAGCATAAATGGAAATTTGAGATCATGGATGTTTCAGAAACAAATGTAGGAGGTTATAAAGAAGCTCAAGCTAATATTTTAGGCAATGGAGTATTTGGAAGATTGAAATTTGAGTCTGGTGTTCATAGAGTTCAAAGAGTGCCAACTACTGAAACTAGTGGGAGGATACATACTTCTGCTGCTACAGTGGCTGTGCTTCCTGAGGTAGAAGATTTAGAAATTTCAATTGAAGAAAAGGATTTGAGAATTGATGTTTTTAGATCAAGTGGACCTGGAGGACAATCTGTAAATACTACAGACTCTGCAGTAAGGATTACGCATCTACCTTCCGGGATAGTAGTAAGTCAACAAGACGAAAAATCCCAGCATAAGAATAGAGCGAAAGCTATGAAAATACTTCAATCAAGATTATATGAAGCTGAAAGGCAAAAGCAGCAAGATGAGAGATCTTCTTCTAGAAAAGATCAAGTAGGTTCTGGCGATAGGTCAGAAAGAATAAGGACTTATAATTTTCCTCAAGGTAGAGTTACCGACCATAGAATTAATTTAACTTTACATAAATTAGATAAAGTTCTTCAAGGTGAAGCTCTTGACGAATTAATAGACGCCCTCGTAGTTGAAGATAGAAGTTTAAAGCTAGCCTCAAATGAGTAAAATGAAAATTGATGTCTATAGTTTAATTAAACCGGAAGTTGAAAAGTTAAAAACATTAGGGTTTAAAACGGCTATTTTAGACTGCAGGTTGTTACTTTCTCAAATACTAAAAAAAACTAATCCAGTTTATACCCATGAACAAGTTAATATATCAAAAAATGA
>ATWQ01000054.1 GCA_000421325.1 alpha proteobacterium SCGC AAA536-K22
ATTACACTAGGTAGAGAGTGTTTCGTCATTATTTCATTGATGCTTAATTAATTACAATTAATGAGGATTATTTAAAAATTTATTTGTAAATATGATTAAGATTGAATCATAAATAATTCAAAAAATAATAAATGATTAAAATATACACAATAAATGTTTTTGTTTTTAGATTATGAAATTATTTTTCAGAATATATTTGAATACTTAGCAATTAAAATCTCTGGTTTCAGATGAGTATATCTGAATAATTTTCTTACGTCTTTATGACCAAATATTAATGCAACTTCTGGAACTGATAAACCCATTATAAGAATCTTGATACTGCCTTATGTCTTTAATTGTGAAATATCAATTTTTTGATATTGGATTTTTATGTAATTGAAAGATTTTGTATAATTAGTCTCTAGACTTTTTTTTTGAAAGTTACATAATCATCTAATGAAGAAAATTATACTGATAACTCTTTTTTTATTAATCAAATCTTTTCCATCTTTAGGGAGTGTAGATGGCAAGGGAATTGTTTGTGAATGTTTAGACTGTAAGTTAGATCATATAGATCCTTCTTCATATACACCTAATAATAAACCAACAGAAATAGGGTTTCATTTTAAAATTAATAAAGTAGCAATATATTATATCAGTAAAATTGGAGATGATATAAAAGTAAGTGAGAACAATCAAACAACTCTTCGAAAGAAAAAAAGATTTTCTTCAGATGAAAATAAAATTAAGTGGACCTATAGAGATAGTTTGAATATTTATGCTTATGAATTAGATAGAAAAACTTTAAATCTAAGCAAAATGAATATAATAAAAACTAAAACCCACAATCTAAGAATGTGTGAGGCGTTTTCAGAAATTGATTTTTTTAAAAATATGAATCAATTATCTGAAAAGTATCAAAATAGTTACAACAACAAACCTAAAAAAAATAAAATTTAATGAGAGAAGAACTTAAATTATTTTACAAAGTTATAAGTGTTGAAACTTTATTCTGGGTTTTATTGATTGTTGGAACTTTATATTTTTTTTGAAATTAATATTTAATATATAATTAAATGATAAATAAATATTCGAACTAATATTCTTTTAATATTTTATATTAAAGGGTTTTTTAGTTTAAGTGTATTTAGACCACATTTCTGCAATGAAAACGTATGCACCATAACCATATAGACAGTACATACAAAATTTTAATAATTTATTCATAGTATCATCTGAGGTATATGCCCATTGATGATATTTTTTTTCTTCCTCCATATTCTCACTTTTTCTTTTATTCCATAACAACAACCAGTATGGAATATTAAGAATTACATAAAAAGCAATTACAATTGTAAGTAGACCTAAACCTAATATTATACCAGTACTCATTTGTTACAATCATCCATAGCTAATTCTTCAAACTTTTTATGCTTCAACCCAATATAATATTGTCGGTAAAAACATTATAAACAATCCAAATAAAATTAATTCTATCCTATTCAATTTACAACTGTTTCTTTATTGGTTTCCAAGGGAACAATACATTGAACTGTTTCGCCACCACAACAGTCATCAACAACTCTCTTGCAACTCAAACATTGGTAATGAGATTGAATAAAGAACAAAAAGAAAAATGATAGTTAAACCAATCATTAAAAAAAATTTCTTATAAACCTCAATCATTATTTTCTTTATCCTTTTCTCTATACCAATCTGTTTTATCAAGATCTCATTCCATAAGTTTTTTTTCTATCTTATTTTCTCTTATAGTTCTTTTCTCATGTTCTTTAAGTGTAGGAAATCTTTTTCTTAAAGTAGAGAAGTATTCAATAAACTTATAACATCTTTTTCTAGAATTAGTTTTGACTTTAGTCCTTTTTCAACATTAACAGCCTATTCTGTTACATCTAATTTAGTCTCAAATATCTTTGTAAACCTTCTCAATCCAGACATTCTAACTTGAGCAGTCCAAGATTTTCCTCTTTTACGAACAAAATCCATAATTTGACTCCTTT
>ATWQ01000055.1 GCA_000421325.1 alpha proteobacterium SCGC AAA536-K22
GTAATGATGAAATTAACCAGCGACCTGTTAGAAGTTTGATACCTTACATTATAACACAAAAAAACCTTATATCGCAAGACATCCCACCTAGGGAGTATATCCTTGGACATTGGATGCCTAAAGATAGTTTTGGAATGATCTATGCCCCTCGGGGCATAGGTAAATCGTGGTTTTGTATGGCTTTAGCAGTTAGCATTGCTAAAGGAAACAAGATCTTTTTAGGCTGGGAACTTCATGAAAAATATCCAGTTCTCTATGTTGATGGAGAGATGGCAAAAGTTGAATTAAAAGAAAGATTCAGTGAATTGAGCAGCTCTCCATTAGACAACCTTTTTATCTTATCTTCTGAAATGTTGTATAAAGATGGTTGTCCTATCTCTCTTGATATTCCAAATGAGCAAAAAGCAGTAAATGATTTATTAGACGACCTTGAGAGCCAAGGTAAAAGAGCTCAAGTAATTATACTAGATAATCTATCAACTTTGAGACGAGGCGTTAATGAAAACGATAATAATGAAGCTCAAGCTCTATTAGATTGGCTAGTAAGTCTTCGTCACAAGGGTTATACAGTTATTGTAGTTCATCATTCAGGGAAAAGTGGATCTCAACGTGGAGCCTCGATAATAGAGGTTCCAATGGATTATGTAATAAAATTATCTGAGCCGGATAAGAAAACTATACGCTCACATGATGGTGCTCACTTTGAGTTTTCTTTTGATAAAGTTAGAGGAAGAAAACCAAAGCCATATAAAGGACTTTTATCTTTAAGAACAAACAGTGATGGAGTCTTACAATTATGTAGTGATCAATCTGACAACATTGTTGATAGACATTATGTTCTATTAAAAATCTTTGGTGAGTTTGGATCTTTAACTCATAGAGAAGTATGTAAAAAATTAGATATCTCTATTGGTTCTGTAAACAACGATCTTAAAAAACTTAGAGATGAAAAACTTCTTGAAAATAGGAAAGATAAAAAAATATTAACTAGAGAGGGAGAAAGATGGCTATTCGAGTTATGGCCACAAAAGTTTCCAGAGCCCCATCAAGAGTTAGATTTTGTTCAAACTGAAGATCAGCCCTTTTGAACACGCTATGTTCATCACCATGTTCAATCCTGTTCACCATTATATAAACCATAGTTATCATAAGGGTTATAGGCTGTTCAACATGAACACGCCCTTGAACACGCCATGTTCATGTTCAACCCCCCTTAGGGGGGTGAACATTGAACAGTATGAACATAAACTGGTATTAAAATAAATTACCACCTTCCATGGTCAGTGGATCATGAACAATCCTAGCATTAACCTTGAAACATGGTCCTTGGATGGTTCGTCTACTATTTCGATTTGCACACAGTAACTCTGAAAGAGAATTAGTATAGTAGCAATAGTCTTTTCACTCTCTTAAAGTTTGCCCCAATCTTTGCGCCAATTCTTATTCAAATGTCCATGATCCACGAACCAAGTTTCTAGCTCTTTTAATTCACGTCGAATTATTCGTCCTTGCTCTGCTCTAGCTTTAGCTTTTGCTCTTTCTGATTTTGTAAAGCGTCCATGTTTAGTTTTAGAAACTGCTAATCTTTTTAAACCTTCCTTGGTCCTTGGACCTGTGCTTGCGCCTCCATGAAGTCTGCAACGACCGACAGGCAGTTTAGCTGGACGTTGACATGGTGTACCTTTTCGAGTTTTTGCTTCACATCTTTTGCCTTGCCAATTAGGCCCAAAACGCCAAGGTATACCTTTTAAAAGGTTTCTTTTTGTTATCTTGTCAATACCACCAATCATAGGGTTTTATTATACCACAAATTAATATGCTTATCAGCCGGGTGTTTACTTGAAACTAATGCTCATGGTCGGTGAATAATGATCAATCTCATATAATTAGACATCAATACAACAAAAATTTTCTTTGGAGGATATGTCAGATAGTTATACATAGAAAAAATACTACTATTAACCCATCCTTACCTT
>ATWQ01000056.1 GCA_000421325.1 alpha proteobacterium SCGC AAA536-K22
TAATTGGAGGTGACTCGCTACTTGATTCAATGCAGCTTGTTGAAGTTTGTCTTGCTTTGGAGGACTTAGCAGATGACCACGGTTTTGAATTTGATTGGACTTCTGAAACCACGATGTCTAAATCCCGAAGTATGTTCAGAACTGTAGGAGCACTTGCGGAAGAGTTTGCAATTCAGTCGGAGGCGTAGTTGATTGTTGTAACTGGGGCCAGTAGAGGGCTTGGAAAAGCAATAGCCGAACGACTATTAGAAAAAGGTGAAGATGTTATCGGCTTGACACGTTCTCTTAGTGGAATCAAGATTGAAGCAATAGCCTGCAATGTAAGTGACTATTATTCGGTGAAAAGTGCTTCTAAACAAATAAAGCGAATGAAAAGACCAGTTAAGGCATTTATAAATACTGCCGGTGTTGCTTCATTAAACTTGGCAGTTACAACTGATATGTCAACTGTTCAAAAGTTAATTCAGACAAATCTTGTTGGGACTATATATTGTTGTCAACTCTTCGCACCAATAATGATGCGACAGAAGCAAGGTTGCTTTATCAACTTTTCTACTTTAGCAGTATCCTTAGCATTAAAAGGTGAGTCGGTCTATGCAGCTTCTAAAGCTGGTGTTGAGGTGTTCTCAAGAACATTTGCTAGAGAAATGGCTAATTTTAATGTGAGAGTTAATTGCATTGCTCCAGGACCTATACGCACAGACTTACTGAGAGGAGTAACTGACTCACAAATCCAAAAAATTATTTCTCAGCAAGTTATACCAAAACAGTTTCAAAAGTCAGATGTTTGCGATCTTGTAGAATTGTTAATTGATAATCGAGCTGCATCATTAAGTGGACAAGTGCTTAATATTGGTGGTGCTTGATGAAAATAATAGAGAAGCTAAGAGAGCGCTGGGAAGGCATTGATTACCCTTTTCTAATTCATTCAACCGGTGTGTTAAGATTTAGTGAAATAGCTGAACAAGAAGTATTAGACCTGTATGATATTAAAAGTGGTGACGTAGTAGCACTGATTGGCGACTTTGATCCACAATCAATTTTCACTTTACTAGAGTTAATTGACAAAAAAGTCATCATCGTGCCACTTATTGAAGGTACTAAAGCACAACATGAATATTTCTTTGAATCTGCACTAGTTGATGTGGTGATAGATGGAAATTCGATCAGGCGGCTTGTTCATAATACAAAGCATCAATTGATTGAAGAACTTCGGTCAAAAAAGCACGCAGGCTTAGTTGCTTTTTCTACAGGTACTACTGGTAGACCTAAAGCGATTTTGCACGATTTAACGTTATTTATGAAGCGTTTCGAAACTCCTCGTCCTACCCTTAAAACAATCACCTTCTTATTATTTGATCATATCGGTGGACTTAATACATTACTTCATACTCTTTTCAATAAAGGAACCGTAGTATCGCCAAAATCCAGAAGTGTTGAAGATATATTGTTTTTGTGCTCAGAGCACAATATTGAAGTCTTACCTACAACTCCTACGTTTCTTCGTATGATGTTAATGAGTGGATTGATCCCCAAAAATATACCAGAGAGCCTCCACATTATTACATACGGTACTGAGCGTATGGATCAGCCCACACTGGATGCATTATGCGAGTTGCTTCCCAATGTCGATTTTAGACAGACATTTGGTACATCTGAGCTAGGAGTGGTTCGGGTAAAAAGTGAAGCAAGAAATAGTCTTTTTATGAAGGTAGGTGGTGAGGGGGTTGAAACAAGAGTTGTTGATAATGTACTTGAAATTCGTTCAAAAACTGGGATGCTAGGTTATCTAAATGCAGATAGTCCTTTTGATATTGATGGTTGGTATAACACTAGAGATATTGTTGAAGAATTTAATGGTTACTTCAAAGTGATTGGGAGAACTAGTGAAGTTAT
>ATWQ01000057.1 GCA_000421325.1 alpha proteobacterium SCGC AAA536-K22
ACATGAACATACGTAATATTTGCCTCTCTTATAAGCTGTATACTTTTATTATGAGCATTCATATCTTCAGTTGGAAAACCAGCTATAAAGTCACCACCAAATACAATATCACTGCGTCTCCTTCTGGCTTCATCAACAAAATTAATTACATCCCTATATAAATGTCTTCGTTTCATTCTTTTTAGTATTAGGTCATCGCCGTGTTGGATAGATAAATGTATATGAGGCATTAATCTTTTTTCATTCTCAAAAGCATCCATTAATTCAAAATCAACTTCAGCAGGGTCAATAGAAGACAATCTAAGTCTAGGAAGATTAGGTATATTTTTTAGTATTTTTTTTACCAATAACCCTAAACTAGGCTTACCAAAAATATCGTTGCCCCAAGAAGTTAGATCTACTCCTGTAAGGACAACTTCTTTTACACCATTATTTATAAGTGAATTTATAGAATTTATTACATTTTGAGTTGAAACTGATCTACTTGGACCTCTTCCAAATGGAATAACACAAAAGGTGCACCTATGATCACAACCGTTTTGAACTTGAACAAAACCTCGAGTGTGTTTGTTAAATGACTCTACAAGATGCTTTGATGTTTCCTTAACTTGCATAATATCTTGAACAAAGACGTTATTATTACTTTCAAGATTTACATTTAGACTAAAGTTCCTCCAAAAATTATCATCAAGTTTTTCTTTATTACCAATAACAAAGTGAACTTCAGACATGGAGTTCCATTTTTCAGGATCTATTTGAGCGGCACACCCAGTAACTAAAATTTTTGCATCTGGTCTGTTTTTTTTAACTGACCTTATAGTTTGTCTAGCTTGACGCTCTGCTTCACTAGTTACTGCGCAAGTGTTAAAGATAACTAAGTCACTATGCCCATGTTTACTAGCATGATCACTTATGACTTGGCTTTCCCAGATATTTAATCTACAGCCAAATGTTTTAATTTCAGGTAATGAATTCTTATTTTTTAACATTGTTGTCAATTAACCGCCTATTATACCTTCATAAACTTTTTCTGTATCTCCAGAAAGTGTTACATTTCCATTATTTAACCATTCAACAAACAAACTTCCCCCGTCTAGAATAATTTTGTTAGATTTAGAACTTTTATTAATTTTAAAAGCTGCAACTAATGTAGCACATGCTCCTGAACCACAAGCCATAGTAACTCCTACTCCTCTTTCCCAGACGCGCATTCTAATTGATTTATCCTCTAAAACACATGCAAATTCTATATTTGTAAATTCAGGAAAATTAATATTTTTTTCTAAACGAGGACCAACTACATTTAGATCTAAACTTTCAAGTTTATCTAAATTTTCCATAAAAATAACAGCATGTGGATTACCCATAGATAAACAAAAAGCTTCAAACTGATCCAATAAGACCTTTTGGGTGTTTTGTTCGCTAGCTAATGGAATATCCTTCCAATCAAACTTAGGTGTACCCATATTGACAGTTACAATATTATCAATTTTAGTACATGGCAAATTACCACTTTTACTTTCAATATTTAAAGAATTCAAATTGTCTCTTCTCATTAAATAATCCGCAACACATCTTGTACCATTTCCACATGCTCCGGTTTCAGAACCGTCAGAATTGTACATAGTTACTTTGAAAGTGTTTGATTTCACTGTATCTTCAATTATTAAAACTTGATCACAACCAATTCCAATTCTTCTATTACTAATTTTTTTTATAAATTTACTCTTATGTATAGTTAAGTCTTTGATATTATCAAAAATAATAAAGTCATTGCCCAACCCATGCATCTTAATAAATGGTATTTTCAAATAACTTTTCCTTTAAATATTTTCTTCTAAATATCAATTTCTACAATAATTG
>ATWQ01000058.1 GCA_000421325.1 alpha proteobacterium SCGC AAA536-K22
AGTAAATCTTCTTTTTTATGTAAGCCATTTTTGGATTGTTCAATAACACTAGCACTTCTCAGTTTTCCTGTATACACGATGTATAAACTGTTTGAAAGAGTACTCAAATTAGCTTTGTCAATATTCACCGGTTTACGCGACCAAGTATTATCCTTGAATTCAAAAGTGTTCAGACCGCCGAAGGCTGCATGAAGCTGGTCCTGCCATCCACCACTTTCACCTAGAACAACTCTCTCGTACCTTATTGCCTCGTTAGCAAGCGATGCTCTAGACGGCATATCCCCATTCAAGGCACCAATAACTGCCAATAACCCGACAGTGAAACTAGAAGAACTACCCAATCCTGCTCCTGATGGTAAAGAAGACATTGTAGAGAAATGAAAACTTGGTAAATAAGGAAAGTCATTAAGAACCTCTCTAAAGATGGGATGCTTAATCTCATCAGCTTTCAAAACATCCTCATTTTCTTTGTACCCTAATCTAAATTTGAAGCCCTGATTAACCTGTATCTCTGAACTGAAAATCCATATAAATTGATCAATTGTAAACCCCGAAACCAAACCAGAAGCCTTGTCACGATTAAAGTAGTTGGGATCGTCCGTACCACCTCCAAATAAACTCACACGAAGGGGTGTTTTACTATATCTCATTATTAAAAAATCCTGGGTTAGCTCTAGCAAACGCCAATGTCTCTGGAATACCGATATCAAGAAATTGGCCGTCTGCGACCCAACTTGTTAACAACCTTTTTGATACCAGTCTTGGGAAAACATCTCGCTCAAGAGAGCAGGGCAAAGATGAAATATAAGAAAGTATCTGCTTCGAAAAAACATAACAACCCACATTTATTAAATTACCACCTCCCAGACCTTCACTATTTTTCTCTGAAAAGCCAGTTACTTCACCATATGTCTGTACCTGAACGGAACCATATCTCGATGAATCATCTACATTTTTGAGAACAAGTCCTGCAAGTTTACAACCCAAATCCAGTGAGGAAATTTTGAGATCACTTTCAAACCAAGTATCTCCATTAATTACTGCAAATTTGCTTGCCAATTCATCTCGGTGCACGAGAAAAGCACCTCCAGTGCCGGCGAGGGATTTTTCACATAAAACCCGAATGTTCTCGTTTGAATAGTAATTAGCAACATAATCTTCTATTTGTTCTGACTTATAACCTGCTAGAATCAGAATCTCAGAATATTCTGGCAAGTGCCTATCAATCAGAAGTCCCAAAATACATTTTTTGTCAAATAAGGTTACCAGTGGCTTTGGGACATTAGAGGTTTCATATTTTAGCCTATTGCCTTTACCTCCTGCCAGAATTATTAACTGCTCAATAGACTTCAATTATTGGCACCTCGATAATAGGAAAATTGCGCTATGTTTTTGTATCCACCAAAGCCAATAGCTCTAAAAGCCTTATAATCCTTTTTAACCTTAAACAACCAATTCGAAGGTGTGCTACTAACCCCACCAAAACCTATTTTTACTAGAAATAGCGAGATATAACGAGTGAGCAAATCCTGAAACCAGAAAATTTTCAAAATACTCAAGTAGTAATCTAATATCTTATAAGTCAAATCAACATCTCTAGCCTTCCTGTAAACATTTCGCTGCGCAACGAGTATAGGGTGGGATGCAGCCAATCGTTTTTTATTCTTCAGTTGATACATTAATTTTTTGTATTGCATACTTTTTATTAATAGACCTGATTTTAGTGTATAAATGTATATAACTCAAGACTGCGAGATGATTATTTGTTAATCTATTGATATTATTGGAGTTTAGACAAAACCATTGCTT
>ATWQ01000059.1 GCA_000421325.1 alpha proteobacterium SCGC AAA536-K22
ATGCAGATTTTGCAGATCAATGTTTAGATTTAGGTTATACAGCTTATAAAATGCATGGGTGGAAGGAAGGTAATGTTATTGAAGAAATAGAGATGTTAAAGGCAGTTGGTAATCGTGTAGGTAGTAAAATGAAGATAATGTACGATGCTGCTTGTCATATTTCAACATTAGCTGATGCACTAGAGATTGGCAAAGTATGCGATGATTATGGATTTTATTGGTATGAAGACCCTTATAAAGATGGAGGTATTTCAATTAATGGTAATAAAGTTTTATCTAAAAATTTATCTACACCTATTTTAGTTGGAGAACATGTTAGAAATTTAGAAACATCAGTTGATATGCTTGTAAATGGAGCTTCTTTCTTTTCAAGAGCTGACCCAGATTATGATGGTGGTATTACCGGTTGCCATAAACTTGTAGTATCATCTGAAGGGTTGGGTGTTGATTGCGAAATTCATTCTTGTGGTCCTGCTATGAGACAATTGATGGGGGCCTCCAGAAACTCAAATTTTTATGAAATTAATCTTCTTCATCCAAAGTGTAGTAACCCCTGGTCACTTCCAATATATTTAAATGAATATTCTGACGAAATGAACTGTATAGATAAAAATGGAAATGTTGAAGTAACTGATAAACCTGGTTTGGGTATTGATTATGATTGGAAATACATTCAAAAAAAATCTTTAGAAAAGATTGTTATTAAATAAATTAATTACACTAGAAAGGATCTAATATGAATTACTCCTCAATTGATGTAAGACCAAAGTCAGGTTCTGTTGGAGCAGAAATTTTAGGTGTTAATTTAAAGAAAGAGATTTCTTCAAAACAGTTTAATGAGATTAAAGCAGCGTTTGGTCAGTTTGGCGTTATATTTTTTAGAGATCAAAACTTGACTCCTGATAGGGAAATTAAATTTGCTGAAAAATGGGGAAAAATAAACGTTAATCGCTTTTTTACTAACGTTTCTGGTTATCCAAAGATTGCCATGGTTTTAAAAGAGGCAGACCAAAAAAAGAATATTGGTGGTGCCTGGCATACTGATCATACATATGACATAGAGCCCGCAATGGGTTCTATGCTGTTTGCTCATGAAGTTCCACAAAAAGGTGGTGACACTATGTTTGCTAGTATGTACTCTGCATACGATAATTTATCTACAGGTTTAAAAAATACGCTTAATGGAATGAAGGCTAGACATTCAAGTAAGCATGTTTTTGGTAAAGATAGAGCAAGCCGTCATGATGACACTGTTGGCAGAATAAGAAATCCTGAGGCTGCAAATCAAGATGCTATACATCCTGTTGTAATAAAACATCCAGATACCGGTCGTAAAGCGTTATATGTTAATCCTACTTTCACTCTTGGTTTTGACGGTTGGACAGATGCCGAATCAAAACCTTTATTAGACTATTTATATCAACATGCTACTAGACCTGAATTTACTTGCAGGTTTGAATGGAAACCAGGATCTATAGCATTTTGGGATAATAGAGCCACGTGGCATTTAGCTATTAATGACTATCAAGGAGAAAAACGATTGATGCACCGAATTACAATCGAAGGAGAAAAACTATATTAATTATAAAAATTAATTTCTAGTCTGTATTTTCTTTTTCAAGCCCCACAGTTACTAACTTAATAAAATAACCATAAAAAATAGGTAAAAATGCTACCGATATAGCAGGTCCAATTTTATCAGCATCAGCATGGTGGTTGCCAATCATAATGAAACCAATTATTAGTCCAATCCAACCCATATATACTGATCCATCACCAAAATTCTT
>ATWQ01000060.1 GCA_000421325.1 alpha proteobacterium SCGC AAA536-K22
CATCAAAAATTTGAATTTGGGCATTAGCTTTACCAGCATATCTGATTGCGTTAGTAAACAAATTTATAAGAGCACGTCTTATTGATTGAACTTGAATTGGAAAAATCGGCATGTTATTAGGAGGAACTGTAATACTTATTCTTTCGCCTTTTGGATCAGAGGTTTTAGCAGCTTGTTGTAGTAATTTAAATAAACTTGCATCAACCATTTGCTCCTCTCGTTCATTCCTCGCAAAATCTAAATAGCCGTCTATCATTTTTTCCAATTCTATTAACTCTTTTTCAAAATCTTCTTTAATATCTCTATTGTTATCCATTACAGCTAATTGAAGCCTCATTCTAGTAAGAGGAGTTTTCAAATCATGACTTACCCCAGCTAGTAGGGAAGTTTTTTCTGAAATCTGCTTATTTATTCTATGTTTCATAGCTTGAAATGCTCTTCCAGCTATTCTTACCTCTGTTGCGCCCTCAATATTATAATTATCTACTTCTCTTCCAAAACCAATCTGACGTGCAGCTTTTGCTAATTTTAATATTGGACTTACCTGTCTCCTAAGGAAAATTATTGCTATTGAAAAAAGTATTACTGACGAACCTATTGACCACATGATAAAAGTAATACCCGTAGGAACAAATAATCTTTTATTATCTATATGCATTCTTACAATCCCATTTGCTAATTGTATATCAACATAAAATTGTCTAGAATTTTCTACTGTTGATAAATAGAAGGGTTCTTTTATTCTATCTTCCAGGGATGATCTAAAATTTTCGAATTTAGCATTGAATGACTGATTAGGCTTTAATATACCTCCTTCTAACCAGTAGAAAATTATGTCAAAGTATTGTCTTGCTCTAACAGCAGACAAGGCCCTTTGATCTTTAGAGGGCTCATTTCCAAGCTCATCAATTAATAATCCCAAATCTTTAGCTAAATTTTTAGACATGTGTCTTGATACCCAATCCCAATGTCTTTCATAAAAGATAGATACAGAAATAATTTGAACAAGAATTATTGGAACCAAAATGATAGCTAACATTCTTCCAAATAGACTTTTGGGGGTTATGTCTCTTAATCTCATTATTTATTCTATTCTACAAATCATGATCAATTTTATCATTATGGGTTTGAAGCATCCAACCTATACCTCTTACGGTTTGTAAATAAATAGGGTATCTTAGATCATCTTCAATTTTACGTCTTATTCTTGCAATAGCTACATCTATTGATCGGGTTTCCATATTACCTCCTAATGAATTATTTATATCATCTCTTGAAAAGGCTTTGTTAGGTGATTTACAGAAACAATTTAATAATTTTTGCTCGGATGTAGTTAGGTGGACCGGTAATTCGTTTTTATATAAGTTTAGAGATTTTTGATTAAATGAAAAGGGACCAAATTTAATATTATTATTCGCATTAGTTTTGTTAATATTTTGAGGATGTCTTTTGAGTATGTTTTGTATTCTTAATAACAGTTCTCTGGGTTCAAAAGGTTTAGTCATGTAATCATCAGCGCCAAACTCGAGACCATCAAGTCTATCCTCAGGGTTTGACATAGCTGTAAGCATAAGAGTTGGTATAGAATTTGTTAGTCTAATTTCTTTCAAAAATTCTAAACCATTTTGTCCTGGCATCATTATATCTATAACCAACAAGTCAAAAATCAACATTTTCATAATTTTTTTAGCCTGTTGTGTATTTTCAGCATCAGAAACTCTGAAACCATTATTCTCTAAAAATTTTTTTAGCAAAACCCTAATTTTTTGGTCATCATCAA
>ATWQ01000061.1 GCA_000421325.1 alpha proteobacterium SCGC AAA536-K22
ACAAAGTCAAATCGGTACCATACAAAATGTTCTGATAGAGAAAAACTCAATTGGTCACGCATCAAATTTTTCAAAGGTTACGTTGAACGACCATGTTAAGCCTAGTTCAATTATATCAACAAGAATAGTAGATATAAATTCTGAAGGTTTAGTTGGTAGCGTTTTTAATTAATAACAAGAGAAAGTTTATGGCATTAAATTGGTTTAAAAAATTAAAAACAGGATTAAGTAAATCGGCATCGAAAGTTGAAGGTGCTATAGCTTCAATAACTGGAAAAAAAACTATCGATCAGGAAACAATTGATGATATTGAAGATCAATTGATTTTAGCTGATTTAGGTATTAAAGTAGCATCTAGAATAACAAAAAAAATTAAAGATCAAAAATTTGAATTAAATAAGAATAAAGAAATAGAAAAATTAGATATTGCAAAGACATTGGCTTCTGAAATTGAACAAATTTTATTACCATGCGAGAAAAATCTTTTTGAAAATGTATCTTCTAAACCACATGTGTTATTCTTAGCTGGTGTAAATGGCTCTGGGAAAACAACTACTGCTGGAAAGATAGCTGAACAATTTAGACTTCAAAATAAATCAGTAGTTTTGGCAGCATCAGATACATTTAGAGCCGCAGCTGTTGAACAATTAAAGACATGGGGCAAAAGAGTTGGTGCACAAGTTGTTTCTGGAATAGATGGTGGGGATTCGGCTGCTGTTGCCTTTAAAGCCCTCCAGTTAGCAAAAAATGAGAATATAGATGTTGTTATAATAGATACTGCTGGAAGACTACAAAATAAAAGAGATCTAATGGAAGAACTAACTAAAACGTGTAGAGTTATTAGTAAATTAGATAAAGATGCCCCTCATCAAAAAGTTGTTGTTTTAGACGGGACTGTTGGGCAGAATGCACATTCTCAAATAAAAAGCTTTGATGAAGCGATTGGTTTAACAGGAATGATAATAACTAAATTAGATGGTAGTGCAAAAGGTGGGGTAGTTGTTTCATTAGCCGAAAATTATAAAATCCCAATTCATGCTGTTGGAGTTGGAGAAGGTTTAGATGATCTTCAAACTTTTAAAGCTAGTTCTTTTTCTATGGCATTAGCTGGTTTAGATGAAACATAGAAATTACTTTAACTTGACTTAGATATTAAATTTCTGTAAATAACCCACACTTTTAATTATTAAAAATTTTAACGTACGTCCTTGAGTTTCAAGCACGGGCGCAATTGTGGTTTAAGGCTTAGTTTCGGTATTAAAATGTTTGAAAATTTAACAGATAAACTTGGAAATGTTTTTAAAGGGCTTGCTAAAAGGGGGGCTCTCTCAGAAGGTGATGTTGACAAAGCCCTAAAAGAAGTTCGTTCAGCTTTATTGGAGGCTGACGTAGCTTTATCAGTTGTCAGAGAATTTATTGATAAGGTCCGAATCAGAGCAGTGGGTGAAGAAGTTTTAAGATCTGTTACTCCTGGCCAGCAAGTAATAAAGATAGTAAATGATGTGTTAATTGAAGTTCTTGGATCAAATGAATCAGAGCTTTTAATAGAGCATGCTCCTCCCGCGGTTATTTTATTAGTTGGTCTCCAAGGTTCAGGTAAAACAACAACGGCAGGTAAATTAGCATTACATTTAAAATCTAAAAAAAGAAAGAAAGTAATGCTTGCTTCTCTTGATATCTATAGACCAGCAGCAAGAGAACAACTTAGAATTCTAGGTGAACAAGCTGAGGTTTCAGTTCTACCTGAAATAG
>ATWQ01000062.1 GCA_000421325.1 alpha proteobacterium SCGC AAA536-K22
AGCTTATTTATAATGATTGTTGGAGTCTTCTGTTGCCTATGGATATCTTTTAATCATGAAATACTAATGGATCAATATGGTTTCATTGAGGGTAATTTTCAATTTTCAATATCAATAATTTTATTATTAATAGTTTTAGAAATGGCAAGGCGTTCTGTTGGCTGGCCACTACCTCTTGTAAGTTTGCTTGCTATTTTTTATGGAATATTTGGAAATTTTATCCCAGGTGAATTCGGTCATCCTGGAATACCTCTAAATAGTTTTTTTGGCACTTTAACTATTGCTGAAGGAGGTATATGGGGTCCTTTAACAGGTGTCTCGGTTTCGATAGTATCAATCTTTGTTATTTTTGGTTCTTTTTTAAATTCTGGTGAAGCTGGTTCTGGTTTTATGAATATAGCAACGGCATTTGCCGGCAGACTAAAAGGTGGGGCCGCTAAAGTTTCTGTCATATCATCGGCTCTCTTTGGTTCAATATCAGGGTCAGCATCTGCTAATGTTGCCTCTACTGGAATGGTAACTTTACCTGCAATGATAAAGTTAAAATACCCTAAAAAGTTAGCTGCATCTGTTGAAGCTGTTGCATCATCTGGCGGTCAGATTATGCCGCCATTGATGGGTGCTGGTGCATTTGTGATGGTAGAGTTGACGGGTATCCCATATAATCAAATTATATTAGCAGCTTTGCTTCCAGCTATTTTATTTTTTTTTGCTGTTTGGGTTGGTATTGATTTTTATAGCAAAAAATATAATTTAAAACCAATTGATACAAAATTTTTACCTAGAAAATCTATTGTAGTAATCACTTCATTTTTCTTCCTTATTCCCTTTTCTACATTACTATTTTTTATGTTTATAGGTTTTACTCCTCAGTATTCAGCTTCAGTTGCTATTTTAGCTTCTTTTTTACTTCTTTTCTTTAATTTAGATAATGGTTTTGATTTTAAATTAGGATTAAAAAGATTTTTTAATGCGTGTTCTTCTTCAGGAAAGCAAATTTCCTTAATTGGTTCTATTATTTTATGCGCTTCTATTATTATAGGTGTTTTATCAATCACAGGATTAGGAGTAAAACTTACATCACTAATAATTTCTATTTCGAATAATAATATATGGCCTGCTTTACTATTAACTGGTTTAGCTTGTTTAATTCTTGGAATGGAAGTCCCAACTACGGCTGCATATGTAATTTGTGTTTCAGTAGCAGGTCCTGCACTAGTCGATATGGGTTTAGAATTACTTCAAGTTCATTTATTTGTTTTTTGGTTTGCATTACTATCTACTATAACGCCGCCCGTATGCGGAACAGTTTTTATCGCTGCTGGAATGGTCAACGAGAATTGGTTGAAAGTGTCAATTACTTCAATGTCTCTTGGAATAGGTCTATACTTTATTCCATTAGCAATGATAGCAAATAAGTCTATTCTTGATTTAAATACTACTATGTTCCTATCACTATTAGCTTTCGTTAAAATAGCTGTTAGTCTAATAATGTTGTCTTTTTCTATAATTGGTAATTATAACCCATTTTTAAGAATAGGTGCTTTTTTACTAGGTCTTTTTGTAATGTTTATCTGAATTTACTAAAAAAATGAAATATTGTTTTGTTGTCTTTAGCAAAGATTTTTGAATTAAATTATAATCTTTTTAACTAATAAAGTTAATT
>ATWQ01000063.1 GCA_000421325.1 alpha proteobacterium SCGC AAA536-K22
ATAATGAGAATAGCGGACATAATCATGAGTTTTCCTTCACTCTTATTAGCTGTAATCGTATTATATATGTTTGATCCTGGTTTGTTAAATTTAGTTTTAGTTCTCGCTTTTACAAGAATGCCTATATACATGAGAACCGCGAGAGCGGAAGTCTTGGAAATAAGAGAAAGATTATTTGTTTCAGCAGCAATATCAATGGGCGCGTCAAATACAAGAATAATTTTCAAACACATAGCACCATTAACAATTCCAACTTTGATTACTATAGCTACATTAGACTTTGCTTTTGTTATGTTAGGTGAATCTGCTTTAAGTTTTCTTGGCGTAGGAATACAACCTCCAGAAGTTACTTGGGGACTAATGGTAGCTCAAGGAAGAAACTATCTACAATTAGCATGGTGGTTAGCCTTTTTTCCAGGATTAATAATAATGTTAGTTGCGTTATCATTAAATTTATTATCTTCGTGGTTAAGAATTGTATTAGATCCAAGACAAAGGTGGCGTTTGCAAAATATTGGAGACAAAAATGAGTAATAAAAAAAACTCATTATTAAAAGTTTCTAATTTAGCAGTGTCTTTCGATACTGTGGATGGTTCCGTAAATGCTGTTCAGGGCATAGATTTTGAATTAAATAAGGGACAAACTTTAGCAATAATTGGAGAAAGTGGCTCTGGGAAAAGTGTTACAGCGTCAGTTATTATGGGCATTTTAACTTGTCCGCCTGGTAGAATAAAAAGTGGAGAAATTTTTTTAAATAATCAAGATATATTAAAACTTTCAGATACTAATAGAAGAAAGTTAATGGGAAGTAAAATTGCTATAATTTTTCAAGATACATTATCTCATCTTAATCCTGTTTTTACTGTTGGATCACAGATAGCCGAATGTTTTGAAGTTCATAAAAATTATTCAAAAAAGGAAAGCTGGGACAAAACGTTACAGTTATTAGAAAGAGTAAAAATACCAAACCCAATAAAACGAGCAAAAGATTATCCTCATCAATTTTCAGGTGGTCAAAGACAAAGAGTAATGATCGCAATGGCTTTAGCTTTAGAACCAGATATAATTATTGCTGACGAACCGACAACAGCTCTTGATGTCACAATTCAAGCAAAAATACTAGAATTGTTAGCAGAGCTTCGAGATGAAAGAAATATGGGTTTAATACTAATTACGCATGATCTTGGTATAGCTGGAGAGGTGGCAGATAATGTGATTGTGTTAAAGAATGGAAAAATAGTAGAAAAAGGCTATTTAAAAGATGTTTTTATTAATCCCAAACATACATATACAAAAGAATTGATGAACTCCATTCCTGGAAAATTAAATCAAAGACGTAAAAAAAATGTCAATAACAAATTTAATCCAATATTAGAAATTAAAAATGTTTCTAAATCCTATGATACATTAGCCTGTGATAATATAAATTTTAATCTATTTCGTAATGAGATTGTTGGAATTGTAGGTGAATCTGGGTCAGGTAAAACTACAATTTCTAACTTAATATTAAGATTAATTGAACCTTCAAGTGGTAGTATTTTATATCATGGGCAAAATATTTTTGATTTTGACAAAAAAGAGTTATTTAATTTTAGAAGAAAAGTGCAAATTGTATTTCAAGATCCATATGCATCACTTAATCCAACTATG
>ATWQ01000064.1 GCA_000421325.1 alpha proteobacterium SCGC AAA536-K22
TAAGGATGGTATTAATGAGGATAAGCAAAACGTAAAGCCAGTGACATACTCAGTCGTGAAAACAGGTTTGATTGGTTTAACTAGATATTTAGCAACTTATTGGGCAGAAAAAAAAGTTCGTTGTAATGCAATTTGCCCAGGAGGTGTTTATAATGAACAACCTAGAAGTTTTGTAAAAGAAGTTACTGAAAGAATACCAATGCAAAGAATGGCAAATATAGATGAATATCAAGGAACTTTACTATGGATGTTAAGTGATGCCTCTAGCTATCTTAACGGTGCAATAGTACCTGTTGACGGTGGACGAACTGTTTGGTAATTGAATAAAATTTTAGACAGCTATAAACATTGAAATTAAAATGAAAAAACAAAGAGTTAATTTATTTTGTTGTAATAGTTTAATTACGGTTATTGTTGCAAGCAGTCTAATAAGAAAAAAATTTTATAATGATGTCAATATTTTAGTTTTAATAAGAAATAACAGAACTAACAATAATAAAGAGATAATAGAAAATTGTATTGTGAATAGTTCTAATTGGGATTACTTTTACTGTATATATACATCATCTATATTTCTAGAATTCAAGAAACTTTTATGGCCGTTTAATTATTTACCATTTCAAAGTATGTTTATTTTGAAAAATAAAAAAGATATGGTTACTAAATTCAAAAATATATTAAAAAAACATAAAGTTATAGATGAGTATATTTTTGGTGATAATGTCTTTATGCTTAAATATTTATATAATTCTAAAATGACTAATATTTCATATATTGAGCATGGAGCGTCATCTTATGATTTACAAAAAAAGAAAAGTGATACCGGGTTAAAGAGTATATTAAAAAAAGGATTTCTTGTTTTGACAGGAGGGTCTGATAACTTTTCTGCAAAAAGAATTTATCTATCGAAAGTTAGAGAAACTAAAAAAATGACAAACTTAAATACCGGAGAGAGTAATTTAAAAAAAGTTTATATAAATATTAATCAAAATATTTTAAACTTATACTCAAAATTTATATCAAAATACCAAATTAAAGAGCATGAAGCTTATAAAGAATTACTACTTATAAGAAATATGTGTACTGAAAAAAACAAAGTATATTTATATATGCCAACATCAATAGTTGATGATAATGAGTATTTGGAATATTTAAAAAAACAATTTAAATACATTAAATATCAAAATATTTTTGTAATTATAAAGCCCCACTCAAATGATCGATTTAGAGATTACAAGCAATATTTTTTAGCGCTTGGAATTGAAAGCTATATTTTTAAGAATAAAATAAATTTAGAAATACCATCAGAATTTTTATTATTATTTGTAAAAAGCCTAATTTTATTAGGATCTTATTCAAGCACTCATCTATATGCAAAATGGTGGCTTAATAAAAAAACTATATTTTCCGAAGTTAGAGACAGCAGTATAAATCACATTTTGATAAACGAGTATTCTGGAACTTATAAGGACTTCCATTAAATGATAATACTTGTAACAG
>ATWQ01000065.1 GCA_000421325.1 alpha proteobacterium SCGC AAA536-K22
AATCTAAAAAAGGTAACAGAGTTTTGATTACAACACTTACAAAAAAAATGGCTGAAGCCTTAAGTGAATATATGTTTGAAGCTGGATTAAAAGTCAGATACATCCATTCAGATGTTGATACACTTGAACGTATTGAAATAATAAGAGATTTAAGATTAGGAGTTTTTGATGCCTTAATTGGAATTAATCTTTTAAGAGAAGGTTTAGATATTCCAGAGTGTGCATTAGTCGCTATATTAGATGCTGATAAAGAAGGTTACCTAAGGTCTAAGACATCATTAATTCAAACTATAGGTAGGGCGGCAAGACATATCGATGGAAGAGTTATACTATACGCAGATAAAATAACTGGTTCAATGCAGTACGCGATTGATGAAACAGAAAGAAGAAGAAAAAAACAAATTAATTATAATATTAAGAATAAAATCACTCCAAAAACAGTTATCAGTAAAATTTCTAATATACTAGAAAATCTTAGTGAAGAGAGCGAAGAGAATAAAAGCTCTAAACAAATTGGAAAAAGTATTAAGCAATCAATTCAAGAGCTTCAGTTAGAGATGGGAAAAGCAGCAAGCAACCTTGAATTTGAAGAGGCCGCAAAGATTAGAGATAAAATAAAAATCTTGCAACAAAAAGAACTAGGATTGATGGTTGCTCCTAAAGAAAATTATAAAATTAAGTTTAGTAAAAAGAAGTAAAAATACTTTTGATTAAAATAAATTTAAGGTGCAAAAAATACAACATGGAAAAAAAGGGTAAACCTTCTCTTAGCAATGGGATTGAGGTTATAAAAAGCGAATTAACAACAATTCCTGATAAATCTGGAATTTATCAGATGTTAGGAGAAAACGAAGAGTATTTATATATTGGCAAAGCAAAAAATCTAAAAAACAGAGTTAGTTTTTATACTCAACCAAAAAGACTTAACTCAAGACTAACACACATGGTTTCAAGCACAGTTAAAATGGAGATCATTATCACATCGTCTGAAGTTGAAGCTTTATTATTAGAGTCAAATTTAATTAAAAAATTCGAGCCAATTTACAATATATTACTTAAGGACGACAAAAGTTTTAGTTCCATATTATTTAATTTGTCACACTCATTTCCACAAATATCTTCTCATCGAGGATCAAGGACTATTAGAGGAGAATACTTTGGACCATTTGTATCTAAAAGAACCGTTTACAAAACAATTGAAACACTGCAAAAGGTATTTTTGCTAAGAACTTGCAATGACAATATATTCAATTCAAGAACAAGACCTTGCCTTCAATATCAAATAAAAAGATGTAGTGCTCCTTGTGTAAATTATATATCAAAAGAAAATTATAAAAAAACTTTGGTTGAAGCAAAAAACTTTCTAAATGGGAATTCAAAGGAAATAAAAAATAATTTAATAGAAAAAATGTACGATGCGTCTAATAAACAAAACTTTGAAGCCGCAGCAAT
>ATWQ01000066.1 GCA_000421325.1 alpha proteobacterium SCGC AAA536-K22
GTTTAAGTGGTATTCAGCTTGCTCATGCTGGAAGAAAAGCAAGTTTTTTAAGACCTTGGGATGGTGCTTCCCCAATCACTGAAAATGATAAAATAGAGCCAGCTTGGCAAACTATAGGTCCAAGCGCAATTCCTATAAATAACAGTTCACCAGTACCTAAAGAGATGACCATTGAAGACATTAATAGAGTTAAGGAGGATTTCAAAAACGCTGCTATAAGAGCAAATATAGCGGGTTTTGATATTATTGAAATCCATGGTGCTCACGGTTATTTATTGCATTCCTTTTTTTCACCAATATCAAATATGAGAAATGATCAATATGGTGGAAATTTTGAAAATAGGATTAGGTTTGCTATGGAAATAATCGCAGATATAAAATCTGTTTGGCCAGAAAATAAACCTCTTTTTTACAGGTTGTCTTCTATTGATGCTCCAGGTCAAGGCGCTACTATAGAGGATAATGTTCAACTGGCAAAGTCGCTTAAGATAGCTGGAGTAGATGTAATAGATTGTTCATCAGGTGGTATAACTGGATCCCCTGTCCTCACTAAATCGAAGATTATTCCTGGTTTTCAAGTTCCTTATTCAGAAAAAATTAAGAAAGAGGCAGAGATAAGTTCAATGGCTGTAGGGGCTATAATAAACGCTTACCAAGCAAATGAAATAATATTAAATAAAAGAGCTGATTTAGTAGCGATGGGAAGAGAGTTGCTTGCAGACACACAATGGGTTTATAAAGCCGCTACACATTTTAAATTAGAAAATGCAAAGTCATTTCTTCCAGATAGTTATTCTTTCTATTTATCTAGAAGAGACGACTTTTTAGATAGATCTGCAAAACCTGCTTAAAAAAATTAATTAGGGGTAAATTGATAAAAATCAACTGGTTTTAAGAGCTTGTTCTGCTGAGCCTCTAAGGCGCCGAGTTTAGCGCTTTCTTGAGTGTAATTAACCCAATTTGGGTCTGCCCACATAGCAGCCCTTTTTTTTTCCCTATCATCTGCACTTTTATAAACCCATATATGGGTGTATTCATTCGGATTTCCAGTTTCGGTAGTCGCAAAAAGTAAAGGTTGGCCTAAATGTTTTGATTGTACGGGTTTACCTTTTTCTTTGTACAGGTTTAGATGGGTATTAATAGTACCAGGCTTACAGGTATATGTTCTAACGTCTAATAGCATAAATAATCCTCAATATAATTTAAATAATAAAACTATTAACTTTTTTTATAAGATTGTAAAAGATTATTAATGATACAAATTATTGGAATAAAATAGTGGGTTTGGGAGAAAAGATTAACACAGTCGAAAGACTTGTTATAGATGCTTCAAGAGTTAGCAGGTACCTTGGTTATCCCAGAAAGGTGCCCATATGGAAATTAGAGTTTAATCTGCCAAAAACTTGTTATATATTTC
>ATWQ01000067.1 GCA_000421325.1 alpha proteobacterium SCGC AAA536-K22
AAATCCTGGTTATATGGTTTCTGATAAGGATAGATGGACCTCAAACGCTGGAGCAACAAATTATGAGCGTGCTGCAGATGATAAAACTTTTGCAGTAAATAACTCATATGCGCTGAGTGCGGAAACCACGCAATCAACTTCAGATAACGACACCCGCTATCTCCTTGGAATCTCGGCTTTTAAGACTGGTTACCAACCTATAATAAGCAATACAACCTCTCGTATCAAAATGAGTTTTGCTCTAACAGGTAATGGTAAAATTCGACAGAAAAGTAATGGTCACGCATCTTGTGGTGTTGGTGGCGGTGATAGATGTGTCACAGGGATTATGCAGCGAGGATTTGAGTTTTTGGTGGAGGCGGAATAATGGATTATAAAATGGGAAAAAGCCAATCTGTTTTTATACACAAAGTCATCGTTTTATTGACGTTTGTTTTTACCGTAACTTTGCCAATTAATGCTCTAAATGCTCAGTCGTCTAATACTAAAAAGCTTAAAGGGTCCTTGGTTGATGCTGCTGTGTCAAAATTGAACGCTTTAGCTACAGCTATGAGTGAAAAAGCTACAGGAGAAAATCTTAAACACATTTCCGTTTCTGTTTTTAATAATGATAACAAAACAGGCGGCGAGGCTACTGCTGTTATCAAGCTTAATGAAGGGGAAAGCGATGCCGTTTTTAACCAAATAAGTATATCAAGGGTTGATGGAAGGAACACTGCGAATATCGGTCTTGGCTACAGGACTTTGTCTGATAATGAGACTTGGCTTTATGGCGCAAATTTATTTTTAGATAATGAGTTCAGCTCAGGACATAAGCGTTGGGGGCTTGGCGCGGAGACCCTAAGTAACGGTGTGGGTTTAAGAGCTAACTATTACAGGGCTCTAACTGACACTCGTATTTACGAAGGTATTTCTGAGACAGCTCTAGATGGATTTGACTATACCATTAGTTTTAAGTCTGATTTTGCTTATAACCCAGAAATATATGCCAGGGGGTATAATTGGTCTGATGGCGCAGGTTTTAAAGAGAGAGGTACAGAGGCAGGAGTTAATCTAACTTTGAGCGAAAGACTTACTTTAAACGTTGCGACTGACGATTCAAATAGAACAAGCAGTGTCACCAAGGGTATTCTTACATACTCATTTCCCTTTAATAAGCAGCCAGAACTTGAATCCACTAAAGTGAATAAAAATTCAATGAGATCGTTTTTATACTCTCCGGTTAAGCGTGAGAACAGGATTAGAAAGAAGCGGTTGGTTCTGGGTCTGGTTGCTGTTGGCACCTGAGATTTAAAAAATTATTAAAAACTTAATTACTTAAAATACAATTAAATCTTTTAAGGTAAGGATGGGTT
>ATWQ01000068.1 GCA_000421325.1 alpha proteobacterium SCGC AAA536-K22
CAAACAAACTTACAAAAAAAACTTGCTCACTAGAAGGTGTGCATGGTCATGGAAGTTGGGGTAAAGCATATTGGGAGATGGATCTTGCTATAACACACGTGAGCAAGTCAAAAAATCCTGACCTTCAAGGAAATAACTATGATCACCTAATGCAACTTACTGAGTATGATTGGAACAAGGATCATGAACTAAGATCAAATAGTATATATGTTAATCACGAAAAACATTCTAATAGACTAGCATTACTGCATGGAACTATTGTTTATTCAATAGTGAATAACAAAATGGACGAGCATGGTCCACTTATTGCTGAAGTTATGGTAGCCTGGGCAGAAGCAAGTGTCATGTTAAATACATTAACTTCTAAAGAAATTAGCAAATTAAAAGATCAAGGCAAAGTTGATAGACTATGTTACGGAAATGGTACAGGTGACGGTACTAAACCTTGCATCTCGCATAGACCACATGAAGCTCAAATATACGGAGCCACTTATATGCAACAAGCATATTTGATGAAAGATCAATTTACCAAAGAACAATTTAAAATTGTCGACGAGTATATTGATACTTTATATAGAAAATATGTCAAACCGTTAGCTATTAAGGCTATGAAGCTAGATAAGCATACCAGAGGTTTTATTCAATTGGCTGACGGAACTATTGGTATTTTATCATATTTAGCTTGGAAAAACAAACCAGAGCAAGTAGCAAGATGGATTCAAAAAGGAATTGCTAAAGCTGATAAGGTTGTTTACAGGGACGGATATATTCATAACAATAGTTTCAGAGGTGTTAGAGATGTATGGTATCACTCACAAGGTGTAAACAATTTGCTAGGACTATATGCTATAGCTGAACTATGGGGTTATAAGCAGTTTCCAAAAGAATTGAAGCAAAGAATTGATAAAACTGTGGATATACTTAACTTAGGTCTTACAGACGTTAAAACATACAGAAAACGTAAAGATCCATCAGGAATGAGGAATCATACAAAAGATAAAGCTCATGCCGCATATCACACTCACCAAATGGCTATATCATTAGACTGGTTAATTGAGAACTACACAAACAAAGATCATATCATAGTTGCAAATGATGGAATGTGGAAATCAAAAAAATCAGCTTATTTTGTAGATAGAAATTTTGGATTTGAACCAAAATGTATAAATTAATACAAAATAATTTTAATTAAATTAGATCAAAATTAATAAAACTAATTTTTTTTATAAATTACGATTATTTCTCTTGCCTTAAATTAAATATGTATTAAATTGATACCATTAACAGGTTAAGTATAAATTATGAGGTACAATATGAAGTATTTGT
>ATWQ01000069.1 GCA_000421325.1 alpha proteobacterium SCGC AAA536-K22
TTCATTAGGCATACTCACGTATCCATCCTTTAAGTTCATATGGTTCTTCTCTAATAATATAAGACTATTTAGTATACTCTAAATAACGTGCTGTTAGTTTTGCGTGCTAGGTGAATCAAGTGAGATGAGACTTTATGTTATAAATAATAAGAAACTGAAATTTGAAGTTCTCAAGAAATAGATGCAGTTTTTATTCAAGGGCTTATTTTTCATATATTATAAATTACAAATAGCTGTTAGTTATTGAGCAATAAAATCTAAATCTTAAAATTAATATAAAATTTATGAATAATTTACAATTAAATGAAAAGGCTTTTGAGATATTAAAAAAAGTCTTTGGTTTTTCAAACTATAGATATGGACAACAGGAAATTGTTGAAAATATTATAAGTGGAAAACAATCACTTGCCATAATGCCAACGGGAGCAGGAAAGTCATTATGTTATCAATTACCAGCTATTATATCACAAAAACAAACTATAATTATTTCACCTTTGATAGCTCTAATTGATGATCAAGTTGCGGGTTTAAAAGAATGTGGAGTAATTGTTGAAAAACTTCACTCAAATCAAAGTAGTGATGAGCAGGCCTCGTCATGGTACAATTTTAAAGTCGGTAGAGTTAAAATTTTGTATGTATCACCTGAAAGACTCATGACTGAAAATATGATTGATAATTTAAAATTATTGGATATTGGTTTGTTTGTAATTGATGAAGCTCATTGTGTGTCAAAATGGGGGCAAAGCTTCAGGCCAGATTATGAAGAATTATCAAAACTAAAATATTTTTTTCCAATTAGTAACATAGTTGGTTTCACAGCAACCGCTGATAAAACAACAAGATTAGATATAATTAATAAAATTTTTGATAATGAAGTTGATATATATATTAAGGGTTTTGATAGACCAAATTTAAGCCTTTCTATTATCCAAAAAACAAATTGGAAGTTACAGGTTATCGATTTTTTAAATATTAGAAAACATCAATCTGGAATTATTTATTGTATTTCAAGAAAAAAAACAGAAGAAGTTGCACTTTTTTTGACTGAAAAAGGGTTCAAAGCTAGTGCGTATCATGCTGGGTTAGAGGGGACTATTAGAAAAAAAGTTCAAAATATTTTTATGACAGAAAGTGCTCATATTGTTGTTGCAACAATTGCATTTGGAATGGGAATAGATAAACCAGATATTAGGTTTGTAATTAACTTAGGACTTCCAGACAGTATGGAAGCTTATTACCAACAAATTGGAAGAGCAGGACGAGATGACAAGCCTT
>ATWQ01000070.1 GCA_000421325.1 alpha proteobacterium SCGC AAA536-K22
TTCTGACAAAGAAAAAAGAGGAATTACACAATTAATTGAAATTTTATCAACTTTAGACAAAGAAACTTCATCAGAGGAAATACAAGCTATGATATTCTCCATAGGAAAAAACTTAGAATACCAAAATTTACGTGATTGGTTTAAAGGATTGTACGAAACTGTGTTGGGTCAATCTGAAGGTCCTAGGATGGGAAGTTTTATAAAACTGTATGGAATAGAATCAACTAAAAAACTATTAGAAAAAGTACTTGAAGGTGAATTAGTTAAAGAATAGGTAAAGGATGATTTGGAAATTTATTACTTTTCTTGTTAGGAAACTCGAACCAGAAATCGCTCATCAAATATCTTTAATTGCATTGAAGTTAGGATTCCATCCAAGATTAAAGCGAATAGAAATTCCAGTTAAAATTAACAATTTACACTTCACTAATTTTCTTGGAGTTGCTGCAGGTTTTGATAAAAATGCACAAATTATTGAGAGAATTCATTATTTAAACTTTGGACTAACTGAAGTTGGAACAATTACCCCATTACCGCAGTATGGAAACCCCAAACCAAGAGTATTTAGATTAGAAAAAGATAAAGCAATAATAAATAGGAATGGTTTTAATAATTTAGGAATGGCTAAGGCTATAAAAAAATTAAAAAACTATAGAAAAAAATTTCCAGTTGGCAGCGATTTTATTCTTGGTGTTAACATAGGGCCAAACAAAGATAGTAATGATAGATTTAATGATTATGAAATACTTTCAAAGAATTTATCAGAGTTTGCTGACTATCTTACTATAAATATTTCATCACCAAATACACCAAATTTAAGGGATTTTCATCAAACTAATAATTTAAAAAAAGTTTTAATATCTGTAAAAAATGGTATCGCTAAGTCTAAAAATTTAGATTTACAATTGCCAATATTTTTAAAAATTGCGCCTGATATAAGTAAAAATGATTTAAAACAAATAATTGAAACTGCAAATGAAAACAATATTTCAGGTTTAATTATTTCTAATACTACTGTAGATAGGACTAAAGGACTTCAGTCGGATAACTTGCATGAAATAGGAGGTCTTTCTGGAAGACCGCTTTTTAATAAATCCACTAATTTTTTGGCTTTAGCAAGTAAAATAATAAATATTAAAAAATAT
>ATWQ01000071.1 GCA_000421325.1 alpha proteobacterium SCGC AAA536-K22
TTAGTTATTTTATCTATATCATCAAGTAAATTATTATCATCCGGTAATTTATTAATTTCTTCCGCTTTCCTGTGTATTTTCCTTGGATTAATTATAGGTAATATTTTTTCTATTAATAAAAATATCGAACCGTTTATTAGTTTTTGTTTAAAAAAACTATTAAGAATTGGAATAGCAGTTCTTGGTCTTAGTTTAAGTTTGACTCAACTTTTTAATTATGGATCTACAGCAATTTTTTTAGTATTAATTAATATTATAGCTGCATTTTTTATAATAAAATTTTTATGTAAAATCTTCAATATTTCTAAAAACCTAGGTTATTTAATCACGATGGGCACGTGTATATGTGGGGTAACTGCAGTTATAGCTACTTCTTCAATAATAAAATCTAGTAAAGATGAAACCAGTTATGCAGTTGGTATTGTTACTTTATTTGGAATTTTAGCCGTATTTTTCTATCCTTATTTAGCTAATTATTTTTTTAATTTCACCCCAGATCTTGCTGGTGTATTCCTTGGGACAGCCATACATGACACAGCACAAGTAAGTGCAGCAGGTATAATTTATTCTGAGCTTTATAGTAGTCAAGAAGCTTTGAATTCAGCTATGACAACAAAATTATTAAGAAACTCTTTTTTGATTATTTTAATTCCACTTATTGCTTATCTCTATAATAAAGATCAAGCAGTTGATGTTAAAAAATCTATTAAAGATTTTTTCCCGATGTTTGTCGTTGGATTTATTTTATTATCTGTTTTTAGAACTTTTGGTGATCAATTAATCATTGATAGTAACTTCGTATATCAATGGGAAATGTTTTTATTTACATCTAAACAGATATCAATTTATTGCATTTTATTTGCCATGGTTGCTCTTGGTTTACAAACTAATATTAAAGGCATGTTAACATTAGGCATAAAACCTTTAATAATTGGATTTGTTGCCTCTACAACTGTTGGAGTTATTAGTGTTGTTTATCTTCTTAATATATTACCAATGATGAGAATTAATTAATAAGAAATTAACTTTAATTTTTTGATTACAAATGTAACTCCAATTGGAA
>ATWQ01000072.1 GCA_000421325.1 alpha proteobacterium SCGC AAA536-K22
TTGGATTGGAGGCTTATAAACTTACAGAACATGAAAAAATGGATCATTTTCGTTTATAATATTATTATATAGAAACCAAAATCTAAAGGTAAATAGAAAATGTTAGAAAAGAAAATTATTATTGTAACAGGTGCTGCTGGGCTTATTGGTAGGTCACTAGTCAAAACTTTTCTTAATTATGGTGCTATTGTTGTAGCAACAGATATTGATAAATACGCCCTTGACCAATTGAAAAATAATAAGAGTTATAAAAATCATAAATCATCACTTTATTTTTGTAATCTTGATATTACCAATAAAGATTCTATATCAAGTGTTATCCAAACAGTTAAAGATAAATATGGTGTTATTGATGCAATAATTAATAATGCTTATCCTAAAAATAAAGCATTTGGTAAAAAATTAGAAGATGTAACCTACTGTAATTTTACAGAAAATCTAGCATTAAATATTGGTGGCTATTTCCTAGTAGCCCAACAGTTTTGTATATTTTTCAAAAAGCAGGGACATGGGGTAATTTTGAATATGGCATCAATCTATGGAGTAATTACACCACGTTTTGACGTATATAAGGGAACTACTATGACTATGCCAGTTGAGTATTCTGCAATCAAATCTGCTATAATAAACCTTACAAAGTATTTTGCCCAATATTATAAAAAATCTGGTGTTCGTATTAATGCACTAAGCCCAGGGGGAGTTTTAGACGGTCAGTCCAATACATTCTTAAAAAGATATAATGACAAATGTTCTTCAAAGGGAATGCTTAATCCAAAAGATATTTCAGAAGCAGCTGCATTTTTAATTTCAGAAAATTCCTCATATATTCAAGGTCAAAACTTAGTCATTGATGACGGATATTCATTATAGTATTTATGGTTAAAAAATTATGACAAAATTTGACGTGGTAGTTATCGGCGCTGGAATTTTTGGTTCTGAGGTTGCTTTGTCAGCAGCATCTATTGATCTAAAAGTAAAAGTTTTTGAGGCAAAAGATACAATCATGTCTGGAGCTTCAAAAAATAATCAAAATAGACTGCATCTTGGTTTTCATTA
>ATWQ01000073.1 GCA_000421325.1 alpha proteobacterium SCGC AAA536-K22
TATTAGATGAAGATTCGTCTATCTCGGATGTAATTACTGAAGCATTTGATAATGTTGAACTTACAACAATAGGTAAATTGTGTCTTGATGCAAGGGTAAGTAAAAGTCTTACACAAGAACAAGCTAGTAATTTATTGAAAGTAAGAGTTAAAATAATAAAAGACTTTGAAAACGGTGATCAGATAGATTTACCAGGCACAGCATATAAAATTGGATTTGTAAGATCATATGCTCGTTTGTTGGAATTAGATAGCGACCTTTTAGTAAAAGAATTTAAAGAGAGTATTGAGGTTAACAACTTTAAAGAAGAATACAAATTTCTATCTCCAGAAATTCATAATAATAAGATATTACCTATAGGCGCCCTTTTATCTTTTTTTATTGCGCTCATTATTTATTCAGGCTGGTATTATACTGATAGAAATAATAAAATTGATACGGTCTCCGTCAATGGTTTAGAAAAGAAAATTGAAAAAAAAACTGAAGCGTATGATAATAGTTATGTAATTATAGAAGAAAACTTTGATCCTAAAAACTCTTTTCCTTTAAACGTTAAAAATAATAATAATGAAATTAAAGAATCAATGTTTGAGGAAAAGATTGATATTGCTGAAATTAAAAAAAATCCTCCTATAAATTTTACTAATTCTAATCTAAATAATGAAATTATTACAGGCTCTTCTAAAAAAGCTGTTACAAAAAGTATTGAACCCTTAACTAGTGAAATGTCAGCAAAAGCAAATGAGAGAGACCCTAGCAATGAAATGGTGCTCAAAGCTATTGGCAATAGTTGGGTAGAAATTGAAGATTTAGATGGTAATATTTTAATGACAAGATTAATGAGACCTGGTGAAACATATGTTGTTCCAAAAATTAATGGTTTAACCTTTAATACTGGTAATGCTGGAGCATTATCATTATCCCAAGGTGATGTAGTTGTTACAAAACTTGGTGAAATAGGAGAAATAATTACAGCTCGTCCATTAAATATTAAGGCTTTTTCAAAACCAACACTAACTGTTGAATAAATTTAATTA
>ATWQ01000074.1 GCA_000421325.1 alpha proteobacterium SCGC AAA536-K22
CAGGGAATTGTTTTTTAATTTGCTCAGTATCTAAAATGTTATATTCAGCTTTGTTTTTATTTAAAATATCTAACTCAAGATAATATTTTTTATAACTGTTAATTGTTTTGAAAAGTTTTAACCAACCAGGTTTTGAAATATTATTTTTAGAATTTGTTTTTTCGATTAATTCTTGATGGGTTTTCAATGATAGAACTTGCAATTCTCTTAGTGCTTTTGCAGCAAATTCCATATGATTTTTATGACTAAACATTAGAAAACGGAGGATCCATGATAATCTTGAAAATATAAAAAATTTTGAATATCTGAATGAGGTTTGTTTTTTGAAGATTAATTGAAACAAAGATTTTAATAGTTGAGGGTTGTTTATAATCATCAACGATGAATCCGTTATTACTCCAGCATTACCGTAAGAGGTTTGTGAACCTGGTTCATTCGGATCCAACAAAGTAACAAAATATCCTTTTTTAATTAATTCAATACCAGTACAGATTCCAACTATACCAGCTCCAATAACTAAAATATTTTTCATACACCTATTAAATCTTGTTTTGTTAAAATATGTTGGCAGCAATAAAAATTTGTTATGATATTAACATTAATAGAATGTTCGACAACAAAACTTTCAACTGCTTTTCTTAATGCTGAATAATTTAACCCCTCTATAATAATTGCCTGTGATATAACTTGATCATCCATTCCTTGAGAAACTCTATATTTTTTTTCTTCTG
>ATWQ01000075.1 GCA_000421325.1 alpha proteobacterium SCGC AAA536-K22
AAATGGGAGAAATTAATGGCCAAAAATAAAAATACTATTAAGCCTAAATTCTTAGATCTTTGGCCAACTCAATTTATGGAAATGTCCCTACCTGGTTTTGAAACAGCTAATTCTGTTATTGCTGACATAGTTTTATCTAACAATGCCTCTCAAGAAAATATGACGGAAAATTACGTTGCTCAAAATATTTTAAATATGGACCATCCTGCTATGTACTGGCTCAAACAATGTCTTGACAGAGCAATTTATGACTATGCAAGTCAAAGTGGAATAAATTATGAATTAAAATGGTCTATTCAAGGCTGGGGAAATGTGAATATGAAGGGTGACTATCACAATCTTCATAATCATCCTCATTCGTGGTTATCTGGAACTTATTATGTAAACGTGCCAGATCAATCTGATGCTGAAATTTATAGATCAGATTTAAATCCAGCATCAATAAGTTTTTTTGATCCTCGACCTCAAGCTAATATGAATTCTATCAAAGGAGACAAACAAGTTGACCCTGAACATAGAGTGTTACCCAAATCTGGAGATTTATTATTATGGCCTGCATTTATCCATCACTTGGTGCACCCCAATATGTCTGATTTTCCAAGAATATCAATTTCATTTAATGTAATTGTTAAATGGGACAGTAATTTAATACCAGATTAACTTTGTCTATAAACCTCTATGCTCAAAAGGAAAGAATGTTAATAACT
>ATWQ01000076.1 GCA_000421325.1 alpha proteobacterium SCGC AAA536-K22
GTCGTGATTTAAAAATACTTTCGTTAGTAATACTACTCTCTTTCAAATTCCAAATCTTTTGTTTCTTAATAAACACGTTCTACTCCAAAATTTTTAAGACAAGCTTAATACTGCTTTTTCAATCCTGCTCATCGCTTCTTTTAATAAGTCTAAACTTGTTGCATAAGACACTCGAAAGAAAGGTTCTAACCCAAAAGCTGCTCCAGGTACTGCAGCAACTTCTGCTGTTTCAAGAAGCCATTCGACAATATCAGTATCATTATTTAATATTTTTCCTTCATTAGTTTTTTTTCCTACTAAGCCAGAAACATTTGGATAAGCGTAAAAGGCTCCATCAGGTAACAAACAACTTATACCTTGAATACTATTAAGTTTATTAAAAACAAAATGTCTTCTTTCATCAAAAGCTTTTAAACAGGGTTTCAAAAAATCATTACTTCCACTTATTCCAGCCAAGGCAGCATGTTGTGAAATAGATGAAGCATTGGAAGTTGATTGGCCTTGAATTTTAATCATCGCCTTTATTAACATTTTAGGGCCAACTGCATAACCAATTCGCCACCCAGTCATACAATGACTTTTGGAAACGCCATTTACCGTCAATACTCTATCTTTTAAATCCGGTGCAACTTGTGCAAATGTGAAGAATTCAAAATTGTCGTAAACAATATATTCATATATATCGTCTGTTATGACATATAAATTG
>ATWQ01000077.1 GCA_000421325.1 alpha proteobacterium SCGC AAA536-K22
TTATACATTGAGCCTACTGTAACCTGCGCTTTTGCACCCCAATTAGTTGGTAACCATTCTAATTTATCAAATGCATTTGCCTCTACATCAAACTTACTTAGTGGCGTTCCATTATGAAGAACGCCCACAACTGTAAATGTTTTGGAGTTATCGATACCGTTTGTGACTGTGGTTTCGTAAATAATCTCGGCATGGAAATTAGTGAGCCTGATTTCTTTTGGTCCAGTACGTGAAACTTTCATTAAATAGATTTGGTTGTGATGGCCTATGTACGAACTTTGTTGCAGGATTTCTCCGGATATTGCGAAGCCTTTCTGCCTTGCACTATCAACCATGGGACGAACATCTTTTAACGTTTGTTCAATAGTATAACCGGGCAGTGTCAATCTTCCTGCAAGCACGTCAATTTCCTCGTCGGTGTTCCCTTTTGCCACCCAACTGGCCACTAATTTTAGCATGTTGTCGTGCCAGTTTTCTCCGTTTAAGGCCGCTTCCGATGTGGTGACGCGGTTGAGCTTTATAAAAGGTTCAGCTGGTTTATTTAAAGGCAACTGCAGCGGCTCTAGAATATCATCCCAATCTTCAATTCGTTTTAATGACATCCGTTTACCTTCTCTTTCATGGTGACCAACTCAGAGATATAGCCACGCCTTTGTTTGTCCGTATTTGGATAACTGACGGTTCCCGCAACGCGCATGATCCG
>ATWQ01000078.1 GCA_000421325.1 alpha proteobacterium SCGC AAA536-K22
CATTTCTAATTTATGTCGCTTTCCTACCTCAAAATCATTAAAATCATGCGCAGGCGTTATTTTTACAGCTCCAGAGCCCTTTTCAGGATCAGAATAATTATCAAAAATTATAGGAATAGGTCTGTTCAATATAGGTAAGACAACATTTTTACCTTCTAAATGTTTATATCTACCATCTTCAGGGTTTACGGCAACAGCTGTATCACCCAACATAGTTTCAGGCCTAGTAGTAGCTATAGTTAAAAATTCATTGCTATCTTCAACAGGATATTTGAAGTACCAAAACTTACCTTGCATGTCTTTTTGTTCAACTTCAAGGTCAGAAATTGCTGTAAATAATTTTGGATCCCAATTCACAAGACGCTTGTCTCTATAAATTAGACCTTCTTTATATAGTTTTACAAAAACAAAATTAACTGCTTGGGACAACCCTTCATCCATTGTAAAGCGTTCTTTTTCCCAATCAGGTGATGTCCCAAGTGCTTTTAGCTGGTTTGTTATCTCACCGCCTGATTTTTCTTTCCACTCCCATACTTTTTCTACAAATTTTTCTCTACCTAAACTATGACGAGTAATATTAGATTTAGCCAACTCTCTTTCTA
>ATWQ01000079.1 GCA_000421325.1 alpha proteobacterium SCGC AAA536-K22
CTCTCGATCTTCTATAGGAGGGTTGCAACATCTTTGATTTATATGCCTCATAATCTCCAAAACTTTATCCGAAGAGTATTTACGAAACAGATATCCACATCTTCGGGTGAGTTCATTATTACGGCTTCCTTCTGAGATGGGATTATCTATTTCTTGAGCAACTGAACTAGTTTTATGAAACTTGGACCTAAGATTTTGTTTAAAAGAACTTTGCTCATTTAACATTAAGCTTTTAATTACTAATGGAAGCTTTGCCATGCTTTTCTTAGGATCTAACCAATCGGTTTCCCATTTATAAGTCCCTTTAATAGATTGGCTAGGTGGAGCGATAACATAGCCTCCGTCTCCTCTTACATCTACACCTATTGCCAACTTAGATACTGAATTAGGTATAAGTTCGTCTCCACTATCAAAATATAAGTGGAAACCTCCTGAAGGAGTTTTTGCTCCAGCAGTTTTGGGAATTTTAAACCCTTCTTGGATAAAATTACTAACCCCATTATAACTATCTCTGATGTCAAAATCGATGACCGTTATTCCATTAACTGGTCCTGTTGGAACTGCTACCATAGCATTGGGAAAAGGAGCAAAAAGAC
>ATWQ01000080.1 GCA_000421325.1 alpha proteobacterium SCGC AAA536-K22
CTTTTAATGGAAAAGCGGTAGGAGGTGTTTCACTAATTAAAGCTGTCAAAGAAAAAACATTCTGGGGATTTTTTCTTTATTTTTTGTTTTACAGCTGTTGGAATATTTGGAATATCTTTACATGTAGTTGCTTATTTAGTTTACGTAGGATTGAGTGAAGTTCAAGCAGCCTTTTCTTTTGGTATTGCAGGAATGCTCAATTTTGTAGGCATGGTCTTAACTGGTTTAGCGGCTGATAAGTGGCCTAGACATATTGTTGCGTCTGTAAGTTATCTATTAAGCTTTATTGCTATTTTTAGTTTGGCATTAATGCAGTTATATCCTTCTATAATTTTCTTAATTTTATTTATATTAGGATTTGGTTTATCAGCAGGCGCAAGAGGACCAATAATTACAACTTTGATGGCTGAAATATTTGCTGGAAAAGGATTAGCGTCTATTTACGGAGCAACAAATCTTGGACAAGGTTTAGGTGCTGCTGCTGGTGCTTTGATAGCCGGATTTCTTTTTGATTTGACTGGTGGTTATAACTTTGGTTTCTTACTATGTACAATATTCACATTTTTGGGTGCTGTGTTGTTTTGGACTG
>ATWQ01000081.1 GCA_000421325.1 alpha proteobacterium SCGC AAA536-K22
AGCTTTTTGAGTAGGGTTTTTAAATTTTGCTCTAGTAACTTCCTCGATATAGTCACCTATTTTTTCACTTAATATTCTTTTTCTTGGTTGCCATACGTTTGGTCTATCAAATCTCTTTGACCTAAACAATTCTTCAGTTAAAAATCCACCGTTCTCTGACTTTAATTTTTCATGCCTCCACTTATCATCATCTGAATAATCAGCATAACTAGCTTCTTCCATTGCTCTATAATAAGCTAAAAGCAATTGTAAATAAAGAGAATCATTAATAATACCAGTGGAATCTCCTGTCCACTCGTTAAAAACAGTTTGTAACTCTGGATTATTTACAGCAGCATTGCCAAACAAGTTTTTTAATTTATTTGAATTAGTCCAAAGACCATCCATTACTTCTTGAATTGTATCTAAAGATGCTGGTCTATGAGTACCTCTTGCAGACATCATTGGTTTCCCTAATGCATTCTTTAAGTAACTTTTAGCAGCCTCTACTCCTGTTCCCTCACCAGTACCTGTTAATATGCTATTGTAAGTTTGTTCCATTTCAGGAGTCATTTGGTTAAGCATCTGGT
>ATWQ01000082.1 GCA_000421325.1 alpha proteobacterium SCGC AAA536-K22
AAAAGAGCTTTTAATGGTACAAAAAGCCTTAAATAAAAAAAATTTTTTTCCTAGAAGATATTTTTACCCATCACTTGATACCTTAGAATATATTCAATCTAACCAGGTTTGCAAAATATCAAGGGAAATAAGTAAAAAAATACTTTGTTTACCTATGTATCCTGAATTAGCAAAAGAAATACAGTCAGAAATTATTACTATTATTATCGATAATGTTTAATCAAATTATAATTACGTTACCTTGTTTATTTCTATATATATGAAAATTTTAATTTTTTTATTCAGAAGTAGTTAATATTATTCTTAGACTGAACATTCATGGATTCTTGCTAAAAATTCTGGAGAGTTTAAAGAACGTATTGGAAAAAGTGAGGCAAGATAGAGCATAGGTATGACATCTAGTTTAATATTTTTATTTAGTTTTAATCTTTATTGTAACATGATAATATATTCAAATTTCGATAATGACGATGTACAACTACTCAAGACGAAGAACAGTACACAGATGGTAAACCTTTTCATAAAAGCTTTTGCAATTAATTAATAGTTCGTTGCAAGAGTATGAAA
>ATWQ01000083.1 GCA_000421325.1 alpha proteobacterium SCGC AAA536-K22
CCTAGAAAATCTCTGTTGTAATTTTGCAAAAAATTTGAATTTAAAAGAGTTTAAAAATAAAAACTTGAGAAATGAAGATGTCGCCAAAATTTCTTCAAAAATTGCGATCTTTCCCAATCTTAGAAAAATTTTAAATAATAAACAAAAAGAATTTAGTAATTTTAACAAAAAACAATTTGGTGGTTGCATTTTAGATGGAAGAGATATTGGAACCACAATTCTTCCAAATGCTGATTTTAAGTTCTTCATTACCGCTTCAATAGAAGTAAGAGCTAAAAGAAGACTATTACAAAAAAATATATCTTTCTTGCATGAAAATGACGAAAAGTGTATGTTGCAAACTTTAATTAATGATATGAAAGAAAGAGATAAATTAGATAGTAATAGAAAAAACGTCACCTTTGGTTCCTGCTAAAGATGCACATGTGATAGATACTACCATAATTAATTCTCAAGAATTGTTGTTAATAGTTACTAATATTATTGAAGAAAAAAATGAGTTGCTAAAATAGTGGAAGTTTTAGAAAATAAATTAACAAAAAATATGCTGAAAAACTTATTTA
>ATWQ01000084.1 GCA_000421325.1 alpha proteobacterium SCGC AAA536-K22
TGAAGCAGTTAGATTTAGTGCTAAAGAACCTTTCAAGTTTACTTCAGGTTGGGCAGTAGGAACTATGATTGTAAAATATGGTGGTATTAAATCAGACGGATTAATTGTGGCTGGCTGGCAACAAATAATTGGTATAATTCCGATTATACCATTTGCGTTATATTTTGATTCAAACAATTTTGGATCTATAGATTATATACATATATCTATTATTTTTTATGGCATATTTTTATCAAGCGCATACACCTATTGGGCTTATTTTACAATTCTACAAAAATTCTCAGTTAACGTTACGTCAATTTCTGTTATGGCAGTTCCGATTTTAGCCATTTTAGTAGATTATGTTTTTATTAATGTTAAATTCTCAATGTTTGACCTTTTAGCTCTAATATTCATAGTAACTGGGATTTATATAGTTGCTAAAAAGCCGTTCAATATAAGTAAAAATGTTAATTAATTACAAGATTACTTAAATCTAAATCTTTAGAAATGTTAATCTCATTAATTTCTCCTTTTGAAACTTCTACTCTTGCTCCGGTCTCTTTTAATTTTTTTAATACCT
>ATWQ01000085.1 GCA_000421325.1 alpha proteobacterium SCGC AAA536-K22
AGTATTGACAAATTATTCTCATTGTCAGGGAAAATTATTGTAATTACAGGTGCTGCAGGTTTATTAGGAGAAAGGCACTCAGACGCTATTGCAGCATATGGTGGCACTCCAGTGCTTTTGGATTTGTCTCAACCTACCGTTGATATGTTAGCTGAGAAATTAAATATAAAATACAATACAAATGCAATAGGTTTTGCAGTTGATATTTCAAATGAAATCAAGGTAAAGTCTGTTTGTAACAATGTTTTTAAAATATTTGGAAAGATAGATGGATTAGTGAACAATGCAGCCAACAACCCAAAAGTAGGAGACACTTCAGAAAAGAACTTTTCTAGGCTAGAAAATTTCCCTTTAAATATTTGGGAACAAGATATTGCTGTAGGATTAACAGGCTCCTTTCTTTGTTCAAAATATTTTGGTTATCAAATTTCTAAAAATCTAAATGGTGGCTCTATTGTGAATATTTCATCTGACTTAGGTCTTATAGCTCCAGACCAGAGATTATATGCTAAGGATGGTATTAATGAGGATAAGCAAAACGTAAAGCCAG
>ATWQ01000086.1 GCA_000421325.1 alpha proteobacterium SCGC AAA536-K22
CCAAATGTCCTATAGGCCAAGGTCCTGGCTTGCACAATCACCTTGCAACATATGAAACTTTTACAGTTTTAGAAGGAGAGTTTTTAATTAGATGGAATGATGATGGTTCAGAGGAATTAACTCTTAAAAAATTTGATACTATTTCTATACCACCAGGTGTTTGTAGATCATTCACTAATGTTGGAAATGAAGAAGGCCTTTTACAGGTTGTTATTTCTGGCGGTGTTCATGATATGAATGATATCTCATTTACGCCTTATGCAGCTCAAGAAATGAACGAATTAGAACCAAATTTATCTAAAAAATTTGAAAAGATAGGTTTTAAATTTAACGCTGGTGTTTAGCTTTTTTAGCTCAGGGTACTAACGAGAGGTATAGATATAACAGATAATAACGTAGTGATCAGTAATGCTCTAGTAATTGCATTAGGGTTAACATCATATTGAGTTGAAAAAATCAAAGCCATTAAACCTACTGGAGCTGAAGCTACCATAATAGTAGTTTCTGATATTGAAAATTCGATCCCATTAAAGTTCCAAATAATTAAAAT
>ATWQ01000087.1 GCA_000421325.1 alpha proteobacterium SCGC AAA536-K22
TTTTCCAATCTTAGGCGAGTTACCTATCTCAGATATTAATACCGACCTCATACTTAGAGTCTTAGAGCCTATCTGGATAACAAAGGCAGAAACCGCAAGCCGTGTTCGTCAGCGCATTGAAACAATTTGGGACTATGGTAAGGCAAGAAACTATGTCGGTGGTGAGAACCCAGCGCGTCTACGTGGTCACCTAGATAAAATTCTATCGAAGACCGTCAAAGTGAAGCGGGTAAGGCACTTTCCTGCTCTACCCTACAACAACATTGGTATTTTCTTACAGGAGCTGCGGCAGCGAAATGGATATTCTGCCTTGGCTTTAGAATTTCTTATCTTGACTGCAGCTCGTACCAGTGAAGTTATCGATGCAAAGTGGTCTGAGATTAATCTTGAAAAGAAAGTTTGGACAGTGCCTGCTAGTCGCATGAAGGTAGGAAAAGAACATCGAGTTCCTTTATGCAAGCGAGCAATCGAAATCCTTTCAAATATTCCATCTAATAGAAATCTTGAAGAACATGTTTTTTCTGGGTGGAAACAAAACAAAGGTTTG
>ATWQ01000088.1 GCA_000421325.1 alpha proteobacterium SCGC AAA536-K22
CTTCTAAATGTTTTTTAAACAGTCTTAAGTGTCTCTGACCCGCACCACCTAGACCAATAAATAATATTTTCTTAAGCATTTTTTGAGTTTAATTTGAAAAAATTTACCAAGTTCATATTGTATCTAGCTGTATTAATTGGGTTGCTGCCACGAGTTGTTTCAAAAGTATATGGGCCAATATAATTAATATCGTTCAAGGCATCAAAAACACTTTCGAAATTTACCAAACCAGTCCCCAGTAAAACATTTTTGTTATCTTTATTTTTATCCTTAACATGAACATGAGCAATATTGTTCCTCAACAAGCGAATATCACCTGACAAATCATGGCCAAAGGCTACTCTGTTGCCAGTGTCGTAAACTGCTTTAACATTAGGCATATTTATTGATTTTAACAACTGTATTAATTCATTTCCATTTAATATTGTTTCAAGACATACTGTAATATTCGCGTCACTTGCAAACTCCGCAACTTTCCGTATGGGTTTAATATAGTTTTTCATATTATTAGCTGTAAGTTCACTATTTTCAAAAAACGGCAT
>ATWQ01000089.1 GCA_000421325.1 alpha proteobacterium SCGC AAA536-K22
TGTATCTAAATAAGGAAAATTATATTTGTCAGACAATTTTTTCCCTAATGTACCTTTCCCTGAGGCTGCTGGGCCATCTATTGCTATTTCTATCATAAAAAAATACTTTGACTGTCCATTTAAAATAAATTTAATTTAGCACCAATTTTATTCATTTTATTCATAAAAAAAGGGAAAGAAGAATTTATTGTATCAGTGTTTCTTACAGTAATAGATTTTTCAGTAACTAAACCCAGACATAAAAAAGACATCGCAATCCTGTGGTCTAAGTTGGAATTTATTTCTACATCTCCAATTATTGAAGCATTGGGCCCTTTTCCTTTAACAACCATGCTATCTCTCGTTTCATGAGTAATAAAACCAATTTTTTGGAGGCCTTCACAAACTGTCTTGATCCTGTCCGTTTCTTTATATCTAAGCTCCTCAACGCCTTCCATTACTGTATCCCCCGTTGCTCTTGTAGCAGCTATAGATAGAATAGGATATTCATCAATCATGGATGAAGCTCTTGATTTAGGAACGATAATCCCTTTTAAGT
>ATWQ01000090.1 GCA_000421325.1 alpha proteobacterium SCGC AAA536-K22
AAGAAGTAAGAGAGGCAATTAATTCTGCTAAACATAATGCCTTATTAATGGTAGATTCAATATCTGGTTTAGCCTCCTTGGAATATAAACATGACGAATGGGGTGTTGATGTTACGGTATCTGGATCTCAAAAAGGTCTAATGCTACCCCCAGGATTATCTTTTAACGCAATATCTGAAAAGGCTCTTCTGGCCTCAAATGAAAATAGTATGAAAAGGTCTTATTGGGACTGGAAAGAACAAATTCAATCAAATAAACAGGGATCTTTCCCTTATACGCCAGCTACTAATCTTTTGTACGGTCTTAAAGAAGCAATAGATATGCTTCACGAAGAAGGATTAGAAAATGTTTTTAAGCGCCATGACAGGCACGCCCAAGCTACAAGGGTTGCTGTTCAAGCATGGGGACTGGAGGTTCTTTGTCAGGAAGAAAAAGATTATTCTAGTGTGTTAACGGCTGTAAAATTGCCAGAAGGTCACAATGCTGATGGGTTAAGAAAAATCATTTTGGAAGAATTT
>ATWQ01000091.1 GCA_000421325.1 alpha proteobacterium SCGC AAA536-K22
AAAACTATCAAATTTTTCAAACGGATCAGGAACATTCGTAAGTGGATGATCAATGTAATTTTCTAACAAAATCTTGTTAGGAACATTCTCAGGAACTTTACGAAATCCATCCATATCATCTGAAAAACAAATTAGTTTTGTGTTTTTTCCTGTTAAAGTTTGGAAAGCAAAACGTACTATATTAGTCCTTGCAACTTCTCCAAAAGTACCTATGTGGGGTAATCCTGAGGGGCCATATCCAGTTTCAAATAAAACTGGAACTTCATTACCCTCTCCTGAGTTACTACCTATTTTTTTTAATCTATCCCTTAAATTTCTTGCTTCTACAAAAGGCCAAGAATTTGATTTGTCTGCAAGTTTTTGTATTTCAGATTTATTCATAATTTACTTCTTATAATTTTATAATATAGCTATATCAGTTAAGTTAGCTAAGCAACAATTTATAAGCTTTAAAAAATAAAAAAACACCCCTAATAATTAAATTAAGGGTGTTATAAAACTATAGTACAGTTTT
>ATWQ01000092.1 GCA_000421325.1 alpha proteobacterium SCGC AAA536-K22
TATAATTGAAGTCAAAAGAGTTTTTCTTCTATCCTTCAGTATTTTGATAAGTATTTTATTATTTATTTACGTAGATGTTTTAATCTCATCTATTTTTCTTATTCTAAGTTGCTGTGTCGTATGTGGATTAAAAAAAATTTGGATTATTATCAGCTTATCTGCGGGACTAATATTACTTGCTTATTTTCTTTTATATCAAGTTTTGGGTACCGCTGTAGGTTGATGGTTTGGAAAAACTATGAGCTATGAAGTTTTAAATTCTGTCTTAACATTAAATAACGTATCTTGGATAGCATTTGGTGTTTTATTAGGTTACGTAGTAGGTGTTATTCCTGGACTTGGGAAAGGGACTGCCGTAGCTGTTTCGATTCCTATTACATTTTATTTATCACCCTTAACTGGAATTGCTTATTTGATATGTACTGTATGGGCCTGCTAAGACACCTGTTAAATCTACTACTTTTACATTTTTTAAAGGTTTGAACATATTTGCTCCACTTTCAATG